>NZ_JAQGNX010000111.1 GCF_028293835.1 Pseudomonas sp.
CCAACGGCATCGCCCTGGGGTTTATTTCCTGGACCGCGATCAAGTTGCTGTCCGGCAAAGCGCGGGAACTGAACCCGGCGCTGGTGATACTTTCAATTCTGTTTGTGATCAAGTTGGGCTGGTTTAATGCTTGATTGAGTGAATGGCTACGTCTTCGACGCTGCGCTGCCGCGCAGCAAACACAAAACCTGTAGGCGCTGCCGAAGGCTGCCATGGCCGGGGTCGCGTACCTTCAGTAATATCAGAGAATAACGTGTCGGCGTTATCGCGGATCCTCACGCTACCGTTTCCGAGATACTGGACATAGCCAACCCTAAATGCCGCGCTCCCGAAAACGCTACCGCCGCATCCACTGCCGCAGTTGGAGTCTCAAATATTATCGCAACACGCCTGGCGTCCTGACCCTCGGCCAGATAAGCCTGATAAACCGCCGACGTATAAATACCCACTGATGTCAAAACGGGCTTGCCAAAGTTTCTTGCCGGGTCCAACACGACTGCCTTATTGCGCTTAATGCAGGAACTTCTTCGAAAGAGATCGCGGTGTCTGCAACCACCGGGGCGTAGATGGCCTGGGTTTCCGAGGCGTCCTCGGGACGCTCAGCT
Source organism: Pseudomonas sp. (assembly GCF_028293835.1). Taxonomy (GTDB): domain Bacteria; phylum Pseudomonadota; class Gammaproteobacteria; order Pseudomonadales; family Pseudomonadaceae; genus Aquipseudomonas. The sequence goes on from NZ_JAQGNX010000111.1 coordinate 606, forward strand.
TTGATTTCAATCGGCATGAGGGCCTTAAATTGATCGCTGATTGACCCGGGAAGACAACTGCTCGGCAGTTTCTTTGCGCTCTGAGTAGCGATCTACCAAGTAGTCTTGGCGATCTCGCAACAGCAGCGTGAATTTCATCAGCTCCTCCATCACGTCTACCAGACGGTCGTAATACGAGGACGGCTTCATGCGGCCTGCCTCGTCGAACTCGGTAAACGCCTTGGCAACCGAAGACTGGTTCGGAATGGTGAACATCCGCATCCACCGACCCAGTACCCGCAGTTGATTGACTACGTTGAAAGATTGCGAGCCGCCGCACACCTGCATCACAGCAAGGGTCTTTCCTTGGGTCGGTCGTACAGCGCCTATCGCCAGTGGAACCCAGTCGATTTGGGCCTTGAAAACCGCACTCATGGAGCCGTGTCGCTCAGGAGAGCACCACACCTGTCCTTCCGACCATTGCATCAGCTCGCGCAGCTCAGCCACCTTTGGATGGGTCTCATGAGCATCGTCAGGTAGCGGCAGACCTGAGGGATCGAAGATTTTGGTTTCGGCGCCAAACTCCTCCAGCAAGCGCGCAGCCTCCTGAGTAATTAATCGGCTGAATGAGCGCTCTCGTGTCGATCCATACAGAAGAAGAATTCGAGGTTTATGGAGTGACGGGGTAGCCGGTGTCAGTTGCTCTTGGGAAGGGATGTCGATCAGATCGACGAGTACGTTCGGCAATGTATCTTGCATATAAACTCCTAAGGCTTAGCCAGGCAGGCACAGCTTCGGTTGATCTTCAAAGCGTGCCAATACGACTCAGCTCAGCTTTAAGTTGGTCAGCACCCATCGTTTTGAGAGGCAGGGCCAGGAACGCGCTCACACGCTCCCGAATCTTGGCGAGGGTTGATTCAAATGCCGCCGTAATCTCTGCCTCCGTCCCGGAAGTTTCCGATGGATCGGCCAAGCCCCAGTGCGCCTTCAAAGCTGGCCCGAAGAATATTGGGCATGCTTCACCCGCAGCACGATCACAGACGGTAATCACGATATCCGGTGGTGAGCCTTCGAAAGTATCTGAAGCCTTACTGCTCAAGTCAGTCGTGGGAATGCCCGCAATCTCCAGCGTTTGCAACGCACGTCGATTTACGCGCCCGCTAGGAAAGCTACCTGAGCTGATCGCTTCTGTACCTTTCGGCGCCAGATGATTGAATAACGCCTCGGAGAGGATGCTGCGGCAACTGTTGTGGGTGCACATGAACAAGACTTTCATCAGAAGACTCCTTGACTCAGAAACTGAGGCGCAATGCCAGGGCGCACAGGGTGGCGATTAGGATGGGCAAGGTCAGCACGATCCCGGTCTTGAAGTAGTAACCCCAACTGATCGTGATGTTCTTTTTAGCCAGCACGTGCAGCCACAACAACGTGGCCAAGCTGCCAATCGGGGTGATCTTGGGGCCGAGGTCGCAACCAATGATGTTGGCGTACACCATCGCTTGTTGAGCCACGCCATTGGCATCGGCGGCGTTGATGGACAATGCGCCAATCAGGACGGTAGGCATGTTGTTCATGATCGAAGATAGGAATGCCGTTAACAGCCCTGTACCTAAGGAGGCGCCCCAGATGCCGTAACCTGCGAATACGTTAAGGATCTGGGCTATATGGTCGGTCAGCCCGGCGTTCTTGAGGCCGTAGACGACCAGATACATACCTAAGGAAAAGATCACCACCTGCCATGGTGCGCCCTTAAGCACCTTGCCGGTGTCGATAGCGTGGCCACGTGCCGCGATGACGTAGAGGATGAATGCACAGACCGCTGCAATGGCGCTGATCGGCACGCCCAATGGCTCGATTACGAAGAAACCGACCAACAAAAAAGCCAAAACCCACCAGCCCGCTATGAATGTAGGGCGGTCGCGGATCGCCTCGTCCGGATGATGCAGTTGCTTGAGGTCATAAGTTCTGGGCAGCTCTTTGCGGAAGAACCACATCAGCATCAGCATCGTCGCCGCAATGCTGACCAGATTCACGGGCACCATGACGGACGCGTATTCGGTGAAACCAATATTGAAGTAGTCAGCAGAGACAATGTTGACCAGGTTCGAAACTACAAATGGCAGGCTCGCAGTATCAGCGATAAAACCGGCAGCCATGACAAATGCCAGGGTTGCTGCGGGGGTAAAGCGCAACGCCAATAACATCGCGATCACGATGGGCGTGAGGATCAATGCTGCCCCATCATTGGCAAACAATGCCGACACCGCAGCGCCCAGCAAAATGATGAAGGCGAAAAGCTTACGTGTGCTGCCTCCGCCCCAACGGGCAACGTGCAACGCAGCCCATTCGAAAAAACCTGCTTCATCGAGTAGAAGGCTGATGATGATCACTGCGATGAACGTCGCCGTGGCATTCCAGACGATGTGCCACACCTCGGGAATGTCCCCTAAGGTGACGACACCGGTCAGCAACGCGAGGACCGCACCGAAGGTAGCGCTCCAGCCAACCCCCAACGCTCTGGGTTGCCAAATAACGAGGACCATGGTGGCAATAAAGATAAGTACGGCGATCAGCATTTCGGTAACCCGGTTCGGACGTGAATCAGTTGCACACGGTCTGATTGATTGGACGACCATTCATGCCGCAGAGGCGTTTGGCCTCGGTTTCCAACCATTGCTGATTGGCATCTACAACGTCTTTCAAAATGGCCGTCACCCACGTTGGCAACTCCGGATGCAGTCGGTAATAAACCCACTGACCCTGGCGACGGTCCATCAATAATCCTGCTGATCGAAGCAAAGCCAAGTGGCGAGAAATTTTGGGTTGGCTAAGGTCAAGAGCGGCTGTAAGTTCACATACGCACAGCTCGCCCTCACTGACGACCAGCAGCGTAATCTTGGTTCGTGTGTCATCCGCCAGGCACTTGAACAATGCAGTCGGAGTCATCGGGTCTGTCATAGATCCTCCAGATGTCGGGCTTGACCAAAACGAAGAATTTTATGCGCTCCTGGATGAAATGGAGCGTGTTGCAAATTACGGCGGGGTCGTCGCTGGTCACGGACGGAAAGCGCTTTGATTGGTAAAGCTCATTTTCACATACGGAAAAACGAATATACGTATTTACGGATATTCAGTAAAGCGAATAAGGTTGAGCAGTGTTTGCGATTGCCCCCCTCATAAGGCGTTAATTGGATCGATCAGGGAGAGCGTATGGAAAGCGAGACGACAATTCAGGCAACGGAAACTGTTGGGGAGCAATTGGAGCGTCTTCGCAGCGCTTTGGAATCCGCCGATCTACCCGCAGTCGATATCGAGCTTTCGGGTCGAACTTTTTTTGAGTTCACGCTGAACGGCATGACTGTCGGATGGGGAGGATTTGAAATGTTACTAAATCGGTGTCAGCCGGGCGAGTACACCGATGATTTGTTCGCCACTTCCCAGCCGACAGAGGCGACCAAGGTGATGGCGGTGCTGGACGAGATCAGCGGGCGATGGGGTAGAGGTACGCTCCGTGCCGCCAGTGTGCCGAGAAATCCTCACTGAGGCATGCGACGAGAGATGATGAGTCAGAGCTATACAACGAGGCTGGATCTGTTATGGACGGTACGCGGTGGTTAACGTACCGGCTTAGGTTTCTTTGGGAACACCAAAGGAAGCTCGTCGCCAGGCATCACAAAATATTTTTCGAGGGGAAGCTCAAATGGCGGATGTTTATCCCAATCTACAATTTGCGTTCGCGTTCCGCACGGGAGGCGACGGAGCTGTAGAACCCATTCGGAGGTGAAATCACCGTGACCCTTGGTTTCATCAAAATCGGGCATCCCGACGTGGTAATGCCATAGATCCCAGTGACGGGCGTACTCAACTTTATTTAGCCAGAAGGATAGAAACAGACACCCAGTTGAAGCGGGGCAGGCTGAAAGCCTTGAATTCATTGGAGCGGGTGAAGGGAATCGAACCCTCGTTATCAGCTTGGGAAGCTGGAGTAATGCCATTATACGACACCCGCTTTTCGCGGCTGACTTTGTACCAGATGTCACCTCTGAACAGAAGCGATAATTTCTCGATCAGTGTTTTTCAGTGAGACCCGCGGCGCTGGACACGGCCCGTTGGCCGACAAGTTGCCTCTCTACAGATTTAGCATTCCATCAGATTCCGCGCAAAACCATCCCTTGCAGAAACACCAACTACAGACATCTGGCAATCCCTACAAGGAACTGACGCTTTTAGATTCACAGTGCGAAGGCATGCTGGCGGTGTACCTCGTGGTACCGCGAGCGCTGGGTGGCGGGTTCGGGTTTGAGGAAGTTCAGCAATGCCTTGCGCGATTCGCTGCAGGCGGTTTTGTGTTCCATGTCCAGAAAGTGTCCGGTGCTTTGCAGCGTGCTGAATTGGCAGTCGGGCACGTGCTGGGCGAATAGTCTGGCATCCGCTGCGGCGGTGTATTCGTCCCATTCGCCGTTGAGAAACAGCACCGGCACGTCAATGTTTTGCGCGGCTTCCAAGTAGCATAATTGATCAATGCACAGCACTTGGCTGATGTGGAAATGCATCTGCACGTACTCATGAACATCCAGCGTACTGACATGCTTGTAATTGAAGCGCTTGAACAACGATGGCAGGTGTTTGCCGATGGTGTCGTTCACCAGATGGCCGACTTCATGCCGGTCAAACGCGCCAAGGTGTTGAACGCCCCGTTCGAGGTAGTCGCGCATGTGTACGTTGACCACGGGTGAAAATGAGCTGATGACGGCTCTCTCGATCCGCCGTGGTCGTTGCGCAAGGGCGATCAGGGCCGCTGCGCCACCCCACGAGAACGACAAAATGTGCTCGGCGGCGAAGTGGTCGATCAGCTCAAGCAATATCTGACCTTCCAGCTCTTTCGTCAGCGGCTGGCGGTTCAGGTTGTGGGCTTTAGACTTGCCAGCGTAGGGCTGGTCATAAAGCACGACGTTGAATTGTGGATACAGATTGCGGGCGGTTTGAGCAAATGACGCAGTGGTGGCCATCGAGCCGTTTACCAAGATAATGGTCTTTTCCGCGGCATCTGCGCGATAGAACTCCGTGTAAACCCGGAACTGACCTTGTATATCAAGCACAGCGATTTCTGGCCTCATATCAAATTTCTCCCGACGCAAAAACAGGTGTCCGCGCAAACGAGGTTGCACGATCTTCATGACAGGTAGGCATACGCCTGGAAGGGAGGCCCATGTCGATCCAACTGCTTAAGGTCGACGGGTGTTGTTATTGTGAGGGGGCTGTTTGTCGTGCTGGAACCGAGGTTCCGGTCGCGGCAAAAGTTTCTTGGAATGCGTTTGTGACCGATGAGTCACATGCGGACTGACGATTGGATTCAAGCAGGCTCAACGGTAACCCGCAAGTGCCATTGGTAAATTGTTCGACAACTTCTGCTGAGCGGTCGGTCAGGATCAGATCGCCAGTATTTCTGCGGCGTTCAGAGGGCGATAGGCGCCTGGCGCCAAGTCGGGATCGAGGCATAAAGGCCCCATGGACTCGCGGTGCAAGCGCAGAACTTTGTTGTCGAAATGGCCAAACATGCGTTTGACCTGATGGTAACGGCCTTCGACGATGCTCAAGCGCGCACTTCTTGGACCCAGCACGGTCAGTTCTGCAGGCTGAGTGGTCAGGTCTTCAAACGCAAAATAAAAACCCTCGGCGAACTTCTCAACGTACTCCGGGCCGATCACGCTTTCGGTTTCGACGTAATAAGTTTTCGCGATTTTGGTCTGCGGTTGAGTCAGGCGTCGGGACCACACGCCATCATTGGTGATCAACATCAAACCCGTGGTGTTGAAGTCGAGCCGGCCGGCGATGTGCAAGTCGTGCTTGTCTGGCTCGTTCAGCAGGTCGAGCACCGTCGGGTGCTGCGGGTCGATGGTCGCGCTGACGCATCCGGTCGGCTTGTTCAGCATGAAGTAGCGCGCGGGCTTGCCGAGCTGCAACACCTCGTCGTCGCATTCCACGCGGCTGAACTCCCGCACCTCATGCAGAGGGTCGCTCACGGTTTGGCCGTCAACCTTGATTCGCTTGCCTGCCAGCGCAAAGCGCACGTCTTTGCGGCTGAAGCGCGGCAGGTTACTGAGGAAGCGGTCCAGGCGCATGGCGGTCTATCGGCTGGTTTTTGCACAAGCGTCGTTTTCGACCTGTGCGCAGCGTGGGCAAAGACACGCCTGGTTACGCACTGCTGGCGCAAGGGCGTCGAGTAGTGCCGGATCGATTTCTACCGAAAAACACCAGCAAGGTTGCGCGGCGGTTCGCGGGTCGGCCAGGGTGCAGCTATTACTCAGGCCGCAGACCGGGCAGATCGAAGTGTCGAGCCTGTCATGTTCATTCGGCATGGGAGTGCGCCGCCTCGCTGCATATCTGGTTGCGACCGGCCTGCTTGGCGCGGTACAGCGCGCGGTCGGCTCGAGAGATCAAGCTGTGCAGAGTGTCGTTCGCTTGCCATTGGGTCAGGCCAAGACTGACAGTAATGTGCAGTGACGTACCGTCAAACCGGTAGGGGTGCTGCTCGGCCAATTTGCGAATTTTCTCCGCGACTGTATGAGCCGTGACGCTGTCGGTGTTCTTGAGCAGAATGATGAACTCTTCGCCGCCCCAACGACAAATGATATCCGACTGACGCAGGCAGCTCTTCAGGTCGTCGGCAAAACCCGCCAACACCTCATCGCCAGCCAAATGACCATGGCTGTCATTGAGTTGTTTGAAGTGGTCGAGATCCAACAGTAACGCGGCCAATGGTTTGCTTTCCCGGCGGGCCTCTTGCATCGCCTTGAGTGCCAACAGGTCGAAGCCGCGTCGATTGGGCAACCGGGTGAGGCTGTCGAGTGTCGCGTGGATGTCGATTTTACGCTGATAGCGATTGAGCACTCGCTGCAGCAAGAACACCACCACCAGCGTGACCAATAGGCAGATGAGCAAGTTCAGGTACAGCGAGCGGCGAATGTCGCTCATCGCCCCGGCTTCCTGTTTGTCGACGTACAAATACCAATTCAGCTCTGGAATAAAACGTACGTTGAGAAAATGACCCTGGCCCTGCGCTTCATACTCATAGCTGCCGCTTTGAGGCTTGGGCAGCTTTTTTTGCAGTTCATTCAAGCTCGGCACGCTGCTGAGTTGTTGACCGATAGTGGCGCCTTGTGGACCACCGTCAGCGCCTGTCAGCACAATCCTGCCAAAGGCATCGACAAAGTACACGCTGCGTTGGTAGCGCTGCTGGTAGCGGTCAATCAGTTTGATCACTGCATCCACCGTCAGGCCAACCCCGGTCGCGCCTATAAAGTTGTCGTTGTAGTCGAATACTTTGTAATTGATGAAGAAGGTCAGGTTGTCTTTGTTGGCCATGTCCGGATCGACGTTAATCTCATACGGCGTGGTCATGTCACGCACCCGGTAGTACCAGACATCCCGCGGTTCTTCCGGGTCGATCTGCTTGAGCACGCCTTTGGCCTGGTAATACTTGAGGCTAGTGTTTGACACGAAAAATGCGGTGTAGGCGCCGTAGTGGTTCATAACCTCGTTGAGGTAACGGGTCATTTGCTCAGGGTCGTGTTCGCCGGCTACGACCCAGTCGCGCATAAAGGTATCGCGAGCCATCATCGAGGAAATCAGAATAGGTCTGACCAGATCCTTCTGGATTTCCGAATACACCGTGTCAGAGGTCAGCGGCAGTTCGGTATTGACGATGTTGTCGCGGATCGACGCCCGCGATGCGTAGTAACTGAGCAATGATGTGGCAAGAAAGCCGCTCCCCAGCAGGACCACCAACGTCAGGATCAATGACCGTTGTGAAATGAATGCGGAGCGAAGAGACATGACACATCCGGAGGCGAACAAATTCGAGTGGGGGCGGCATGCTAGCGTGTCGCCACCCCTAAGGCTATCGCGTTTCATGGGCCAGGGCTGGGCGGGGAGCCGTTAAACGGCGCGGTGTACACCGGTGACAGGCGCAACGCCGCGCTAATAGCCGCGCAGCGGCAGTGCAGCAACAAAATCCTGTCGTAATGAATGCCATGCTCCGACAGTGTCTTGAACACGTCTTGCAGTGTTGGGGCCATCATCCCGAAGCGACTTCTGACCGTCAGTACATCCATGGGTACTGGGGGTATTTGCGCAACACGCCAAGGCGACAGGTTTGAATTACTGACTACGTGGCATATGTCTTTATAACTCTCGCCGGATGCCCCTTGAAACTTCGCGACGCTGTAATTTTTGATTCTGCCGGCTAATGACGTGCCCGCCAGAAGAGTGTCAGTGACAGCGAATGGCGGCATCGTGTTGGAAGCAAGGCGATTGCCCGCAGGGTTCAACACTGAAAATGCCTCGACGTTTTGCCCCACAACCCTGTGCAGCGACGGATCGACGAGCTGATAGCCATGGGGCGCATAGGTGCGCAGTTCAGTGCCATTGGGAATGGCTGTGGTTTTCGTCCACGGCAAATAATAGCCATGGGTACTGACCACCAGTGTTCTGGCCTGCCCCTGGTCTGACGTCCACAGCAGGAACTGGCGATCGAGTTTCCAAGCCTGGACCACCGTTGTGCCCAAGGGACCGTTGCCCGGAATCTTCCAGGTTTTCACCAGCCGAGTGGTGCCGAAGAATAGCTGCAGCCATGTTGTGCGCGGATTGATGCAGCGTCTGAGCAGGAAGTTGAAACTTCGCAAAGGCACAGACGCCACCGCCACGGCCGCGTTGACCGATTTTGTGTGACGCGTCAGGGTATCGAATACACGCAACAATCGAGGGGAAAAAGGCGCAAGTTGCAACAGTCCCAAGGACAGCGCGTTGAGCAGCGCCTGGACCTTTTCCGTGTCCCGATTACCCGGCAGTAGCGCTTTTTCGATACCCAGATACACAGAGCCGGTATGCACCGCTATCGAAGCCACCATGGCCGGCGTCAGCAGCAGCGACATGGGCGCGAGCAGTAGCTGCAGATGGTTGAGCTGTTGGGTCCAATAGCGCAGGGCGACCTCCCTGGAGGTGACGACGCGTTCAGTCGCATTCGCCAGATGATTGCGCGCCAGGGTTTGCCGGATAAAGGCGAACGGTGACGACGTCAGCACTTGTCCACATAAGGTTTTTGATTTGGCTTTGTGCAAGTGTTCGGCATAAATCACATCGGTCCATGGTGTCAGCAAAGACCCTGGTGGGTCGGGGATTCGTTGCCCGGCCCACACCTCAAGGACATAAATAAGCTTGGCATGCTGGCTGACGGGAACGTAATTCAACAACGTCGTTCGCCACTGCTTATCAGCCGCTGATTGTTCGATATGCCGGTCAAGGTCGTCGCTGTCGGTGAACTCCACCAGCGCCTGAACCTGGCCAGCCTGGTACAACACGATAAGGGCCGTCGTCGCATCGGTGAAGACCAATAACCCCGCGCAAACTTCGCAGTGTTCGCCTTCAGTCAACGACGGCTGCAGGTAAAAACCCAAGGTTTGACAGGTTACAGGCGCAGGCCGGGATTCGGTTGAGGCGAGTGCCCGTACCAGCATGTCGAATCCTGAGCGGGATATATGGCCCATCTTCAGGGCGATTACTGCCTGGGCGTTGAATGTGGCATTGAGTGACTGATCGATGGCAGCCGAATGTCTGTCCCAAAATTCATTGAAACGTCGTGTTATCACGGACAGGAAATCAATGCGTTTGATGAGGCTTTCTATCCCTTGCGCGGAGACGGCCAGCTCGGCGTTTGCAATAAACACGCCTTGGGCTGTCGGGTCTGAATACACCACGTTACGGCCGCCGTTATCGAGATAACCTACCGGACCGTCGACTCGGTAATTGCTAAGTAACGCATCGGTCAGGCTGATTGGAGTTTCATCAGGCGTGTGCACGTAGGTCACCGGCGAGTGCGCGCTTCCCAGCGGCGTGGTCGACGTGCCGCGCAGGTAGCGGATAAACACTGTGTCGGGTGAGCTGTCCAACTGATGGTTTTTAACCAGCGCACTGCGCATTAGTCGCTGGGCTATTTTTTTATGGTCAGGTAGTCGTTTCGCAACGTCAGGCTGCGGTTGCCACAGATCGAGGGCGCTGACCATGGCCATGCCCCGTTCGATGGGCTTGAAAATAATCGCGTCGTCCACTTCATGTTCTGCCGAATGCGCCTCGAACGGTTGTGCCGTAAACAGCGCCAGCGCAAAGGTTTTCTGCGCGGCCGTAAGCGCCGCAAACAAATCGCCATCAACCGCATACGGGCTGACATCGGCTGCTTCCAACGACGGCATACCGTCTGCCAACAGCCCGAGCCAGGAACAGGCGTTCAGGGCGTGCAGCCATTTGTGTGGATCGCCGTGTTGATCGTGGCTGATGTATTCAATGGTGGTGGGCGCATCACCGAGGGTATGGATGAAGCAGTGCGAGGTTAGTTTGGATTTCAGCTGGAAAATACCGGGCACAGTCTGGCCATTTATCGATAGCAAACTGATCGCTGTTCGTTCGCCGTTGATGGGATGTTGGAGACTGCTTAGCGTGGTGGGGAAACGATCAAGCCCCAGCATATCGAGGGCAAGGGTGTAGCCCTCCAGGGTGATTTTCGTTTTTTTATATTGCCGGGCCAACCCCTCGACAAAGGAAAGTCTGGCGAGCACGCAATAGGTGGCTTCATGCCTGGCCCAGAACGCTTCTAGCAGCGTGCTGTAATCCTGCTCCCAGCGCGACGCGTTGATGAACTCGATCACTGATTGGGTGGTGAGTAATGGGTTCGATACGTGGAGGGGACGATCAGGCTCGGCACACTTGATGAGTGCAAGGTAGCTGCCGGTGTCGAACGACGCCATGGCTAAGTCGCTCAAGGACAGCTGCAGCGCGTAATGCTCATGGCCGTCGACCTGAATAGCCGGGTCTTTGTCGGTGAGGAAATGAATGTACAGCTGGTCGGGGGACAAGCCTTTGCCGGCGCTATCGACTAGCCGGTTGTCGAATAGAAAGCGGCCAAGCTGTTGCTTGATGTAATCGCGCAGTGACGGCGGGCAATCCAGGTCCATTTGCCAGGTTTGCAGACTCAGCAGCGAGCCGGCCAACAGCTTGGCTGCAGGACTTTTTCTCAGCGCCATCAATCGCTGGCTGTTGAGTAGTGGCACAGCGTCAGGTGCTGCTTGCAGGGGCGGCGTGTCGGTATACGGCGTGTGATAGAAGGGTGACTGGGAGAAAGCGCCAGATGATGCCAACGTATCCGTGCGCTCATGGATGCTTTCGGGCCGTGCGGTGACGGCGGGGTGTTCGAGTGTTATACCCGTTGCTGTGCCTGTTAAGGCCCTCCGGTCGTTGGTGTTCCAATCTTCATTCATGTGGGTTCTTGATCACGGCGGGGGAGGCTTACTGTGCCGCGATTACCCTTGGCAGAATCGGTATCTATCTATGCAACGACCGGCGCGTTTTGGGGCCGTTCCGCGATCCATCGCGGGCAAGCGCGCTCCTACAGTTAAAACGTGTGTATTCAATAAGTTGCGCTTTTAACAGGCGTCAGCTTTTGGTCTGCATATAAGCGCGCCATCCGCCTAAGTGGCTGATATCTATGGCGCCTTCGAGGCCATAAGGTTCGCAGATAAAACCGCTTTCCCAACGTCCATCCGCCAGTTGAACTTTGCCAAGCCCGAGCGGTGCGGGAATGCCGGTGAGGAACGAGCCCAATTCTGTGCTTGGCAGTTCCCATACTTCCACCGCGATGGCGACACCACCCTGTTCAACCCGGAGCATGCCCGGCCGAAACGGGGGGCCACCGGCCAACGCATAAAGTTGATAGTCCGCTGAGCTCTGGGTGACTTGCAGCAAACGAGCGCCGCGTTGTTTGAGCTGCCAGTTGAGGGCCAAACCGTCCAAGTGCGCGCCGCACACCACCAGCCGAGACATGTCGTTTCGTGCAGTGGTTGCCGGAGCCGACAGGCTCAGTGAATTATTGCCGATCAACGGCAAATGGGTCTGGCGTTGCAGGGCGTCGGCGAGGCTGAGCAAATAGTGGTCGGTGAACACGCGCCCAAACAACGTAACCCCCCACGGCAAACTGTTGCTCATAAAGGCGCTGGGCACGGCGACGGCGGCGTAATCCAGCAGATTGACGAAGTTGGTGTAGTAACCCAGTTCTGAGTTGCGCAGCACCGGTTCGGCCTCCAGTTCGGCCCGGGTGACGGGGCGCGGAATCGAAGGGGTCAGCACACAGTCGAGGTTTTTCAGGGCTGCGTCGCACAGCGCTTTGAGTTCTTGCAGACGGTATTGCGCACGGAATGTTTGTACGCCGTCCACGGCGGGCGCTTTGGCCAATACCGCACGAATGACCGGCAACACGGCTTCTGGCGTGGTTTCCATCAACTCCCCCGCGACGCTGTAGCGCTCCGCCACCCACGGGCCGTCGTACAACAAGCTGGCGGCTTCGAGGAAGGGTGACAGGTCGAGGATAACGGCTTCGCCACCGATGGCGACCATGTGCTTGATCGCGTCGTCGAACAGCTGAGGGCTTTCTTTGCAGCCAAAGAATTCCAGATCCTGCGAGCGAGGCACGCCAAATTTAAACGGACGTGGCGCGCCGAAGGCCGACGCGTCATTCCACATCGGGTTGCTGCGGCTGTAGGCATCACGGGGATCGAGGCGGGCAATCAGGCCAAGTAATTGACTGGCTTCCCGGGCAGTAGCGGTGAAGGTGCTGACGCAATCCAGCGTGCGACAGGCCGGAACGACGCCGCCGGTGGAGATCAAGCCTTTGCTGGCTTTCAGGCCCAACAGGTTGTTCAGCGCTGCGGGTACCCGGCCCGAACCGGCGGTGTCGGTGCCCAGGGAGAAGCTGGCGACGCCCAACGCTACGGCCAGCGACGAACCGGCGCTGGAGCCGCCTGACGGATATTCCATCAGCACACTGTTCGGGCAAGCGCCGTAGGGCGAGCGACCGCCGTTCAAACCGGTGGCGAACTGGTCGAGGTTGGTCTTGCCCATGGGGATCGCGCCGAGGGCGATCAGTTGCTCGACGACGGTCGCCGAGCGTTCGGGGGTATAGGCAAATGCGGGGCAGGCGGCGGTGGTCGGAATACCGGCCAGATCGATGTTGTCCTTGATCGCGAAGGGCACGCCGTACAGTGGCAAGTCTTTGAGTTCGCGGCCTTCCAACGCGGCCAGGTACGGTTCGATTTCGGCCACGCTCAGCAGGTAGATGAACAGGTGATAACTCGGGTTCAGCGCCGCGGCTTTTTCCCGCAGGGCGAGGACCAGTTGCCTCGGGGTGATAGCGTTGCCTTGATAGGCAGCACGGACGTTGTCGAGGCGTAAGTCAGTCAGTTGCGATGCATTAGTCATGGAAAATTCTGCCTAAAATGTGAGAAGTTCAGTCAGCTTTCAGAACCACGACCCGTTGCCCGGCACGTACCGCAGATCCGGGTTGTACGCGCACTTCGCTGACGGTGCCGGCCAACGTCGCCAGCAGGGGTATTTCCATCTTCATCGACTCCAGAATCACCAGCGCATCGCCGACTTCAACCCGCTGGCCGACTTCCACTTGCACTTGCCAGAGGTTGCCGGCGATGTGGCTGTCGATGCCGTGTTCGCCGGCTTCAAGGGGGATGTCGTCGGGGGCCGGAGCAGCGCCTTCATCGCTTTCGAAATTGGCCTGGCCGCTGGCGATCCAGCGCTCGCGTTCGGCGTTGAACGCGCCCTGTTGCTGGGCTCTGAAGGCGGCGATGCCTTCAGCTTCTCGGGTCAGAAACCCTTGGTAATCCGCCAGGTTCAGGTTGCTGTGTTCGATATTCAGCGAATATCGACCGAGGGGGAAATCTCGGCGGATGCGCAGCAGTTCTTCAGCACCGACCGGGTAGAAGCGGATTTGATCGAAGAAGCGCAACAGCCATGGCTTACCATCAAAGGCCGCCACTTCTCGGTAGCGGTTCCACATTTGCAAGGTGCGCCCGACGAATTGATAACCGCCGGGGCCTTCCATGCCGTACACGCACATGTAGGCGCCGCCGATGCCGACGGAGTTCTCGGCGGTCCAGGTACGTGCGGGGTTGTATTTGGTGGTGACCAGCCGATGACGCGGGTCGAGCGGGGTGGCGACGGGGGCGCCGAGGTACACGTCGCCAAGACCCATGACCAGGTAGCTGGCGTCGAACACTGTTCGCTGTACCTCGTCGAGGTTGGGCAGGTCATTGATGCGACGGATGAACTCCAGGTTGCTCGGGCACCACGGCGCGTCTTTGCGCACGGTGGTCATGTATTTTTCTATGGCCAACTGACACGCGGGGTCATCCCAGGACAATGGCAAATGGACGATGCGTGAAGGCACCTGCAAGTTTCTGCTGGCGCAGACGATTTCCCAGTGCTCGGTGACAATGCCTAGCAGATCGACGAGGGGCAGTTGCTCCGGGTGATAGTGCACTTGCAGGGAACGGATGCCCGGCGTCAGGTCAATCACACCGTGCAAGGCCCTGGCCTCTAGCGCCTGCATCAAGGCATGCCCACGGAAGCGCAGCACCAGGTCCAGTTCCGGTGCGCCGATCTCCAGCAGCAAATGGGTATCGCCGGAAAGGCGGGCCACCAGACGGGTGTCGTCCACACCGATGTCCAATACGACCGGACTGTGTAGGAGCGGGCTCGCCCGCGACGGTGCCAGCTCAGACACCGCGTCGCCTGCTTCGCCAAGAAGTTGGTTCCTACAGGGATCGATGTTGTCCTGGGATTTGCGTTCCCCCTGTAGGAGCGAACGTGTTCCGGCGGTGGCCAAGGCTCTGGCGGTTGCCAGGTCCACCGGATGAAACTGTACTTTATCCCCAGCCTTGAGCTGTCCCAACTGCCAAAGGTCGGCCTCGATAATGGTCACCGGGCACACAAAACCACCAAGGCTTGGGCCATCGGGGCCGAGGATCACCGGCATGTCGCCGGTGAAATCCACGGCGCCAATCGCATACGGGTTGTCGTGAATGTTCGATGGGTGCAGCCCGGCTTCGCCGCCATCAGCGCGGACCCATTCCGGCTTGGGTCCGATCAAGCGTACGCCGGTGCGGCTGGAGTTGAAATGCACTTCCCAGGGCGTCGAGAAAAACGTCTGCATGTAGCGCTCGGTGAAATATTCCGGCGCCGCATGTGGACCGTATATCACCCGAATCTGACGTACATCGAGCAAGTCATGAAGCTGCTCATCAGGCACACTCAACCCCACGCGGCGGTCACTCAATGGCGCGATATGCAACACGTCGCCAGCACGCAAAGCGCGGCCGCCATGGCCGCCGAATTGACCGAGGGTGAAGGTGCTTTTGCTGCCCAAATAATCCGGCAGGTCCAAACCGCCGCGCACACACAGGTAACTTCTCGCCCCGGCACCGGCAATCGTACCCAGCGCCAGGGTTGCACCAGCGGGCACCATGAACGCTGTGTTTAGCGCCTGCGGTTGGCCATTCAGTGTCACCGGAATCACTGCGCCGGTAATTGCCACCACCGCGTCGGTGTTGAAGCGCAGCAGTGGGCCGCTCATGGTGATTTCCAGCGCGGCGGTGCCTTCGGCATTTCCCAACAGGCGATTGCCGATGCGCAACGCCCGACTGTCCATCGGCCCCGACGGCGGCACGCCAACCGCCCAATAACCCAGGCGTCCCGGATAATCCTGCACGCTGGTTTGGGTGCCGCCACTCAGCACTTCAAACGTGTCGGCGCGGTACACCAACCCTTCCAGGCAACGGGTCCACGGTTGGCCGCTGGCGAACGGTGCGTCGACTAAAATCTGCCGCAAATAATCACGGTTGGTTTCGACGCCATATAAACGGCTGTCAGCCAACGCTTGCACAAGCCCAGCGCTGGCCTGATCACGGGTCGGCGCCCAGCTGATCAGCTTGGCGATCATCGGATCGAAGAACGGTGGAATCTCGCAACCGGCTTCAACCCAGGTATCAATGCGCAAGCTTTTGCCATCAGCCGCCGGAAAACTCACGGCGGTCAGCAAGCCAGGGCAGGGCTGAAAATCCCGGCCCGGGTCTTCGGCATATAGACGCGCCTGAATCGCATGGCCGTTAGCCTGTAACCCGGCCCTTAATTCAAGCAACGGCGGTAAATCTCCGGCGGCCAGTTGCACCATCCAACTTACCAGATCAACGCCCCACACCTGTTCGGTCACGCCGTGTTCAACCTGCAACCGAGTGTTCACTTCAAGGAAATAGAAGCGCTGATCTTCGCTGTCGAATACAAATTCCACGGTCCCGGCGCTGCGGTAGTTCACCGCTTTCGCCAGTTGAATGGCTGCTGCGCACAGCTCATCGGCCATGCCGTCGGGCAGGTTCGGCGCCGGGGTTTCTTCGAGGACTTTTTGATTGCGACGCTGCACTGAACAGTCGCGGACGCCAAGGGCGATGACTTCACCCTGGCCGTCGCCAAAAACCTGAACTTCCAGGTGCCGGGCGCGCTGGATGTACTTCTCGATGAACACCCCGGCGTTACTGAAATTGTTTTGTCCCAAGCGTTTCACCGCCTCGAACGACTCGCTCAGTTCTGCGGCGTTGCGGCACACGCGCATGCCAATCCCGCCGCCGCCCGCCGTGCTTTTGAGCATCACCGGATAACCGATGGGTTCTGCCGCGCTGAGGGCATCGTCAAGACTGTCCAGCAGCTCAGTGCCTTCGAGCATGGGTACGCCGTGTTGCCTGGCCAGCGCGCGTGCCGTGTGCTTGAGACCGAACACCCGCAGCTGTTCCGGGGTTGGGCCGACAAAGGCAATGCCGTGGTCTTCGCACGCTTGGGCGAAGGCCGCGTTTTCCGAGAGAAAGCCGTAGCCCGGATGAATTGCTTTGGCGCCGCTGGCTTTGGCGAGGGCGAGTATTTTATCCACCGCCAGATAGGTCCCGGCCGCGCCGCCTTCGCCGAGGCTATGGGCTTCGTCGGCTTGAAGGATGTGCAGGCTGGCGGCGTCGGCTTCGGAATACACCGCCACGCCCTTGACCTTCAGCTCGCGCAGGGTGCGCAGGATGCGGCAGGCAATGGCGCCACGGTTGGCAATCAGCAGTGTGTCGAACATGGCATAAACCCCGGAAACCGATGGCAGTTCGGTTTCTTACTGGGAAGCGGGCCGTCCCGCTATTGAACAATGCCTCGGGGCCGTCCCCGATGGCGAAACCTGAGTGCTATTTGTCTGCGTCCGCTTTTATGCGTAAGCGAGGACGTTTGCAGGAGCTGCCGCAGGCTGCGATAAGGTTGGAACAACCTTTAACGGTGTGACGAATGCGACCGGTCCCCGGTCGATCGCAGCCTGCGGCAGCTCCGACAGAGGCTCAAACATTGCCCCGAACGGCTTTGGCACAGGCGCAATAACCAGCGGCGCAACAACGAAAGTGTCAGTTCCATATCAGCAACTGCGCTGGCGTCGGGTTGTAGGCATTGCACGGGTTGTTCAATTGCGGGCAGTTAGAGATCAGCACAATCACGTCCATCTCGGCGCGCAGTTCGACGTACTTGCCGGGTGCGGAAATACCGTCTTCAAAGGTCAGCCCACCGTCAGCCGTCACCGGTACGTTCATGAAGAAGTTGATGTTCGGCCCGACGTCTTTTTTGCTCAGGCGACCATCGTGGGCGCACGCGCGCAGGTAGTTGTCGCGGCAGCTGTGCATGTGGCGTTTTTCCAAAGCGTAACGCACGGTGTTGCTCTCTTGCGAGCAAGCGCCGCCGAGGGTGTCGTGGCGGCCGCAGGTGTCTTCGACGATGGTCAGCATCGGCTTGCCGAGGTTGGAGTACAGCACGCTTCCAGCGCTCAAATACACATTGTTTTGCCGACGCAAGGTGCGCTGCACATCGTAGCGTTCACGGGGGTTGGCCGAACTGTAAAACAGTGTATCTACCGCTTGATTGCCGTCGAGGTCGAGGATACGCACGGTCTGCCCGGCTTTGACTTCCTTGAGCCACGGCTCGCCTGCGGGAATAGTCGCGTTATAGGCCGCTGCTTCAGGGTGTTTGGATGAAGTCATGTTCATGGTGACGATCCTCAGGCGAACAGGCGATCAGTGTTGATAAAGCCGCGCTCGTTTTCCGGGCGTGAGGTGCGGCAGTGCTCGGCGACGCTGGCGTCGGCGTTCATCCAGCTTAGGTGTATCGGCCTGGGGGCATAGTGCGGATCGGGGTCCATGGGGTGTTGCAGCGCGGTCATCACCACCAGCGTGTCCATGGGCGCGTACAGCTCGATGTAGTCACCCGCATTGGAATTGCCAGGGACGAAACGCAGCGCGCCGTTGTCGTCAACATTGACCCGGCTGAACAGGTTCAGGGTCATCAGCAGGTCGGACAAACCCAACCCCCATTTGCCCAACTCGACCAGCAAATTGTCGGTGCCGTTACGGAAGAAACCGTTGCGCAGTTCTTGATAGCGACCCTGGCCGTATTTTTCCGCGACTTCTTCGGCGCATAAAATCCCGCCAATGCTGTCGCTCCAACCGCAGGTGTCAGCGGTGATTGCGGCCAACACGTGACCCATGTCCGAGTACAAACAGTGGCCGTTGGTGAGCTTGGCGGTGTGTTGGCATTTGAGGCTGTCGGGCAGGTTCAGGCGTTCGGTTTTTTCGTTGGCGTTAAGCAACGTCAGGCTGACGTTGGCGCCGCCTTCGATGTCGGACAGGCGCAGCAGTTGGCCGCGCTTGAGCACGAATGAACGGTGGCCGCCGCCGGGAATAAGCTCTTCGGCGAACACCGGGAACAGGGTGGTTGAGTCAGTCATCTGTAAATTCCTTTAGACCGTTTGCAGCGAATCAATCGCGGCGCGTGCAGCGCGGCGGTCGCTGTTCAAGGGGATGTCGTAGGTAATGCGGGCGCCATAAGCGCTGGGCGCCTGAGGGTCGTGACGAACCTTGTCGAACACCAGCAGGCGTGTGCCCAGATTGAAGCCTTCGGACAAATCGTGGGTGACCATGAACACAGTCAGTCGGGTCTCGCGCCACAGCTCCAGCAGCAGGCCGTGCATGTCCTTGCGGATGCCCGGATCCAGCGCGCCGAATGGTTCGTCCAGCAACAACACTCGAGGCTGCATGATCAACGCCTGAGCAATCGCCAGACGTTGTTGCATGCCGCCTGACAGTTGCGTCGGGTATTTATCCAGTGAGTGCCCGAGACCGACCTTGTGCAACAACACGGCGGCCTGTTCCCGAGCCTCGCGTTTGGCCTTGCCGAACAGTCGGCCGAGTAATGCCGAGCGGGGCAATTCAAGGCCCAGCGCAACGTTATTCAGCACCGACAGGTGAGGGAACACCGAGTAACGCTGGAATACCACGCCACGGCTGGCGTTGGGTTCGCCAACCAAGGGTTTGCCGTCCAGGTGAATCTGCCCGCGACTCGGCACCTCCTGGCCCAACAGCAGACGCAGGAAAGTCGATTTACCGCAGCCAGAAGCTCCGACCAAGGTGCAGAACTCGCCTTCATCCACCGTTAGATTCAGCCCTTCCAGCACCGGCTGCCGGTCGTATTCCTGCCAGACGTTCTTCACCGAAATAAAGCTCATGCCCGCGCTCCTTCATACCAAGGGAATGCACGTCGGGTCAGCGCTTTAAGCCCCCAATCCATCAACCAGGCCAGCAAGGTGATCCACACCACATAGGGCAAAATGACGTCCATTGCCAGATACCGGCGCACCAGGAAAATCCGGTAACCCAGGCCGTCGGTGGAGGCAATGGCTTCGGCGGCGATCAGGAACAACCAGGCTGAACCCAGCACCAGCCGCAGAGCAATCAACAGACGCGGCAGCAGTTGCGGCAGGATGACCCGCAGGATCAAAGTCCAGGTCGAGGCGCCTAACGTCTGCGCCTTGATCAACAGCTCAACAGGAATCTCTTGGGCGCGCTGTTCCAGATCCCGAGCCAGAATCGGCGTAATACCAATCACTATCAGCATGACTTTCGACAGCTCGCCCAAGCCAAATACGATGAACAGAATGGGCAGAATCGCCAGAGGCGGCACCATGGACAGCACCGTCAGCAGCGGCGATAGCGGTGTCCCGAACATCGGCACGATGCCCGCCGCGATGCCCAGGCACAGCCCCAGCAACGCACTGATGCCCAAGCCGATGGCCAAACGCCGCAGACTGGAGCCGGTGTCTTGCCACAACAGATACTCGCCGGTACGCGGGTCTTCAACGAAAGCCATGCGCTTGACCGATTCCGTCATCTGTACGGCGCTGGGCAACAGCTTGTCGTTGGGGTTTTCCGTCAGCCGAGCTGCCGAACCCACGAAGTAGGCGAACAGCAGCAAGGCAAACGGCAAGATCACCAAAATCAGTCGACTGGCGCGATCCGGGCGGCGGTTTATCAAACGCATGGGCAATGACCTTTGGCTAAGACGCGATTACAGCTTGCCGTCGGCGGCCATCTGCACGTAGCTCGGATCGAAATGCAGCTTGAGATTGGCCTTGTCGCCACTGGTAACGCCGTTGGCGAACGACATGCCCACCGCGCCGGTGTCTTTGGCGCCTTGGCCCAGCAGCCCGTGCTGGAAAGAAAATTCAGCCACTTTGCGCATGGTCAACGGCAGTTGAGAACTGTTGGCGAACGCCAGGGCTTCTTTGGGCGTAGCGAACAATTTGGTGGTGTCCAGTTGCGATTGGAAACCAGCCAGATCAGTACCCGAGGCTTTGGCCATGTGCTCCAGCGCAGCGGTGCTGGCAGCGGATTTTTCGTTCATCAACGCCACCACTTCGAACCAGGCGCCGGTCAGTGCCTTGCCCAGTGCCGGGTTGTCTTTGAGGGTCTGGCTGTTGACCACCATCATGTCCATGATCTCGCCCGGGATTTTGCTGGAGTCGAACACTTCAGTCACACCCGGCCTGGCTTTGATGTCCGATAACATGGGGTTCCAGGTGGTGACCGCCTTCACTTCGTCGGTATTGAACGCGGCGGAGATGTCGGCGTCGGAGGTATTGACCACGGTCAGGTCTTTTTCCGAGAGATCAACGGTGTCCAGGGCCCGGGCCAGCAGGTAATGGGACACCGACAGCTCCACCAGGTTGACCTTCATGCCCTTGAGGTCGGTGATTTTTTTGCCGTCACCCTTGATCACGATGCCATCGTTGCCGTTGGAGAAGTCGCTGACGATCAGCGCAGTGCTGTCGACGCCGCCTGCTGCCGGGATGGTCAGGGCGTCCATGTTGGTCATGGTGCAGCCGTCGAACTGACCGGCGGTGTATTGATTGATGGATTCGACGTAATCGTTGATTTGAGTGACATCGATCTTGATGCCGTACTTCTTCGCCCACTTGTCGACGATGCCTTGAGCGCCGGCATACTCCCACGGCATCCAACCGGCATAAATCGTCCAGCAGACGTTGAAGTGTTGTTTCGGGGCGGCTTGGGCCGAGAGACTCAATGCGGCGACGAGGCCGGCAGCGAGCAAGGAAAACAGGCGGGGCTTGCGGGTGGTGAGCTGCATGTAGAGATCTCCAGTAGGAAAAAAGGCGAGCAGGAGGCACGTGACACCACTGGTGTCTTGTCTCCCGGGCTTTTATCCCGCCGTGTAACCTCTACTGGAGGTCGCCAACTCTCGGACCAGCCACTCGCATGAAGCGAGCCGGAACCCTAGTCGGCTATTGCAAATTGTGGTGCCGCGAACCTGTTTTAACTCCTGCACACAGAATCTCAAGCGAGAGCCGTGCCAAGTGGCGCCGAGCCTTATGGGTCGTGGCTTGGCGCATCCTCGGGCGCATTGTCTTAGCGTGGCGTGCCTCACGATGGTGCAAGTCCGCACCGGGCGAGGGCGCATTTTGTTACACATATCTCGGGATGTGGCGGCACCGAAACCTCTTATTACAGTCTTATTTATTGTCTGTCAGAGTTGACCGACGCCGACCAGCGTCGCTGGTTTGAGCTCTATAGCGGTCCGGGAGGCCGCCATGTATCGACAAACTTTGCTTATTGCTTTGCTGGGTTTGACGCTAGCAGGTTGTTACGCGGGACCGGATTATTACGACTCCGATGTATATACGGCGCCCGTGCCGGTGTACGGAGGCTATTACTACGGCACCGGTGGTTACGATCGTTACTATGGCCCCGGTTATGTCGTCGGCCAATCGCGTTATTACGGCTCGCGTCCCGGCTATTATCCACGCGGACCTGGTCCCGGTTATGGCCGGCCCGGCTACGGTAATGGCCCTTGGCCTGGCCGTGGTTATGCACCCGGTGGCGGTTATCATCCAGGCACCGGTCCACGCCCAGGTTCTAATTGGAGCGGACCACGTCCCGGCTATTCTGGCGGTCGGCCTGGCGGCGGCGGACACGGAGGTAGTCCAGGCGGTCACGGTGGCTCAGGTGGAGGAGGCCACGGTGGATCTGGTGGCGGTAGCGGTGGTGGCGGTAGGCGATAAGTAGGAGGCCCCATGAAGCAACGCTTATTAATGAGCCTTTCACTGACAGTGCTGGCAGCTAGCGCAGCTCACGCCGAAGGCTATGGTGCCGAGCATAACCACGGTCAGCCCGGCTCTGTGACGACCCCCATTTATGCCGCGCCTCGGCCCAGCTACGAAACGGCCCCACCGCGTATGGAGTCCACACCGCCAAGCGTGGACTCCCACCCGGCCGGGCAGGCGTGGGACCCGCGCTATCGCGGCAACCCCGGTTACCAACCGGGGCCACCGCAGCACTATGAGCGTCAGTACGATGGTCATTACGGCGCGGGCGGCGGACACGGTCCGTGGGACAGGCCTTGAAGCCCTTCGTGAGTACATCATTTCTGTCGCAATCAACGTGTTGGCGAGTGGCCCGACTCTCTGTGTCCGGCCAATCGATTCGCCAACGAGTTGGCTCCTACAGAGCTGTTTGCCAGCCCGAGGAGAGTGTGAATTGAACATTGGATTGCGGAACCATAAGACCCGCAACTCCATGGCCTCGCTTTAATACTCCGACAGATCCGCCAATGGATGCCGTCCTTCCCAGGCCTTGACGAAATGCGCATCGATCACCGCATCCGGAACGGTCGCCACGTCCTGCCAGTGCCAGTGGGGCTTTTGATCTTTATCGATCAAGCGCGCCCGAACGCCTTCGCTGAACTCCGGGTGACGGCAGCAGTTCAGGCTGAGGGTGTATTCCATCTGGAATACCTGCGCCAATGACATATGCCGGGCACGGTGAATCTGTTCCCACACCAGATGAGCCGTCAGCGGGCAGCCCTCGCTCAGATTTTTCGCCGCGCGGCTAAGCAGAGGATCATTTTGCGGATGCAACTGGGTAATCGCGCGCCAGGCGCTGGCCAGGTCGCCAACGTCCAGCAGTTCATCGATCTGTTGCCGACGCGGTAGCCACTGCGCTTCAGGCATTTGCTCGAGGGCTTCCTGTTGCAACGCTTTGAGCAAGCTGTTGAGTTGCGCCGAGGTTTGTTCCTGCCAATTCATTTGCAACAAGCCTTCGACCAATTCTTCTTGCTGCTCATCCAGCAAAAAACGATCAGCCAAGTCCAGGTCCAGTGCATCCCGAGCATTGATATGGGATCCGGTCAGGCCAAGAAACAGGCCCAATTTCCCCGGCAGCCGCGACAGGAACCAACTGGCACCCACGTCCGGGAATAAACCGATGCTGATTTCCGGCATCGCCAAGCGGCTGCTCGGGGTCACGATGCGAATATTCGCGCCCTGCAACAAACCCATGCCGCCGCCAAGCACATACCCATGGCCCCAGCAGATTAACGGTTTGGGGTAGGTATGCAGTTGGTAGTCGAGGCGGTACTCCGCTGCGAAAAAATGGGCAGCCAGCGGTGGGGCTTCGCCGGGATGCGCTCTACAGGCTTGTACCAGGCCGATTACGTCACCCCCTGCGCAGAACGCTTTGCCACCATTACCGCGCAGCAGCACACAGACGATCTGCGGATCGCTGGCCCACGCTTCCAAACGATCCGCCAGCGCTTTAATCATGGGCAGAGACAAGGCATTCAGGGATTTTTCCGCATCCAGACTGGCGATACCAATACGCGCGCCGTCTTGGGCAGGGAGTTCTTCAAATTGCAGATTCATCGTGACCTCTCGGGGGGCTGGGCGGTTATCCATGGACTCTGTGATACCCCGGTGCGCGGGCAGTTGCAAACGGCGATTTGAAAAGAATCGCAGGAACCGGCGCTTTCTGCTCAGCGGATTTGACATCGGAGGCAGGCTTTTCTAGTGTCCGCGCATTGTTTTCTGCAGGTGTGCCATGACAAGCGACGACCGAATCAAACTCGAACCCGGCTGGAAGCACGCGCTGCGTGACGAATTCGAGCAGCCGTACATGAATGAGTTGCGCGGGTTTTTACGCCAGGAACACGCGGCCGGCAAAGAAATCTATCCGCCAGGACCACTGATTTTCAACGCGCTGAATTCGACGCCGTTGGATAAGGTCAAGGTGGTGATCCTTGGTCAGGACCCGTATCACGGTCCCGGTCAGGCCCATGGCTTGTGTTTTTCAGTGCAGCCGGGGGTGCCGACACCGCCTTCCCTGGTCAACATTTACAAAGAGCTCAAGCGTGACCTGAACATCGACATTGCCAATCACGGTTATCTGCAATCCTGGGCTGATCAAGGCGTGTTGCTGCTTAACACCACCCTGACCGTCGAGCGGGCCAACGCTGCCTCACATGCGAAAAAAGGCTGGCAGCATTTTACCGATAAGGTCATCGAGGCGGTCAGTGAACATCAACCGCATTTGGTGTTTCTGCTGTGGGGCGCCCACGCACAAAGCAAACAAAAGCTGATCGATGCCACCAAGCACTTGGTATTAACCTCAGTGCACCCGTCGCCACTGTCGGCATACAAAGGATTTTTGGGTAACGGTCATTTTGGGCGGGCCAATAAGTACCTGCAGCAGAATGGGTTGAGCCCGATTGATTGGAAGCTGCCGGAAGTAACGCTGTAGGATTTTGTTTTTATAAGGCTGCGCGGTCTTAAACCGGCCGTTTATCCCAATACCGAAACAACGGCTCAGCCAGAAACAACACAAACAGCAGGCGCATGACCTGCATTGCCGTCACCAGGGGCACCGACAGCAGCAATACCTCGGCCGTCAGGCTCATTTCAGCGATGCCGCCGGGCATCATGCCCAGGGTCAAGGAGCGCAGATCCAGATGGGTCAGCGCGCTTAATCCCACAGCGGCAAGGGCGGCGATCAGCATGGTCAAAGCCGTTGCGAGCAAGGTTCTGCCAATGAACGACGGCGCACGTCGAAAGAAAGAACGGTTGAAGTGGCAACCCAATCCGCTACCAATCAACCATTGCCCAACCTGACTGCCGCCGTGGGGCAAGCCAATGTGCAAGTCCATGCCGATGCTCACGGCTGCGCTGAGCAGAAGGGGGCCAAACAACCACGGATTGGGCTGTTTCATCTGCTGCCAGGCCCACGCTAGCAATCCGCCCGCCGGAAACAGCACCAGCAACCAACGCCAATCCACTGCGACCGGCGTCAGCACTGGCGCGCCGTCGCCCATGAAGTACTTGAACAGCGCGGGCACACACAGCACCACCATCAACACCCGCAAACTTTGGCCTGCGGCGACGCTGCTGAGGATGGCCCCGTTGCGTGCGCCAAGGTTAACCATCTCCCCCGAGCCGCCTGGCATGCTGGAGAAAAACGCGGTTGCACGGTCTTCGCCGGTGCGGCGCATCAACCATACGCCAACCACGCTGGAAACACTGGTTACCAAGGCGCCGAAGAAGATCAGGCCAAAGTTCGACATCACCTGCTCTATCACCAGTGGGGTGAAATGCAGACCGATGCCGATTCCGATGATCCATTGGCCGACTTTACGTCCGCCGGGGATTTCTCCCAGTTGCCAAGGCGTCAGGCAGCGCACCACTATGATCGCCAGTAACGAGCCGACCATCCACGGCAGCGGCCAACCGACCTGGCTGGCGAGGTAACCGCCCAGCAGGCCAACCAGCGGTGTTCCCCACCAGGTTTTTAGCGAGCGATCAAGCATCTGCCACGGCGCGACGTTGCACGGAACGTTTACGCCAGATGCGCAGGATTGGCATCAGCAGCATGATCGCGGTCAGCACCCAGACGCCAAAAGTGATCGGACTGGACCAGAGGATCTCCAGCGCACCATTGGAAATGGACAGCGCACGACGCAGGTTCTGCTCCATCAAACCTCCGAGAATGAAGCCCAGCAGCACCGGCGACAGCGGGAAATCCAGCTTGCGCAGGATGTAACCGAAGATGCCAATACCGACCATCAGGAACAGATCGAACGTCGTGGCGTGCACTGCATAGACGCCAATCGCAGTGATGATCGCGATCACCGGCACCAGCGCCCAGTTCGGCACGGCAAGGATGCGGGTGAAAATGCGGATCATAGGGATGTTGAGGATCACCAACATGACGTTGGCGACGAACAACGAGGCAATAAGGCCCCACACAATGTTCGGTTGCTGTTGAAACAGCAGCGGGCCGGGGGTGATGTTGTACAGAGACAGTGCGCCGATCATCACCGCCGTGGTGCCAGAGCCTGGAACACCCAAGGTCAGCATCGGCACTAGCGCACCACAGGCCGAAGCGCCGATAGCGGTTTCAGGGGCGGCGAGGCCGCGCATGTCACCCTGGCCGAATTTGCCTGTCTTGCCCGCCAGCCGTTTCTCAGTCATATAGGCCACGGCACTGGCCAGCGTCGCGCCCGCCCCCGGCAGCACGCCCATGATGAACCCGAGCAAGCCGCAGCGAATATTCACCACGAACACCGAACTGGCTTCTTTGAAGTTGAACATCATCCGGCCAGTGGCTTTCACCGCTTCCTGGCCCCGGTGAGTCTTCTCCAGCAGCAACAAGATTTCACTGATGGAAAACAGGCCAAGCACCAACACCACGAACTGAATACCGTCAGTCAGGTGAATGTTATCGCCGGTAAAACGGTACACGCCACTGTTGGCATCAATGCCGACGCTGGACAGAAACAAGCCGATCAACGCGGCGATGAAGGTTTTCAGCGGACGATCACCGGCCATGCCGCCCAGGCAGACAATCGCAAACACCATCAGTACGAAGTATTCCGCCGGGCCGAAGGCAATCGCCCATTTCGCCAACAGTGGCGCGAACAACACCATGCCGCAGGTGGCGATAAATGCGCCGATGAACGAACTCCACGCCGACAGCGATAACGCCACACCTGCCAAGCCTTGACGAGCCATTGGGTAACCATCAAGGGTGGTCATCACTGTAGAGGCTTCACCTGGAATGTTCAGCAGGATCGAGCTGATCCGGCCGCCGTATTCGCAGCCCAGGTACACCGCCGCGAGCAAAATCAAAGCAGACTCAGGCGGCAGGCCGAGGGCGAACGCAATGGGAATAAGCAGCGCTACACCATTGATCGGACCGAGACCCGGAAGCAGCCCGACGACAGTGCCGATCAGCGTGCCACACAAGGCGGTGATTAAATTGTAAGGGGTTAGCGCAACGCCAAAACCTTGGCCCAGATAGGCAAAAGTATCCATGTTTAATCCTCCAGAACGTCGAGCAGGCCTAGTGGTAACGGAACGTCCATGGCTTTATCGAACAACACGTAAAGGCCGACGCTCATCAAGGTCACGATCACCACGCTGGGCATCCAGCGCCCGCCGTATAGTCGGGCCATAGGGATACCGATCAGGATGCTGCTGAGAATGAAACCCAGCGGTTCGAACAGTCCGGCGAATACCAACAGAAGCAAGGTGCACAGCCCGATCTTGATTAGAGTCGGGCGGTCCAGTTGTGGGTCTTCGTCGGTATGGACGATGGCCGTCGGGCGGATCAGCAGGTACAGCAGGCCCAGCATCATCAGGCCGAGCATCAACAGTGGAAACGCCCGAGGTCCGACCGGTTCGTAGGAAAAGGCCGCTTGATACGGCCAGGCCATGAGCGCCAGGCCGATGCACGCCAGCAGCAACACCGAGGCGAAAATTCGTTGTATGAGCATGGAAAACTCCTGGGTCGCGCCGCTTTCGCATGATGGGCGCGACCGCTGATAGCAAACGACTCGGTTACTGAATCAGGCCAAATTCCTTGGCCAGGACTTTGTAGTCAGCCACTTGTTTTTTCACATACACGTCCAGTTCTGCACCGGTCATGGCGAAAGGAAACAGTTCGCGCTGATCACGCAATGCGGCGAAGTCTTCCGACACCAGCAACTTGTCGAACGCGGCCTTCCACCAGGCGTAATCTTCGTCGCTGACCTTTGGCCCCAGGTAGAAACCGCGAACCACGGGCCAGACAATGTCGTAACCCTGTTCTTTGGCGGTAGGAATGTCCTTCATCTCTGGTTCATCGAGACGCTTCTCGGAGAACACCGCAAGTAGGCGCATGTCGCCGCTGAGGATGTGTGGCATAGAGTCGGAAATGTCCGTGCTGCCCACTTGAATGTGCCCGCCGAGCAACGCCGTTGCGATTTCACCACCGCCTTCCAGGGCGACATAACGCAAATCACGCGGGTTGATGCCGGCGGCTTTGGCAATCAATGCGGTTTGCATCCAGTCTTGACTGCCGACGGTGCCGCCGGAACCAATCACGACTTTGCTTGGGTCTTTTTTCAGCGCCTCGACCAGGTCATTCAGATTTTTGTAGGGCGAATCGCTTTTCACCGCGATGGCCCCATAGCTGGTGCCGACCGCTGCCAGCCAGCGCACCGCGTTCTCATCGAAACGGCCGAATTTACCTTGCGCCAGGTTCAGCAACGAACCGCTGGACCACGCCACCAATGTCCCGCCATCGGCCGGACGCTGGGCGACCACCGCGTTATAAGCCACCGCGCCGACGCCTCCTGGCATGTAGGTGACGCGCATCGGTTTGCTCAGTAGTTTTTCGTTAACCAGTGCGCTTTGCACCAGCTTGCACGTCAGGTCAAAACCGCCGCCCGGTGACGCTGGGGCGATACACTCCGGGCGCTTGGGTTCGGCGGCGGTCAGTTGAGTAGCCACCAGCAGGCAGCTGGCGGCCAGGGCGAAGCGACGCAAGGATAAAGTCATGGGCAGTCTCCAGGGGAGTTGTTGTTTTTAGAAAATGGCTGGCAAGCGCTTACCAGATCGCGACCGTATAGCTGACCAGAAGGCGCACTTCATCAGCGTCCCGGGCAAAGTTTGAGCGGTAGGTAGCATTACGCAGGCGCACCGCGACGTTTTTCAGAGTGCCGCTCTGTACTACGTATTTGATTTCGCTGTTGCGCTCCCATTCTTTGCCTTCACCGTTATGGCCGTTCACGCTGGCGTTATCGCCGCTGATGTAACGGCTCATGAAGGTCAAGCCGGGAACGCCGAGCTTGGCGAAGTCAAAGTCATAACGGGCTTGCCACGAGTGTTCGTTGGCTTCAGCGAAGTCGCCGATTTGCACGAAGTTGATCAGGAACGGGTCGCTGCCATCGATATACGGGAAAGCGCTGTCTCCAGACATGCGCTGGTAACCGGCGCTGAGCTTATGGCCGCTGAGGGCATAACTGACGATGCCATTGAGCGAGGTGTTATCAATGTCGCCACCCCGTGCCGCGCCCTGGTCGTTGCTGACCGCCAGGCGTAAATCGGTGCCGAAGGTGCCCGGCCCAAAAGGCTGCGAGGCGACCAGCCCGACGAAGTGTTGGCGATAAACCTCGTCGAGTTCGGCGAAGTGGTAGCTGGCTACCATTTTCTCGGTGAGTTTGTAATCGAACCCGGCCATGTCGAAATTCTTCCCGGCTACGTTGCCGGTGAAGCGTTTGTTCTTGTTGTTCAGGGCAATCTCTTCACTGCTGGTATCGTCGCGATCCTTGACCTTTTGCAAGCGGCCGCCAGTGAAGGTCAGGTTCTTGAATTCCTTTGAGGTCAGCATGCCGCCCTCAAAGGACTGCGGCAGGATGCGTCCGTCGTTGGGCCGCAGGGTTTGCAATTCAGGTATCAGCGTGCCGATTTTCAGTTCAGTGGCTGAGACTTTGACTTTGCCCGTCAGCCCACCCTTGGAGTATTCGTCGGCGGCGCGGCCGTCGTCATGGGTCGGCAACAGGCCGGTGCCGGTGCGATCGGGGCTGGAATCGAGTTTGAGTCCAACCATACCGATGGCGTCCAGACCAAAACCGACGGTCCCGGCGGTGTAGCCGGATTCGACCTTGAGCACGAAGCCCTGAGCCCATTCGTCGCGCTTGGACTGTTGGGCGCTCGTGCCGTCGCGGAAATCGCGATTGAAGTACATGTTGCGGGTTTCGAGGGTGGCGCTGCTGTCTTCGACGAAGTCAGCAAAGCTCATCGGGCTGAAACCAGCCAGTGCCGCTGCACCGGCAAGGGCGGTTGAGTTTATGCGCTGGGAACGAACAGGCGAGGGGGCCAGAGGCTGCAAAGACAGCGTCATGAAGTACTCCATTTATTGTTCTTATAAGAAAACGCATCGGGGCGTTTTTCAATTTCGCGGCAGTGGTGACTTACCGCTGCTGAATGCTAAAAGGTGAAGCTTTCACTAACCTTTCAGTGACCCATTGGTGATGGCTGATTTGTTTTCGTGCTTCACAGTGGCCAACACGGCTGTAGACTCCGCCGCTTATAAGCCTAAGAAACTGGAGAAGTCGATGCGGGTTCTTCTCGTCGAAGACCATCTGCAACTGGCCGAAAGCGTGGCTCAGTCCCTGAAAAGTCAGGGTTTGACCGTTGACGTCTTACACGATGGGGTGGCCGCTGATCTGGCCTTGAGCAGTGAACAATACGCGGTTGCAATTCTCGACGTGGGTCTGCCGCGCATGGACGGCTTCGAAGTCCTGGCGCGCTTACGGGCCCGGGGCAAAAACCTGCCGGTGCTGATGTTGACCGCACGCAGCGATGTCAAAGACCGCGTGCATGGGCTCAATCTGGGCGCCGATGATTATTTGGCCAAGCCCTTCGAGCTTTCCGAACTGGAGGCGCGGGTCAAAGCATTATTGCGCCGTAGCGTATTGGGTGGCGAGCGCCAGCAGCGCTGCGGGGCATTGGTTTACGACCTGGATACACGGCGTTTTGCCCTGGGTGACGAATTGCTGACTTTGACCTCTCGGGAGCAGGCGGTGCTGGAGGTGTTGATTGCACGGCCTGGTCGGGTAATGAGCAAAGAGCAGTTGGCGGCGCAAGTGTTTGGCCTTGATGAGGAGGCCAGTCCCGACGCGATCGAAATCTATGTGCACCGCCTGCGCAAAAAGCTCGACGGGCATCCGATCGCTATCGTGACCTTTCGCGGACTCGGTTATTTGCTGGAAAGCCGTGATGCGTGATGCAACCCGCGCGGGCCCTACCAGCCTGCGTTGGCGGCTGCTGTGGAATCTCGGTTTGTTGCTGACGGTATTAATGTTGGCCAGTGGTTTAAGCGCTTACTGGAACGGCCGCGAAGCTGCCGATACGGCCTACGACCGCACATTGCTGGCCTCGGCGCGGACCATCGCGGCTGGGGTTTCCCAGCGCGACGGCAGCCTCAGCGCCGATGTGCCGTACGTTGCCCTGGACACGTTCGCCTATGACAGTGCCGGGCGAATTTATTACCAGGTCAACGACATCAACAAGCAGTTGGTCTCGGGCTATGAAAATCTTCCGGCCCCCCCACCCGGCACCTTGCGCACCGACGACTATCCGGCGTTGGCGAGTTTTTACAATGGACGTTATCAAGGCCAGGAGGTGCGCGTGGTCAGCTTGCTCAAGCCGGTCAGCGAGCCAACTATGAACGGCATGGTGGAAATTCGTGTTGCCGAAACCGAAGAAGCACGAGTGCGCATGGCGCGTAGCTTGATGGCCGATACGTTGTGGCGTCTGGGCATGTTGGGCAGCGGTGCACTGGTGTTGGTCTGGTTCACTGTCAGTGCGGCGTTGCGCCCGTTGGAGCGCTTGCGCACCGCAGTGGAAGAGCGTCAGCCGGACGATTTACGCGCATTGCCATTGGTCGAAGTACAGCGCGAGTTGCGGCCGCTGGTGGGCGCGCTCAACCACTTCACCGAGCGTCTGCGCGTGCAGTTCGAGCGCCAATCGCAGTTCATCGCCGACGCCGCCCACGAGTTGCGCACCCCGTTGGCCGCCCTCAAGGCGCGTGTCGAGCTGGGGTTGCGCGACACCCATCCGGCGAACTGGCGCACTACGTTGGCGGCTGCGGCCCAGAGCACTGATCGCCTGACTCATCTGGCCAATCAATTGTTGTCGTTGGCGCGCATCGAAAACGGCGCCCGGGCGATTTCCGAAGGCGGTGCGCAATTACTCGATCTCAGCCAGTTGGCCCGTGAGTTAGGCATGGCCATGGCGCCGCTGGCTCATGCCAGAGGGGTCGCTTTGGCGCTGGAAGCCGATGCCCCGGTGTGGGTGCGCGGCGATCCGATTTTGCTCAACGAATTGCTGAGTAATTTGGTCGATAACGCATTGGCGCATACCCCGGCGAATGGCAATGTCGTCCTTCGGGTCAGTGCGCCAGGTGTGCTTGAGGTGGAAGATGACGGCGCCGGTATTCCCGAAGCGGACCGTGAACGCGTGTTTGAACGCTTTTACCGTCGCTATCCGCACGGTTCAGGCTCGGGACTCGGTTTAGCTATTGTCGGCGAAATCTGCCGTGCGCACCTGGCCCAGATCAGCCTCCATGACGGGGTTGAACGTGGGCTGAAGGTGCGGGTGCATTTTTGTCAGGGCTGATGCAGGTTTGTTTGATGACCGGGCAATGGTCTAGACAAGCATATTCATTGCTTCATTCATCTGGGTGACCAACGTGCCGTCTTCAAAGCTAAGGCCCAGACGTTTAAACGAGGGCAGGGTTCTCATGTCGATCTCGGCGTAATCATGATGAGTACCTTGATAACTGTGCAGCATGGCGATTTGTACCAGATCCACGTAGTCGGCCTGGGGTGCCTGACGCTCAAAGTCCTGAAACTGGCCCGGAACTTTGGCCAGCGGCGCAGGAAATTCCCAGGCAGTGAGTAATCTCTCACCAATGATCGGGTGAATCCGCTCAATCACATGGTTAAGGCTGACCGAATCTGACAGCAGTTCAAAATGCTCTTCGGCATAGGTCAGGATTGGTAATACGCCGATCAGGTGCACCATCCCCGCCAACGTCGCCTGATCGGGTTTAAGTTGAGTGTGCTTGCGGCACAACACGTAGCTGATGCCCGCTACCTGCAAGCTTTTTATCCAGATTTCACGCATCTTGCGCTCAACCACCTCCGACTTGGCATGGAACATCTGTTCAACGACCAATCCGATGGCCAAATTGCAGCTGTAGTTGATGCCCAATCGGGTGATAGCGGTATGCAGGTCGCTCACTTCGATACTGCCGCGCATCAGCGGGCTGTTAACGACTTTGATCAATCGCGCCGACAAGGCGGTATCGCTGGCGATCACTTTGCTTAATTCGCTGACGCTGATGTCTTGGTTTTCGGCGGCGAGACGAATCTTCAAAGCAACTTCCGGCAGGGTTGGCAAAAACAGCGCGTCATTATTTATTGCCCGGATCAGATCCTTTTGCACCGTGTCAGCCATCGTGTTCATGTCACATCTCATAGGCGTAGCGTGGTTCATGTTGCCGAACACTCGACGAGGGCTCGGGGTTGTTGCGGTTGGACCCGGAAACGAGCAGGTAGTGCATACGGATTAACGCTGAGTTTCGAGCTTGGAGTCCAGAGTGTACGGCAGCTCTGCCAACTCCAGGGCCGGGCCGTCTGCACTGCCCAGGTGAATGTTACCGTCCTCTGCTGCGTCAGCCTGCAACACGGCCAGTAACTCTATGCCATTACTTGCCGTTGCAGCCATGACCACTTCGCCCACTGCACTGGCATGAACCGGCGAAAAAACAGCGGTGCCGGGTTCGGGAAGCTCAGTGTTTGCCAGCGTCAGGCGGTACAAACGACGCTTGAGCTTGCCCAGGTACTGCATGCGCGCGACGATTTCCTGGCCGGTGTAGCAGCCTTTTTTGAAGCTCACGGCGCCTACTGCCTGCAAATTCAGCATCTGCGGGATAAAGGTTTCGCGGGTATTCCCGGTGACCTGGCCGATACCGGCCCGAATCTGGCCCAGCAGCCAATCGTTCAGCGAGCCTTGGGTCAGCTGTGCTGCAATGCGCGTCTGCACGGTCTCGGCCTGATCGGCCGCTACCCACAATTCGGCGCGAGCCGGCGACACACGGATGGCGATCAGGTCATTGGCACGCGCCACGGAATCCGTGGCTTGCGGCAAATCCAGCCCCAGGGAAACCAGCGTGCCGTCCCCGTTATCAAAGCCAAAACGCACCCAGCGGGCGCTTTCGTCGGTCAGCTTGGACTTGGAGAACACCGCGTATTTCTTCAGGTCGGCCAATTGTGGCTCGATCAGCTCCGACGCCATCGCCAGCAGGCAACCATCACGTTCAAGCAGAATGCGAAAGCTCGACTGCATGCGGCCCTTTTGCGTGCAGCGTGCGCCGAGGGTTGCCGTGGTGTCGTTGAGGTAATTGAGGTTGCACGTCAGTTGGCCCTGAAGAAACTTACTGGCGTCAGGGCCGCGGACGGCGAGTATGCCCTCGTGGGATAGCGTGCAGAAGAAAGGGGAGTCGGACATGGGCCATCGCAGGATAAATAGTCTGGGCACCATGATAGTGCCGAGTTTGCCTAAGGGTACAGGTTTGATCACCGATCAATTGAAAACTCCTGCGACCAAAGCTCAGTGCGCCGCGCGGAACTGCGCCTGTATACTTGCCGCCTAATTTGAGGAGCGCTCCATGGTCGATGACGTTGAACTCAACCGGCTCTACTGGCACAGCCGCCGTGGCATGCTTGAGCTGGATGTACTGCTGGTACCATTTGTAAAAGAGGTTTACTCCACGCTGAACGCTGAAGACCGCGATCTTTATCGTCGGTTGCTGACGTCTGAAGACCAGGACATGTTCGGTTGGTTCATGCAGCGCGCCGAGTCTGAAGACCCTGAGCTACAGCGCATGGTCCGGATGATTCTGGACCGTGTCCAGCCAAAGTAGTCGGTTCGAATGCCGTTGGCAGGCTTCGCGGCTGTTGCTGACGGCGTACTGGGTTGCCCAGGCGCTGGCGCTGTTTTCGTTATTTTTTCTTGATGTGTCCTGGTGGGTCCGTGTACTCGGCGCTATTGCGTGTCTGGTTCATGGGTGTTGGGCGTTGCCACAGTTTATTGTGCTGAGCAGCCCTGCGGCGTTCACCGGGCTGCGCCGCACTGTCGACGGATGGCAGTTGTGGAGTGATCGCGGCGGTTGGCAAGCCGTGCAACTGCGCCGCGACAGCCTCGCGTTGCCGCTCGTTGTGGTCCTGCGCTTTCGGGTGGTCAACGAGCCGCGACGGTTCGGTCGGCGGGTGCGTGGTCTGTGCATTCCGAGCGACGCGCTGGCGCCGGAAGAGCACCGTCGCTTACGCGTGCGTCTGAAATTCAGCCGACGTAGGTGGGCGGCACCAGAATAGTGTCCAGTGCCTCGGGCAACATGTCCGGGTAATCCAGCGTGTAGTGCAATCCCCGGCTTTCTTTGCGCTCCATGGCTGAGTTGATCATTAGTTCGGCCACTTGCGCCAGGTTGCGCAGTTCGATCAAGTCGCGACTGACCTTATAGTTGCTGTAGAACTCGTCGATCTCATCCAGCAGTAATCGCACCCGATGCTGCGCACGCTGCAAGCGCTTGTTGGTGCGCACGATCCCCACGTAATCCCACATGAAACGCCTTAGTTCGTCCCAGTTGTGCGCAATGATCACGTCTTCGTCGGAGTCGGTTACCTGGCTGGCATCCCAGGTGGGCAATGCCTCGGGCATGGGCACGGTCGGCAGATGATGGAGAATGTCGGCTGCGGCGGAGCGCGCGTAGACAAAGCACTCCAGCAGCGAATTACTCGCCATCCGGTTAGCGCCGTGCAATCCGGTAAAACTGGTTTCGCCAATGGCGTAAAGGCCCGGCACGTCGGTCCGGCCTTGTTCATTGACCATTACGCCACCGCAGGTGTAGTGCGCTGCCGGCACCACCGGGATGGGTTGCCGGGTAATGTCGATGCCGAACTCAAGGCATCGCTCGTACATCGTCGGAAAATGCGTCTTGATGAAGGCTTCAGGCTTATGGCTGATGTCCAGGTACACGCAGTCAACGCCCAGGCGTTTCATCTCGTGGTCAATGGCGCGGGCGACGATGTCACGCGGTGCCAGTTCGGCTCGCGGATCGAAGCGCGGCATGAAGCGTTCGCCGTTCGGCAGTTTAAGGAAAGCGCCTTCACCGCGAAGGGCTTCAGTCACCAAAAAACTCTTGGCTTGCGGGTGATACAGGCAAGTGGGGTGAAACTGGTTGAACTCCAGATTTGCCACACGGCAGCCGGAACGCCAGGCCATGGCAATACCGTCGCCACAAGCACCGTCGGGATTGCTGGTGTACAGGTAGACTTTTGCTGCGCCACCCGATGCCAGGGCCGTGAAGCGAGCGCCATAGGTGTCGACTTCGCCACTTGCACGGTTGAGCACGTAGGCGCCAAGGCAGCGTTGACCGTCCAGACCCAGGCGACGCTCAGTGATCAAGTCCACCGCGACCCGCTGTTCCAGCAGTTCTATATTGGGACGCAATTTGGCCTGGGCCAGCAACGTCTTGAAGATCGCGGCGCCGGTGGCGTCGGCGGCATGGATTATGCGGCGGTGGCTGTGGCCACCCTCACGGGTCAGGTGGAATTCGAATCCACCGTCTTCTACGTGGGGCTGATCATCTCGGGTGAACGGCACGCCTTGGTCAATCAGCCACTGAATGGCTTCTCGGCTATGCTCGACGGTGAAGCGTACCGCGTCTTCGTTGCACAACCCGCCACCGGCGTTGAGGGTGTCTTCCACATGGGACTGTACGGTATCTGCGTCGTCCAGGACGGCCGCGACACCACCCTGGGCCCAGAATGTCGAGCCGTTGGCCAGGTCGCCCTTGCTCAGGACCGCGATGCTTAAATGACTGGGCAACGTCAGCGCGAGGCTCAGGCCAGCGGCTCCGCTACCAATCACTAGGACGTCATGTTGAAAATGTTGGCTCATGTCTGAACTCCGCCCAATGCGGCCACTAGTATATAGAGGGGTGGAACGGCACAATAGCGGGGCTTTCATGTCATTGTGTGGCCACTGCGGGGCCGGAGTGTGCTCCAGTCTGAATAGATGTGCATACGGTTTTTCCGAAATCGGATCGCATCAATTTTTGGACTGAATCATGTTTCCAGCCAGGTTGTGGGAAGGTTCGTACATCTGATAGGGAAATCCGGGAACTTTCCTACACCCCCGGAGCTCAATAGCAGGTTGCCTATAAAGGGACGCGTCGATTGCGTGCGGAGCAGCAGTGACTGAAGTAACAGCGCCGCGTAATTATCGACGACAAGATTATTCACGCAGCCCGGCAATGTTCGCGCTGCGTTTTTCGTGCGGGCTAATGACCGCTCGCAGGAAACTTGCTTGGAGGGGAGAACTTTTGCGAAAAGCCCGAGTCTATGTTTGCAAGCCCGCTAAAGGGCGGCTGCAACACTCCTTCAGGTCCACCGAGGAGTGTTCATGCTAACCCAGGAAGAGGATCAGCAGCTGGTCGAGCGCGTACAGCGCGGCGACAAGCGAGCGTTTGATCTGCTCGTGCTGAAATACCAGCACAAAATTCTCGGGTTGATCGTGCGATTTGTGCACGACACCCATGAAGCCCAGGATGTTGCGCAAGAGGCCTTTATTAAAGCCTACCGCGCATTGGGAAATTTTCGCGGCGACAGCGCCTTTTATACCTGGCTGTACCGCATCGCCATTAATACGGCGAAAAACTATTTGGTATCGAGAGGTCGGCGACCGCCAGATAGCGATGTAAGGTCTGAAGACGCGGAATTTTATGATGGCGATCATGGCCTCAAGGATATCGAGTCACCAGAGCGCGCATTGTTACGGGATGAAATCGAAGGCACTGTCCATCGAACTATCCAGTTACTTCCAGAAGATTTACGTACAGCCCTAACTTTACGTGAATTCGACGGTCTGAGTTACGAGGACATTGCGAGCGTCATGCAGTGTCCGGTGGGTACCGTGCGATCTCGGATTTTCCGCGCTCGGGAAGCCATCGACAAAGCCCTGCAGCCGTTGTTGCAGGAGTCCTGAGACAGCGGCGATAGCCAAGAGAGGAACCGCCATGAGTCGTGAAGCCCTGCAGGAATCGCTGTCCGCAGTGATGGACAACGAAGCGGACGAGCTGGAAATACGTCGAGTATTGAATGCCTTTGACGACGCTGATACACGTGCTACGTGGTCGCGTTATCAAGTGGCTCGTGCAGCAATGCACAAGGACTTGTTGTTGCCTCATCTGGATATTTCGGCTGCTGTTTCTGCCGCGATTGCCGATGAAGTAAGTCCACTCAAAGCGCCGCGCAGTCCTTGGCGTAGCTTGGGTCGTCTGGCCGTTGCTGCTTCGGTAACCGTCGCTGTATTGGCGGGCGTGCGTTTGTACAACCAGGACGATATCGCAGGTGCCCAGCTTGCACAGCTAGCACCACAGCCGGCGAACCTGTCGGTGCCGCAAGTGAAAGGCCCGGCAGTTCTGGCCGGATACAAAGAGAGCTCGGAACAAGCGCCAGGCCCTATGGCCAGCGGTGTATTGCAAGGTCAAGCCGGTTGGCATGATCAGCGTCTTCCAGGCTATCTGCGTCAGCATGCTCAGCAAGCTGCGTTGAAAGGGACTGAAAGCGCTCTGCCTTACGCACGTGCTGCAAGCCTGGAAAGCCGTTAAGGCTTCGCCAAGGCTAAGGAGGACCATGCGCGCCATTCCTCTATTGCCGCTTCTGCTCGGTGGATGGCTGGTTCTTCCAGCGCAAGCCGACGACGCGCAAGACATGCTCAGGCGTCTTGCGCAGGCTGAGCAGCAGCAAAGTTTTCAAGGCACTTTTGTTTACGAGCGTAACGGTAGTTTTTCTACCCATCGGATTTGGCATCGGGTAGTGGATGGCAAAGTCCGTGAGCATATGCTCCAGCTCGACGGTTCTGCGCAAGAGGTGCTGCGCGTTGACGGACTTACCCAATGCGTCAGCGGCACGCTTGTTTCAGGCATAACCAATCAGCCCGATTCTCCGGCACGAGCATTTGATCCTAAAAGACTCTCAGCTTTCTACGATATTAATATCGTGGGAAAATCTCGCGTCGCCGGTCGTAACGCAACTATTGTTGCGCTAACGCCACGGGACCAATATCGATATAGCGTCGAATTACACTTGGACGGCGAAACAGCGCTGCCGTTGAAGTCGTTATTATTAAATGACAAAGGGCAATTGCTTGAGCGATTCCAGTTTACTGAATTGGATACTCATGACATTCCAACCGATCAAATGTTGGACGCTACGGCCGATTGTAAGCCTGTGCAAGCAGCAAAAATTAAAAGCGACACCCCACCCGTTCCCGCTAAATGGCGGTCTGACTGGGTGCCTGAAGGGTTCCAGCTGAGCAGTAGTTCGGTGCGTAAAGACCCCGTTTCGAAAGTTCTCCTGACGAGTTTGATGTATGACGACGGCCTGGCGCGATTCTCGGTATTTATCGAACCGTTGAACGGCGCCGTCGTGACTGATATCCGGACCCAACTAGGCCCCACGGCTGCAGTTTCGCGACGCGTGACCACCGCTGCCGGCGACGCGATGGTCACCGTGGTGGGTGAAATCCCCATTGGCACCGCTGAGCGAATCGCCCTTTCAATGCGCAGTACCGATACGCAGCCTAAGCAGACCGCCGGCTGATGCGGCGCGGCGGTAGAGCCGCAGCCGTCAACGAGATTTTCTCATTTGCGGTTGTATGATTCGCGACACGGCTTGAGTTTGTTTCGCAGTTGAGATGCTGAAATGTTTTGTGAAATTTCCGATTTGCAAAAACACTCGATTGTTCTTATAGGTCATTGCTTAACTGCTTTGGCCTTGGTCGTTTCTGGGCCAGGAACATTGGCAAACGGAATGCCGGCGCACTGTACTGCGACGCACGCCAGCTTTTTCGGACCGGTCGGTCCGGCAGCTTAACCATCCTCGTTGTGAACGGGAGACGTACCTTGATACCACGCTTGAATTCCTATTTGTCACTCGTTGCCGCTGTACTGATGTTGAGTCAAGCGGCTATCGCTCAGGCAGAGGCTTTGCCTGACTTTACTGGTCTGGTCGAACAAGCTTCACCTGCCGTTGTAAACATCAGCACGCGTCAAAAAATGCCTGATCGCTCCGTCGCCAGTGGGCAAATGCCGGACCTGGAGGGCCTTCCGCCTCAACTGCGTGAGTTTTTCGAGCACAGCCTTCCAAAAGGCCAGCGCAATCCCAAGGGTGGTGACCGCCAGCGCGAAGTTCAGTCACTGGGTTCGGGCTTCATTACCTCCTCTGACGGTTATGTGTTGACCAACAACCACGTGATCGAAGGCGCAGACGAAATTATCGTGCGTCTTTCCGATCGCAGTGAGCTGAAAGCCAAGCTGATCGGCACCGATCCCCGTACCGACGTTGCGGTACTGAAAATTGACGGTAAGGACCTGCCGACAGTCAAAATTGGTGATTCCGACAAGCTGAAGGTCGGCGAGTGGGTATTGGCCATTGGTTCGCCGTTCGGTTTTGATCACTCGGTGACCAAAGGCATCGTCAGCGCCAAAGGTCGCAGCCTGCCTAACGACACGTATGTGCCGTTCATTCAGACCGACGTGGCCATCAATCCGGGTAACTCCGGCGGCCCGTTGTTCAACATGGCTGGCGAAGTGGTGGGGATCAACTCACAAATATTCACCCGTTCCGGTGGGTTCATGGGCTTGTCTTTCGCCATTCCAATCGATGTTGCCATGGACGTTGCCAACCAGCTGAAAGCCGGTGGCAAGGTCAATCGCGGCTGGCTGGGCGTGGTGATCCAAGAGGTCAACAAAGACCTGGCCGAGTCGTTTGGCCTGGACAAACCCGCCGGCGCGCTGGTTGCTCAAGTACTCGACAACGGTCCTGCGGCCAAAGGTGGCGTGCAAGTGGGTGACGTCATCCTCAGCGCCAATGGGCAGCCAATCGTCATGTCCGCCGACTTGCCGCATTTGGTCGGCAATATGAAGGACGGTAGCAAGGCTGAGCTGGAAGTGATTCGTGACGGCAAGCGTCAAACCCTGACCGTCACCGTCGGTGCGCTGCCGGAAGAGGGCCAGGAAATGGGCATTCCTGAAGAGGGCATCGAGCGCAGCAGCAATCGTCTCGGTGTCTCGGTGGTTGAATTGACCGCTGAGCAGAAGAAGAACTTCGACCTCAAGGGCGGTGTGGTCATCAAGGAAGTGGAAGATGGTCCAGCGTCTCGCATTGGGTTGCAGCCGGGCGATGTGATCACTCACTTGAATAATCAGCCGATCACCACGGCCAAGAACTTCACCGAGGTCGCTAAAGACTTGCCGATGAACCATTCAGTGTCCATGCGCGTCCTGCGCCAGGGCCGTGCGAGCTTCATCACGTTCAAACTGACCGAGTAGTCTGCGTTGTAAATCGAAAGGGGGCGGTGATTACCGCCCTTTTTTGTGCCCGTCATCCGCGAAGGTGCCCGCGCAGCGCGTAAGAAGCCGTTGCTTGGCTACTGAACGTGACGCCCCAGCCTTCCATCAGGTACAATTCCCGGCTATTTTTCGGCGGGCAGTCTGCCTGCAACCTTTTTGAGTGTTGATCCGTGAGTGATTTGAGTCATATCCGCAATTTCTCCATCATCGCCCACATTGACCATGGCAAGT
>NZ_JAQGNX010000112.1 GCF_028293835.1 Pseudomonas sp.
CCAACGGCATCGCCCTGGGGTTTATTTCCTGGACCGCGATCAAGTTGCTGTCCGGCAAAGCGCGGGAACTGAACCCGGCGCTGGTGATACTTTCAATTCTGTTTGTGATCAAGTTGGGCTGGTTTAACGCATGAGTGTTCCATTCGACCCCGCGAGCTATAGCCAACAGCTCGCAGACAAAGCTACGCGCTTGCGTGAATTACTGGCGCCGTTCGATGCGCCAGAGCCCCAATTGTTCGAATCGCCGCAGGCGCATTACCGCCTGCGTGCCGAGTTTCGTTTGTGGCGCGAAGACAATCAGCGCTTCTATGCGATGTTTGCGCCGGGGAATAACCACACGCCGATCCTGATCGACGACTTCCCCATCGCCAGCCAGCGCATCAACGACTTGATGCCGCTGCTGCGGGCGCGTTGGGAAGCCAGCGCGACGCTGAATTTCAAACTGTTTCAGGTGGATTTTCTAACCACACTGGCAGGCGATGCGATCATTACCCTGTGCTATCATCGTCCGCTGAACGATGTCTGGCAGGTGGCGGCGGAAAAACTCTCGGCGGAACTCAACGTCAGCGTGATAGGCCGCTCGAAAGGCAAACGCATCGTGATCGGCCGCGATTACGCTGTGGAGAAGCTGCAGGTCGCTGGCCGCACCTTCACCTATCAACAACCGGAAGGGTCCTTCACTCAGCCCAACGGCGCGGTGAATCAGAAGATGCTCAACTGGGCATACGACGCCCTCGGGCAGCGCGATGATGACCTGCTGGAGTTGTATTGCGGCAACGGCAATTTCACCCTGCCGTTGGCCACCCGGGTACGTAATGTGTTGGCAACCGAGATTAGCAAAACCTCTGTCGCCGCTGCATTGAACAACCTGGACGACAATGGCGTCAGCAACGTAAAACTGGTGCGGTTGTCTGCAGAGGAACTGACCGAAGCCTTGAACGATGTGCGCCCTTTCCGGCGCTTGGCGGGCATCGACCTTAAAAGCTACGAATTCGGAAGCATTTTCGTTGACCCCCCGCGCGCCGGCATGGACCCTGACACCTGCGAACTGGCTCGGCGCTTCGAACGCATTTTGTATATCTCATGCAACCCGGAAACCCTCGCCGCCAACATCACGCAACTGCACGATAGCCATCGCATCGAGCGCTGCGCGCTGTTTGATCAATTTCCCTACACGCCGCATATGGAATCTGGCGTGCTGTTGGTCCGCAGAACTTAATCGCTGATCGCACCTCTATCTATTCGCGCCAAGACGCTTGTGCTTGTTTCACCCTCTCCTTGCCAGACGACCGGTCTGGCGAGCCGCGTGTACAGCAACGACACTCCTTGCAGGATAAAAAAGAGGGTTCCCCCCATGCTATGGAAGAAAGGCAGACGCAGCGATAACGTCGAGGAGGCTCCCGACGGCGGCGGCGGGGGTGGCGGAATGCGCTTGGGCGGCGGCAAGGGACTAGGATTGGTGGGCATCGTTGTCGTGGTCGCTTTCGGCTTGTTGACCGGACAAGACCCAATGCAAATCCTGGGTGAGATAACCAACCAAATGGGCCAGTCCACCGCCGTCGCGCCGCAACAGCGACAGACGCCAGCGGCCAATGACCCGCAAGTGGATTTCGTCAGGGCTATCCTCGGTGATACCGAAGACACCTGGCAGGCGATTTTCAAACAGGCAGGTCGCCAATACAAAGACCCTTCACTGGTATTGTTTCGTGGCCGCGTGAGTTCTGCGTGTGGACTCGCTTCGTCTGCCAGCGGGCCGTTTTATTGTCCAGAGGATCAAAAGGTCTATCTGGACCTGGATTTCTTCCGCGAGATGTCCCAACGCTTCAAAGCATCAGGCGATTTCGCCCAGGCTTACGTTATTGCGCACGAAGTTGGACATCATGTGCAGACATTGCTAGGTATTTCAGCGAAGATTCAAGCCGCCCGCCAACGTGGTGAACGTATGGAGGGCGACAATGGTTTGCTGGTGCGTCAGGAACTGCAAGCGGACTGTCTTGCGGGGGTCTGGGCTTATAACGCACAAAAGCGTTTGAATTGGTTGGAGCCGGGTGATATTGAAGATGCGCTGAATGCGGCCAACGCCATTGGCGATGACCGATTGCAGCAACAAGGTCAGGGTCGTGTAGTACCCGATTCCTTCACCCATGGCACCTCGGCACAGCGCGTGCGCTGGTTCAAGACCGGTTTCGCTCAAGGCCAACTTAATCAGTGCGACACCTTCTCCGCAAAGAGCCTTTAATCACATGATAAAACCGCTATTGGTCCTGTTGTTGAGCACCCTTCTGAGCCTTACGGCGAATGCAGCGGATCAGGCGGTTAAAGCCTTGAGCCCCGAAAGACTGGCCATCAACGGCAGTCTGGCGACGGTGGGGCTAAGCAAGCAATGGAAACAGGTGCAGCCCGGCACTCGTCGAGCGGTGATCATTATTCATGGTCGCTTGCGCAACGCTCAAACTTATTTGCGCAGCGCTGAGCGGGCGTCTTATCGCTCCGGGCTACGCAGTTCCACCCTGCTGATCGCCCCTCAATTTCTCGATCAAAAAGACATCGTCAGCCACCACCTGCCGGACACGATTCTGCGCTGGCACAAGAATGACTGGATGGATGGCAGTGCAGCCACAGGTCCGGTGCCAGTAAGTTCGTTCACGGTTATCGATGAAATTTTGGCGAAGCTGAGCGACCGCAAACTGTTCCCGAACCTGCAAGAAGTCGTGATTGCCGGGCATTCGGGCGGCGCTCAAGTGGTGCAGCGTTACGTGCTGGTCGGTAAAGGCGGTCCCGAGCTGGAAAAAGCCGGTATCAAGGTGCGTTATGTCATCGCCAATCCGTCGTCCTACGCGTACTTCAGCGCACAACGACCTGAAGTGGTCAGCGCAGCCACCTGCCCAGGGTTCGATACCTGGAAGTACGGCATGAACAAACTGCCAACCTATGC
The DNA here is from genome assembly GCF_028293835.1 of Pseudomonas sp. Classification (GTDB taxonomy): domain Bacteria; phylum Pseudomonadota; class Gammaproteobacteria; order Pseudomonadales; family Pseudomonadaceae; genus Aquipseudomonas. The sequence continues at coordinate 2,936 of NZ_JAQGNX010000112.1, forward strand.
CGGAAAACAAACCACCGAGCAGCTTGAAGCGACCTATATTGGCCGTGACGTCACGTACCTGCTGGGACAGTTGGACATCGATATCAATCACCCGGCATTGGATAAAACCTGCGCCGGTGAGGCTCAAGGGGCAAATCGCCTGGTTCGCGGACACAACTTTTTCAATTACCTGCAGCAGCGTCATCCTGAAGGCCTGAAGCAACAGCTGGTCGAAGTGCCCGGCGTGGGCCATGACGGCGACTTGATGTTCACTTCGCCTGAAGGTCAGGCTGCGTTGTTCCCGAAGCTCTGACCTCGGTAAAGCCAAGGTGTTGGCCGAGTGCCTGACGCTGCACCGCCTCGCCAACCAGTTGGCTCCCACAGGTGCTGTGCTTAACCCGTCAGCATCCCGCGCAGTGCGAAGCAATCCACCGCGTACCAATCGGTCAGTTCTGGCCACGGGTTTTCCGGCAGGTTGACCAATACGGTGTGGGTCCCGGCAGCGCGGCCGCAGTCGAGGTCGAAGCGGTAATCGCCAACCATGACCATGTTAGCCGGCTCGACATTCCAGCGTTGCGCCAGTTTCAGCAGCCCGCCTGGATCAGGTTTGGGCGGCGCCTCGTCTCGGCCAAGTACATCGTCAACGGCGAAACACTCCGCCAGACCGATGGCTTCAAGGGTCACATGGGCCAATTCCCGCGCATTGCGGGTAAGAATGCCAAGTCGATAACCCCGCGCTGCCAACTCTCGCACAAGCTCTACCGCGCCGGGTGCAGGTTGTGAGGCCAGGGCCAACTCGCGTTCATGCTCTAGCAGCCAGGCATGTTTGGCTGCGGATACAGCAGTTGGCAACGCGGCCAGGTGGCTGAGGATGTCCTCTTGCAAGGGAATGTCCAGCGCGCGCTTGATCGCTGGAAAATCGTGTACGGCAAGGGTCAGGGTGCCGTCCATGTCGAACACCCAATGCCGGACCTGCTGCAAACTCACGCCCAGTCCTCCCGGTGGCGAATCAAGCCTTCCTGGCAGACCGACGCCACCAGTTGCCCGGCGCGGTTGTACACGCTACCACGGCTGAAACCGCGGGAATTACCGGCCCAAGGGCTGTCCATTGCGTACAACAACCAGTCGTCCGCGCGCAGGTCGCCATGGAACCACAACGAATGGTCGAGGCTGGCGATCTGCATGTCTTTCTGAAACACCGACTTGCCGTGGGGTTGCAGGGCCGTAGTGAGCAGATTGAAATCCGAGGCGTAGGCCATCAGGTATTTATGCAGCGCCGCCACGTCGGGCAAGCTGCCGTCGGCGCGGAACCAGACGTACTTCACCGCTTCCGTAGGCGTCGGGTCGTAGGGATCGATTGCTGTCACCGGTCGAAACTCGATCGGCTTGGGACACAATATTTTTTCGCGCAATTGTTCGGGTATAAGGCCCGCTTGTTGCTGGGCCAGCTCCAGTTCCGAAGGCAGGTTTTCCGGGCCGACCACTTGGGGCATTTGCGTTTGATGCTCGAAACCTTTCTCGTCGTATTGGAACGAAGCGCTGCAGGTAAAGATGGGTTGGCCCTTCTGAATGGCCGTGACGCGACGGGTGCTGAAGCTACCACCGTCGCGGACCCGGTCCACTTGATACACCACCGGCAACGTTGCGTCGCCGGGGCGCAAGAAGTAACCGTGCAGCGAATGCACGTGGCGTTCATCTTCCACCGTCTGACTTGCAGCAGAGAGCGACTGTCCAAGGACTTGACCACCGAATAACTGGCGGAACCCAAGGTCTTGGCTGCGCCCACGAAACAGGTTTTCCTCAATCGGTTCCAGGGCCAGTAGCGCAACCAGATCATCCAACACTTGGCTCATTCGCAAATTCCTCACACAAAACAATGCTGCGCCTTCAGGCGGCGACCGATTTTATCCAGACGTAAATGATACAGATTTTGTCAGCGCGAGCCTTGTTCATCCTTGCAGGGTTTGCAGCCACTGTTGTCGCGAGATTCGGTACAGTACGTGAGGTTTCAGAGGATCGCCGTTAGGCAGGTTGGGGTGATCGAAGTCGTCCGCCGGATCACGCTGCATGCCAATGGCTTGCATGACCTTCTGCGAAGGCAAGTTGATTTTGGCGGTAAACGAGACGATCTCGTCTAGACCAAGACGCTCAAAACCGCAGCCAAGAGCGGTCCATGCCGCTTCACTGGCGTAACCAAGGCCCCAATGCTCCCGCGCCAGACGCCAGCCAATCTCGACCGCAGGCGTGAAATGCGCCTCAAAACCCACCACGCACAAGCCAGTAAAACCAATGAATGCCCCGGTGTCTTTGCGCTCAAGTGCCCACAGGCCGAACCCCAACTCAGCAAAATGCCCGCGCACCCGCCCAATCATTGCAGCGCTTTCCAGGCGGCTCATGGTATCCGGGAAGTAACGCATAACCTGCGGATCGACACACATCGCTGCAAAGGCCGGCAAATCGTCATCCCGCCAACGCCGCATCAGTAATCGCGGACTGTTGAGTTCGAAAATCGGCTCCATCATTTGCTCCCTGTCCGCCAATAACCGGCGCGCTGCCAATACCATCGTCAGCCGTTCCTTATCAGAACGCGCTGGCAAAGACATTGCAGGCAAGATGAACCTTCGACCGCTAATTGAATGCAAAATCTCCATGCCGCTCATCCACCATTGTGAAACGGGTAAAACTATCCACAGCAGCTGTGGAACCGCCTGTGGATAACCTGAGCGAAAGCCTCCCAGAGCCTTATGACAATAGGCTTGGCGGCATGTGGTTAATTTTTGACCAATAGTTTTCCACAGGATGGTCAGGACCGAGCCACTGAACACTTTGCCGCCCCTCGGGTAGAATGCCGGCTACTCCGTCGATCTGTAGCCCGCCATGACCCCCTCCCCAGCAGCTTCTCGCTTTTCAGTCGCAATCATTGGTGGCGGTCCTGCCGGGTTGATGGCGGCCGAGGTCTTGAGCCAGGCAGGAATCAAGGTCGATCTCTATGACGCCATGCCTTCGGTGGGTCGAAAATTTCTGCTGGCAGGTGTCGGCGGCATGAACATCACCCATTCAGAGCCGTACCCGGCTTTTCTTTCGCGCTATGCCGAACGTGCGCCTGTTATTGCGCCCTTGCTGCGCAGCTTCGGCGCTGACGCGTTGCGCGAGTGGATTCACCAACTGGGCATCGAGACCTTTGTCGGCAGCTCCGGTCGGGTATTTCCTACCGACATGAAGGCTGCGCCGTTATTACGCGCTTGGCTCAAGCGCTTGCGCGAAGCCGGTGTGACTGTGCATACCCGACATCGCTGGTTGGGCTGGACCGCCGGGGGCGGTGTGCGTATTGCCCACGGTGAAGAACAACTGGTGATAACCCCAGACGCGGTGTTACTGGCCTTGGGAGGCGCCAGTTGGGGTCGGCTCGGCTCGGACGGCGCTTGGCTGCCGTTGTTACAACAGCAGGGTGTGATCGTTACCCCGTTACAACCCAGCAATTGCGGGTTTGACGTAGGGGGATGGAGCGATTTGATGCGCAGTAAATTCCCCGGCGCGCCTTTGAAAAACATTGCCATCGGCCTGCAAGGACAAACGCCACGTTTGGGCGAATGCGTGCTGACCGAAACCGGCATTGAAGGCAGCCTGATTTACGCATTATCGGCGCAAATTCGAGAGCAGATTAATCAGCAGGGCTTTTCGACGGTTGAGGTGGACCTGCTACCGGGCAAAGCGCTCGATAAAATTCAGGCGGCGCTGGCAAAACCTCGCGGATCGCGCTCGATGTCCAGACACCTGCACAGCCAGTTGGGAATCGACGGGGTAAAAGCGGCGTTATTGCGCGAATTGGCGCCTGCTGAGGCTTTTGCTGATCCGCTGATGTTGGGCAAAGTACTGAAGGCTTTACCACTGACATTAATCAAAACCCGCCCCATCGATGAAGCGATCAGCACCGCTGGCGGCGTTCCGTTCGAAGCGCTCACTGAAACGTTGATGCTCACACAACTACCGGGCGTGTTCTGCGCGGGCGAGATGCTCGATTGGGAAGCGCCAACCGGCGGGTATTTACTGACCGCATGCTTCGCCAGCGGCAGGGCTGCTGGCCTGGGGATGGTCAGTTGGTTGAAGCAACTGTAGGAGGTCGCCCGTCGCGCAGCAAACACAAAACCTACAGATTTTTTTTCAGTCAATAAGTTATTCGTTGTTTGATAAGAGCCAACGTGTTGGCGAGAGGCTCGCCTGATGCGGCGTGCCAGCCGAAAGCCTCGCCAACAAATTGGCTCCTACAAGGGTTGATCGTTAACCCAACTTAAGGCTTTTTCTTACGCGGGCCGGTGTTGAACACCGGGACTTTGCGCACGGCCTTGACCGCTGGCACGTCGGCGGCTTTTTCGTTGCTGTCGACCCATTTGCCCAGGTTGCGTTTAGCGCCACCCGGTACTTTTGGTTTTTTCGGCTTTTTCGGTTTTTTCAGAATCTGGCCGCTGGCATCTGTCGCTGGCACCCGATGCTCAGGTTCGAAATCCTGCTCTTCCTGGCGATCCAGGGTCTGGCGGGTCAAGGTTTCAATGGCCGACAGCAATTCAACTTCATCAGCGCACACAAACGAAATCGCTTCCCCGGTCAAGCCAGCGCGCCCCGTACGGCCGATACGGTGGATGTAATCTTCGGCCACAATCGGCAGGTCAAAGTTGACCACCGTCGGCAAATCATCGATGTCCAGACCGCGTGCAGCAACGTCGGTGGCGACTAGAATTTTCACTTCGCTGGTCTTGAAGCGGTCCAGCGCGCGCTGACGAGTGGCCTGTGGTTTGTCGCCATGAATGCCGTCGGCATTGATGCCAAGGCCTTGCAAGCGCTCAACCAGTTGGTCAACCCCGATGCGAGTTTTGGCGAATACCAAGACCTGGCCCCAGTGCATTTTTTTTAGAAGATGAATAAACAACTCGGTCTTGCGCTTCTTGTCGACCGGCACCACCCATTGCTTGACGGAGCTGGCGGCGACGTTGCGCGGGCTGACTTCGATGGTCAGCGGATCGTCGAGCATTTGCCCGGCCAACTGCCGAATCGCATCGGAGAACGTTGCCGAGAACAGCAGCGTTTGACGGCGCTTGGGCAACGCCGCATAGATATCGCGCAGCTCCTCGGAGAAACCGAGGTCGAGCATGCGGTCGGCTTCATCGAGAACCAAAATTTGCAGTTGGTTGAATTTCAGCGCTTTCTGCCGATAGAGATCGAGCAGACGACCCGGGGTTGCCACCAGCACGTCGACGCCGCTGCGTAGCTTCATCATCTGCGGATTGATGCTGACGCCCCCATACACCGCATAGGTCTTCAGCGGCAGGTTTTCGTTGTATTGCTCAATGTTTTCGTGAACCTGCTCAGCCAATTCGCGAGTCGGCACCAATATCAATGCGCGCACTGAGTTGGCGGCCACTTTCGGGCCTTCCATTGTCAGGCGTTGCAGCAACGGCAGGGCAAAGCCTGCGGTCTTGCCGGTGCCGGTCTGGGCGGCGGCCATCAAGTCGCGGCCGGCCAGCACCGGGGGAATCGCCTGTGCCTGCACAGGCGTCGGAGTCTGGTAGCCGAGGGCCGTAACGGCACGCAACAAGGGTTCGATCAGGCCGAGAGTGGCGAATGTCATGGGAATACCGTAGGGAAAATTCAGCGCAAGGCGCGCAGTTTACCCTGTCCGCACCGATCCAGCCTGTTCCTGTTGTGGTTCCGGTTGCACGGGTTGCGGCTGCGGTCGATTCCGCCATTGAGGTAAGCCAATCAGCACTACCGCGCTGATGATCACGGCCATGGCCAAACATTCTTCAAGGCCGATGTGCTCACCGGCAAATAGAATGCCCAGCAATACCGCCACCGCCGGGTTGACATAGCAATAGCTGGTCGCTGCGGCAGGACGCACGTTTTTCAACAGGTACATGTACGCGCTGAACGCTACGATTGAGCCAAACACCACCAGGTACGCCAACGCCCCCCAGGCGGCGGCCGTCGGCATTTGCTGCAGGCTTTCGCCGCGGTAAGCACTGCCCACCAACAACAGGCCGCCCGCCACGATCATTTCTGCCGCACTGGCCATAGGACCGGTAGGCAACGGCAAGCTTTTACTCCACACCGAACCGAATGCCCATGACGCTGCGGCGAAGATGACTAACGCCGCGCCGTAAGGGCTGGATTGCAGATTGGAACCCATATTGAGCAGGGCCATGCCGATCAAACCGAGCAAGATGCCCGCCCATTCCAGACGCGTATTGCGATGTCCCCAAAACAGGCCGAACAGCAATGTGAACAACGGCACCACCGCCACCGACAGCGCCGCGACACCGGACGCTACGCCCGCGTGTTCAGCCAGGGTAATGCCGCCATTCCCACACGCTAACAGCAGAAAACCGACCATGCCCGCCGCGCGCCATTGCTTCCATGTTGGGGCCGGGGCACCGCGAAAGCGCAAGAATGCATACAGTAGGCTGCCAGCGATGGTGAAGCGAATACCCGCCAACATCAGCGGCGGCCACGATTCGACGCCGATGCGGATGACTAAATAGGTTGAACCCCAAATCACATAAAGGGCGAAAAAAGCACCGATCAGGATCAAAGGAAAGCGGCGAGAGTTAGGCATGGTGTGCTCTGGAATCCATTCTTATGGTGACTTATCTTATGAAAGCGACCGGCTAAAGATAAGCATCAAAACATGTTTATCTTAGCCATACAGTTTTCAGCACATCGCGCCCGTCTTCGCGAATGATTTCGCTCACAGGGAATTTCGCTGATGCCCAATTCACCGGTAGGAGCTGCAGAAGGCTGCGATGCGGCCATCAAAATCGCAGCCTTCGGCACCTCCTACAGAGGGGATCCTGCAGATACGCTGTGGAACCGAATCCTAAAAGCGCAAAGCCCGCGCTCAAAACCCGCGCTGGCGTTTCAGTGCATCGCTGATTTTTGCCGCTGGGACCTTCTGCAGGGTGCACAGAAACTGGTGGGAAACCCCGGAAATGCCGTGAGTCTGGCGCAGTTCGTTGGCCAGGTGCACGGTGAGGTTGGCGGCCATTTCCGCATCGGCCATGGCCCGGTGAGCTTTTCCGGTGTTGGGCAGTCTGGCGTAGGTCGTGAGCGTGCCGAGCTTATGGTTCGGTGCGCCGGGCATCAAGCGTCGCGCCAGTAGCATGGAACAGGCAAAGCTTTGCTCTCGATTGCGTTGTATGCGCGACAGCTCGTAATCCCAGAACTTCTGGTCGAAAGAGGCGTTGTGTGCCACCAACGGCGTGCTACCAACGAACTCTGCGACTTCTTGCATCACCTCAGTAGCCGGCGGCGCGCTGCGCAACATGCTGTTGCTGATGCCCGTCAGTGCTTCGATGAACGCGGGAATACGCACGCCCGCATTCATCAGGCTTTGGTAGCGCTCGACGATGCGCCCTTGCTCCATGATCACCACGGCAATTTCCGTCGCCCGGCAACTGTGGTTTGGGGAGATTCCGGTGGTTTCAAAGTCGATAACAGCAATACGTTCCAAACTGGGCCCAACCCTTTAAAAATTCGATCACTAATAAACAGCTGTTTAATTTTTCAGCAGAAAGGCGCCTTCTATTGGCACATAACGGCTGGCAGCGCGGATCAATGAGTTGGCGGTCAAGCCCGGTACGCCGTAAGCGATAGCCTCGACCCCGTGCTTGCTGATGATGCGCTCAAGCAGTAAATCGAAATCGCCATCGCCGGACGCCAGCACCACTTCGTCAACATGGGGCGCGATGTCCATGATGTCGATGGTAATGCCCACATCCCAATCGCCCTTGGCCGAGCCATCGCTGCGCTGGATATAGGGTTTGAGTTTTACCGTGAAGCCCAGATTGCGCAGAATCTGCTGGAATTGCTGCTGCTTGCTGTCGCCACGGTCAATGGCATACGCATAGGCCTCGACAATCTGCCCGCGCTGGCTGATGTCGGCCCACAAGGCGGCGTAGTTAAAATGACAGCCATGGGCCTGGCGTACCGTGTAATAGAGGTTCTGTACATCGGCGAACACAGCGATTTTTTTCACCGGATATCCTCATGGCGCAGGCGCGCGAAAGCTGGCAGCAGCGACCCAGGAATTGAATCGGCGCTCAGTATGCCAGTTTGAGGAGGGTTTTGAAGAGCGAGGGCGAGGCATTATCGGATCGGCTGCCATAACCGACGAAAGTCATGGCAGCCGAGCTATCAGGCGCAGTTAGCGGGATCAGACGTAGGAGTCGTCATCGTCGGAAAAACCGCCACTGTCGTCGCCATAGTCGTTGTCGGCAAAACCACCGCTTGGGTCGTTGTTGGCAAACGAGTCGTCGCGTTGGTTATCGTCTCGCTGGTTATCATTACCCCAGCCGTTACCACCGCCATCGTTGTTGCTGGCGTGATTCGGCTGATCTTCGATAACTTCAACAATTTCCTGGGGCTGCTGGTTGTGATGGAACATGCTGCTGATGCCTTCCGCCAGCATCACGCCACCCGCCACACCGGCCGCTGTTTTCAACGCACCACCGAGAAACCCGCTGCCGACGGGTGCAGCGGCGGCTGCTTGCGGCTGATATTGGCCTTGGGGTGGGCCGTTATAGTTGCCTTGCGGGGCATTGTTATACGGCGGCGGGCTTTGCGACGGTCCGGACTCGCGCCAGCCACCGGACGATTGCTGAGGCGATGCCGGCCGCGGCTGCGAGAACGACGGCTGCTGGGCTTGAGGGGCGGGGTCACGGGAGCTGCCGAAGATGCTCGACAGGAAACCGCCACTGCTAGGCGCTGGGGCTGACTGTGCCTGGCGCAGTTGGGCTTGAGTGTCCTGCAGCTGGGCTTGCAATTGGGTCACTTGCTCGGCGGACTGTTTGTTTTGTGCGTCAAGCTGCTTGATCGCTGCTTCTTGCACCAGAATCGTCTGCGTCATGTAGTACGGCACAGCCGGTTGTTGAGTCAGATGCTCCTTGATCCGTGCTTCAGCCTGCGTGTCACGCGGGGCTGAGTCCGCTTCGGCTTGTCTCAATTTCGAGAAAAGACCATCGATCAGGGTTTGCTCTTCGCTGTTCATGGCGACCTCGTTAGATTGCCGTTAAAAAACATCGCCTGGCCAAGATGGGACAGGCGTATCCAAAGTAATGGGGCTGAACCGCACCGTTTCAATAGATCATTCAAAATGTTACCGCCAGCATGCTGAACGTAGGCTGTTGGCCGTCCAGTAGCCATACGCTAGAGTGTCGGACTGCTTTTACCTTAAGATCTGATCGATGAATCCGCTGACCGTTCTCCATGACTCGCTGTATTTTTTCCGGCGCAACCTGACCAGCATTATTATGCTGTGCCTGCCGCTGGTGGTACTCGAGGCCCTCACTAAGCAAGCAGTCGGCAACGCGCTGGCCGCCAATGCCTCGCAGATCTATGAACTGCTGATCGGGTTGCTCTTTTATCCGTTGTATACCGGCGCGCTGATTTTGTTTCTCGATTCCCGCAGCCGCAGCGAGCAGCCCCGTAAACGCGATCTTATGGCCATGGCCCTGCGTATGTGGCCAATGTTCGCGGTGCTGTCCGCGTTAAGCACTTTGCTGATCATGTTCGGGTTGTCGATGTTCATCGTTCCCGGGATCTGGGTCATGGTCAAACTGGCCTTTTCCGAGTACTTGCTGGTGTTACGAGGTATGACACCGCTGGCCGCCATGCGAGAAAGCGTCAAGATGACGAAAGGCCACTTCCTGCGCATTCTGGTCTGCGTTTTGTGTGTTTACATTCCATTGTCGGTATTGGAAGGCGTCAGCTTATACATCCTGCCGGATCCACTGAGCATGCCGGTTTCGTTGTTGATCGACAGCCTCAGCAGTTTCTTGCAGCTGTTTACCAGCGTGGTGATTTTCCGCCTGTTTATGCTGATTACCGATCCGCCGGAAAAGAGCCTGGTGGTATAGCACCTGCGCCCTGCCCTTGCTCCTTTGCTCCTGAGCCGGCCAAGCGGTTATGCTCGGGCTCATCTTGCAACGATTCAGTTATTGAACGCTTGCGTTCTAAGTCGAGCCGATGACCCGATTATTGCGCTACGCCTTGCTTGGCCTGCTGTCGATTGGCCTGTTGTGCTTTCTCATCTACAGTTTGACCTGGCACCCCGCTGCCCGAGAGCCTGCGCCGACACTGTGCAAAAGCAGCGCCCCGGTGTTAGTGCCCGGTCAAGCGTTGAAGGTCATGACCTGGAACATCCAATCCCTGGCCGGCAAGCGTTATGTGTTCTGGTACGACATGCCAGACGGCAGTGGTCCGGACGAGCGGCCTACGCCTGAAGACATTGCCTACAACCTTGATGAAGTCGTCCGAGTGATTCGCGACGAGCAGCCAGACGTCGTCCTGTTACAGGAAGTGAACGACGGCGCCAAGAACACTGATTACGACAATCAGTTGGGGTTGTTGCAAGAACGGGTCGCTGACTTATACCCGTGCAGCTCGCAAGCGTTCGACTGGAAGGCTGATTTCGTTCCGGACAGGCACATCCTCGGCAGCGTCGGGATGAAACTGGCGACGTTGAGTCGCTACGAAATCGAACACGCTGAACGCATCCAACTGCCGCGACCTTCCGGCACGTTCGTCCATCGCCAGTTCCAGCCGAAACGCGCGCTGTTGGTGAGCTTTTTACCCTTACGCGACGGCGGGCAGATTGCGGTAATCAACACGCACCTGGACGCTCCCCGGGCCAACGATGACACCCTGCGGCGTCAAGTGCAGGCGACCAGTAAATGGCTGGATACCCTTGAAAGCCGCGGCACGCCATGGTTGATCGGCGGAGATTTCAATCTGCTGCCACTGGGCCAATACCAACGGCTGGCCCCGGAACTGCGGGACGAATACGCCCAAGACAGCGAGCTGCATGAGCTGTGGGACAAATACCCGATGATCCCCAGCAACGCCGAATCGGGCGGTGTTGACCGTCGGACGTGGCTGACACACTTCCCCAACGACCCACGGGTGGATGGGCCGGACCGGACGGTGGATTATTTCTTCTACAGCCCACGGATCAAACGCATTGAAGCGCAAGTGCGGGAAGAAGATACGTTGCTGATTTCCAACCATCTGCCGGTGATTGCGCGGTTTTTATTGCCGGTCTTGCCGTGAAAATTCCGGACTTGGGCCAACCCATTTTTAACTGTTCGCAGCCAATCGCCAACAAGTTGGCTCCTACAGATTTGTGCTGCATCACTTACGGGGTTTGATCCGTGCGGTCGGCTCCGCCACCAACGGGTCGTCGGGCCAATAATGTTTCGGGTACCTGCCTTTCAGGTCTTTCTTCACCTCGGTGTAGGTCGTGCTCCAGAAGCTTGCCAGATCCTGGGTAACCTGTACCGGTCTTCTCGCGGGCGATAGTAGGTGCAGCTTGAGCACCTGGCGTCCATTAGCAATCCGAGGCGTATCTGACAACCCAAAGAGCTCCTGCAACCGTACAGCGAGGACAGGCGGATACTCGCTGTAGTCGATCCGGATATTGGAGCCGGACGGCACTTGGAACGTCTGCGGTGCCGCCGCATCCAGCTGCTTAGGTAATGGCCATGACAGTAAAGTATTCAACGCAGCAGACAGATCCACCCGAGCGAAATGGCTCAATCGTGTAACGCCTGAGAGATAGGGCAAGAGCCACTCTCCGAGACCAAGCAGCAACGCCGCGTCACTGACATCCGGCCAGTCGCTGGCTCCTTGGCCCGCCAGATCAAGATCCCGAAGCAGCCCTACCCTAGCCTGCCATTGCCGCAGCTCTGGAGTCCAGGCGAGGAGCTCAAGCCCCTTTCGGCGCACATAGTTCAACAACGCCGAGCTGCGGGCATCGTCAGAGAGGTTGGCCAGAGGGGCTGATGAGATTACTAACTCACCAACACGACGCTGCCGCTCCGCACGTAGAACTCCCTCGCGCTCATCCCAATCCAGCTCATCAACCTGGCGAACCTGATTTGCCAAGACATCTTCAAAGAGACCTGGATCGAGATCAGCTGCCAGGTAGATTCGTTCCTCGCGCTGCCCCTGACGGCTTCCAAGATCAGCGACCACCAGCCAGGCGTGCTTCATGAGTGCGTCCGCTTCTGTGAACATCGCTGCTCGCCCATTACTCAGGCGATACTGAGCCCCGCCTGGATGTCGTTGCTGAGCAAGACGATCGGGGTAGGCTAGCGCGAGCAGACAACCGATCCATCGCGGATGGTCAGGATTACTCACCGGAGAGAGCGGACGGCCTGACAAGTATGAGCGGTATTGCCTGGCCAACTGCTTCGCTCTTTGAGCGTTCTTGTGCACGCGATCCCCCGAGAGCATCGCCAGCCGGCTATGCACATCGGCACCTGCCCCACGTTGGATGTCTCGCTCCCCTAATAACGCTGCAAGGTCTGAGGCTTGGTCTGACAAGCCCAGTTCATGCCCGCGAATCAACAGATGGGCAATACGGGGATGGGCTGGTAGCTGGGCCATAGCCTGCCCATGCTTCGTCAGTTGCCCGGTCAAATCCAGCGCACCCAATCGTCCCAATAGGTCGTGGGCTTGTGCGTATGCAGCGTTCGGTGGCACATCCAGCCAATCGAGCTGGTTTGGCGCGACACCCCATCGCGCCAGTTGCAAGGCAAGCGGCGATAGATCGGCTTGTTGAATCTCAGGGGTGCTGAAACTGGAAAGTTGCTCGTGCTGTGACTCTGACCACAATCGGTAGCAAACTCCTGGCTCAAGCCGCCCGGCACGCCCTGCCCGCTGGATTGCACTGGCCTTGGAGATCCGCTCAGTAGCCAGTCGGGTCATAGAGCTCCTGGGGTCAAAACGCGGCACTCTTTCCAGCCCCGAGTCGATGACTATCCGCACGCCCTCGATGGTGATGCTGGTCTCAGCCAGATTCGTGGCTAGCACGACTTTCCGTTTGCCTGCTTGGGCTGGCTCGATGGCTGTGCGCTGCTCGTTTAAAGAGAGCTCGCCAAACAACGGGCAGAGCAGGATCTGTGAGGATTGCTCGACAGGTTGCTTGCTGAGCCACTCTTCCAGCTCCCGATGGACACGCCTGATTTCGGCTTGACCGGGAAGAAACACAAGCACGCTTCCCTCGTGTTCCTCAAGCATTTCAGTGCAAGCGCGGACTACGCGAGGCTCGATAAACTCCCCTGGCTGTGTCGGTGCTCCCCAGACCACCTCGACCGGGTACATCCGGCCTTCGCTGCTCACGATCGGAGCATTGTTGAGCATGGAAGACAGTCGATCTCCGTCCAGAGTGGCGGACATCACTAGCACCTTCAACGGCAGCTCATCACGAAATAGCTCGCGACCGTTCAAGGCAAGTGCGAGGGCAAGATCCGCGTCCAGATTTCGAAGGTGAAATTCGTCAAAAATAATCAGGCCCACACCATCCAACGAAGGATCGTCCTGAAGCCTGCGAGCGAGTATGCCCTCGGTGACAACCTCGATCCGAGTTTTCGGGCCTACCCGACTTTCGAGTCGAATTCGGTAACCGACCGTGTCACCAACCGCCTCGCCCAGCTCTTTGGCCATGCGCTCGGCTGCGGCACGTGCAGCCAGTCGACGGGGCTCAAGCATGACTATCGTCTGGCCAGCCAGCCAATCTTCATCCAGTAGCGCAAGAGGAACACGGGTGGTTTTCCCCGCACCAGGCGGCGCTTGGAGCACGACCTCATTGCGATCTTGAAGGGCTTTGATAAGAGCCGGCAAAGCGGCATCGATCGGCAATGAGTTCATGTTTTCTCCGGCGTGAAGCGCGGAATTATACAGAGTATGCCTGATTCGACTGAGCACTCGCCTGCAACGCTTCTGAACTGCCTAGGCCACGCCACTGGGCGCATATGCTTCGGTGCCTTCACCTCTTCGATGACCTGTGCCGGGCTGCGCTATCAGCCACATTAAAGACTTCTTAGGGATTCTCCGAACAAGTCCCCAAATGTGATGAAATACGCCTGATCACCTGATCCGAGCCGCCCATGAGCCAGATGAGCTTTTCCGATTTCGAATATGCAGGCAAGCGCAAGCAGACACGCCGCGAACGCTTCCTCGCCGACATGGATCAGGTCGTGCCCTGGACAGGTCTGCTGGGCCTGATCGAGCCGTTCTACCCCAAGGCCGGCGGCGGCAGAAAACCTTATCCGCTGGAAACCATGCTGCGCATTCATCTGCTGCAGAACTGGTTCTCCCTGAGTGACCCGGCCATGGAAGAAGCGCTCTACGAAATCACGCCCATGCGCCAGTTCGCGCGCCTGACCCTGAGCGCCCCGATCCCTGAAGACACCACGATCATGAACTTCCGGCACCTGCTGGAAAAGCATCAACTGGCCCCTGCGATCCTCGCGGTCATCAATGGTTATTTGCAGGAAAAAGGCCTGTCCCTGCGCCAGGGCACCATCGTCGATGCCACCATCATTCATGCCCCCAGCTCGACCAAGAACGAGCAAGGGAAGCGTGATCCCGAGATGCATCAGACGAAGAAAGGTAACCAATACTTCTTCGGAATGAAGGCGCATATCGGCGCCGATGCCGAGTCGGGGCTGGTTCATCATGTTCATGGCACTGCCGCCAATGTGGCCGATGTCACGCAGGTGGCCGAGCTGTTGCACGGCGAAGAAAACGCGGTTTATGCAGACGCTGGATATACCGGCGTCGAGAAACGTGAAGAGCATGAAAATCGTGACGTCATCTGGCAAATAGCAGCGCGCCGTAGCACGTATTCCAAGCTGAATAAAAGCAGTGTGCTTTACAAAGCCAAGCGCAAGATCGAGTACTGCAAAGCTCAGACACGGGCCAAGGTCGAGCATCCATTTCGGGTGATCAAACGCCAGTTTGGTTACGTGAAAGTGCGCTTTCGTGGGCTGATGAAAAACACGGCTCAGTTGACCACGCTGTTCGCCCTGTCGAACCTGTGGATGGCTCGAAAACAGTTGATGGGTATGGGCGAGTTGCGCGCTTAACGCGGAGAACCGGGCGAAAACGCCCTCAACACACGATATGTCCGGCCGCTTTTGGCAAATAGCGATGAATGTCGGGAAAATTTCCACTCGCCGCGACCGTGCGGCAAGTTGATCGGAGCATCCTTAGAGGTTTGGCAGGGGGAACTGCAAAATCGGCGTTTTGCTTGAGATCGTCAGACTATGCCGAGCCCTAGAAATCGCCACATAAAAGGACTTCGCCGCAGCAGTCTTCTGCTTCACGTAATGCTCTGCGTCCGGTATCAAGACGTGATCGAATTCCAAGCCTTTGAGGAGCAACGGAGTCGAGATCGTTCTCGCTACAGTGGCCCGACCGGTCATGCTCAGTCGCTGCCTAACAGCTTCCGACGCAGCGACCAAGCTTTGATGTCGGCCAGGGGACTCAACACAGGGTTGGATGTGGCTAAGTCACCAGCCCACCACTCGCCGCACATGCGCAAAGCATCGACACCCAGCATCACGTCTTTGGGCTCAATTGATAGAGCCGCAGGATCTTTGAGAGACAAATCCAGCCATGGTGA
This sequence comes from Pseudomonas sp., assembly GCF_028293835.1. GTDB lineage: Bacteria > Pseudomonadota > Gammaproteobacteria > Pseudomonadales > Pseudomonadaceae > Aquipseudomonas. The sequence continues at coordinate 18,372 of NZ_JAQGNX010000112.1, forward strand.
GAACAATATGATGCGCGAGGCCCTCGGCAGACCTATGGCCCTCGCAGTTATAGCCATTGCCAATGCAAACCCGCCGCCAGCAGAATCTCCCATAAGAATCAAGCGATCCGCCGAATTGGCCGTACACAGAGCAGCGTATACCCCTTGTACAAAGGAATGAGCTGGCCGGTGATCATGCTCCGGCGCTACTGGATAGAACGGTACCGTGACTGTCGCGCCAGTCGATTCAACAAGCTTCGTATGATCGCCCAGTGCGCCGATACAAGCTCATTAACGTAGGCGCCGCCGTATAAGTGCAGGATTTTCCAAGCGCTTGGCTGATTGCGAGTATTGAGTAAGTGCACCGCATCGAGTGGAAACGAAGATCGAGGCCCGTTAAGTTGGTAAAAGCCGGGCACGTCCGCCTAGGTTAACCATGGAAAACGGAGCACAGATGTAATGACGCCAGTAAGGGTATCGACCCTCGCATCACCACACCCGAAATGCAGACTGCATATCGCTACATGAATCGCCTGGGCGCACTGGGAGGCCAGATCTTGGGGCTCCTGTGGGCTCTGGCCACCGTCAAGGTCAGCCTGTGGGTAGCAGTGACGGCAGGCCTCGCCAGCTTCACTTACATCCTGTACATCGGCCATGATTTCCGTCGGCAATACTCGGCGATCGCCGAGGCATTCACTGGGCTTAACTGGATGCGTCTCGTGTTGAGCGCCTGGCCAATGCTGGTAGTCATCACCATCGTATCGGGGTTACTGTCGAAGGGTGTCAGCTGGCAGCAGATTGGCGATTATAAGGAGCACGTGCTTGCCCTGGCCGCTTTTCCACTGTTCAACTGGCTCAAGCAGTGGTGGAAAGGTCAGTAATTGCAGTGCGGGATGCCCTGGACTGACATGATGTAAACCGCCCAAGACATACTCGCAGCACCGGCATAGCTGCGCAGGAGGAAGGTCGAACATGGGTCGTTCGACCTTCCCGATTGACCCGCTTCATCCCAGCGCCCAGCTGAGCCCCCCATTCTAGAGTTTTACCTCTGTACGCTTTCGCCGTTTAATACACCTTGTGGCGGCTGGTAGACGTCCATCTTGATTCGATAATCCGCACTCCCGCGACTGCAGGGGCTAGAGATTGACCCTGATCCCAGCATTCCAAGCAGCCGTAGCCAAATATCAGGGTCTCGGAGCTAGCTCTTCCAGGTTGAAGGTATCGTGAGGAAAGTACAGCCTGAATTTTTCCAGACAGTTGCCCAGGAGTCTGGTCGCGTCTTCGTAATCTCCGCTGTAGCGCCCTGACTTAGGGTTGATAAGCCAGCCGCCATCCACCTTCCGCAGCTCGCCCGCTATGCGGGCTGGTCTGAACTTGGTGATGCAAGGATGGCCACACGGTTTCAATTCACTGCCGATCAGCAAAGAGATTTCTTCACCAATGAGCAGCGCCCCATCGTGGGCAATTGCCCAGATCAGGTAGGCGACCTTTTCCTGGGCGAACCGATCATGAAGCTCCATAAGTCGCCTGCGCTGGGGATCACGCAACACCTGCCGAGTAGGGTTCGTGGAAATCTGGCCGTCCAGGAACTCTTGTTCCTTCAGCTTGATCGGCGCTCGAAGTGGGCCATAGGTTTCGTCGAGATAATCTTCCAGCGTCTCTTCACGATCACGCAACCGCGACAGGAATGACTGATAGAAGTGAACGGGCGCTGCGCGCTCGGCAATGTATGAGCCGTGTACGGCGAATATCTCCAGAAGCGGCGTGCTCAGGACAATGTTATCGACGTAGATGGCCGAAACGGCGTTACCCTGCGGGATATCGCTTGCGTCGATGAAGACGCGAAACGCTTTTACCTTACCGTAGAAGAACTGCACTTCCCACTGCAGGCGGGCGAAGCTGGAAGTCAGGAACTTGATTTTGGCTCGCTTCCAGACATCCAAAGCCTCCGCGCCAACCACAATAGACTCACCCGTGGAAGGATCGACATACTCGGCTGGGGCAGCGTGCTTTCTGATTTCCTGCCGAATTTCGGAGATCGAACGCAATTTCACCGAGTAGGTGAGCTCCTCAACTGCCTGGCTCTCTGCCTGACCCTGCACTGGAGTCTCTGGTTCAGTCGACGAACTGGACAAAAGACCGGCCAAGTCTGCGAACGCTGTTGAAATTTTCTGGCCGGTGTAGTGGGCGTAGAAAAAAGGCAGCCTGGCCTTGGTGTCGGTAGGCATCGCAAGAAATTCTGGAACGATCAGCTCGTGAGGTTCCATCCATTGATCGGTGCCTTCGATCATCCGCTGCAGCCCGAGCGCCCAGTCATCGGCACTCGCATCGGGATCATACCGGTTGAGCTTGACCAGCTTCGCACGCGCATAAGGCCCTAGACGGTCATCGTGCACGTAAACGACGCTGTCGCTGTCCACTTTGTAGCCCAGGATACATACCGCATGCCCGGCATCGTAGTCTTCCAGCGTCCCCTCATAGGTGACCTTGGAGACGGAGCCCATCACGAGCAAAGGCAGATGGCTGTCGATGTGCCCCGTGACGGTGGCCAGGAAATCTTCCTCCGACAGCTTTTGCTTTTTCAGATCCTCGGAGTGATGGCGAAGGCCTTCGACATCAAGGCAGCGCAAGATCTGCTTGTTGGTCAATTCCTTGTTGGGGAAGCTGTTGGAAGAGCCGTCAATGTGGTTGATCGCATTGAGTGTGATCTCGCTGCAGGAATGGATCGCTTTGACGTCCCGCCATTTCAGCGAGTGCAGCGATGACCAGATCGCCGTCGACGCACAGGCCGATACCACCTTGTCCTGTTCCTGGAAAGCGATAGACCACACACTCAGTTTGATGCCAAACAGATCCACCGCGTATTCACGGGACAACCGGCATTTACGTTTACCGACCTGCCCAGTCTGGCCAATCTCGATACCAGGTTCCTGAACCTGCGGCTCAGACTCAACCGCCGTGTTGTCCGCGTCCGCGTCGGCCATCGGAGCGACAACCGGCGGCGCATCTACATCCGACATGACCTTCAAGCAGGTCTTGCCAATGAACGTCTTGGGCAACGGCTTGATTACCATGAAACCCAGGTAGCTATCATTGAGTTCAAGGGTCAGCTCTTCTGAACCTTCCCTAGCCTCAAGGATGGTGTCGATAAGCATGTGATCCACTGACCTGGTGAAGAAATGCATCCGCGCGCACTGGTGCCCAGCGTTCCCGAATCGCTTCACATAGTAGTGAGAGAAGTCTTCCAGATAATCCTTGTCGACGTAGTTGCGCTCAAGCAGCACAGAGACGGCGCCCATGTCCTTCAGGTAGTTAAAGATGTAGTCGACCTGGGGCTTTTGAAGGATGTCAGGGAAATCTGAGCCGAAGCATTGCGTCACCAGATTGCTCAGGGTCTGCTTCTCGAAGCTGGAAATCAGGAAAGGATTCATTGGCATAAAAAAAGCAGCCATCAGGCTGCTTTTCCTTACAAATAGGGTGAGTTAAAGGCTGCAGGTCTTCGCGAGCAGCGCGTGGCCGACTGCCTTGTTGGCAACCTGCTTCTCAATCTTGCGGTCGTAGTCACGCTGACGCTGGCGAGCTTGCTCAAGCCGGTCGTTACTGTCGCGGTTAAGGTCGCGAACGCGTGAAAGGTCAATCAGTGCCCGTAAGCTCATGGATTCTCTCGCTGAAAATGCACGTTGATTCAAATTAGCATGCGCAAACACAAGCGCACAACCGTCGAACCGTAGCCAAATGCATACGCATTGGCGCAAAAGCGCGCGCAAGCTTCAAAAACGAAGGTCGGGCATTCTATAGCCGAAGCTTGCGCCCCGAAAGCTATTTTGCAGCAAACCTTACGAACGGTGCGTCAAACCAATAGCGAAATCGAAGCTTATGTCGCATGCATCCGTTCGACTGCGACACTGCGTTGATGTTCCGTTTCCGCCTGCGTGAGCGCATGTGTGACCAGCGTCACCTGCAGGCGAACCTATCTATAGCTTTATCGGCCCGACTAACCTTGAACTTGAAGCCTGCAAATCCTTGGAATCTGGCTCGATGCTGAACAGCAAAGGCAAAGCCGTCGGTGAGCAATCCCGCCATCGGCGAGTGGACTCCCCTCAAAGCTTCGACCTTAAGCACCGTTTGCAATCAACTTCAAAATGGACGCAGCTTCTACCTGCTACCTCACTGAAGACTGCAGCCAGCGAGGGCCATGGTGCCTCGCCCGCTATCGGCAGCGAGATGCGAACAACACGATCAAAATCGTGGCCCCCGCCATGGCTTGGCGCCAGGTTTCTTCTTGGCAGGCGCCTTGGCCACGCGAAACAACGCCTTCTGATCCACTTCCCAGAAGTCAGCGGACTCATTGATGTAGCGGCTCGCCTTCTCCATCAATCTCGTTTTCTCCTCCTTACGATCCACGTATCAGTAGCAAGACTTGATTGCACAGCGCATCGATCACCGACATTCGGTTCAATGTGGCAAACCTGCTGCCAGAACTGGACAAAATCGAGCTCAGAGAAATCTACAAAAAGCACTTCGCCGAAGAGAAGAGCGCCTCGGTTACCAGCACTTCCAGAAGCAGCTCAAACATCGCGCGGGAATCCAGTGCCAGTGACTTCGTCCGCCTGATCTGGAGCTATATCCTGTCGCTATACGAAACTTCGGCAAACTTTACGGTGAAAGGCAACCACCCGGGCTTCATCTTGATGGATGAGCCCGGACAGCACTCTATGGCGACGAAGAGTCAGCTCGCGTTGCTTCAGAAACTGTCGGCCCAGACGAATCTTCAGAGCATCGTCGCAGCATCGTTTGACGACAGCGAGGCGGCGTACAAAGAAGCCACCCAAAATGTTCGCTTCAACCTCATTCGTCTTGGCGAAAAAGCTATTGTGCCAAACGGGGATACGTTACTGCTGGGCGAACTCGTTTGAAGCTGTGCGCATCCCTCTCATGGAATGCTCGCCTTCGCTGCTTTGTTGAGAGTTTGAGCGAGCGTTCTCGGCTTCTCAAACCCCTTATGCTTGATCACGAACACAGCAGCCCCGCCTTTCGGCAAGCCTTGGGCAAATACGCTTTGATTGGAGGTCTGCCAAGGTGGGCTGCCTGAACTCTACAGATGGATGACAAGCCGAATCCAAGCTTGACCCGGCTCACGCCCTTTCTGGAGAGAGCGGATCATCTATTGGATTTAAAGGCCTTTCACAAGCGTGCGTACTCAACCCACGAAATCCTGATGTCAGCAAGTTCGTCTCTCGGCTAGCTGGAGATATACGGGGTTGCCCCTCCTAAACATGCTATGGAAACGTTTAAACCTGCAGAATCTAGATGCTTGTCAACTCACTGTCGCCAGGGCTGACTCAGCTGGAGCTCATTGACATCCAAAACCCTCAACGTAATTAAGCTGGCCAACGATCACAAGCTATCTCCACTATGACTTCAGTAAGCGGCTTTATGGAGATGAGGTGTAAATTTCATCTGAGCTGATGATCTCGTCTTCCATACCATGTGGCCATACTTGGACATGACGCCTGCATCACTCTGGTGAGCTGGTGAGCTGGTGAGCTGGTGAGGAGCATCATCCTAAATTAGTAGATGCATCATCCAGAAGGGAGAGCCTACCCGACGCATAGGGACGAATTGATCAGACACACGTCGTGGGTGTCAGGTGCTTCAAGGGTGTGGGGCGCTGTAGAGCCGAACCCTGCAAGGGGCAACATCAAGAAGGCCGGCAGTGCTCACTACAGCAGGAGGTCATCGATTACGCTGTGCCAGATAGACTGGTCTCCCTCCATTCCCCATTAGATGCACGGCTAAGACTCTTCCAGGCAAAGGCGGAAGCAGGAGCAGGAGCAGGAGCAGGAGCAGGAGCAGGAGCATCAAAGCCTTCTGGGCTTTGACTTCAAAGCCAAGGCAAAGACAAAGGCGTTGGCTGAGCTTAAGCAGCTTGACAAGAAATATGTGGTTTCAGGGATTGTGGGAAAACATGGAACTCATCAAAAATCAGCAGGCCCACCCCTTCCAGCGCCGGATCGTCCTGCAAGCGCCGGGTAAGAATGCCTTCGGTGACGACTTCGATCCGCGTAGTCGGACCGACTTTGCTTTCGAGGCGAATCCGATAACCCACGGTTTCGCCGACCTTCTCACCCAACTCACTCGCCAGCCGCTCAGCCGCCGCCCGCGCGGCTAAGCGACGGGGTTCAAGCATCAGAATGGTTTGCCCGGCGAGCCACGGCTCGTGCAACAGAGCCAACGGCACACGGGTGGTTTTACCGGCACCGGGCGGCGCTTCAAGCACCGCTTCATGGCGCGCAGCCAAGGCTTCGCGCAGGGCAGGAAGGACAGCATCGATGGGCAGGGAAATCATGGCGGCTCCGGGGCAGGCCGGGGAGTATAACGGCGCAAAGCCGAAAGGTTGCTCAGTCGCAGCAATAGTTTTCACACAGCCTGAGAGGCGTTCGGCAATAGGCGCCCGCTAAACCCGTCGCCATCAACCCCCCATCAAAACATCACCCACAGCCCAACCACACAATCGCACGAAGCCCCACGCCAATAGTCTTAGCTAGGAAGCATTTGCCTTGTATAGTTGCCCCTTCTTTCAGGAGATCCACATGCGTATACCCTCCCGTTTCATCGGCGGCGTTCTGGTCGCCGCACTGCTGACTCAAATGACCGCTTGCGGCAGTATTTTCTTCCCGGACCGGCGCGGTCAGATTGACGGCAAGGTCGATCCTTTGATTATCGGTCTCGATGCCATCGGCTTGTTGTTTTACATCGTCCCAGGCCTGATCGCGTTTGCCGTCGATTTCACCACCGGTGCGATTTACCTGCCGGCGGGTAAGACTGCTCAGGTCAATCCAGAAAAATTGCGGCCTGCGGTCAAGGCCGACGGCAGCATCGATAACAGCAAATTGCAGACCATCCTCGAAAACGAATTGGGTCGCAGCTTGCCGCTTAACGACCCACGTCTGATCCAGCACCGAGGCAGTGCGCAACAGTTGGCGATGTTCGGCCTGCAACCGTCCGCCTGATCCAGGGAACCGTTATGAACACCAGCCCCGAACATGAACGCTTGTTGCGTTTGGCGACCCGTGCGTCGCTCGTCGTCGCGAGCATTTTGATCGTCGCCAAAGGCATTGCCTGGTGGCTCAGCGGCTCGGTCAGCCTGCTGGCGGGGCTGACCGACTCGGCACTGGACGGCGTCGCGTCGTTTCTCAATTTGCTGGCGGTGCATTACGCGTTGCAGCCTGCCGATGACGACCATCGTTACGGACACGGCAAGGCTGAGGCGCTGTCTGGCATCGCCCAGTCGTTGTTCATTGGCGCGAGTGCGATGTTGATCGCTTATCAGGCGATTGACCGTATTTTGCATCCGACGCCTTTGGGCGCCCCGGGCCTGGGCATTGCGGTGATGGTGTTATCGATTGCGCTGACCGTGGCGTTGTTGGTGCTGCAACACAAAGTTATCCGCGAAACCGGCTCGACGGCCATTCGTGCGGACTCGTTGCACTATCGTTCAGACTTATTGCTCAACGCCAGTATTTTGGTGGCCTTGATCCTGGCTTTGTTTGGCTGGCAGCAACTGGATGCGTACTTTGGTCTGGCGATTGCCGTTTACATCTTGTGGAGTTCGATCCAGATCGCCCGTGAGACCGTGTCGGTGCTGATGGATGAAGAGTTGCCTGCGGACATCAGCCTGAACATGCTGGAATTGGCGCGCGGTGTACCCGGCGTTCTCGGGGCCCACGATTTGCGCACGCGGATATCCGGCAACCACTGGTTCATTCAGTTGCATCTGGAATTACCGGGACATTTGACGCTGACGGTAGCCCACGCACTGTGTGATCGCGTGGCCGACGCTATAGAAGACGAATACCCGAAAGCCGAAGTGCTGGTGCACGCCGACCCTCGAGAAGTGGTCATGAAAACAGCCGGCGTTTGACGGCTGCTTTTATGGATTCAGGAAGGTGCTCAGCGGTTAGTTGACGCTGTAGCCACGCTGAACCAGACAACCACCCATTGCGCGCCGATAGATGTCGACGACTTGGGGAGAAGGCGCATACGTCACGGACTGTGGGTCGAATCCGCTCTGATTGACGCCATACATATGGCAGTCATACATGTCCTGTTGTTGCTGTTCCTGGCTCTGGCCGTTGGCAGGATAAGCCGTTGGGTCATAGCTGTAAGCCGACGCGTCCTGCTGGGGCTGGGGCTGGGGCTCAGGGCTGTAGATCGGCTCGGCACCTTGGGGTGGCTCGGCGACCACATAGTCTTGGGTGTCCTGCTGATACAGGTAGTAAGTTCCTGCCGCAACAAAGAACAACGTACTGCCCATCCAGACTTCTTGCGAATAAGACGGTAACTCGTGAACGCGGATTCCCCGTGGCGGCTGCACGATTACATAACGTGGGCCTTGTGGCCGATACCAATAGCCACCCGAGTAAAAATAATCCTGGCCATGCCAGCCGACCCGCGAACGGCTGCCGGGGATGCTGTTGATCACATAACCTGGACGATATTGCGGACCTGGGCCCCAACCATTTCCGTGCCCGTCCGGGCGGCCGTTCCAATGATCGTTGCCGGGGCGACCGTCACCACCACCTGGCCGAGGCGGTTGACCGCCACCTTGCCAGTGCTGGTTGTTGTTACTTTGCCGATTATCCTGGTAGTTACCCTGGCGCGGCTGTGATTGTCGCACTTCGTCAGGACGCCCCTGAATGGGCAGGCGCGCAGCGGCGTCTTGATGTTGCTGCTGTTGCTGGCGCTCTTGTTGCTGACGTTGTTGATCCTGCTGCTGATGCTGTTGCTGCTGCACCTGTTGCTGACGTTGCTGATCTTGCTGCTGGCGCTGTTGCTGCTGCACCTGCTGCTGACGTTGTTGATCCTGCTGTTGGCGCTGTTGCTGCTGCACCTGTTGCTGACGTTGTTGATCTTGCTGCTGATGCTGCTGCACCTGCTGCTGACGTTGTTGATCCTGCTGCTGGCGCTGTTGCTGCTGCACCTGCTGCTGACGTTGCTGATCCTGCTGCTGATGCTGTTGCTGCTGCACCTGCTGATGTTGTTGCTGTTCTTGCTGCTGATGTTGCTGTTGCTGTTGCTGCTGGCCACCTTGAGGACGTCCAGGCGGGTGTTCGTGATTTTCGCCCGGCCCATCACCCTGGCCTTCAGCCAACACCTGAGCGCTGATACTCAAACATAGCAAACTAACACCGGCCAAACGCCAGATGCACGATTTCATGCTTTCCTCACTGTGGTGCAAATGCCCATTGATAAGACTGCCTAGTGGATGCGCCATGGGGCAGCACTCTAACAGTCCATTCGACAGCGTGCGGGCGCTTTTAGCAGAACGGCACGCACAATAAAAAGGGAGCCTGCTGGCTCCCCTTTGGAAATTCGTCCGTACTCAACGCTTTTGGCGCTGGCTCACCTCACGCCGTCTTCTGGACAGTGTGTAGCCCGGTGGCCTAATCAACCCTGTTTGGGCTGACGGCCGCAGCTGACCTGATTCGGAGAGCCGCGCTGGACGCATGTCCGGGCAGTGATTTTGTTAAGCAGTGATTCTGTTGATAAGAATAGGCCTGAGACACCGGCAGTCGATTGCGAATATTGCTTATAAAAACATCACTTGCGCAATTTTTAGCTTCGTATCCATAATCCAGCGCAATAGATATTGGAAAGGTGAGAACTGTGAGCAAACTCGACAGATATGACCTGAGCATTTTGGCCGAATTGCAGCGCGACGCCCGAATCTCCAATCAGGAGCTGGCCGAGCGCATTGGCTTGTCCCCCTCACCGTGTTCTCGACGGGTCAAGCAGCTTGAAGACGACGGATACATTTCTCGTCAAGTGGCTCTGCTCGACCGTAAAAAACTTGGACTGAGCCTGACAGCCTACGTGCTAATCGGAATGGACCGACACACGCCAGACCGCTTCGAGCACTTTGAACAGCAGATTCGCACGCTGCCGCAAGTGTTGGAATGCAGCCTGGTCACCGGAATGGATGCCGACTACCAGTTGAAAGTCGTCGTACCCGACATGGATCACTATCAGAAACTGCTGCTGGGCCATTTGACCCGCATTGAAGGCGTTACCAGTGTGCGGTCCAGTTTTGTGCTGAACCAGGTACTGGCCAGCACCGAACTACCGTTGACGCACCTGCGACCTTAAGCGCACTACGCGGCGCCTGGGACGCTGCGTATAATCTTCGGGCATCGCCGACCGGCTGGAGACAATGATGAACATAGACCCCGCAGTGTTTGAAGAGTGGATGATGACGATCCTGGTCACCATTCTCGTCGGATTCATGGGCTTCATCGTTTGGGACTTGGCGAAGAAGTCCAAGGCCGGCAAATTTGGCACCATCATCCTGTTCTGCGTACTGGGGCTGGGGATTCTCGCCTTTGTGATCAAAAGCGTCGTGATTGCGTTTCTCGAGGCCTGAAAGCATAGCGACAGCGCGGCGTCTGGACGACGGGCGACCTTCTACTCAGGATTGGGGATGAGATCACAACTTGGCCGGCACTTCCCGCCACTGCCCCGGTTCCAGCCCTTCAATCGTCCAGTCGCCAATCCGCACCCGTACCAAGCGCAATGTCGGTAGCCCGACGGCAGCAGTCATGCGGCGCACTTGTCGGTTGCGGCCTTCCTTGATAATCAGTTCCAGCCAACGGGTGGGCAAATGTTGCCGGAAACGTACCGGCGGAGTGCGCGGCCACAGTTCTGGCTCGTCCAACTGACGCACCTGGGCCGGCAATGTCGGACCATCGTTCAGCTCGACGCCCTCCCGCAGGCGCTGCAACTGCTCCTCGGATGGCTCGCCGTCGACCTGCACCCAATAGGTTTTAGCCAATTTATGCCTTGGGTCGGCAATCCGCGCCTGTAATTGACCGTCGTTGGTCAGCAGCAATAAACCTTCGCTGTCCCGGTCCAGTCGCCCAGCCGGATAGATGCCCGGAATATCGATGAAATTTTTCAGGGTTGGCCGCCCTTCTGCGTCGCTGAATTGCGTCAACACATCGAACGGTTTGTTAAACAGAATCAGCTTGGGTTCGGCAGGCGGAGCTTTGGCAACCCGTCGCTTTTCATTGCTCGGTGAGCCAATGGCAGGACGGCGCGGCGCGGGACGTTGGGTGCGGGGCATGACGGTCAGTATTCGAGAACAGAAAGGACCACTTTAGTGGCCCTTGGCGTAAATACCTACCCGAACCGCTTAATTAACGGAACGGCGGCTCGTCGAAGCTGCGCAATTTGCGTGAGTGCAGCGAGTTGAGTTGCGTGCGCAACAGGTCGACAGCGGCGATGCCGATTTTCAAATGCTGGCTGACCGCGCGTTCATAAAAAGCGTTGGCCGAACCCGGCAATTTGATTTCGCTGTGCAACGGTTTGTCCGACACGCAGAGCAACGTGCCATACGGCACCCGCAGGCGGTAACCCTGGGCTGCGATGGTGCCGCTTTCCATGTCCACCGCGACCGCGCGCGACAGATTGATAAGCGGACGCTCTTGCGCCCAGCGCAGCTCCCAGTTGCGGTCGTCGTACGTCAGGACGGTACCGGTGCGCAGGCGCTTCTTCAGGTCATCACCACGTTCACCGGTGATTTGCGCAGCCGCTTCTTGTAGCGCAAGTTGGACTTCGGCCAACGCTGGAATCGGAATGTTTGGCGGCACAACCCGGTCGAGAATCCCGTCGCGGCGCATGTAGGCGTGCGCCAATACGTAGTCGCCGATGGTCTGCGATTGGCGCAGGCCGCCGCAGTGGCCAATCATCAACCAGCAGTGCGGACGCAGCACCGCCAAGTGGTCGGTAATGTTTTTCGCATTGGAGGGCCCGACGCCGATATTTACCAACGTCACGCCGTGACCATCAGATGCAATCAAGTGGTAGGCCGGCATTTGATAGCGATGCCACACCACACCCGCAACCACGCTTTGCGCCTCGTCATGGCTCATGTTTTTGTCGACAACCACGTTGCCCGGCAAAACCATACGCACAAAACGCGGATCGTCGCGCAATTGGTCGAGACCATGAGCGATAAATTGATCGACGTAGCGGTGGTAGTTGGTCAGCAAGATCCACGGCTGAACGTGACGCCAGTCGCTGCCGGTGTAATGCACCAGGCGGCGCAGGGAGAAATCCACCCGCGCAGCGTCGAACAGTGCCAATGGCAACGGGTCGGTATTGGCCCAATCGTAGAGGCCATCGGCAATTCCATCAGTGGCAGCCGACAAGTCGGTGCTCGGGAACACACGGGCCAGCGCCGCAGCGGTTACGCCGGAACCGGCCAGTTCATCGCCCTGCTCGACGACGTATGGGTAAGGAATGTTTTGCTCGCTGACACCCACCGTTACTGTCACGGTAAAGTCGTTCATCAAGGGCACCAGTTGCTCAAGCAAATAGGCGCGGAAGGAAGACGGATGGGTGACGGTGACGCTGTAAGTGCCGGGTAACTGGACCTTGGCGTAGGCGCGAGTGGTCAACGGCACTTCGCCCTGGCAAAGATAAACCAGGCGCAATTCAGGATAACGGAACAGTTCACGCTCAGCCGCGCTAGGTTCGACGCGGTCTTTGAGGTAACGCTTAAGCGCTTGGCTCAACGCGGTGGTGGCACGTTCGTGCAGCACGGCCAGACGGTCTACAGCTTGCTCGGCAGTTTCAACGACAATAAAAGCTTCGGTCACGTTACACATCCTGTCTGATCTTGCAGACCTGTATCTTGCCTGCATCTCAGCGTGGGGGCCAAGGTTTCCGCATCGTGCGGCAATCGCAGCATTCGCCAGTTCCTACAGAAATTTTCGGCAGGACCAGTCCCTACAGGTTTTGTGTTTGCTGCGCGACAGCGCGGCGTCGAAGACGTGGTGGACCCTTCTACAGGCCATTGGCGTCACCCCACATGCGGCGACGAGCGGGCGACCAGTGCGGCGACGTCTACTCCGCGCGGCAACGCGCCGTACACTGCACCGGTCGAGCCTAGTCGGCTGCTGATAAAACCGTCACTGACGCTGGCGTTACCCGCTTCGAGCAGCAGTTTTGCCTGCAAGGCGATGGCGATGTCTTCAGTTAATTGCCGGGCACGGTATTGAATGTCGCTGGTGTCGTTGAACGCTCGTTTAAGCTGCTCGATGTGTCCGGCCAAGCGCTTGTCACCGTGACCGTCGCCCAATTCGTCGAATAACGCGTCCAGCACGCCAGGCTCTTTCGACAGCGCACGCAGCACATCCAGGCACTGCACATTGCCAGAACCTTCCCAAGTCGAGTTGACCGGTGCCTCGCGGTACAGACGCGGCAAGATGCTGTCTTCGACATAGCCGGCGCCGCCCATGCATTCCGCGGCTTCGTTGATCATCGCCGGGGCGCGTTTGCAGATCCAATACTTGCCCACCGCCGTTACCAGGCGGGCAAAGCGACCCTCCTGGGAATCTTGCAGATGGTCCAGGGCACGACCCATACGCAGGGTCAGGGCCAACGCCGCTTCGCTTTCCAGGGCTAAATCGGCCAATACGTTTTGCATCAGCGGTTGCTCACTGAGCACTCGGCCGCCGACGCTGCGATGGGCGCAGTGGTGTGCCGCCTGGGTCAGGGCCTGGCGCATCAAGGCGCTGGAGCCGACCATGCAATCGAAACGGGTCATGGCGACCATTTCAATAATGGTCGGCACGCCACGGCCTTCTTCGCCGATCATCCACGCTAACGCGCCGCGAAACTCGACCTCGCTGGACGCATTGGACCAATTACCCAGTTTGTTTTTCAGCCGCTGAATGTAGAACTCATTGCGCGTGTCGTCCGGCCGATGGCGTGGCAGCAAAAAGCAGGTCAACCCCTTCTCGGTTTGGGCGAGGGTCAGAAAGCCATCGCACATGGGCGCCGAGCAAAACCATTTATGTCCGACCAGTTCATACGCCTGGCCAGGTCCAGGGCTGCCTACTGGATTATCGCGAGTGGTATTGGCGCGCACGTCGGTGCCGCACTGTTTCTCGGTCATCGCCATGCCAATGGTCGCGCCCCCTTTATGATTGATTCCTACATTGCGGGGGTCGTATTGCGTGGCGAGAATTTTCGGTAACCAGATATCCGCCAGATCCGGCTGGATTTTCATTGCCGGCACGCTGGCAAAAGTCATGGTCAGTGGGCACCCGCTGCCAGCTTCGGCCTGGCTATGCAGGTAACTCATGGCCGCCCGGGCAACATGGGCGCCAGGCTGCGGGTCAGTCCATGGCAAGGACGGAATGCCGTGTTCAACGGCGGTGCGCATCAGTTCGTGATACGCCGGATGAAACTCCACCAGATCAATCCGACGCCCGTAGCGGTCATGGCTGACAAATACCGGCTTGTTTTCATTGGCCAGGAAACCGGCCGCCATTAACGGCCCGCCGGCCAACGCGCCGTACGCATCGATTCGCGACTGCGCCCAGCCAGCGCCGTACCGCTGCGACCACTCTTGCAACGGCAGGTCGACGCGATAAAGGTTTACACCATCCAGCGACGGCGGTTGATTGGTGACTTCGTGGGTCTCGGCGAACTGATGCAGGTTCATGAGGGCGCTCCTGTCCAGGCGGTGTCTGCTCAAGCGTGCCGGAAAGGCACGTCCTATACAACCAAGTGAATCACGTGCAACCAGGCTGTACAAAGCGCCATATCGGACTTAAACGCTGGCATTTCCACCTGAAAACCATCGCAGAAATGGCTCCTACAGATGATTGGGAATCGCCGTCGACCGACACTGCTGCTCAACCTCAGAGCGGCCCAACTCCACCTTAAGGGTAAAGGAACTGCCCTGACCCAGTTCTGACTGATGGCTTAGTGTTCCGCCCAACAACGTGATCAATTGCCGACAAATCGCCAGCCCAATACCCAAACCGCCATGTTCGCGGGTCATGGAGCTGTCGACCTGGACAAACGTTTGGTACAAGGTCGCCTCATCCAAACGACTGAAACCGATACCGCTATCGACTACCTCGATAATGATGAGCTGCTGTTGCGGGCCGTCGGACTCACCGGAGATCCGCAAGTTGACGCTGCCAGACTTGGTGAACTTGATCGCGTTATCCAGCAGGCAACCCACGCATTGCTGCAACTTGCTGAGATCGCCCACCAATTGGTCGCAAAGTTGCTCGTCCAGTTCGATGGCAAAAGTCAGGTGCTTGGCCTGAGCAATGTAGACATATTGCCTGCGCAGATCCGCTACCAACCGACGCAGGCTGAACGGCTCATTGACCGCATGCAGTTTGCCGGCTTGCAACTCGGTCAGGGTCAAAATGCCATTGACCATGCCCATCATGTCTTGGGCAGACTTGGCGGCAGTTCGTTGGTACAACTCCAACTCGCTGTCCATCGGGGTCATTTGCATTAATTCCAACGAGCCAATCACGCCGTTCATGGGCGTACGCAACTCATGGGTCAGCGTCGCCAAAAATTCATCCTTCAATCGGTTACTGGTCGCCAATTGTTGGTTTACCCGCTCCAGGGTCTGCCCGGCGTCCAGCAGAATCTGCGCCTGCTGTTCGCGCATCATATTGATGCGGTCGGCCAGCGCCAGCGACAGCAGCGCCACCTCCAACACCGAACCTATCTGACTCGAGTACATGGTCAGGAAGTTATTGGGCAAATAGCCCAAGAGCATGAATGCGTTGATCAAGCCGCCAGTAAGGAACACTGACCACGCGACGATGTAATAGCGCGCAACGCGTAATTTCCGCACTTTGGCAGTGATACCGGTAGCAACGATAACTAAGGTAAACACTAATACCAGAGCCGTCGCCAACCGAAGGGCGATGCCATAATCCATGGTTACCGACAACACCATGACCACGGCAGCACAGGCCATCATCGACACCAACGAGCGATCGAGCCAGCGGCTGAGTGTCGGCGTTTTCAGGAAGTGCCGTGAGAATTGGCTGGCGAAGAACACCGCCGATCCCACCAGAAACGGCGTGGAGGCGTTCGCCCACCACGGGTTATCAGGCCAGAAAAACTCAATGCCCGCGCCGTTTACTGAAATCTGATACAGCCCGAACGAGGCGATATAGAGGATGTAATACAGGTAACTGGTGTCGCGCACACTGATGTAAATGAACAGGTTATAAACCAACATTCCCAGCAACATGCCGTAGATCAACCCCAGCACATAGATGCGCGCGGGTTGTGCTTCGATGTACGCATGACTGTCCCAGAGTGCGAGTGGCGCCTGGATAGAACCGTGACCGGCAACCCGCAGGTACAGCGTCGTGGGCTGATCGGGGGGCAGGTTCAAGTCGAAAAGGTAGTTGTTCTGCCTGATCTGCCGGCTAGAGAACGGCAACATATCCCCAGTCTTCCAGGTCAATCGGAAGTGGCCGGCTTCGTCCGCGGTGTACAGATCAACGTGATCCATGGGCGGATAGCCCATTTCCAGCAGCCAATCGCGCTGCGCATCCGGCCGCTTGGGGCGAAACTGCAGGTCGATTTTCAACCAGTAGGCCGACCGCGAATAACCGGCGTTGAGCGCATCGGCATCCTGGTCGCGAAAGCGCGCCTGCAGGGTGGGGTCGCTGATCTGATCGATCGTTGCGTCACCGGTCGCATCTTCGAACACTTGCACCGCTCGCCCTAGCGGCAGAGTGCGCGTAGTTTCATCGAACTCGATGGCACCGGCCATCAACGGCAACCAAGCGACCAGCATAATCAGTAAATAGCGCATACAGCCCCAGCGTGGCCCGTCTGACTGGTCGAAAAGCCTCTTTCCGTATGAGACGACGGCAGCCTGCAGATCCTGTAGTGAATGTAAAAACAAGTAAGAACGGTGCAATACCGACTTCATAGAGTGGGTATATTTTCATCAGCGCACGGGATCGCCCTGCAAGTAAAGCTGCATGACACAGACCGTCGGTCAGAATCCGTGAAGCATAGCGGCGAATAGCTATCTCGCACCACTCTTTTTAAAAAGTCCAAAAGGCTCTAAACCGGGCATTACAGAGAAATTGACGCATTACATAACGCGAACCAGCTGAGAGTGGCTAAATTGACGTTTGCGCAAACGAATGAAAAAAATCCTGCAGCGGCGAGCGGCCCTGTAAAAAGTTTGGTGGTAAGCTCGCGCACCATGACTATCTATAGCTCCCGCCCCGTTGTCCTCTGTCTCTCCGGCCACGACCCTAGTGGTGGCGCCGGCCTTCAGGCAGATATTGAAGCCCTTCTCGCTCAAGGCTGCCATGCCGCACCGGCAATCACCGCCCTGACCGTACAAGATACCGTTAACGTCACCGATTTCCGGGTGCTGGATCGTGAGTGGGTATTGGCCCAGGCCAATGCAGTGCTCAACGATTCCACCGTGGCAGCCGTGAAGCTGGGCATGCTCGGTTCACTGGAAATGGTCGACACCGTCGTCGAGCTGCTGCTGGAGCATCCGCATTTACCGCTGGTGTGCGACCCGGTGTTGCGTG
The DNA here is from genome assembly GCF_028293835.1 of Pseudomonas sp. Classification (GTDB taxonomy): domain Bacteria; phylum Pseudomonadota; class Gammaproteobacteria; order Pseudomonadales; family Pseudomonadaceae; genus Aquipseudomonas. The sequence goes on from NZ_JAQGNX010000112.1 coordinate 35,747, forward strand.
CGGGCGGCGGTGGCCGGCTGGGCAAAGACGAAGTGGGTTACGCCATGCGTGAACGCTTGCTGCCACTGGCTATGATCGCGACGCCTAACCTGCCGGAAGCGCGCATTCTTGCCGAACTGCCTGAGGGCACTGCGGACGAATGCGCGGCAAAGCTTTTGCCGTTTTGCAAACACCTGCTGATTACCGGCGGTCACGGCGACGAAGTACTTATCCACAATCGTTTATACATTCGTGGTGGCGAGACACACACTTTTACCTGCCAACGTTTGCCCGGCAGTTATCACGGCTCCGGCTGCACGCTGGCCAGCGCGCTCGCAGGACGTTTGGCCCATGGAGAAAATCTGATCAGCGCGGTGCAATCGGCGCTCAACTACACTTGGCGTACGCTGCGTGACGCTGAACAATTAGGCAAAGGGCAGTTCGTTCCACGCCGCCTGCCATTGGATTTTTGCTCGTAACGCTACGCCCTGGGGCCAGACTGATGAAACTACAACCATGAAATTACGTGGCCTGTATGCCGTTACCGACAGCCAGTTACTGGCTGGCAAATTTTTGTCTTATGTCGAAGCCGCCCTTGATGGCGGCGTTACGCTGCTGCAATACCGGGACAAAAGCAGCGATGAAGCTCGCCGTCTGCGTGAA
>NZ_JAQGNX010000126.1 GCF_028293835.1 Pseudomonas sp.
TGTACACCATCCCGCTGCAACTGCTGTCGTACTACGTCGCGGTACTCAAAGGCACGGACGTTGATCAGCCGCGTAACTTGGCGAAGTCTGTGACGGTGGAGTGAGTTATCCACGGGTGGAGGATTTAAAGGATAAGCGCTGCCTTGTTAAAGGCAGCGCTTAACCATGTGGAAGAATCTACCGACAGCGCCCTTTGCAGCATATTGCCAAGAGCACGCTGGTTTTTGCACCGTCTTGAAATGACACTGCCAAGTGCTTCATGTCGCGCGCGGGGTGCGGAACCAAACCCACTGTGGATTTCGCTATTTCAACGCCTGACGCTTAGGTACTTTGACGTAACACCCGTGGGATTCGTCAGTAGTTAAGCAATCAATGCCGACTGTTAAAACCCTTCCCTCGAAGAACTGACTGATGTCTTGTGCTGCAGTGGGACCATCGGTCTTAGGGTGCAACGTCAGCCGTTGTCCTTCGTAGGACCATTTTTCCTTCCCATAACCATCGACGGATCCGTATCGATCACTGCCTAAAAGTTATTGTCTTTTTGCAGCGACAGTTGCGATCCAATTCCCATGGCACCTTATAAGTAGTAAGTGCGCAACTATACGAATTGGTCCATTCTAAAAATCGTCGGTAAAGCAATGAAGTCAACATATAGACTGCGCTGATATTGAGTCGAACATTTAATTCTGATTGCTGTCGATTAAAAAACTACGGCGCCAACCTGCTTTAACAAGCTTATTTGTCCGTTTTCAACACTCCAACTTCCCATATGTATGAAGGAAACCTCCTACAGGCGGAAACTATTCGTATAAAAATAAGGATCTGTAGGAAAAAACTTCGACAAAGTCAGACGGATCCTACAGCAACTAATCCCTAAAGCTGCATATCGAGAAGACAGAGCCAGTTAAAATCTGGATCGGCTTAATAAATGGTTAACCCGATGTATACGAGATGGACTACACCCATAGCTGCCTCCCGGTATTGCTTTGCCAGAAAATGCTCAGGCGCCAACGCGCTTTGGTCTCGCTGTGGCCGTATTAAAGGCGCGCATTCCAAGTGACTTATTCCAGCGATCAATCCGCCCACTTCCTCGCCCTTGCTAAAGCCGCTATCACCAAAGACAACTTCTGCGGGGAAGACGTTCGTTTTTCAGACGGTTTCGAAGCGCTGGAGTTCGAAGTGATCAAGGCTCAGTCGTTGCTTGAGGGCGATAAGGTCGACTGGCAGGAGGTGATAGAGCGCAGCGAAGCCATTTTGAAAACCCAGTCCAAAGATTTGCGGGCTGGGGCGTGGCTGACGTGGGCGTTGTATCAGAAGGAATCGTTCGCCGGATTGCTGGCGGGCACCGGAATGCTCTATCACCTCTGCCAGCGGCACTGGCAAACCGTGCACCCGCTTAAGTTACGTACTCGCGCTGCGGCTTTCAGTTGGTTGATTCCAAGGATGGACCGGGTATTGGTCGAGAGCGTTCCTGTCAAGGAACAGCTACCGCTGTTCAGGCTTCTGCTGGAACATCTTTATGGGTTGGACGAATTGCTGACGCAGCATCTGGGTAATGAGGCGCCCCTGATGTTGCCGCTGTGTCGGCGCCTGAAAACCATGATTGAGCGCACCGCCAATAATTTGCCCGGGCCCGTGGAGTCGACCCTTGCGCAGATCAAGGAAGCGGCTACACAGCTTTTCGCACCGGACGCCCCGGTCGAGAATGAAAAAGAGGCGCAAAAAGCGCTGCGAGGTCAGCAGGACAGTGCGCGCACGTTGTGTACCTGGTGGCTTCGCCAGAAGGCCACGGACATCCGGGCCTTGCGCCTCAACCGGACGCTGTTATGGCTGTCCATCGACGCCCTTCCCGAGCGCAACGCGGAGCAGATCACCGTACTGCGGGCACCCCCGGCAGACAAGCTGAAAGCCTACCAAGAACGCCTGGCCCAATGCGCTTACGCCGATTTACTGGTGGATCTGGAGGCAAGTATTGCGCTGGCCCCGTTCTGGTTTGACGGCCAACGCATGGCTTGGGAGTGTCAGCAGGGGCTTAACGCTGAGCCTGCCATGCGCGAAGTGGAGGTGCAGCTCTCGCTGCTTCTCCAGCGCCTCCCCACCATCACCGAGCTGAAATTTCATGATGGCGCGCCGTTCGCCGATAGCGAAACCCTCGGTTGGATCAGGGCTTACGTGCTGGTGCATTTACAGGCGATCAGCCCTCCGGAGGTGGTGCAAGACGGCACCCAACTAGCGGTTTGGGAAGAGGCGTACCAAGGCGCGCTGCCCATTTTGCGCCGGGATGGGCTTAAGCCCGCAGTACAACTCCTCAAACAGGGGCTGCAAACCGCCCAAGGAGGGCGAGCGCGTTTTTTTTGGCAATTAAGTCTGGCTCGTCTCTGTCATCACGCCAGGAAATATGACATTGCCAAAGCTCAACTCGAAACTCTCGATGAGCAACTACACAGCTCCAGGCTTGCTGTCTGGGAGCCGGATCTCGCACTGCAAGTCCTCAAGTTATTGCACCACTGCTGCGAATTGTTGCCGCAGGACGCGGTAGTGCGCGAGCGCAAAGACGAAGTTTTTCAACGGTTATGCCACCTCGATATCGAACTGGCACTGCCCTAGACCTACGGGTCATCAACGCAAAGGAGAGAGAAGTCATGGCCAAAGAAGGCTCTGTAGCCCCTAAGGAACGCATCAACGTCACATTCAAACCGGCGACCGGTAATGCGCAGGAAGAAATCGAGCTGCCGCTTAAGTTGATGGTGTTGGGCGATTTCACCCATCGGCCGGATGAACGCAAAGTCGAAGACCGTAAACCGATCAGCATCGACAAAAACAATTTCGACGATGTGCTGAGCAAACAGAAGCTCACCATGACACTGAGCGTACCGAATCGTCTTCAGGAAGAGGGTGCATCCGATGAGCTGGGGCTCAACCTTGCCTTCGACTCAATGAAAGCCTTCAACCCGGCCAACCTGATCGAGCAAATTCCAGAGCTGAAGAAGCTGATGGAGTTGCGCGACGCCTTGGTTGCCCTGAAAGGGCCATTGGGTAATGCCCCGGCTTTTCGCAAAGCCATAGAAAGTGTCCTCGTAGATGACGAATCGCGTAGCCGAGTGCTGGGCGAACTTGAGCTGAACGCCGCCGCTAAACCGGACGCTTGAGCCCCCACCCGCAAAGGAAGCCAAAGTTATGACCACCAAAGCTGCAGCGCAAACAAATAATGAAACGACCGAGGGCGGCATTCTCGATCGCATCATTGCTGAGACCAAACTGACGCCTGAAGACGATGCCTACAAGATTGCCAAGCGCGGCGTGTCGGCCTTTATCGAAGAATTGCTAAAGCCGCAAAACCAGGGTGAGCCGGTCAAAAAGGCCATGGTTGACCGGATGATTGCCGAGATTGACGGCAAGCTTAGCCTGCAAATGGACGAAATTCTTCACCACATGGACTTCCAGGCATTGGAGTCATCGTGGCGCGGATTGAAGCTGTTGGTGGATCGCACTGATTTTCGTGAAAACAATAAAATTGAAATCCTCAACGTTTCCAAACTGGACCTGTTGGATGATTTTGAAGATTCGCCAGAAATCAATCAATCCGGCCTTTATAAGCACATTTACACGGCGGAATACGGACAGTTCGGTGGCGAACCCGTAGGGGCCATTATCGCCAACTATTACTTCTCGCCTAGCTCGCCTGATGTCAAAACCATGCAATACGTGGCCAGCGTTGCTTGCATGGCTCATGCACCGTTTATCGCCGCCGCCGGCCCAGAATTTTTCGGGCTGGAAAGCTTCACTGGTCTGCCAGATATGAAAGACCTCAAGGATCATTTCTCGGGCCCGCATTACGCTAAATATCAGAGCTTTCGCAAGCAGGAAGACGCTCGTTATCTCGGCCTGACGATGCCGCGTTTCCTCCTGCGTCCCCCTTACGACCCTGTAGAAAATCCGGTCAAAAGCTTCAGCTACAAAGAGAATGTAGCCAACAGCCACGAGCATTATCTGTGGGGTAACACCGCGTACACCTTCGCCACCAAGCTGACCGACAGCTTCGCTAAATTCCGCTGGTGCCCGAACATCATTGGCCCACAAAGCGGCGGCGCTGTGGAAGACCTTCCGTTGCATCACTTCCAAAGCATGGGCGAAATCGAGACCAAGATTCCCACCGAGGTGCTGGTGTCGGATCGTCGCGAGTACGAGTTGGCCGAGGAAGGGTTTATCTCCTTGACCATGCGCAAAGGTAGCGATAACGCGGCCTTCTTCTCCGCCAATTCGGTGCAAAAACCTAAGTCCTTCGGCATCAGTGAAGAAGGTAAAACATCGGAATTGAATTACAAGCTGGGCACACAACTGCCCTACATGTTCATCATCAATCGCTTGGCGCATTACATCAAAGTGCTGCAGCGTGAGCAGTTGGGTTCATGGAAAGAGCGCACTGATCTCGAGGGGGAGTTGAATAAATGGATCCGTCAGTATGTAGCTGACCAGGAAAACCCAAGCGCTGACGTGCGTGGTCGTCGCCCGTTGCGTGCTGCGCAGATCACCGTGAGTGACGTCGAAGGCGAGCCTGGCTGGTACCGCGTCAGCATGAACGTGCGCCCGCACTTTAAATACATGGGCGCTGATTTCACCTTGTCGCTGGTCGGCAAGTTGGAAAAAGAATGATCAGGGGCTAATTGATGACGGCATACGGCAGTCTTTTCGAACGCCTTGGCGGTATTCCCGGCAATCGAAGCGCAAACCGCAAGGAGGCCATCAGGGATTCGGTGACTGCTCATCTGAGCAAAATGCTCAGCGCCCGTGCGGGCAGCGTGTTAGCGCTGCCTGACTATGGAATGCCTGACTTAAACAATATGAACCTGAGCCTACACGACGCATTGACTCAGAGTCGTGACGCCATCCACTGCTTCATTGAAACGTACGAGCCGCGACTGACCGAGGTCGCTCTCGTCTCCGCGCCTAATGAGGTCGACCCGCTGAACCTCACATTCTCCATCGAAGCTCAACTTGACGTAGATGGCGTCCAGTCCCCGGCCGTTTTTTCCGCACGCCGGATGGGCGGCGGCAGCATCAAGGTCCGGTAGCGACGCTCAATTTTTATAAATCGGCGTGTTCCACGTGGAACCTCCCAGTGGATTACGCCCAAGCGCTACACCTAATTCAGACAGCATTCGTGCAGGAAGGCCAACGCCCGTGTCTTTTAACCAGTACTACCAAAGCGAGTTGAACGCGCTACGTCAGTTAGGCGGAGTTTTCGCTGAGCGTAACCCGGCGCTGGCGCATTTCCTGGGGCAGGGTGGACGCGATCCGGATGTTGAGCGCCTGCTTGAAGGGTTTGCCTTTCTGACCGGACGCTTGAGAGAGAAGCTCGACGATGACTTACCCGAGCTGACGCATTCGTTGATGTATTTGCTGTGGCCAAATTACATGCGGCCGCTGCCGTCGTTCAGCATGGTGCAGTTTCAGCCTTTGGCGCAGGTCGGTCCGGCAGTGATAGCTGCGAGAGACACCCAGATTGAAAGTGAGCCTGTCGACGGCGTGATCTGTAAGTTTCGTACCTGCTATGCCACGGAAATACAGGCATTGAAACTGGTAACCCTGAACTATTCGGAAGCGGGCGAAGGCGCGATTTTAACGCTGCGCTTGGAAGTTACCGGGGACGGGCATCTTGGAGGCTTGGAGCTGAGCCGTCTGCGGCTGCATTTTTCGGATGACCCTTACATTAGCAAGACGCTCTACCTCAGTTTGTTGCGCCATCTGGAGAGCGTCGATTTGCTTCTTCTGGGCACGGATAAGGAATATGAGAAACCGGCGGACGTGTCATTAACCCTGCCCCCCGATTGCGTTCAACCCGTGGGCTTCGCCGAAGACGAAGCGTTGATTCCTTACCCGCTGAATACCTTCCGTGGTTATCGCTACCTTCAAGAATATTTCGCCTTTCATGAAAAATTCCTGTTCGTCGACGTGTCCGGCTTAGAGGTCCTGCATAGTCTGCCGGAAGACACCCTCAAACATTCCAGTGGCATAGAACTGCGTTTCAACATCACCAAAAACGGTATGGAGCGTCAGCGCCCAACGATCAAGAACGTGCTGCTGTACTGCACGCCCATCGTAAATCTGTTCACAAGCGATGCGTCTCCAATCCGATTCGACGGCAAGCAGGATCATTACATGCTGTTACCGGACGAAGAAAAGCGCGGCCACCGGAGCGTGTTTTCTGTCGACAAGGTGGGTACCAGCGAAGCTGACGGACAGCGAGAGGTATTTGTACCCTTCGAATCCTTCGAGCATGACGCAAGCTTCGATGCCGGCCAGGCTCGCCCGCACTACAGCGTCCGTCAACGCTCTTCGCTGTCCCACGAAGGGTTGGACACCTTCCTGAGTTTTGGTGCGCAAAACATCGATCTTTCGCAAACCGTGTCCGTCGATTTGACCTGTACCAATCAGAACTTGCCGCGTCGACTTAAGGTTGGCGATATCCATAACACCAAGACGACCCTCGAAACGCTCATCTTCAAAAATATCCAGGTGCCCACGGCAAGTTACGCTCCACCGCTAAACCGCGACTTCCTTTGGAAGTTGATCAGCAACATGTCCCTGAACTACGTGTCGCTGGCCAACGTTAACGCACTCAAGGTCATCCTCGAAACCTACGATCTGCCGCGTTATTACGACCAAAAATCGCTTCAGGTCAGTAAAACCCTGCTCGACGGTTTGAAATCCATTAGCCATCAACACGTGGACCGCTTGCATCGTGGTCTGCCCGTGCGGGGTTTGCGCACAGAGTTATTAATCGATCCCAAGGGCTATGTCGGCGAAGGCGATCTGTTTCTCTTCGCCTCGATCCTCAACGAGTTCTTTGCACTCTACGCCAGCCTCAATTCGTACCACGAGTTACACGTGAAAAGCACACAGGGAGAGGTGTACCAATGGATGCCACGAATGGGCCTGCAACCCTTGCTTTAAGCGGGTTGAGCCGAGCCATACGCGAATACTCGATTTTCCAGGCCGTGCCCCAGGTCATGGCCCGGTTACGTCAATTCAATGCGGACATGAACGAAGAGCAGCTTTACGATCTGGTTGAGTTCGAGGCCAATCCAAGCTTCGGTTTCCCCTCCAGCGATATCGACCGTGTGCAGTATTTCGAAGAGCACGGCCGGGTACGCGCTCGGTTGCGTCTGAACGTGATCAGCCTGGTTGGCGCTGGCTCACCGCTGCCTGCGTTTTACGGCGAGCAGGCACTGGAAGACAGCAAAAAGGGCCTCTCGACCCGTAATTTTCTAGACCTGTTCCACCACCGTTTGCAACGCCTGCTATTACCGACCTGGCGTAAATACCGTTACCACGCGCGTTTCGAACGCGAAGCATCGGACCCATTTTCGGCGCAGCTTTTCGCACTGATCGGACTTGGCGGCAAGGCTATCCGCGATACCGAGGAGCTGAACTGGAAGCGTCTATTGCCTTATCTGGGCTTGCTCAGCTTGCGCGCCCATTCGGCGGCGCTGATCGAATCGGTGTTGCGTTACTACTTCAAACACGCCGAGTTGACCATTGAGCAATGCATCGAGCGCTCGGTGCGGATTCGTCATGAGCAGCTTAACCGTCTGGGTACGGCCAACAGCTGCCTGAGCGAAGACCTGGTGTTGGGTGAATACGTCCGTGATCGCAGCAGCAAGTTTCGTGTGCATATCCGCGAACTGGACTGGCAGCGCTTTCACGATTTTTTGCCCATTGGCACCGGCTATCAACCGTTGTGCGCGTTGGTGCGTTTCACCCTGCGTGACCCCCTCGATTACGACATTCGTTTGGTGCTGCGCCATGAAGAAATTCATGAGTTGCGCCTGGACGAACTGAACGCCTGCCGTCTCGGCTGGACTAGCTGGCTTGGCCGCGAATACGCCGATGGCATCGTCACCCTCGGCAGCAAAACCCATTAAGGACGATTGATTATGATCAACGTAGACCTGCAACAACTCATCCAGGCGCTGGACGCCGAAACCCGTCGTGAACTGGAGGGTTCAGCCGAGCGTTGCGTGGCGCGCGGTGGCAGCAAAATTTTAGTGGAAGACTTGTTATTAGCGCTTCTGCAGCGGCCGCAAGGCTTGATGGCGCGAGCGTTGCTGGATGCTCAAGTCGACGCCGGTGAACTTGCCGCTGCATTGCAGCCCGGCAGCGAACACAGCGCGTCGCGCAATCCAGTGTTTGCTCCAGAACTGGTGCAATGGCTGCAGGATGCATTGCTGGTTGCCAACCTTGAGCTAGGACAGAGCCATGTCGGTCAGGCAGCCTTGATTCTGGCGCTGCTGCGTAACCCAATGCGCTATGCCGGCAGCCGTTATCAACCGCTGATGGCCAAATTGAATGCTGACCGCTTGCGTGATTTCGCTCTGTCGGAAAACGACCAGCCGCCATCGGGACAGCCTTCGGTTCCCGGTGAATCCCTGCTGGCGCGCTTCACTCACAACCTCACTCAACAAGCCCGGGACGGCAGGCTAGATCCAGTAATGTGTCGCGACGGCGCTATCCGCCAAATGATCGACATATTGGCGCGACGTCGTAAAAACAATCCAATTGTGGTGGGCGAGGCGGGTGTCGGAAAAACTGCCATTGTCGAAGGTTTGGCCTTGCGCATCGCCCGTGGTGAGGTGCCTCAGGCGCTCAGGGGCGTCGAACTGTTGTCTTTGGACATGGGGCTGTTGCAAGCGGGGGCCAGCGTCAAAGGCGAATTCGAGCGGCGCTTGAAAGGGGTGATCGACGAGGTCAAAGCCTCTCCCAAGCCGATCACGCTGTTCATTGATGAAGCACACACGCTGATCGGTGCTGGCGGTCAGGCAGGTGGTTCGGACGCCGCGAATCTGTTGAAGCCTGCGTTGGCCCGTGGCGAGTTACGCACCATCGCGGCCACCACATGGGCGGAATACAAAAAGTACTTCGAAAAAGATCCTGCGCTGGCGCGACGCTTTCAACCGGTGCAGTTGCATGAGCCTACCGTCACCGAAGCTATCACTATCCTGCGCGGGCTGGCGGCGATCTATGAGAAAAGCCACGGCGTCTATCTGCGAGACGACGCGGTCGTTGCGGCAGCGGAGCTATCAGCGCGTTATTTGTCCGGACGGCTGCTGCCAGACAAGGCCGTTGATGTACTGGACACCGCCTGTGCGCGGGTGCGTATCAGCCTCGCGGCCGCACCGGAGCGTTTGGAGAAACTGCGTAGCGAATTAGCCGAAGGTGGGCGTCAGTGCTCCGCCTTAAAGCGAGATGCCGAAGCCGGCCTGAACATTGATCAGGAGTCATTGGACACGCTGCAAGACCGTCTTCAGCAGGCCGAGCAAGAGCAGCAACAAATAGAAAAATCGTGGGCTGAACAACGGAACCTCGCTGAGCGTTTGCTTGAGTTACGTCAGCAGTTAGCGCTCGCACGGAGCACTGAGGATGATCCAGAAAAAGCATTAACGTTGAAGACCCTTGAAGCGGATCTTCAAACAACCCATGGCGAATTGAGTGCGGCCCAAAAGCTAGAGCGTCTGGTGAGTTTCGAAGTCTGTCCGCGCCAGGTCGCTGAGGTGATCAGCGCCTGGACCGGTGTGCCGCTGGAGCAACTGGCGCGCGAGCACAACAGCCGAATCAGCACCTTTGCCGGCGACCTGCGCCTACGCATTCGCGGTCAAGACCAGGCGGTGGATGCGCTGGATCGCTCGATGCGTGCCACCGCTGCGGGCTTGAACAAGCCAGATGCTCCGGTCGGTGTGTTTTTGCTGGTCGGCCCCAGCGGCGTCGGCAAAACAGAAACCGCGTTGGCGTTGGCTGACTTGCTGTATGGCGGCGAGCGCTTCATCACCACTATCAACATGTCCGAGTTTCAGGAAAAGCACACCGTGTCCCGCCTGATTGGTGCACCGCCAGGCTATGTCGGTTATGGCGAGGGCGGCATGTTGACCGAAGCGGTGCGGCAAAAACCCTATTCAGTGGTACTGCTCGACGAAGTGGAAAAAGCCGATCCGGATGTGCTGAATCTGTTCTACCAGATCTTTGACAAGGGCATTGCCAACGACGGCGAGGGGCGTGAAATCGACTTTCGCAATACGCTGATTCTTATGACCTCCAACCTTGCCAGCGACCGCATTGAAGCGCTGTGCCGCAACGGGAATCGTCCCAGCGCCGAAGTCTTGGAAGAGGCGATTCGTCCGGTGCTCAGTCAGCATTTCAAGCCGGCACTGCTGGCACGCATGCGTGTCGTGCCTTACTACCCGGTCAGCGGGCCGGTGCTGCGTGAACTGATCGAGATCAAGCTGTTGCGATTGGCAGAGCGTCTCGAGCGACGTCATGTTGAATTCAGTTACTCACAAATTCTGGTCGATCACTTGGCCGAGCGTTGCGTGCAGAGCGACAGCGGTGCGCGCTTGATCGACTACCTGCTGGATTCACATGTGCTGCCGCTGATTGCCGACCGCTTGCTCCACGCCATGGCTGCGGGTGAAACACTCAAGTATGCCCATGCGACGCTCGGCACTCACGGCGCTGTCATCTGTGAATTTTCATGAGGTCGGCATGATGTTTACCGGTGTGCCGGAACCGTTGCGTTATGCCCAAAGTCTGTTGGCGCAGTTCGCTCGTCTTGCAAAGGCCGCCGATGGGGCGGCATTACAAGGTGATTTTATGCGTGCTTCGGCAGAGCTCAGCGGATGTGAAATCAGTCAGCTGTACCTGCTGGACGCCACCCATGCCACGCTTGTTTTAACCACTGAATATTGGCAGGGGATTTTCCAACCGCGCGATGCAGACAAGTTGCCAGCGGACTACGGCGGCGAGCAATTGCTGCAGTACACGCTGGGCCAGAACAAAGTGCTCAGCCTGACCGAGCTGGGCGCCAGTTTGCACCAGACTGGGTTTCTTCCTACCAGTGTGAAGCCGTGGCAATCGCTGCTGTGTGTGCCATTGCTTGGACGACAAAACGCAGTCAGTGGCTTGTTGGTGTGTGCCAGTCAACAGCACCGCCAACTTGAAGGATTTGCTGAGTCGCTTGGGCAGTTGGGTTCATTCGTGCTGGCGCAAACGCACCTGTTGCAACGCTTGGGTCAGTCATCAGGCATCTTGATGGCCGAAGTCAATCCCGTGCCGATTGCAAGCGGATACGGATTGATCGGTAAAAGTCCGGCGATGCGTGAAACTTGCCGCTTGATCGGCAAGATTCTCGACAACCCAACGACAGTGCTTCTCACCGGTGAAACAGGCACGGGCAAGGAAGTGGTGGCGCGGGCTATTCATGATTTTGGCGAGCGTCGATCCAAGGCTTTCATCGTTCAAAACTGCGCGGCATTTCCCGAAAGCTTGTTGGAAAGCGAATTGTTCGGCTACCGCAAAGGCGCATTCACCGGCGCTGATCGTGACCGCGCCGGACTGTTCGATGCGGCCGAAGGCGGAACGCTTTTGCTTGATGAAATCGGCGACATGCCACTGTCGCTGCAAGCCAAGCTCTTGCGTGTATTGCAAGAGGGTGAAATCCGTCCATTGGGCTCTAACGAAACCCACAAAATCAACGTGCGCATCATTGCTGCCACTCACCGCGACCTTTATGCACTCGTGGCTGATGGGCGTTTTCGCGAGGATCTGTATTACCGCGTGGCGCAATTCCCTATCGAATTGCCAGCGCTACGTGATCGGGGCGGCGATGCGTTGGACTTGGCGCGGCACTTCGGTGACCAGGCCTGCATCTTCCTCAAGCGTGATCCGCTGCGCTGGTCCGACGCTGCGTTGGATCTGCTCTGCCAATACGCATTTCCCGGCAACGTCCGCGAACTCAAGGCGCTGGTCGAGCGGGCAGTTTTGCTATGTGACGGCAATCAGCTGTTACCCGAACATTTTCCCTTGCGCCGCGAGCTGGATCCCAATGACAGCAGCTTGAACTTGCGTAACCGCCTGATACAGATCGAGCGCGGCCTGATTCTCGACTGCCTGCGTAAAACCGGCGGCAATCAAACCATCGCCGCCCGCCAACTTGGGCTGCCCCGTCGCACGCTGTTGTACCGCATGGAGCGCCTGACTATTCGCCCCCGCGATGTCTCGGATTAAGCGCATGTCGCACCCATTCAATACCCTCAATTCGTTCGTTGCAGCACCGCCTGCACACCCTGGAGACCTACCGATGTTCGTTCGTCACTGGCCAGCAATTTTGCTGACGCTGCTCATTTCAAGCTGCCTCGGCGGCTGTAGCGGCAACTACAAATTCAACGACGACACCTACCGTTCCCTCGGTGACCCGCATGTCGTCAACCGCGGGAAATGATCGCAAGGAGCACAGCAACGTGGAATTAAATCTGGAAATAATCAATCCCGAACTGGCCGGACCTTCGCAGCAGCTACGCAAAGTGTTTGAACTAAGGGGGGGAGTTATTGGCCGTCAAGAGTACTCCGACTGGGTGATAGTCGACCCCACCAAGGAAGTGTCTCGTTGCCATACGCACATCAGCTACGACGGCAGTCACTTTTACTTCAAAGATGTCAGCACTAATGGCATTCGCCTTAAAGCTTCGGGAGAGCGCCTGCGCCAAAATACGCAAGAGCGCATCGATGACGGCGCCGTGTACCTGATCGGAGGTTTCGAAGTCCGTGCGCAGGTCGTACGCAAAAGCGCTGAGTCCGATCCTGCTGTCAGTGGTTCCGCAGTCGGAGGGGCGATGGTTATTCCGGAAGACGTCAACTTCAGCCAAGCGCCTGCGGAGCATTTCGCCGCAGTGCCCGCGCCTGTCATCGAGCCGGGACAGTACGCTGATTATGCGCCCATCGACCGCGAGCACTTGATAGTACCGACGCTCGTGCCGCCATCGCCCGAGCCAGCACCTACCCCTGAACCACCTCCGTTACCGGATCAAAACGAGGCGTTCTGGCAGCGTTTTGCGTTGGCCTTAGGCATCAATGTTGATGGCCTCGACCAAGCGAGCCGCGAAACGTTGGCGGTGGACACCGCCCGGTTGTTCAAGCTGAGCATTGGCAACTTGCAGCAAGGCTTGCGCACCCGCACCGAGCTAAAAAACGAGATGCGCTTGTTGCTGACTACCGGCCAATACAGGCGGCAAAACCCCATCAAGCATGGTGTAACCGTCAGCGATGCCGTTAGAGGCCTGCTGCTTGATGATCCGTCACGCGCTCAGGCTGAACGGTTTATTTCCGGATCGTTCGGCGACCTGCAGGCTCATCAGGTGGCGATGCTTAGCGCCAGCCGCGCAGCCTTGCGCAGCACCCTCGAGCATTTCTCGCCGCTGCACTTGGCCCAGCGTTTTGAGCGTGAAGGACACAAGCCGATGTTCGCCACGGACGGCAGTTTGTGGCGGGCCTATGGTCGCTATCACCAAGCGCTCGGCCAGGACGACGACTGGAGCGAACGCCTGCTGGCCCGTGATTTCGCCCAAGCCTACGAAGAACAGGTTCGTCTGATCGACAGCCTTCACACCGACTCCCAAGGATGACGCCCATGTCCTGCTCAATGACCCCTGGCCTCAAAGCCCTGTCGATCTTCACGGCCTTGCTGCTGTTGGCCGGCTGCTCGACGCTGTCGCCGTATTCCAGGCTGACCAAGCTGGACCTGACCCTGACCGCCAGCGACCAGCTCAATCCGGATTTACATGGACGACCATCGCCGATTGTCGTGCGTTTGATTGAGCTGAAAAACCCGGTGGCCTTCGAAAATGCGGATTTCTTCAGCCTGTATGAACGCGCTAAAGAATCCCTGGCCCCAGACATGGTGGTCAGCGAAGAACTTGAGTTACGCCCGGGCGAGCGCCTCGATCTCAAACTCAGCGTCGACAGCGCCAGCCGTTACGTTGGTGTACTTGCCGCCTACCGCGACCTCCCGGAAACCAAGTGGCGCTACGTGGTTCAGCTAATGCCCAGCGAACGGACCTACTCCCAGTTGCGCCTGGATCAAGCCGGCATCCACAACGCCGCCACCCTAATCGGCAAAGCAGGAGACTGACCATGAACGCTCATAAAGTTATCTGGCGCGAAGGCATGCTCCTGCGCCCACAACATTTCCAACACAGTGACCGTTACTACGATTATCAGATGAAAACCCGCACTCACTTACTGGGGCGCTATATGTGGGGTTTCTTGGAATTGCTGATCGAGGAAGCGCCGTTAAAAGACGGCAAGCTGGTCGTCAGTCGAGCTGCCGGTATCTTGCCCGATGGCAGCTTGTTCAACCTGGATGGACGCAAAGAGCCGTTAATGATCCAGGTACCGCCTAACATCGGCAAAACCCCAGTCTTTCTGGCGCTGCCAGTGGTGACGGGTAACCACATCGAAGCCCGAGCCGCCGAAGACAAAGACGTGTTGGCGCGCTACTCCATCTACAACGCCGACATCGCCAACTCCAACGCTGGGGAGGGCATCGCCAGCCAGGTGCAATGCGGCCTTCCGGATTTTCGCTTGCTACTGGGACAGCAACAAAGCGATCGGATTTTCGTCACGCTCCAGCTCGGCGAGATTCTTGACTGCACGTCGGACGGTGGGGTGACGCTTAACGGCGAATTTGCGCCAACGGTCATTCATGCCAGAGCTTCGGCTTACCTGACCAAGAGCCTGAGCGAGGTCATTGCTCTGGTGGATACCCGTTGCGCGGCGCTGGCCGAACGGCTTAGCACCAACGGCAAGGCAGGTGGCTCCGAAGTTGGCGACTTCATGCTGATGCAAATGATGAACCGCACCCTATTGGTTCTGCAGCATTACCAAAACCTGCAACACGTCCATCCGGAAGAGCTGTATCGCACGATATTGGCGGTGGTCGGCGAGCTATCGACCTTTGCCAGCGCCAACCGGCGCACACCAACGACGCTCGGCTATGAGCACAGCGATTTGAGCCGCAGCTACCAAGCACTAATAGATGTTTTCAAACGCCTGATGACCATGGTGTTAGAAGAGCATGCGACACCGCTGGCGCTTATTGCACACGATTACGGGGTTCAGGTCGCACTGGTTTCCGATCACTCCCATTTCGACACGTCGTCGTTTGTACTGGTGGCGGGTGCGCATTGCAGCGCCGAAGAATTGCGTAATCGTCTGCCTGCACAGCTCAAGGTCGGCTCGGTGGAGACCATCCGCAACATGATCAATTTGCACCTTCCTGGCATGAAGATCAGACCACTGCCCGTGGCCCCACGACAGCTCGCGTTCCATGCTGACAAAGCCTATTTCATTATTGATTTGTCGGTAGATGAATTGGCCCAGCTCAGGAGGTCCGGTGGATTTGCGTTACATGTATCCAGCGAGATTCCTAGCCTTGATTTAAATTTCTGGGCGATCAAAAAATGAGCGATAGCACACCAATTGCAGAACTTAAGCTCGATAACGTGACTGTGTACACAGGCTCATCCGGCACCGGTCCTGGCAGTCAGGCTGTGACGAGCATGGCCAATTCGGCGCAAGCCGAAGATCTTGAAGCGCAGAAAAATCAATCTGCACGAAGCCTCTCTGTCGTCACCTACAGCGCCAGTATTAATCCGTTGGTGGCTGCTGCCGCCCATCTTCTGTCGGCAGTCACGGCCATATCGCGCACTCAAGACACCACCAGGCTCATTGAGCTTAACAGTACGTTGCTGACGGATATCCAAGGATACAAATTGCGTGCGCTAAACCTTGGTGCCGAAAGCCACCTGATCAATGAAGCTTCTTACGTGCTGTGTACCTTCGTCGATGAGGCGGTGCTGCAAACCGAGGCGGGCAAAACAAGCAAGTGGTCCACCCAGACGCTGTTGTTCGAGCAACATCAGCAAACGTCCGGCGGTGAGCAGTTTTTCAAGATATTGGCCAGCCATATCATGAATCCGGTCAAGCATCTGCACCTGCTTGAACTGATGTACCTGTGCCTGGCGCTGGGGTTTCGGGGCAAATACGGCGTCGAAGGGCATGAAAAAAACGAGCTGGAAGATACCCGCGACGGTCTTTATCGAACCATCCGCCATCTTCGCGGTGATGTCCCGCGAGAACTGTCTCCGCATTGGCATGGCCTCAAGGATAAGCGCCGCGATCTGATCCGCATCGTTCCATGGTGGCTGGTGATGGTGTTCACCGTGATGTGTCTGGCCGTCATGTATTCCGGGTTCGCCTGGGTGCTGAGTGAGCAACGCGAGACCGTTCTTGAACCTTACCGTCAGCTTGATGCGGCAGTGATTAAACCGCCGTTGCAGGACAAGGATGCATGATGAAAATTTTCTTAAAAAAACTGGCAGCCTTCCTCGGCAAAACCTGGGTCTGGACGCTATTCCTGGTGTTATTGGCTGCGTTCGGGATCTGGTTTCTTGGGCCACTGCTGGCGGTGGACGATTTCAAATTCTGGGAGAGTTCGAGCACTCGCCTGTTAAGCATCAGCGTACTGTTTCTGGCGTGGGGTTTGTTCGTCGTATTCAGCGGATGGCTAAGCACCCATCGTAAACAGAAACAGGAGGGCGACGAAGAAGTTAAAGCCCGTCTTGATCTTGCACAAGAAATTGACGACGCAGATAAACGCCTCCGCAAGCTGTTTAAAAAAGCGCTTCGAACCCTCAAAACCGCTAGCCTGTATCGCGGGCGTAGTGAGCGCTGGCGTTCCGAATTGCCTTGGTATCTGATGATTGGCCCAAACCAAAGCGGCAAAAGCAGCTTACTCAGGCGCTCAGGTTTGGCGTTTCCCCTCAACGACATTGATGGCAAAGCGGAGCCATTACCCACATTTTACGAGTGGTATTTCGGCGAACACGGCGTTCTGATCGATATCGGCGGATCAACCCTGATGTCGACAGACAGCGTCGATAAAAGTACGTGGAAAAGTCTGCTGAACCTGTTGCGCGCCCGCAGACGCAATCGGCCACTCAACGGCATTGTGATCACGGTTCCCGCCAAGTTGTTGACCAGCAATGTTCCAGAGTTACTGGACGATCGGAACGCCCTCTCCAGCTCAATCCGTGACCGTCTGAAAGATATCCGCCAGAAACTCAAGGTTGATTTGCCGGTGTACCTGGTGCTTAGCAAAGCTGACGAGATCGAAGGCTTTGGTATATTTTTTGATCAACTGACAAAGCAAGAAAGCGACCAGGTATTAGGCGCCACCTTCGCCGATGATCAAAACGGCAACGACCGGCAGGTGCTTCGCGGGGAGTTTGAAGGTTTGCTGCAGCGCCTCAACAGCCAGGTGATTACGCGTCTGCATGGCGAGCGTAAGGCAGAAAGGAGTGCGGTTATTCTCGATTTCCCCCGTGCGTTGGGAGCGCTTGGCCCCGGTCTGTGCGAGTTCGTGCACAACACCTTGGGTGGCAATCGCTACCAGCGTGCCAGCCGACTTCGTGGGTTCTACCTCACCAGCGCTACTCAACCAGCCACACATCCCGAGGGCGCAGAAAAAAGCGCTGTACCTACGCCTTCATTCACCGGCTCCGCGCGCTTCATCAACCACTTGCTCAGCCGCGTCATCTTCCCGGAAGCCGAACTCGCCGGTCTTAACAAACGCGAACGCCGCCGAATCCATTGGGGTCAGCGGGCGTTGTACGTCACCGCTTTCGCAGCGCTGGGACTATTCGGCCTGCTTTGGGCGCTGGGCTTCTCCGCCAATCACAGCCGCCTTGAACAGCTGCGTGAGTTCGCTCAAAAACTCGGCAAGCAACACGCCGAATTAGCCCCACAAGACGACGCCATGGCGGCGCTTCAACTGTTGGACACCGGCTACGCCGCGAGCAGAGTGTTCCCAGCCCTCGCTGACGTACAACTGCACGAACGCAGCGGGCTGTATCAAGGCGAGTTGAGCAACTCGGTGCTGGACGGCGCCTACCAGCGCGACCTGCAAAAGCAACTACTGCCCCGCGTCGCTCGCACCTTGGAAGCGCAAGTACGGGCCAACATGCACAACCGCGAAAAGCTGCTGAGCAGCCTGCGTGCCTACCTCATGCTCAACCTCACCGAGCGCCGGGATTCAACCTGGCTCAACGACCAGGTCGCTACCGAATGGTCGATGCGATACATGGGTGATACGCCGGTACAAAACGGCTTGGATAAACACTTTGATCGCCTGCTGACCTACGGATTCGTCTACCCGCTTAACGAGGGTCTGGTCGCTCAGGCACGTCAAGTATTGCGCGCCGAATCCCAGGCCGCAGTCGTTTATCGGTCGCTGCGCGAACAGGCCCAGAGCCTGCCGGAATACCGCCTCAGCCAACACTTGGGCCCGCAGGGCGCATTGTTTCGCGGCACCGACTATTTGATTCCGGGCTTCTACACCCAGAGGGGTTACGAGCAATTCTTCACCACAAAGGGCGCCAGTCTGGTGAATGAAATCCTTCGCGATAACTGGGTGCTGGGTGAAAGTACTGGCATCAGCGGCATGGACCTGCGCCGCTTAATGGTCGAATTGGAGCAGTTGTATTTCCGCGACTACGCCAACCATTGGGGCGAAGCCATCGGCCAAATCAGCTTGCAACCCATCGGTAATGCCGGTGATGGCGCTAATCAACTCGCGGGCCTGATCGCGGCCAACTCACCGTTGCTGCAACTGCTGGTCGAAGTTCGTGACAACACCCGCTTCCCCGATCTCACCGAAGGCGTTGAACAGCTGGCCGATGCCGCAGGCGATGCTAGCGGCAAGTCAGGAGTAATAGGCAAAGTCGCCGCTGCCGCCACCGAAAAAGCCCAAGTCGCCGTCGCCAAAAGCTTGCCTGACACGGCGAAGAAATCCATGCAGCGCCGATTCGAACCGCTGCATCAGCTGTTGGATGCCAACAACGGCCCGGCGCCTGAGTTAATGCCGACGTTACAGGCGCTCAACGACCTGCAACTTCAAGTGGCGACTTTGGCCCGTTCCAGCCAGCCGGACCAAGCTGCTTACGAGATGGCCAAGCTGCGCATGAACGGTCAGCGTGATGCGCTTAACAGCCTGCGGGGTGCAACCAGTCGCTTACCGCGTCCCATCAGCGGCTGGCTTGGCGTGTTGGCGGAAGACACCTGGATGCTGGTGCTCAACGACGCCTATCAGTACCTTAATCAACGCTATCTGAGCGAACTGCATGAGTTCTATAGCAAAGCCCTGCACCAGCGTTACCCATTCAACGCCCACAGCACCAGCGACGTCGCCATCAGCGATTTCCGCGAGTTCTTCAAAGCTCAAGGCGTAGCCGACCGCTTTTTCGACAACTACATGCGGCCCTTCGTCAGCGGCACGCCGGGCAACTATCGCCTGCGCAGCATCGACGGTCGTAGCCTGCCGATGTCGCGTCTGTACCTCGCACAAATGGGCCATGTCCACGTTATTCGCCAAAGCTTTTTCGCCCACGACCCTAACGAGCCGCAAGTGCAATTCAAGCTTGAGCCTTACACCCTGGACCCTACCGTCAGCCGCGCCGAGTTCCGTTTCGGCAACCAGCAAATGGACTATCGCCACGGGCCTATCGTGCCCATGGGTTTCACCTGGCCCACCGATGCCGAGGACGGGCGCACCAGCCTGGTCATGGACAAAATGGTCGGTCGTCCCATCGGTATCGAGAAAAACACCGGGCCTTGGTCGTTGTTCCGTCTGTTCGACCTGATGGAGACCGAGTACCTGAAAGGCCGTGATGTGATGGTCCTCAAAGCCGATGTCGGTGGCTTGCGTGCCAATTACCTGCTGCTTGCTCAGCGCTCGCCGAACCCGTTCGACGTGAGTGCGTTGCGCAGCTTCCGTCTGCCAGCCCAACTGTGATGAGTCAGGCCAATCCATGGCGCAGCGTGGCGCGCACCGACATCGGCAAGGTCCGGGCGCGCAACGAAGACGCTTTTCTCGATTGCCCACAGCGCGGGCTGTGGGCAGTCGCCGATGGCATGGGCGGTCATCAGTGTGGCGATGTCGCCAGCCAGCTGATCGTCACCCACCTGGGCGAACTGCCCGAGGTGGGCAGCTTCGACGAGCGGGTGATTGCCGTGCGCCAGTGCTTGCACTGGCTCAACCGGCGCATGGGCCAGGAACTGACCATCACCCCGGAACGCCGCGATAGCATCATGGGCAGCACCGTGGTGGCGCTGTTGATCGAGGGCAATCGGGGAGCTTGCGTTTGGGCGGGGGACAGTCGTTGTTACCTGCTGCGCGAGGGTCATGTGCATCAACTGACCCGCGATCATTCGGTGATGGAGCAGTTGATCGAGGACCAAAAAATGTCCCTCGAACAGGCCTGTGAGCAACCCAACGCCCGCGCATTGACCCGTGCCATCGGCGGCAGAGACCCGCTTAGCTTGGAAGTGATGGAATTGGAGGTATTTCCAAGCGATGTGTTTTTGTTATGCAGCGATGGTTTTTATCAAGGGCTCGACAATCACGTGTCGCGCGATACCTTGAGCATCGAGTCGCTGCCGACGCTGTTCGACGACGTATTGCGTGGCGAGGCCCTGGATAACCTCACCGCCGTGGTAGTCAGCCAATGAACGACGCCTTGCCACCCTTACCCGACGTGCTGGCCGGCCGTTACCGTATCGAGCGTTTGCTGGGGGCGGGTGGCATGGGCCTTGTGTATCGGGCGCGGGATTTGTTGCATGAGCAGTTCGATGCGGGAAGCGGCGAAATTGCCGTGAAGATTCTCGGTGATGCCTTCGCCGAAACCCCGGATGCCAACGCGCTGCTCTATCGAGAGTTCGCCCTGACCCGGCACCTGCGCCACCCCGGCGTAATTCAGGTGTTCGACTTTGAAACCGACGCGGCGTGTCAGCGCGCATTCATCACCATGGAATTGATGCAGGGTCTGCCGCTGGATCGTTTGCTCTGCGAACGCCCTCTCGGTGTGCCGTGGCTGGAACTGCGGGACATTGCCATCGAACTGCTGGATGCGTTGGCGCATAGCCACGGACGAGGCGTGCTGCACGGCGACCTCAAACCCAGCAACGTTATGCTCACCGAAGAGGGTGGCGTGCGCTTGTTTGACTTCGGTATTGGGCAGACCATGGAAGGCGTACTGCCGGGGCTGCCACAACTGAGCCGAGAAAACTTCAAAGCCTGGACACCCAATTACGCCGCACCAGAGTTGCTCGAAGGTGGACCATTTTCGGTGGCTACCGACGTCTACGCCGTCGCCTGCGTGCTGTTCGAACTGGCCAGCGGCAAGCATCCGTTTCAGCGATTGAACGCTGTAGAAGCCCGGGACAAAAAACTGGATCGCCAACTGAAGAGACCCAAACACCTGCCCAACGTATGTTGGCCAGCGCTACAAACTGCCTTGGCGCTCAACCCAAAAAAACGCACCGTCAACGCCGCAACATTGCTCAACAGTGTTATCGCCGCACCCTCCGCAAAATCCTGGCTTTGGTTCTAAGTGTCCCCGCCCACGCTATCGCCCAACCACCACAAAACAACGGTAAGAGCGGGCTTGCTCGCGATGGACCGCAAGGCGGCCCAATTCCAGTAACCACAATTCTAACTGGAAGAATTGAGTAGCTGATCTCGCGACTGCTGCGCAGCCAATCGCGAGCACTCCCGGCGCCTACCAAAGGGTCAGTGGCTCAACCACCCGCCACACCTTTGATCTGATCCAGCCAACCGGTTTTTTGTTCTGCGGGCAGGCTGTCGAACAGCTCTTTGGCCAGCTTCGCAACCTTCGCGGTTTCGTTGGCTTTGAGGATTGTTTTCAGTTCTGGCGTCGTCGCGGTCTCTTCGCTGAGGGCCGGTGGCGTCGGCAAGGCTTTCGCCAGT
>NZ_JAQGNX010000127.1 GCF_028293835.1 Pseudomonas sp.
CTTGCAAGACCCGAGGCGAATTGGTTGCCGATCGGGACGACCTGCGCGCCGAGGCTGATCCTCGGGTCGGCGCTTTGATGCTCATGGCGCCGCTGAGTTTGATGTTCGGTCGCCAGGCGCTGGCCGATGTGCATGTGCCGGTGCTGATGTATAGCGGCGACGGCGACCAACTGGTCGCACTGGATAAAAACGCTGAGGCGCTGGCGCGTAAACTACCTAACGCACCGGATTTCAAGCTGCTGCCGGGCGCTGGGCACTTCGTGTTTCTTGCGCCGTGCACGGATGAACAGCGGGCGACACAAGCCATCCTGTGCACCGACGCCGAAGGCGTAGACCGGGTCGATATCCACCGTAACCTCACCGCTGACGCCGCACGTTTCTTTGCTGAAACCATCGGGCAACCAAGCCGGGCCGGGATGCAAACTGCGCATCAGGAGTGAATGGAGAGCTCCCTGCAGTAACCCCAGCTCACAAGAACACTACTTCAAAGGGCTGTAACAAGCGCTCTAACACAGTGGCAGTCAGCACAGGAGAGAGGCTGATGTCCGGATCGCCCTGTAGGGGGTTGGCAAACGCGTCTGCCGCATGGCGTTTGCGCGCAATGGTCATCGGGTCAAGCAGGATTTTGCGGGCACGTTGCCAAGGGATTGATTCATCCTCCGGCTGAGCCCAGTGCCACGTCCATAGGGGAACCTGATAACACTGCGCACCGGCGTTCCGTGCGGCCTGCAGAGCCGCGCGACCGACCGCTTCATTATCGCTACGGCCATCTAGCTCCCAGGTTACGAATACCACGTCGGTGGGGCGCAGCTGGTACTCAATAAACAGGCTCAGCGCCTGTTCCTCCCGGGCGACGGCGCTGTCGCTGAAACCACCACGGACCCATTGCACGCTATCCAAGGGCAGGTCGAGGCGCTGCAGCGCTTCGCTGGACGCTTTCGGCCGTACTGCCGCCACACGCTCTGTAGGCCATGTAGTGGAACCGGGCTGGCTGGGATCGCCATCAATGATCGAAATGAGCTGCATGGTGCGTCCCAGTTGCCCCAACTGTTGCATCAAGCCGCCAAAGCCCACCACTTGGTCATCAGGGTGCGGCGCCACAATGACCGCACGCGAACTGACCGGGACCAGTATTTCGGCACTAATAACCGGCAGTTGTGCCAGATGTGTGGAGTGATCCCATGCGTGCAGCGAAGTACCCTCACCAAGAATCAATTTTTCGCTCATAAACCCCACGTCCTTGCCAGCACTCACCCGGCGCTTTGGCATCGGCATCACCGTGCTTGCGCCAGCTGAGGTATTCGCTAAGCGCCTAGGTCAGGCTTGCTCTTCGTGGTGCAGTTCAAACAACAACAGAGAGCGTGCGGTCACTGCGTAATCGGTTCCGAAGGGCAGTTGCTCTTTACCGCGGATGTCGGGCTGGTTGGTATCGATCAGGCACGTCCAGTGAAAACCCTCAGCCACTTCCGGCAACTTGAAATTGACCATGTCATGGTGCGAATTGACCACCAGCATCAACGTGGCATCGGCCCCAGGGCGACGAATGCCGGTAACTTGCGCCCGGCCGTCCATCAGCATGCCAAGGCAGCGGCCATTGGCGTCTTCCCACTGCTCTATGGTCATTTCGTTACCGTCTGGTGCGAGCCAGGTGACGTCCTTGACGCCGATTTCTTCGTTGTACTCGCCGACCAGGAAACGTCCGCGACGAAGAATCGGATAGGTTTTACGTAACTTGATCAGACGGCGAACAAATTTCAGCAGGGATTTGCCGTCTTCGTCCAGGTCCCAGTTGACCCAACCGATTTCGCTGTCTTGGCAATAGGCGTTGTTATTGCCGTGCTGGGTGCGGGCGAACTCGTCGCCGGCGACTAGCATTGGCGTGCCTTGGGCGAACAGCAACGTGGCGAAGAAGTTGCGCATCTGCCGTAAGCGCAGAGCGTTGATTTCCGGATCATCGGTGGGGCCTTCAACACCGTGGTTCCATGACAGGTTGTTATTACTGCCGTCCTGGTTGTTTTCGTCGTTGTCTTCGTTGTGCTTGTCGTTATAAGACACAAGGTCGTGCAGGGTAAAACCGTCGTGGGCGGTGATGAAGTTGACTGAGGCGAATGTGCTGCGGCCACGTTGGTTGAACATCTGCCCGGACGCGGTCATGCGTGCTGCGAAATCAGACAATTGAGCCTCATCGCCTTTCCAGAATGCGCGCACGGTGTCGCGGAATTTGTCGTTCCATTCCATCCAGCCCGGCGGGAAACCACCCACCTGGTATCCGCCGGGACCGCAATCCCAAGGCTCGGCGATCATCTTCACCTGGCGCAATATCGGGTCTTGGCGGCAAGCCACGAGGAAACTGTGGCGTTCATCAAAACCATCATGGTAACGGCCGAGAATGGTTGCCAAGTCGAAACGGAAACCGTCGACGTGCATTTCGGTGGCCCAGTAACGCAAGGAATCAGTGACCATCTGCAGGACGCACGGGTGGCTCAAGTCCAAGGTGTTACCGGTGCCGGAATCGTTGATGTAGAAACGTTTGTCATCAGGCATCAGACGGTAGTACGAGACGTTATCGATGCCACGCATCGACAGGGTAGGACCGAGCTCGTTGCCTTCAGCCGTGTGGTTGTACACCACGTCGAGGATTGCTTCCAATCCGGCTTCGTGCAGGTGCGCGATCATCTCCTTGAACTCAGCGATTTTGCCGCTAGCCAGATAACGTGGATCCGGTGCAAAAAAGGCGATGCTGTTGTAGCCCCAATAATTGGTCATGCCCTTTTGCAACAGGTGCTGGTCATTGACAAACGCATGGATGGGCAGCAACTCCACGGAGGTCACGCCCAGTGAGCGGATGTGCTCGATGACTTCGTCGTTTCTCAACCCGGCGAACGTCCCGCGCAGCTCCTCGGGAACGGCCGGGTGGCGCATGGTGAATCCGCGGACATGGGTCTCGTATATGATGGTTTTGTCCCACGGCACGCTGACACGGTGATCGCGGCCCCAGGTGTAAGCAGGGTCGATGACTTTGCTTTTCGGCACAAAGGGCGCGCTGTCGCGCTCGTCGAAACTAAGGTCGCCGTCTTCATGACCAATGGTGTAGCCAAAGAGTGCCTCCGACCATTTCAGCTCGCCGA
This sequence comes from Pseudomonas sp., assembly GCF_028293835.1. Taxonomy (GTDB): domain Bacteria; phylum Pseudomonadota; class Gammaproteobacteria; order Pseudomonadales; family Pseudomonadaceae; genus Aquipseudomonas. Next base: position 3,129 of record NZ_JAQGNX010000127.1, read on the forward strand.
CCAGCTGTTTCGCATAGGGGTCGATCAACAGTTTGTTGTGGTTAAAGCGATGACCGTTTTGCGGGTCATAAGGACCATAAACCCGGTAGCCATAGATCAACCCAGGGTGGGCGTCGGGCAAGTAGCCATGGAAAATCTCATCGGTGTATTCAGGCAGCTCGATGCGCTCGAGTTCCACTTCACCGGTTGAATCAAACAGGCACAGCTCAACTTTAGTGGCGTTCGCCGAGAACAGCGCGAAGTTCACCCCCAAACCGTCCCAGTTAGCGCCAAGCGGGAAGGGCAGGCCTTCGCGTATGCGCGAGGTGACTTGTGCTATATCTGCGCTTTCTAGCGCCGATTTGTCAGACTCTTTTGCAGCCTTGTCTTTAGTAGGTGCTTGTTGCGTACTCATAACGTTTCCTGTGCATTAATGCTTTCTGGAGAGCGGCCGAAATCTTCACCGCGGCCATGGGCGCCTCGGTGTGGAGTTAATCTTCAGTTAGAACTACTGCAGGCAGTAATCGGTAATGAGCCGATGCCTGCAGTAATACACTTCTTGGCGACGAACAGTCAGGTCGCAGATGGCTTGCGCGGTGCGCGGGCTTTTTTCGCCGAGGGCGCTACCGGTGCAGCCACTGGGGTGGATTGTGCAGCCGGTGCCGCTTTAACTGCCGGCTTTGCAGCTGCTTTGGCCACAGGCTTGGCAGTGGCTTTGGCGGCTGGCTTGGAAGCTACGGATGTCGCGTCTGCCGCACCGTCGACCTTAGGCAGCTTAGGTTTGGCCGTCTTGCGTACATCTTTCTTGTCGGGCGCCAGAGCTTCGGCTTCAGCCAGTTTGCGAGCCATTTCCCAATGGCGTTCTTCCTCGCCCTCAGGTTGCCCTTCTGACTCCCAGATTTGGTACGCAAAATCCCGAATACGTTTCTCGTCGGCACTCATCTCGGCACTCCCAGGTATTACACAGTTTGAATAATCAGGTTTACAGAAAACGTGTCGAGCGCTGCACTGAGCAGCAGCTCCTTATCGGTTGAGACTGCCACCTCGGAAAAAAGTCCCTTCCAGCGATGGCCCGTCTCGGCGAACGGTACTACCACTCGCGTATCACCCCAACTTTCTGCATTGATCAATGGAGTTTGCGCGGTGCCCAATAGTTCATTGATTAATCGCGGTGCGATGACAACAACATACTTTCCTTCACGTTCCCGTGCGAACGCGACGACGTGTTCGGCCTGTGCACCAAGCACCTGCAACGGTATATAACGACCGCGACTGAACACCTCAGAGTGCTCTGCTCGAACCGTTAATACGCGGTGAATCAACACCTGCTTGATCCGTCCATCTTGCCAGCTCTCGATCAACGCTTGCGGGGTCAGGGCTTGCGTCAAGGCTTCGACCCGGGCGGGGTAATCCACGGGGCGCCGGTTGTCGGGGTCGACCAACGTAAAGTCCCAGAACTCAGTGCCCTGGTACAAATCCGGTACGCCGGGTGCGGTGATCCGCAGCATCGTCTGGGTCAGGCTGTTGACAGCACCGGCGGCGGCGATGCGATTGGCGGTGGCACCCACCGATTGACGCAGGGCCAGTCCCTCCGGTGCCAGTAGCAGGGCTTTGAGAAATGCTCGGCATGCGCTTTCATAGGGTTCGTTGGGCGCGCTCCAGCTACTTTGCAGTTTGGCCTCGCGCAGTGCTTTTTCCTGCCATTTAACCAGGCGCTCGGCATACGCTTCGAATGCCGGCTCGCCTTCCATGTTCAGTGGCCAACTGCCGATCAATGCTTGATAGAGCATCAACTCGTCACCGGCACTGATACTGACCTCGGCGCTTTTCAGCGGTGCGGCCAACTGTCGCCAATGCTCGACTTGTTCGGCGTACCAACCGGCGCACTCACTTAATACCGCGAGCCGGGCACGGGTGTCTTCACCGCGTTTGTGATCATGAGTCGCGGTGGCCAACAGATTGTCCGGGAAAAATTCGACCCGGCGTTGACAGGCGTCATGGAAGCTTTTGATCGGGGCGCTGAAGTGCTGAGGATGGAAACCAACGTCGTTGCGTGACAGCAACACAGCGGACCGATAAAACGAGGTGTCTTCAACGGATTTCGCGGCCACCGGCGACGTCAGTTGCTGAAAACGTACGCAGGCATTGCGGTGAATCTTGCGCAAACGTCCCAACGGCAATTGACGCCAGGGTTGACCACCCAACCAGCGTTGCAAGTAATTCAATACCGGCCAATCGGCCTCGCCTAGGCTAAGTCGTGCGCCTTCCAGCGCTTGCTGGAAAAACCGGTCATCTTCAGCGGAGCGACCACACGCACTGATGTAGGTACGGTAAATCGGAAAGTTCACGATCAATGCCAATAACGCCCGGCGAATCGCGCCGAAGGTCAAATCCCGGCTCATCAGATCACTGCGGGCCACCTGCAGCAGTGCCTGGGCAACGCTCTCAAAATCGCCAGCCAACGTTCCGTGCAGCACCAAGTCCCGGGCTTCCAGAACTTCTTGGTTAAAGTCGGCGGTGCGCTCGCTGAGCCGATTCCACAATTCGCCCAGAGGCACTTCACCTTGAGGGTCGTGTTGCAGCAATGACACCTGGTTCATGAACTCATAACCGGTGGTGCCATCAACGCCCCAGTCCAGCGCCAGTTGTTCATCCGGGCCGAGAATTTTCTCGACGAAGATCGGCACATGGCTCAGTTGGGTTGCAGGGGGACGTTTCGCCAGCAGGCCCTCGACTCGCCGCCGCAGCTTGCGGCAGTAACCGCGCGGATCGGCGAGGCCGTCGATATGATCGATGCGTAGGCCGTCTACAAGGCCCTCGCTGATCATTTCGAAGATTTTTCCATGGGTAGCCTCGAACACATTCGGTCGCTCGACACGCAGTCCGCCCAGTTCGTTGATGTCGAAAAAACGCCGCCAGTTGATATCGTCGCCCGCCGTACGCCAACTGGCCAAACGGTAGTGCTGACGTTCGAGTAGCTGGTGTAAGCGTTCGAAGCCGTCGGGCTCGCTGGAATCAAAGTGCTTCAGTCCCCCTTCGATGGCTTGCTTGATGTCCGGCTGCAGTGCCAGATCAGCCAGTTCGGCACGGGCTTGTCGCGCACGTTCGTAAGCCTGTGGGTACTGGTCAAGCGCGGTGAAGCGTTGAGCCAGTTCACTGAGCGCCGGGGATTGGGCCGCCTCCAGTAGCGAGCCAAAACAGCCCGGATTAATGGGGAAGCGATGCTGGTAGTGCTCGATGTAAAACGAACCCTGCGCCGGGTCGAAGCGCAGCGGAATCTCACCCGCTTGCAGCACGGCGCCGTAGTCACTGCTGAGGAATGGCAGCAGCAGTTGGCCTTCCAGCAGGGGGTCGGGCGAATGCCATTGGATGTCGAAGAAATCTGCGTAGGGACTGCGGCGACCCCATTCCAGCAAATCCAGCCACCACGGGTTGTCCGCACCGCCGACGGCCATATGGTTGGACACGATGTCGAGAATCAGGCCCATGCCGTGTTCGCGCAAGGCGCTGACCAGGCGCCGCAGTGCCGGTTCGCCGCCGAGCTCCGGATTGATCACCCTTGGATCGACGACGTCGTAACCGTGCATTGAACCGGCGCGCGCCTTAAGCAGCGGCGAGGCGTAGACGTGGCTGATGCCCAGGCTCGCAAAATAAGGCACCAGGGGCACCGCGTCGTCTAGGGTAAAGTCCTTGTGAAATTGCAGGCGTTGGGTGGCGCGCAGGGGTTGCAACGGCTTGATTGGCGTATTCATTGGTCACGCTCTGTGGCTTGCAGGCGTGACTGAGAAAGCAACTCTAAACGGCGAGCGGCGGTTTCATCGTCAAGCAATTTCGCGCTGTCGCCGGGTAAACGCCGGCGCCAATTGGGGTGACTGTCGGTGGTTCCCGGCAAGTTCGCTTGTTCGTGGATGCCTAAGGCGTCTTCCATGGGCAGCAGCACCAGCGGTGCGCGGGTATGGCCGAGGTAGCGCACGCTTGCGTCAATCACCTGCTCGCATTCGCTGAGGCGGTCACGGAAATTGGCGTGATCCTGTCGCAAGGCATGATGCAGACCTTCGCGTTCCCGTTGGCGATTGCCACGGGCCTGCTGCTCGGTATATTCGTCGATCAGGCCCAGCTCCCGACTGCAGTCGATATCCACTTCATTCCACCAGCCGGTGAGGGTTGGCAGGTCATGGGTGCTGGTAGTGGCCAAGGCTTCGTCGGACCATTTCAAAACCGGTTTGAAGTGCGCGTTGTCCTGTTCGAACAGCAGTACGCGCATGCCGAGAATGGCCCGAGCCGACAGTTTGTCATGCATGCCTTCAGGCACAGTGCCAAGGTCTTCACCCAGTACCACGGCTTTGTAACGCCAGGACTCCAAGGCCAGCAAGCGCAGCATGTCGTCCAGTGGGTAGTTCAAATAAGCGCCTTCGCTCGGCGGCGAGCCAACCGGCACGACCCACAAACGTTGCAGGCCCATCACGTGGTCGATGCGCAAGCCGCCGGCATGGGCGAAATTAGCCCGCAGCATTTCGATGAATGCGCGAAAACCATTCCTTTTCAATCCGTCGGGTGAGAATGCGGAGATACCCCAGCTTTGGCCGGAGCGATTGAGAACATCCGGTGGCGCACCCACGGTCAGGGACGACAACAGTTCGTCTTGTCGGCTCCACGCCTGGCTGCCAGCGCCGTCGGCACCCACCGCCAAATCCGCAATCAGTCCCACGCGCATGCCGCTGCTGCGTGCGGCGACTTGCGCACGTTCAAGTCCCCGTGCGATTAGCCATTGGGTAAACGCATGGAAGCGAATCTGCTCCGGGTGCTGCTGTGCAAACTCAGCAATGGCCGTGCCTTCAGGGTCCTTGAATTCTTCCGGCCATTCGCGCCAGTCAAGGCTCATTCCTCGGTCAACACACTCCGCCTGCAAGGCTTCGAAGCGGCAATGGTTTTCCAGCGCTTCGCCGCCGCTGTCGCAAAAACTCGCGAAGTCTTCACTGAGCGGATGGCTGCCATTGTTGAAGCTTTCAAACAGCGCATGCAGCAGTGTCCATTTGGCAGCGGCTGCTGCTGGCCAGTCGATCAGCGACAGCGCTTCGAGACGCTCGAACTCATCGGCCAGTTGCGTTTGCTCAATCGCCATGCGCACGTCCCGTTCTCCCAGGAGGGCACCGGGCGCCGCATACAAGCTATTCAGAAACAGGCGGCTGGAGGGCGAGTAGGGGCTGTAACGATGAGGGTCGCTGGCGAACATTGCGTGCATGGGGCTGATGGCCACGGCATCTGCGCCGCGCTCACCGGCGGCGCGAACGAACACTTCCAATGCTTGGGTATCACCGAAGCCTCCATCGCCCTGCCGGCGTAACGCATACAACTGCACGGTCAGACCCCAGACGCGAGGCCGGGCTGATTCAGTGGCCATGGCGATGCTGTAGCAGGTTTTTGGCGCTACGGCCAACGTCAGGCGCTGGCCCTCAATGATCAATTGCTGATAACCCACCGCAGCCAACGCAGGTAGCTGCGCCGTGTCGGTCAGTACTGCGTCGAGGGTGCCGCCGTCTTCGAGCTCCAGCACAAAGGCGGTGTTAGGCGCGAACCAGGCCGACAGGTCAAGGGTCTGCCCGTAATCGACGGTCAGCAGGGGCGGCGCGGCGCGTTGTTTTTCTGCATCGTCCAGGCGTTGCAGGCTGCATTCGATATCCTCGGCGCTATCGGCAGGGTAGCCGAGGCCGTCCAGGACTTTACACAATACGTTGGAGCTAACGGTCTGTGGTCGTCCGTTCGCATCGACCCAGTCGACTGACAGACCAGCGCGGGTAGCCAATCTCTGGAGTAGCTCATTACTCATCCTGTTCCTCCAACACATCGTTCTCTACCAGGCTGACAATAGCCGTGTAGGGATTGAGGGTGCCGTGGCGAGAAAGTTCTGCCGCATTTGGCAAAGTCTCAAAAACGACGGTGCCGTGCTCGGATGCAACAACCTTGACTGGATGTTCGCTCAAGTTGAGGTCGATGCGCAGTATTTGCCCATCACCCATTTGCCAACGTGCAATGACCGCGCCATGGCCCACTACAGTCGCGCCTAAAGGTCGCGCACCGAGCAGACGCGGCACGATGTGCTGATGCCTAAGCGCCAATAACCGGGTGTATAGCGCGAGCCATTGTTGGTGGTCGCTGCCTATATCGGTTTCGAGGAACACCACGTCAAATGCCGGACGTGACGCCTCGAAGGTGCTGTGAGCATTGGGGTCGGGAATGTGCTCGCGTTTTTCTTCGTCGGCAAACGCCGGAAAATCAGCGAATTCGGCACGACGACCTTCGCGCACTGCGTCGGCCAATTCGCCGTGATGGCTGGTGAAAAATAGAAAGGGTTCGCTGGCGCCCCATTCGTCACCCATGAACATCAACGGGATCATCGGCGACAGCAGTAACAGTGCGGTGGCTGCACGCAATGCTGGAGCGGGGGTCAATAACGGCAGTCGTTCGCCGTAAGCGCGGTTGCCGATCTGGTCGTGGTTTTGCAAAAACAGTACGAATGCACTGGGCGGCAAATGCCCGCTGGGTTCGCCGCGCTGATGACCGTGGCGGGTATTTTCCCCCTGGTAAACGAAGCCTTCACCCAGGCACCTGGCCAGTTTTTGCGTGGGCTCCTGGGTGAAGTCGGAGTAGTAGGCTTCGCTTTCACCGGTCAACAGTACGTGCAAGGTGTTATGGCCGTCGTCGTTCCATTGAGCATCAAAGCCCTCCGCTAACAGACTGGCCTCGTTATGCTCGTTCTCCAGGTTCAGCCATACCTGCCGCGGCGCCTCGACGTGATGCCGAACCTGCTGGGCAAACTCTTGAAGGAAAGTGGGGTCGTTGATGGCGTGGACAGCATCCAGACGTAGGCCGTCGAAGCGGTAGTCCAACAACCACATCAGAGCGTTATCGATGAAATAGTCGCGAACCTGCCGGCGGCGAAAATCGATGGATGAGCCCCACGGGGTTTTTATATCGTCGCGGAAGAAGCCCTTGGCATAATTGCCCAGGTAATTGCCGTCCGGGCCGAAGTGGTTGTAGACCACGTCGAGGATCACCATCAGGCCGTGGCTGTGGGCGGTATCAATGAGGTGCTTTAGTTGATCCGGAGTCCCATAAGAGGATTGCGGCGCATAAGGCAGAACGCCGTCGTAACCCCAGTTACGATCACCTGGAAATTGCGCCAACGGCATCAGCTCAATGGCAGTGATGCCCAGTTTGGCAAGATGTGGCAGGTGTTTTTCGACCTCGGCATAGCCGCCAAGCACCCCGACATGCAGTTCGTAGATAACCGCCTCATGCCATGGCCTTCCGGTCCAGGCTGTGTGTTGCCAGCGGTAGGCTGACGAATCGACCACCACACTGAAGGAATGCACACCGTCCGCTTGGGCTCTTGACGCTGGGTCAGGCACCTTAAGCTCATCATCGATGCGGAAGCGGTAGTGAGTGCCTGCCGGGCAGCGGACTTCCAGCACAAACCAGCCGTCCTTCTGTGGCAGCATCGCCACAGAAGACTGGTTTTCAAACTCAACGCTTACGTCGCGGGCATCCGGTGCCCAGAGGGCAAACCGGGTATGTTCTGCATCCATCAATACGGCGCCGTGGCGCCAGTTTTCATCCGTGCGCATTGGCATCCGTTCAACCCCTTCTAGAGATGGGCGATAGCACCCACGTTCTTTTTCAGTAGTTCTTGATAAAGCTCAGCATACGGCTCAACTGCTTGAGTCCAATTGAAAGGCGCCGCCATGGCGCGGCAGCGCATGGCATTAAGCAACTCGGGACTATTGAACACTTTGAACGCCCGATTGAGTGCCTCGGTGTAACTTTCGATGGTCGCGTCTTCAAACAAGAAGCCGGTGACGCCGTCTTCAATAGTGTCAGCCAGGCCACCGGTATTGCGTGCCACTGGCAATGAGCCAAACCGCTGCGCATACATCTGGCTCAAGCCACAGGGTTCATAGCGCGACGGCATCAATAAGAAGTCACTGCCAGCAAACATACGCCGGGCGTCAGTCTCGTTGAAGCCGACACGCACACTGACTTGACCGGGGAAGCGCAGGGCGAGTTCCCTCATTGACTCTTCTTCTTCCGGTTCACCACGACCGATGATTGCGATCTGGCCGCCGAGGTTGACAATGTGTTCAGCGACACCGATGGTCAGGTCTAGGCCTTTCTGGAAGACCAACCGTGATACCACGGCAAATAGCGGTCCCTGGGACGGCTCAAGTTCAAACAGCTCACGCACGTAGTCGGCGTTGATTTCCTTACGCTGCCATTCGTTGGGCTCAAAACGGCAAATCAAGTGCTCGTCAGTGGCTGCATCCCAACTGGCATCAATCCCGTTTGGAATCCCGCTCAACAGACCCTGCTCGGCTTTGCTCTGGAGAAAACCTTCCAGACCACAGCCGAATGTCGGGGTGGTTATCTCTTTAGCGTAAGTAGCGCTCACCGTGGTGATATGGCTCGCGTAAGCCATGCCCGCCTTGATAAAGGAGAGCTTGCCGTAGAATTCCATACCGTCGGTGCCCAATGCCTGGTCAGGAATACCCAGTTCACGGTTGCAGCCGGTACTCACCGTCCCTTGGTAAGCAAGGTTATGGATGGTGAAAATGCTTGGCGTAGTCTGGCCGCGCCATTTCATATAGGCAGGCGCCAGTCCGGCAGGCCAGTCGTGGGCATGAACCAGTTCAGGGCACCACTGGGTTTTAACCGAGCCCCCTGCAAAATCCGCAGCGGCAAGACCAAGGCGCGCGAAGCGAATGTGGTTGTCGGCCCAATCGCGACCATTCTTGTCGCCATACGGTGTGCCTTCGCGTTCATACAGCTCAGGACAAATCACCACATAGATAACCAGGCCGTCTTTCATGTCCATGCGACCGATCTTGCATGGAGGCAGCCCGGCATATCCGCTCAATTGACTAATAACGTGTATCGGGTTGCCGCTGTTGAGAACCTGTGGGTAGCCGGGAATCAGCACTCTGACATCGTGCAGGTGGCGCATCGCTCGCGGCAGTGCGGCAGACACATCGCCAAGACCTCCGGTTTTTACCAGGTCAGCCATTTCCGAAGTCACGAATAGAATCTTTCTTTTATTCGTCAGAGTAACCGTTGGCGAGGAAGTCGGCAGTTGCAGCAGTGGCGCGCTAGTCGAGGCGAAGATCGGCAGAGGGGTCAGCCCGCTTGCCGGCTGGTTGAAACTCTCTCCCTTCTGGGTTTGGACAGCGCCGCTAATCATCTTTCTCTCCCGTTAAATGCAGTGATTGGTGCAGCTTTGAATTTCTTGTAGGCCATATCCTATGGCGTCCACACAAGCGCTACGCAAGAACAGTACCCATTTACCGGATGCGTTATAGCTGGACAGGGGACAGAGCCTGAACTCGGGTTATGCCAATAGCTTAGGCTCTCTTTCATGATGACCCACCGTTGTCGTAGAAAGTTTCGAATATTTTTCCAAACGGGTCTGGAGCAGGGGTCGGGGCGTAGCTGACTGCTTTAGCGAAGGATATTACAAGGCATTTTTTGTGTGGAATGCGCTTTTATGGGGCGCGCACCTTGCCTGCCGGTGCTTCAGACCGTTGGTCTGATTGTTCTACAATGAAACAACACGACGATGAAGGGGCCAGAATAAGCTTCAACAAAATAAGCGGAAAGTCGGGTAAAAAACTGACGTGCATTTTATCGGTGCGCGGATAGTTCTAGTTGTACGGATTTGAACGGTTTTCGTGCGAGGGTTAAGGAGTGATTTATATCGGCTCAGGTACGTCAGGCGTATTGGCGATCAACAGAATATGTGGGTGTATTTGTATAATAAAAGGCCCACCAAGTGGGTGGGCCTTAAGCGCTTACTGGGCGACTACCTTCGCTACAGGGGGCGGGGGTGTGTTGCCGCGCATCAGACTGAAGTCAGTCAGGCCTTTCTGTGCGTAGGGGTCACCTATCAAGCGTGGGCGTTCTTTGAAGTCAAAACCCACCAGGCTCTTGGTACTGTCCAACTGATCAAAGCTCAAGCCCGCCAACTGCGCCCAGGTGTGGATCAGCGACGAACTGCTGAATGGCCGGCTCTTGATAGCGGAGAAGTCCCAGTTGTGGGTTTGGCGCCACTTCGGTGAGGCATACAGCATGAAGGGGATCGTATACATCGGTACGGTCGGGGCGGCCTCATTGCGGCCAAGCACATTGTATTTAGGGCCGTCATAGACGTCTTCGCCGTGGTCGGACAGGTACATCAAGAATCCGTTTGGGTCGGACTTGGCGTAGCTTTTAATCAGGCTAGACACCACGAAATCGTTATACAAGACTGCGTTGTCATAGGTGTTGTAGATCGGCACCTGGTCATCAGTGAGTGCCGCTGGCACGCCCGTCCGGTCGGTAAACTTGTCGAACGACTCGGGGTAGCGGTACTGGTAGCTCATATGGGTGCCCAGCAAATGGACGACGATGAATTTGCGCGGCGCCGGATCGTCAAGAACCTTGTTAAACGGTTCGATGACATCGCCATCGTACTGGCGCGCATTTTGGTTGCGGTTGTTGTTGAGGTAGACCTGCTCGTCGGTCTGTTCAGAGAACGTCGTGAGCATGGTGTTGCGCTTGGTCATGGTCTGCTGGTTGGTGATCCAGTAGGTCTTGTAACCGGCTTGCTTCATGACGCTAACGATCGACGGCGTTTTCAGGTAAAGGTCCGGGTCCTGTTCGTTGGCGAAGGTCAGCACCTGTTGCAGCGCTTCAATGGTGTAAGGCCGTGGGGTAATGACGTTATCAAATACCTGCAACTGGTCTTTCAGCGCGTCCAGGTTGGGCGTGGTCTCGCGGGGATAACCGTAGAGGCTCATGCGCTGGCGGTTGGTTGATTCGCCGATCACCAGCACCATGGTCGCTGGAAGATTGGCCTGTTGGTCCTTCAAGTTCGTCAGCGGCGGGATCTCGCTGCTGCTTTTAAGCATGCCTTGCATGCTGTTCAGCTGTTGGCCGTAACGGTGGTAAGCCACCAGCATTTGCCATGGCACCGCGGGCTCGACGCGAGTTTCAAAGCTTTCGAACGCTCCTGCCATGTCACCGTGCCGGTCTATCTGCTTGTAGAACGGCAGCACGATAAGCATGAACACGATGAACGCTGACGCGATCCAGGCCCTGCGGCGCGGCATTAGCACCGGGCGCAAGCGAGTCCAGAGGAATATCGCGAAAGCGGTGTGGGCCAGGAATGCCAGCAACATCCACCAGGCGAAATACTGGGTGATGTATTCGCCGGCTTCCGAGACGTTGGACTCGAACATGATAAAGATGACGCTTTGCGAGAACTCTTGCTGGTAGATGAAGAAGTAACCCAGGCTCGCCAGCGAACATAACCACAGCACGACGCCGATGACAGCAGCCATGACGCGGGTTTTAGAAGGGATCAACAACATTGGCACAAGCCACAGCGCGCTCATGACGAACGCCTGGCGGAAACCGGCAAAGCCTGAAGTCCCGGTCACTTGGATAAGCAGCTGGGTGATGCCGGAAAAATACCAAAAGAACACAAAGAGCCAGCACAGCCCGGCCCAGTCAAAACCTTTCGGGGACGTCTTACCCCGTTTGAAAATCGCCATCAAGCGCTCCAGCACATAAACCCGTGAGAATCCGGCGGCAAAAAGCCAGGCCGACTATCTCTTCACCCGAGAGCCGGGCCGTTTGAAAAGGGCGAGAAGTATAGCCGAGAGGACGTGAAGAAATCACATCAAGTGACGGGCGAGGGGAAAGGGGGCGGAACGTTAGTCAGTGTATCTGGTCCGAAGCAACAGTCTCGGCGCACAATGGCGCATGGGAAGGGGGCTCGAAGAAGACCTGCGAGCCGCCCGGACCGGTTAGCTCACTGACGCAGTGGGGGAATTGACTCAAGCGGCAGGGACGTTTGGAGCATGAGTGTTAGATGAGCAATTTTTTGCTGCAACTGTGCGTTTTCGTCCTTGAGCTGCCGCAACTCGTCACGGCGAATGCTCACGAACAGCGTTTGGGGTGGGAGTGCTGCCAGTAGGGTGGTGACCATTGCTTGCCTCGAAAAAAAGACGTGTATCGGCTCAGCGTCAGGCGTTTCGAGATTTTCAGGCTTCGTTGAAGCATGACTTTTCGTTTAGCCTACTGAGCTATCGGCGCGATTCTGGTTTCTTTTATACAAAATTGGAACTTTTTTATTTTAAATTGTCGCGAACGTTGCTTGATCGCGAAAACAGATTGAATCAGGCAGGCTCACCTATGCCCCCTGCCTATGGCAAACCTGGTCCGAACGCTCTGGACTACCCTTTTTGTACTGCTGGGCTATAAGGTGAGGCATCCCTTTCTTCGTATTCAGGAGCACACCCACATGCAACTCGGGATTATTGGTTTGGGCCGTATGGGCGGCAACATCGCGCGACGGTTGATGCTTGATGGCCATACCACGGTTGTGTATGACCGCGATGAGAGCTCCCGCGCCGCGCTCGCTAAAGAAGGCTCGACGGCCGTTGTGGACCTGGCGGCGTTGGTTGCCGGACTGGATAAACCCCGCGCAGTGTGGGTCATGCTTCCTGCGGGCGCGCCTACTGAAGACACGATCAATACCCTAAGCGAGTTGCTTGAGCCCGGCGACGTGATCATCGACGGCGGCAACAGCTTTTATAAAGACGATATTCGTCGCGCCCAGGCCCTGACGCAGCAGCAACTGCACTACGTTGATGTCGGCACATCGGGCGGCGTCTGGGGCCTGGAGCGCGGTTACTGCATGATGATCGGGGGTGATGCCGAGGTGGTTCAACGCCTTGATCCGCTGTTCAACACCCTGGCTCCCGGTTACGGATCGGTAGAGCGGACCAAAGACCGTAACGCGGCCGATGATCGTGCTGAACGTGGGTATATCCATGCCGGTCCCGCTGGGGCGGGGCATTTCGTGAAGATGATCCACAACGGCATTGAATACGGAATGATGCAGGCGTTCGCCGAGGGCTTCGACATCCTCAAGATGAAAAACTCGGAAAACTTGCCGCCAGAAGAGCGCTTTGATCTCAATGTCGCTGATATCGCTGAAGTCTGGCGCCGGGGCAGTGTGGTTTCTTCCTGGTTGCTTGACCTGACTGCCGACGCTTTGGCGATTGACCCGCAGCTCAGTGCCTACTCCGGCAAAGTGGCGGACAGCGGTGAAGGCCGCTGGACCATTGATGCCGCCATGGAGCAATCGGTGCCGGTGCCGGTGCTGTCCAGCGCACTTTTTGCACGGTTTCGCTCACGCCAGGACAGCACCTACGGCGACAAAATGCTGTCGGCCATGCGCTTTGGCTTCGGCGGTCACAAAGAGGGGCCAAAATAATGGGTCTGTCGCGCACGAAAACCAGGCAAGAACCGAAAGTTGCACCGCCGACCACGCTGTTTCTATTCGGTGCCCACGGTGATTTGGTCAAGCGGCTGCTGATGCCCGCGCTGTATAACCTGAGCCGTGATGGATTGATTGGCAACGGCATACACATCGTGGGCGTCGACCATAACGCCATTAGCGATGCCGATTTCGCTAAAAAGCTTGAGGACTTTATCCGCCAGGAAGCCGCCAGCAAGGTCGCCGAAGGTGGGGCAGAGCCGCTGGACCCGGAATTGTGGGACCAACTCGCCAGCCGTATCAGTTATGTCCAGGGTGATTTCCTCGACGACTCCACCTACCGCGACATCGGCGAAAAAATCAAAGCAACCGGCACTGGCAACGCGGTGTTTTACCTTGCCACTGCTCCACGCTTTTTCAGCGAAGTCGCCAAGCGTCTGGGTTCATCGGGCCTGTTGCTGGAAACCGATGACTACTTCCGTCGCGTGGTGATTGAAAAGCCGTTCGGTTCCGATTTGCCTAGCGCAGTGGCCCTCAATGCCTGCTTGCTCAAAGTCATGGCGGAAAAGCAGATTTACCGGATCGACCATTACCTGGGCAAAGAGACCGTACAGAATATTTTGGTCAGCCGTTTTTCCAACGGCCTGTTCGAATCGTTCTGGAATAATCATTACATCGATCACATTCAAATCACGGCAGCGGAAACCGTAGGCGTTGAGACCCGTGGCAGCTTTTACGAGCACACAGGTGCACTGCGTGACATGGTGCCCAACCACTTGTTCCAACTGCTGGCGATGGTTGCGATGGAGCCACCTGCGGCATTTGGCGCTGATGCGGTACGCGGTGAGAAAGCCAAGGTCATCGGTGCCATTCGCCCGTGGACCGAGGAAGAAGCCTTGGCCAACTCGGTGCGCGGCCAATACGCTGAAAGCACGATTGGCGACAAAAGTGTCGCCGGTTATCGGGAAGAGGCCAATGTGGCGCCGGACAGCACCACTGAAACCTTCGTCGCGCTGAAAGTGATGATCGACAACTGGCGTTGGGTGGGGGTGCCGTTCTATTTGCGCACGGGCAAGCGCATGAGCACTCGTGACACCGAAATTGCGATTTGCTTCAAACCCGCGCCTTATGCTCAGTTTCGCGACACGGAAGTGGATCAACTCAAGCCGAATTACTTGAAAATTCAGATTCAGCCTAACGAGGGCATGTGGTTTGACCTGCAGGCCAAGCGCCCAGGTCCGACCCTGGACATGGAAAACATTGAGCTGGGGTTCGCCTATAAGGACTTCTTCGAGATGCAACCGTCGACAGGTTACGAAACCCTGATTTACGACTGCCTGACCGGCGACCAGACCTTGTTTCAGCGGGCAGACAACATCGAAAATGGTTGGCGGGCCGTGCAACCGTTCCTGGATGCCTGGGCTAAACACGCCCAGGTCGAACAGTACAAGGCCGGTGAAGATGGCCCGACGGCTGCCGACGAACTTCTGCAACGTGACGGTCGCGAATGGCGCAGCATTAAATGAGCGATCCAGCGCAGCCCCTCATCCAGTTCTTGTTATCGGACATCGATGGCACATTGTTGCGTCCTGACCACAGCTTGAGTCAGGCCAACATTGACGCCATTGGTGAATTACGTGCCGCAGGTATTCGTTTCACTCTAGCCAGCAGTCGCCCGCCGAGGGCCATGCTTCAGCAGATCGAAGCCTTGGGCATCGATCTGCCGACGGTGGCGTTCAATGGTGGTCTGATTACCCATCCAGACGGTCGTGTGTTGTCTGCCCACCGGATTCCCCGGGCGGCGGCCGAGGACGCGCTGGCCATGTTCACCGGCAGGGACTGTTCGGTCTGGGTGTTTGCTGATGACCAGTGGCTTTTGCGCGATTTGAATGGAGCGTACGTCGACCATGAGCGCAAGACGCTGGGTTACGATCCGGTGCTGGTCGGCAGTTTCGATCCGTACCTGGATCGAATCGACAAAATCGTTGCAGCCAGCGCTGACCATCAATTGCTCAAGGATCTTGAAGCACAGCTCAATCCGCAGATTATCGGATTGGCGTTGGCGTCCCGGTCGCAGGTGTACTACCTGGACGTTAACGCGGTGGCGGCCAACAAAGGTAATGCCTTGACCGTCCTGGCTGAATTTCTTGGCGTCCCGCTCGCGCACACCGCTGCCATTGGTGACGGCAGCAACGATGTGGCAATGTTTCGTGTGGCCGGCTTGTCCATTGCCATGGGGCAGGGTGAGGAAAGTGTTCGCAGCCAGGCAGACCATGTCACTGGCAGCAATCTGGAAGACGGCGTAGCGACGGCGATCAAACGCTACATTTTGCCGGGCCGGCTAAGCTGACAACGGTCTGGCGGAGGCGACATTACATTACCCTGCGGGTCTCCTGGAGCGGGGGCCCGTTCGGAAATCGTTTACTGACATTTTCGGATAACTGCCCATGGCCGCACTGATTGAAGACTACGCATTGCTCGGCAACTGCAAGACTGCCGCGCTGGTCGCCAAGGACGGTTCACTGGATTGGCTGTGTTTCCCCCGATTTGACGCTCCCGCCTGCTTCGCAGCATTGTTGGGTGAAGCCGATAACGGCCGCTGGAAAATCAGCCCGACCGATCCCGTCATCACCACCGAAAGACGTTACCGTGACGGCACGTTGATCCTGGAAACGGTGTTCGAGACCGACACCGGTCGCGCCATGCTCATCGACTTCATGCCCACCGAGACGTCCAGTAGCGTGGTGAGGATCGTCGTCGGACTGGAGGGTCGCGTTGAGTTCGACATGGACTTGGCGATTCGATTCGATTACGGCAGCAGCGTGCCGTGGGTCGAGATGAAAGATGAACACACCCTGACTGCCGTCGCCGGGCCGGAGATGCTGATCCTGCATACGCCTGTCCATTTGCACGCCCTGGATCACCACACCGGCAGTCACTTTCTGGTCGAGACCGGCCAGCGCAAAGTCTTCGTCCTTAGCCATCAGGCGTCGAATCATCCGGTGCACTCCGGGATCGATGGCGAGTTGGCACTGAAAAAAACCGAACATTTCTGGCTGAAATTTTCTGATCGCTGTCCGGAAGTCGGGCAGTGGTCCGCTCAAGTCAAGCGTTCGCTCATTACCCTCAAGGCGCTGACCTATGAACCGACCGGGGGCATCGTTGCGGCGGTGACCACATCGTTGCCGGAGCAGCTGGGTGGCGAGCGTAACTGGGACTACCGGTTTTGCTGGCTACGTGATGCAACCATGACGCTGCTGGCCTTTATGAACCTTGGCTATTACGAAGAGGCCGAAGCCTGGCGTGGCTGGTTGCTACGGTCGGTGGCGGGCAACCCGGAACAAATCCAGATCATGTACGGCCTTGGCGGAGAGCGGCGGTTGCCAGAATACGAACTGCCTTGGCTCAGCGGTTATGAACATTCCAGGCCGGTGCGCATCGGCAATGCGGCGGCGACGCAAATGCAGTTAGATGTCTTCGGCGAAGTTGCCGATGCCATGGCTCAGGCTGCTAAAGGTGGGCTGCCAAGGCCGCCACGCAGTGCAGCGATCATCAAGGTGATCATGCCGTTTCTGGAGAAGGTCTGGCACTTGCCGGACAAAGGTATCTGGGAGATGCGTTCCGATCCGCAGCACTTTACCCACTCGAAGGTCATGGCCTGGGTCTCTTTTGACCGCAACGCGTACTTTGCCGAACAGTCAGCGAAAACCGACGAGGACCGGGCTCTGGCGATCCATTACCGGGCCATTGCCAACGAAATACATGCCGACGTCTGTCTCAATGGTTTCGATGCTCAGTTGGGCAGTTTTGTCCAGACCTATGGTTCCCAATCATTGGATGCGAGCCTGCTACAGATCGCGTTGACCGGCTTTTTGCCAGCCGACGATCTACGGGTAGTCGGCACGGTGCAAGCCATCGAGAACGCCCTGATGCAAGAGGGATTATTGCTGCGTTACGACGCAGACCGGACGGTGGATGGGGTCGCGGGTCACGAGGGTACGTTCCTCGTGTGTTCGTTCTGGCTGGCCGATGTTTATGTGCTGATGGGACGTTGGGCCGATGCTGAGGCACTATTTGAGCGCTTAAGCGGGTTGTGCAATGACGTCGGGCTGCTCGCTGAGCAATATGACCCGCGGGAGAAGCGCATGCTGGGTAACTTCCCGCAGGCGTTCAGCCACATTGGCATCATCAATACCGCATTGAATCTGCACCGATCTGCCTGTCCCGCCGTGGCGAGAGCCAGTGGTCATAGCGAGCCGTTAGCGAGCTGAATCCACTGTTGGGGCTATTTCGGGTTATTGGGCTTTACGAAACGTAACGTTAATTCGCTGTTCACCCAGCAACGGGTGTTCAGCGTGCTTGATCGGTAGCACGCCATGGTAGCGCAGGCGGTCTTCGCCACCCCAGACAACTACGTCACCATGAAACAACGCAACGCGTTGGGTTTTGTCGCTGCGCTCCATGCCCCCAAACAGGAAAATTGCGGGAATCCCCAGTGATACCGAGACCACCGGCCATTCATAGCCGTGCTCATTTTTATCTTGATGCAACGACATCTTTGCCCCAGGGACATACCGATTGATCAGGCAGGCGTCCGGGGTAAAGCCTGGAAAGCCGCTTTCGGCTGCTGCGGTTTGCGCCAGTTTCAGCAAGACGTCAGGCAGCGCCGGCCATGGCGCATCGGTTTCAGGATCAATTCGAGTGTAGCGATAGCCACTGCGGTCAGTGACCCAGCCCACGCGGCCACAGTTGCTCAGCGCCACCGACATGGTAAATCCGCCAGGCGTCATCATGTGCCTGAAAGGGGATTGTTCAAGCACCTGCTGCAAAGCAGGCAGCACTTGCTCGATCAGCGGTAGCGCAAAACCTCGTAGTACAAAAGCGCGTGGGCCGATTTGCTCGGTGCGCGGCGCTTGTACTGCCTCGTCGGCGAACATGTCCAGGGTGGTGGGTTCTGAACCCATGCGCCTAAGCATTCAGTGCCCTCCGTGAAGGGGGTTTTGTGCAGGTTGCCGACTTCACGGTGGTAAACACCCGGCACTTGTGGTCGAATCCCGGCCCGGAACGTTTTAGAGCGCCTTGCTGACTTTAACGTCAGTGATTTTATCGTCACTGCCGCTGTGCATTTTTTCAAGGGTCGCTGTAGCTTCTTCCGCTGAAGCCGATTGCAACTGGGCAAATTCAAAACGGCGTTCGCCATTGAGCTTGTAACTGATTGCGTATTTGGTGGTGGCGGTCGGGGTGCTCACAGGCGGCTCCTTTCAGATGCAGGGCTTCAGCTTCAGCTTTCGATACAAAAAAGTCAGGAAGTCAGGAAGTCAGAAAACGTATCAGCTCAGCCGCGTTGCCGAGCGACGAACGATTTTAATAGTGTGAGTGAACACGGCCTTGCGACCGCCACCCGCATCGGCTTTACGGCCGGTGGTATCGATTGTGATGTTCCAGAAGCCGGTGCTGGGTGCAGCGATTTTTGCCGGGAAGCGGTCAAACGCACCGCCGTGGTAGGTGTGGCGTCCGCCGTTCTTGAAGCTGCGAAAATTCGCATCGTTCATCAGCCGGATGTTGCAGAGCTGGGAACACTCAATAACGACCAGGTCGTCTTCGTTGAGGTGTTCGCGCTGGTGTACAAATTTCATGGTGTCTCCGAAAAGGCTTTTTCTGCAAAATCAAAACGATAGCATGGGCGCGACGCCATTTATTCGTCGCGAATGGATTTATTGCGTTTATACCCGATAAAAGTGCCTAAATAGGGATCTATTCGGTCACCAGCCTGTCGTAGGTTTTTTAATGGAGTGATTGTATGAAATTAGCTGTAGTTGTTTTGGCACTTGCGATGACCGGATGCGCGACCGTTGCCGACCTGGAGCATACACCGCCGACGTTAAGTGTGATTTCTGGAAAAAGCCCACAGGGCTATGCCGAATGCCTGACCAATAAACTTGCCGGTAGCCGCAAACCACCGCTGGTCGAGCCGCATCATGATGGCTTGCGCATGATTATCTCGCAGAATCTCAGTAAAGACCCTGCTGCGGTCGTGGTGATTGAAACCCGCACGAACAACGGCAGCTCCATCAAGCTGTATGAGCATTTATCCAACGTGCCAATCCGTCCTAAAGACATCCAGAACGCCGCTACTGCTTGCATTTCCGGCTGATGTTCGACTGGTTCCTGTACACATGGGGCAGGCACACATGCAGCAAATGGAGCGGTAATGAAGCGCGAACTGGTTAAGCAACGTCACGCCGAAGGTCATATTTCAGCCACGCACATCATCCAGAATCCAGCCGTTGCCGGCGAGTGGATCGTTTTTTTCAAGAAGAGTGCGGGCAGAAGTTTTTTTCTGGTGGATGACAGCGACGAGGTAGAGTCTTTCAGCCAGTTGGACGAAGTGGTGGTTATCGTCCGTGGGTTGGGCATCAAGTTTGCCGAGATACATCTTTGAAGGCAGCTACAAGCCAGGCGCTTCAAGTCAGAAGCAAGAAGCCGGCCGCGCGGTCGAGCTTGAAGCTTGAACTCGTAGCCTCCAGCTTACTTACACATCACCACAAGACTGCGGCTCTTGTAGTTGCCGACATCGACCCCGAGGGTCTTGTCGCTTTCATTGGGCTGTGGTGTGCCATTGGTAGCAACAATGTTGTAGCCCTTGCCTGGGCAGGAGGCATCTGCTTTTTGATAGCAGCTGTCCCATGACATCGCTTCGCCCGAGCAATCGATGCTGATGCCTTGTTGGCCATTTTTGAGGACGGTGCTGGAGGCAGTCGCACAGCCGGTGAGCCCTGATACCGCTATAACCAGTAAAAGTCTGTTCATGTATTCATGCTTCGCAATAAGGACTGATGAGGGCCGTGGTGTTTCAAGACTGAAAATTCGACTGGCTGATTGCGTAATAGTTGCGCTGTGGCGAACCCCTGCAGTCGGGCTCGGAATCAGGGCTTGGGGCCAGAGCGACGACGGGAGTGCGCCTTGGGTTGGTCCTGCAACACGGCGGCGACTTCAATGGCCGCTGCTTCTGAGGCGAACGGACCGGCAATGGCCTCTCCGCTGGCATCCGATACCCACCACTGTCCATCGTGCAGTTTATTGATCAAATACCCGTTTACGTTTTTAGCTTCCGACATCGATCTATCTCGTTAAATGATTCAAGCGGCCCATGATAGAGCGCATGGTCATCGCCTGCACATTATTCCCGCACAGACCGGGCGCTCAGCTAGACTTTCCTCAGCCATTACGCTTCATAACCGCTGGATCTCGGCGTGCGCAATGTCATCTTTGATGGAACTATCCTTACGCAAATCCCTCTACCAAGGCATAAGGACGGCCAGTAAGGGCATTGTAAGGTGCCCTTAGCCTGATTAGACTGCGCCGCAAACAGCCACAGCCTTTTTTATTAGGGAATTATATGAGCCAGAATGTGATCAAGAAATGCTTGTTCCCAGCAGCCGGTTACGGCACTCGCTTTTTGCCAGCGACCAAAGCCATGCCCAAAGAAATGCTGCCGGTGGTCAACAAGCCACTGATCCAGTACGGCGTAGAAGAAGCACTTGATGCTGGCTTGAAGGAAATCTCCATCGTTACCGGTCGCGGCAAGCGCGCACTGGAAGATCATTTCGATATCAGCTACGAGCTGGAGCATCAGATCAAGGGCACCGACAAAGAGAAATACCTGGTGGGTATTCGCCGTATTCTTGATGAGTGCAGCTTCTCTTACACTCGCCAAACCGAGATGAAAGGCCTTGGCCACGCAATTCTCAGCGGGCGTCCACTGATCGGTGACGAACCTTTCGCCGTGGTACTGGCAGATGACTTGTGCGTTAACCTCGAAGGCGACGGCGTTCTGACCCAGATGGTCAAGCTGTACAACAAATACCGTTGCTGCATCGTCGCCATCCAGGAAGTACCAGCTGACGAAACGCAAAAATATGGTGTTATCGCTGGCGAAGAAATTCACCCAGGCCTTTACCGTGTCAGCCACATGGTGGAAAAACCGAAGCCGGAAGATGCACCGTCCAACCTGGCGATCATCGGTCGTTACATCCTGACCCCGGATATCTTCAAGATGATTGAAGACACTCCGCCGGGCAGAGGCGGCGAAATCCAAATTACCGACGCTCTGATGAAAATGGCCGAAGAAGGCAACGTTCTGGCCTACAAATTCAAAGGTCAGCGTTTCGACTGCGGTGGTGCTGAAGGCTACATTGACGCCACCAACTTCTGCTTCGAGAACTTCTACAAGACGGGCAAAGCGTACTAAACAGCGCTTGTTTGATTGTAGGACAAAGCCACCTTCGGGTGGCTTTGTCGTATATGGCTTTCGACGCTGACCGAAGCCGCCGAAGCGGTTATGCTGTGCAACAGCTTAGGAGACCACAATGGCTTACGACTTCGACCTCTATGTAATTGGCGCCGGCTCTGGCGGTGTACGTGCTGCACGTTTTGCTGCCAGTTATGGTGGGCGAGTAGCGGTAGCAGAAAGCCGCTACCTGGGCGGCACCTGCGTTAACGTGGGCTGTGTGCCGAAAAAATTCCTGGTGTACGGAGCGCATTTTTCCGAAGACTTCCAGCAGGCCAAAAGCTACGGCTGGTCTAGCGGCGAGCCTGAGTTCGATTGGGCAACGTTGATCAGCAACAAAGACCGCGAAATTCACCGCCTTAATGAGGTGTATCGCGGCCTGCTGACTAACAGCGGCGTCACCCTGCACGAAGGGCATGCCAGATTGGTCGATCCACATCGGGTTGAAGTCAACGGTCAGACGTACAGCGCCGAGCGCATTCTGATTGCTACCGGCGGCTGGCCGCAGGTGCCGAAATTTCCTGGCAGCGACCTTGCAATTACCTCCCAGGACGCGTTTTTTCTTAATCAGCTGCCTAAGCGTATCGTGGTGGTGGGCGGCGGTTACATTGCTGTCGAGTTTGCCTCGATCTTCAACGGTTTGGGGGCCGAGGTAACCCAGCTCTATCGCGGCGAGCTATTCCTGCGTGGCTTTGACAATTCTGTTCGGGTCCATTTGAAAGAAGAGCTGATCAAGCATGGCATTGACCTACAGTTCAATGCTGACATCGAACGCATCGATAAAAATGACAACGGCAGCTTGCGCGTTACTCTGAAAAACGGCGGCGTGCTAACCACCGACTGTGTGTTTTATGCCACGGGCCGCCGACCAATGTTGGATAACCTCGGTCTCGAAAACGTTGATGTAAAATTGACCGAAGCCGGTTTCATCGAAGTGGATGAGCTGTTTCAAACCAGCGAGCCTTCGATTCTGGCACTTGGCGATATCATCGGCGGCGTGCAACTGACACCGGTAGCCCTGGCGGAAGGAACCGCGTTGGCCCGTCGCCTGTTCAAGCCGGAACAGTATCGCCCGGTGGACTACCGGCACATACCGACCGCAGTGTTCAGCCTGCCTAATATTGGCACCGTCGGTCTGACCGAAGAAGACGCTAAAAAAGCCGGCCATAAAGTGGTGGTCTTCGAAAGCCGCTTTCGTGCGATGAAACTGCTGCTGACCGAGGGCATGGAGCGCACACTGATGAAGTTGGTGGTCGACGCCGATACTGATCGGGTGCTGGGCTGCCACATGGTCGGGCCTGATGCCGGTGAGATTATTCAGGGTCTGGCAATCGCCTTGAAAGCAGGCGCAACCAAGCAGATTTTCGATGAAACAATCGGCGTGCACCCCACAGTCGCCGAAGAGTTTGTCACTATGCGTACACCGGTCGGCAGCTAAGCGCCGGGCGGGGCGGGGCTGTCAGCGCTACTCGGGCGTCCGGACGACGCTTGATGCACTTCAGGACTCTTTCAGGACACGGATCCATCTTGAATAACTATAACGTCTGGTCAGCGCCGCCTTGGCTCGAGCAGGACCGGCTTGCCGCTCTTGCGCGCCTGGAAATCCTCGATACTTCCCCGGAGCTGGCCTTCGAAGAGCTTGCCAATCTCGCGGCTCAGCTGTGCGATGTGCCCATGGCCCAGATCAATCTGATCGACGCTGATCGGCAATGGTCCATGGCGCAATTCGGTCTGTCGGAGCCCGATCAACCCCTTGAATTGTCCCTGTGTGCGCACGCTATTCACCAGCCTGGTGGAATGGTCATTGACGATTTGCGGACGGATCCGCGGTTTGCCAATCATCCGCAAGTTGCCGGTGGTGCCGGCTTGCGGTTCTACGCGGGTGCGTTATTGAACTCCGCCGACGGGCCTCTGGGCGCTATCTGCGTACTCGATGTGCGCCCGCGACATCTGTCTGAGCGCCAGGTTGCGGCGTTGGCAACCCTGGCACGTCAGGTGGTCAGCCAGCTGGAGCTGCGCCGAGCATTGTCTGCTCAGCGTGAAAGCGAGATTCGACACCTGCAACAACAGGCGCGCCAATCTTTTTTGCTGCAGCTCAGTGACCGCCTGCACGACGCGGTTCGCGCTGAAGATGTAGTGTTCAACCTTGGCGAGAGTCTGGGGGCGACCCTTGAAATTCAGCGCATTGGCCATGGTCGCTTCGATTCGAATGGGCTGTTGACCATCGAAAGCGAATGGCTGGCGGGGCCGGCACTCAGCAGTCGAGGCCAGCACCGAATCAATGAATACGGCGAAGGTTTGTTCGAACGCTTGAGTCAAGGTGAACTGGTCGCGGTTGAGGACGTCAACCTCGACCCGCGCACCGTTGGCGCTACTCAGCGCTATGCCCGGTACAACGCGCGCAGCATATTGATTGCTCCTCTTGGTGACGAGGACAGATTCAATGCATTGCTTTATATAAGCTCTGAGCAGCCACGGGTGTGGTCAGTTGAGGACATCGCTTTGGTACGCGAGGTGGTGGACCGTACTCGGGCCGCGGACGAGCGCGCCAAGGCTCGAAAAACGCTGATGGAGGCGGATCAGCAGATCAAACTGGTCAACTCGATGCTGGAAAGCCAGATCGCCGAGCGTGCGCGCGCCGAGCGTTTTCAAGCGGCGCTGTTGATCCTTGGTGATCAACTGCGGGAGAAGACCGGGTGTGCAGAAATCCGCCAGTCCGCCGGAAGAATTCTCGGCATGACCCTAGGTATCCAGCGTGTTGCGTTCGCTAAAGTCAACGTCGAGCTGGACAGCGTTGTTATCAAGCGCGATTGGGTCTTGGGCGCTACCCCCAGCATCGTAGGCACGTACAGCCTCGATAGCTTCGGCGCGTTGTTCGACAAGGTCCGCCCAGGAGAAGCGGTGGTGGTCAACGACACGCAACTCGATTTGCGCACCGCTTCGGGTCGTTGCGAATGCCAGACCCGGGGAATGCGCACGCTGATCAATGTTCCTTTGCTTGAGCGCGGGGTTATTAACACGTTGCTGGCGTTGCACGGCGTTCAGCCGAGGGTCTGGAGTGACGAAGAGCTGAGCTTCGTTCGCGACGTCGCCGAGCGCTGCTGGGTTGCAATGGAGCGGTCCCGGGCGGAACAGGCCCTGCGGGAAAGCGAACTGCAGTTCCGCACGCTCGCTGACAACATGAGCCAGTTGGCCTGGACGGCGGAACCCTCGGGCAAGATTTATTGGTACAACAAGCGTTGGTACGACTACACCGGCACGTCGCTGGAAGCGATGCAGGCGCTGGGTTGGCGCTCGGTTCATCATCCGGCGCATTTCGAGCGGGTAACCGCCCGGATCAAGCATTGTTTTGCCACGGGTTCGGTCTGGGAGGATACGTTTCCGCTGCGCAGTAAAGACGGCAGTTACAGTTGGTTTTTATCCCGCGCCTTGCCCATTCGCGATGGGTTGGGGCACGTCATCCATTGGTTGGGAACCCATACCGACATTACGGCGCAGGTGAACGCCGAAGAGGCGTTACGCGAGCTCAATGACAGCCTTGAGCGTCGTGTTGCGGAACGTACCCGGGAAATGGTCGCGATCAATGAGTTGCTGCAGGTCGAGATGTCCGAACGCGAGAGTGTTGAAGAGGCCTTGCGTCACGCACAGAAAATGGATGCCATCGGCCAACTCACCGGCGGCATTGCCCACGACTTCAATAATATGTTGACGGGTGTTTTGGGGGCGCTGGATTTAATTCAGCGCCGGGTCGCTGCAGGGCGTGTCGCCGAGGTCGACCGTTATATCAATGCGGCAATCACGTCGGCCAACCGCGCCGCTTCGTTAACCCATCGATTGCTGGCGTTTGCCCGGCGTCAATCGTTGAACCCGCAAGCTGTGGACGTCAACCGAATGGTGATGTCCATGGAAGAATTGCTTCGACGCACCCTCGGTGAACGTATTGAGTTGTGTATCGATCTCCAGCCTCGCTTGTGGCATGCCAACACCGATGAGCATCAACTGGAGAGTGCGCTGCTGAACCTTGTAATTAACGCGAGGGACGCCATGCCAGACGGCGGACGCCTTACGGTCAGCACTGCCGTGGTTCACATTGAGGCTCAACTGGACGCCATGGTCCCCGGCGAATATGTGCTGCTGAGTGTGGAGGACAATGGTTTCGGGATGTCTGCGGAAGTCATGAGGCGCGCTTTTGACCCGTTTTTCACCACTAAGCCGATCGGGCAGGGCACCGGGCTTGGGTTGTCCATGGTATATGGCTTCGTCAAGCAAACCGGCGGCCACGTGCAGATCGAAAGTGTTGTTCAGCAGGGCACGCGGATTCAGCTGTATTTGCCGTGTCATCTTGAGCAAGGCGAGCGGCATATCACCGAACCGGAAAACCCGAGCACTCCGCGTGCGTTGATTGGCGAGCAGGTATTAGTCGTCGAGGATGAAGTGGCTGTGCGTACGCTGGTCATCGATGTGTTGCGCGAACTGGGTTACTCGACCCTCGAGGCAGAAAACAGCGAGACCGCGCTGCCGGTCCTGCAAGGTGTGGAGCGCATCGATCTGCTGGTCAGTGATGTGGGGCTGCCGGGGCTTAACGGTCGTCAATTGGCGGAAATGGCTCGGCAATACCGGCCAAATCTACCGGTGCTATTCATGACCGGCTATGCAGGGAACCCTGAAGTGCGGGCTGAGTTTTTCGACCCTGGCATGGACATGTTGATCAAACCGTTTAGCGTCGACGACCTGGCCTTGAAGGTGCGAGAAATGATTGGCGACAAGAAAGTCTGAACATTTCTCGATTTTTGTGGGGCGCGGACTTGTTCGGGAGGTTGGCAGTGCGGTTTGTCTGATACGCCGAGGTGCTGCATTCGGGAACAAGTTCCCTCCCATGTGATCTGTGGGTTGGCCCAGGTCCAGCGCCACGCCGCGATTTCTATGGGAGCGAATTTATTCGGGAAGCGCTATAAGCTCTGGCGGCTGCGGCGGGGGTTTTAAAGCGGCCGCGTCCAGGGCCAGTTGGGTCTTGATCAGCTCAAGCTGTACCACCTGATGGGCCTGTTGCTGCTCAGTCAGCGTCTGCTTGAGTGCGCCGTTTTCGTTTTGTGCGGTACTCAAACGCTCTTGGAGTACGGTGCACTGCGTGTGAGCAAATTGGTATTTCTCGCCTAATTCGGCCGTTACTCGGGTGGAGTTCTTCAGTTGTTCCTGGTGCGTGCCAAGCTCGCGTAACGTACTGCGCGTTTCGCTCAACAAGCGTTCGTTGTCTCTATTCAGCTGGGTAAGCTCTTCCTGTCGCACGATGGCCGCCTGCTGAGCCTGGCGTAATTCCATCTGCACCTGTTGCAGTTGCCCTTCGTGACGGCGCTGCTCCTGTTCCCGTTGCTCCTTGGCTGCGTTGCGATAGTGCTCGAGCGCATCACGGGCGTGCAGGTGCTTTTCTTCCAGGGAACGGATCTGTCCATCTTTGTCCTGTAGCCGAATTTCCAGATCGAGATGCGCTTGCTGGAGGCGGGCGTTAGTCGTTTGTGTGGTTTGCAACGCGTGCCGGGCACTGTCCAGGGTGGCGTTTGTAGCTTCCAGTTCACTGTTGAGCGCCTTGTTTTGTTGCTGCAGCGCGCCGAAATGCAACTGGGTTCTGGCCAACTCCTCCGACAGGGTTTGCAATTGATCATCGAACACGGCCTGGGCGCGATCAATGCGCTCTTGCCCTTGGTCCTGTAGTCGCTGAGCAAGACGGCTGACCAACTCGGTCAGCTCATCGTCGATCTGGGCGGGCGGCGCCGCCCGCCGCGACTCCTGATCATCCAGCTCTTTCAGATAACGATGAATCGTGGTCTTGGAGCCGGTGTTACCCATCTCAATCCGCACGGCATCGATGCTCGGGTTTTCGCCGCGAGCCAGTAACGCCATGCGCGCCGTTTGAACCACTGCCTTGTTGACTCCGCCGCGTGCCATGCCGTACTCCTATGATTTCGTACTGTGGTACGTACACTGTAATTACATACGATTTAATTCGCAATTATCATCCGTGTCTTTTAAAAACACACACGGAATAATAAGGTATTATCCCGCGTCATCGACTAATTCGGCATTTGGACGTGGTTTTCAGTACAAATATGAACCCCTCCGGCAGCAACGAACTGGATCGTTACCTCAACGCCGCCACCCGCGACAACACGCGGCGCAGTTATCGGGCAGCCATTGAGCACTTCGAAGTGACGTGGGGCGGCTTTCTGCCTGCCACCAGCGACAGCGTGGCGCGCTATCTGGTGGCGTTTGCGGGGGTGCTCTCCATCAATACGCTAAAGCTGCGCTTGTCAGCGCTGGCGCAGTGGCATAACAGTCAGGGATTCCCTGACCCCACCAAGGCGCCGATGGTACGCAAGGTGTTCAAGGGCATTCGGGCGCTACACCCCGCGCAGGAAAAACAAGCCGAGCCGTTGCAGTTGCGGCAACTGGAGCAGGTGGTCGCAAGGCTTGATCTTGAGGCCGCACAGGCCGTTGCCGATAGCGATCGTCCGTCACTGCTGCGTTGCCGGCGCGACGCCGCGCTGATTTTGCTGGGATTCTGGCGTGGCTTTCGCAGCGATGAGCTGTGCCGACTGGACATCGAGCATGTGCGGGCGATGCCAGGCTCGGGGATCAGCCTGTACCTGCCGCGCAGCAAAAGTGATCGCGACAACCTCGGACGTACCTATCAAACGCCGGCCTTGAAGCGTTTGTGTCCGGTGCAGGCTTACATCGAATGGGTCAACTGTGCGGCGCTGGTGCGTGGGCCGGTATTTCGGGGAATTGATCGTTGGGGGAATCTGGCAGAGGAGGGCTTGCACGCCAACAGTGTCATTCCGTTGCTGCGCCAGGCTCTGGAACGCGCGGGTATTGCCGCCGAACACTACACCAGCCACTCATTGCGTCGCGGCTTCGCCACGTGGGCCCATCAGAGCGGCTGGGACTTGAAGTCACTGATGAGCTACGTCGGCTGGAAGGACGTCAAGTCGGCCCTGCGCTACATCGACGCCAGCCCGTTTGCCGATATCATCGCGCCCTCAGATGTGTCACAGATTTCTTCTATTAATAAGAACCCCTTATAGTGAAAAGTAATCGGCGGCATCAGGTTTGCCAATGAGCCTATATCGCCGGTTTTGCGTAAGATTCATTTCATCAACTTTTACCCACCATCAGGAGATTCACCGATGCCTATCATCAACAGCCAAGTCAAACCATTCAAAGCCACTGCGTTCGCTAACAACGAATTTGTTGAAGTGTCGGAAGCAAACCTGAAAGGCAAATGGTCTGTCGTATTCTTCTACCCAGCTGACTTCACCTTCGTTTGCCCTACCGAATTGGGCGACCTGGCTGATAACTACGCTGAGTTCAAGAAATTGGGCGTTGAAATCTACGGCGTGTCTACCGACACCCATTTCGCTCACAAAGCTTGGCACGACACGTCTGACGTGATCGGCAAAGTTACCTTCCCGTTGATCGGCGACCCGACCCACGTGATCTCTCGCAACTTTGACGTTCTGATCGAAGAAGCGGGTCTGGCTGACCGTGGCACGTTCGTTATCAACCCGGAAGGTCAGATCAAGATTGTTGAACTGAACGACGGCGGTGTTGGCCGTGACGCTTCTGAGCTGCTGCGCAAGGTTAAAGCCGCTCAATACGTTGCTGCTCACCCAGGCGAAGTTTGCCCAGCTAAATGGAAAGAAGGCGAAGCCACGTTGGCACCGTCTTTGGACCTGGTTGGCAAGATCTAAGTCGACATGCTTCGGCTGGGGGCCATGGGCTCTGCTTCAAGCACGTAATCAAGTAAGCCGCATCGCCCCCAAAAAACGCCCGGGCGACCATCGCTCGGGCGTTGTTTTTTCTACCGAATGAAAAAGGAAATCGCGCCATGTTGGACGCCAATCTGAACGCCCAGTTGAAATCGTACCTGGAGCGGGTTACCCGCCCGATCGAGATCGTTGCGTCCCTTGATGACGGCGCGAAATCTCAGGAAATGCTGGAACTGCTCAAAGAAGTTTCTAGCCTTTCTAACTTTATTACATTGAAAGACAACGGCAGCGATGCGCGTACGCCGTCGTTTTCGTTAGACAGCCCGGGACAAAATATCAGCCTGCGTTTCGCCGGCATCCCAATGGGCCACGAATTCACCTCGCTGGTACTGGCGTTGCTGCAGGTCGGCGGCTACCCCTCTAAAGCCAGTGCGGACGCTATTGAACAGGCGAAAGCGCTGAAGGGCGATTTCAAGTTCGAAACCTATTTCTCTCAGTCATGTCAGAACTGCCCGGACGTCGTTCAAGCGATCAACCTGATGGCAGTGCTTAACCCGAACATCAAACACGTCGCTATCGACGGTGCGCTGTTCCAGGCGGAAGTGACTGATCGTCAGATCATGTCGGTGCCAAGCATCTACCTCAACGGTGAGCTGTTCGGTCAGGGTCGCATGGGTCTGGAAGAAATTCTGGCCAAAATCGACACCAGTGCCGGTGATCGGCAGGCAGAAAAACTGAACGCAAAAGAAGCCTTCGATGTTCTGGTCATCGGTGGCGGCCCGGCAGGTTCGGCGGCAGCGATTTACGCGGCCCGTAAAGGTATTCGTACCGGTGTTGCTGCAGAACGTTTTGGCGGTCAGGTGCTGGACACCATGGCCATCGAAAACTTCATCTCTGTTCAGCACACCGAAGGTCCTCAGTTGGCCGTGGCGCTTGAAGAACACGTCAAGCAATACGAAGTCGACATCATGAATCTGCAGCGTGCAGACAAATTGATTCCAGGCAAAGCGGGGGAGCTGCACGAAGTGAAATTCGCCAGCGGCGCTTCGTTGAAGGCCCGCACCGTGATCCTCGCGACCGGCGCAAGATGGCGCGAAATGAACGTGCCAGGTGAGCAGCAATATCGGAACAAGGGCGTGGCGTACTGCCCGCATTGCGATGGTCCATTGTTCAAGGGCAAGCGTGTTGCGGTCATTGGTGGCGGTAACTCCGGGGTTGAAGCTGCAATCGACCTGGCCGGTATCGTCAGCCACGTCACCTTGCTGGAGTTCGATGTGCAGCTGCGTGCGGACGCAGTATTGCAGCGTAAGTTGTTGAGCCTGCCGAACGTGACAGTGATCACCAACGCACACACCACCGAAGCCACAGGTGATGGGCAGAAAGTCAATGGTCTGCGTTACAGGAATCGCTTGAACGACGAAGAAATTGCTATTGAACTGGAAGGAATTTTCGTTCAAATCGGTTTGCTGCCTAATACCGATTTCCTGAAGGGCACGATCGAACTGTCACCCCGCGGCGAAATCGTTGTGGATTCCCGTGGCGAGACGTCGATTCCAGGCATCTTCGCAGCTGGCGACGTGACCACCGTGCCGTTCAAGCAGATCATTATTGCCTTGGGCGAAGGTGCCAAAGCGTCGCTGAGCGCCTTTGATCACTTGATTCGCACTTCAGCGCCAGAGTAAACAAACGTTGCTGTGCAACACCTGAGCGTCAGGAAAATCCGGAATCTGAAAAGACTCCGGATTTTTTTTGTGTAAGAGGGCCACACAGATTCTGGGGGCAACCTGTTGGCGAAGCGCTTTCGCACCGTGGCGCAGCCGTCGGTAAATCCCACAAATAAGGTCCATTGCTGGCCCTTTGACCTTGATCTTGTTGTCAGAATCGTCGGCTATTCAGGCGCTTGGGATAAGCCGCATGCGGATTTTGGTGTCGATACTCGCAACGTTTTTCTTGGTTAGTGTTGCGCTTTGCGCTCAGGCAAAGGAGTTGAGCAAGAGCGACCGGTTTGTGTGCGGTTGGGGAGCGGGAATAGCGGGAGGCGCTCAGGCATCAAAACTCTCGGGAGTTAGTCTTTACGGTGCCCGCAGAAAGTTACAGTACCGCAGGTTCCAACAAAGCTGGATGCGCATGATGGCAATGGGGATCACCGAGCAGACGTACAACAGTGCATCACGGCTCAAGCCTGACGGCGTTGCCCAGACGTATAACGAAGAATGCTTGAAGCATGAATTGGCGCAGCGGTAAAAAGGCAGTCGCGTCTGTGTATCACGCGGTCCGGTAGTTGCATGTCGAGTGCCATCCGCCGGGATGTTGACGCGTGTAAAACGGCATTGCCTGAATCACGCTTGATCCGGCAACTCGCTGACTAGGTGATCTGGACGTGATACTCGACCGTTTGTTTTCGATACCTGCGCCGGCATTGCTGCTGTTGGCCTCAGGAATCGCACTGGTCGTCACCCTGCGACTGGTGCCCCGACGCGAGGGGCCGGGGCGCCGCGACCTGATCGGTTTTTTATGGGCAACGGTCTGGTGGAGCGCCTGCTCTATGACCGAAAACCTGTCGCTGCCAGCGACGTATCGTCTGGTATTCGGCAATCTCGCCTGGTTCAGTGTCACCTTGGCGCCGTTACTCGCGTGTTTCCTGTTGTGGGCCAATACGTTTGGCAATCGCCGTTCCGTGTCAGCAAGGCTACGCGCAGCCGCCGTTACTGTTAGCGTGGGCGTCTGCCTCGTCGCGTTCATTAATCCCGCTCACGCGATGTACCAACAGGTGATCCCCTCAGCCGACAACAACGGTCCGTTGCGTTACGTTCACGGGCCGTTCTTTTATCTGATCGTCAGCCTGATTTACCTCATCGTCCTGCTGACCATGGCGATCACGGCGTGGGCACAGCGCAAGCTGTCAGCGCGCCGACGGCGCATCCATGTGGGTGTGATCCTTGCGATCAGCGCGCCACTGATTGCCAGCGCCTTTTACGCCAGTGGCCTGTTATTGGTCTTCGCTTACGACCCAACCCCTTTTACTTTCCTGCTCACTGCGCCGGTGTTGGCGTGGCTGTTGGCCTATAACGACCTGTGCGATCCGTTGCCCATCGCGCGTCGGGCGTTACTCGACGTGCTAAGCGACTCGGTTATCATTCTGGATAACGACGGGCGTATCGTTGACTTGAATCCGTCCGCTTACAACTTGGCGCAAATGCCGGCGCGACCCCTAGGCACCGTGCTTTCGCAGCTTTCGTATTGGCAGCAGACAGTAAATCTGTCCGTTGCCCAACCGCATCATCCCGTGTCGGTTCGTTTGCCCCTGGACCCGCCGCAATATTTTGAGCTGACGACGACGGTACTCGAAGATTCGGGGATCGTTGCCGGACATTTGCTCCTGGTGCGGGACATGACCTTGCGCCAGGAAACGGAAAACCACCTGCAAGCAACGTTGGACGCGCTGAATGTGCAACTGGCCGATAACCTGTTGTTGCAGGCCGATCTGCACGCTCAGGCACGGCGCGACCCGCTGACCGGCTTGTACAACCGGCGGCAACTGGATGAAGCGTTGCCCTCGACGCTGAGCAACGCGATCCAATCCAGGCGTCCCGTGTCCGTTGCGATGATCGATCTGGATCATTTCAAATCGATCAACGATAACCACGGTCACATGTTTGGCGACAGCGTGCTGAAAGCCTTCGCCACCCATCTGGCCCAGATTTCTCGCAAGAATGATGTGTTGTACCGCATGGGCGGCGAGGAGTTTCTCGCCGTCCTGCCCGACACTTCGCCCAATGAGGCCGCCGAGGTGGTCGGTCGTTGGCTGGAAAGTTGCCGGGCAGGATTGATGGTCGAGGGCAAGATGCTGTTTATCACTTTCTCTGCGGGAATCAATGCGGTGCCGACGCTTGAGTCGGACCCCGGCATGCTGGTTGCCCACGCCGACAGTGCGACTTATTTAGCCAAGCGTCGCGGTCGCAACCAAGTGATTTGCTACCAACTCAATGGTCCAGATACTCAATTTGAGCCGGAAACAACAAGTGGATCGCCGATGGCGTAGAAGTGGCCTCCGGCCAAGTAATGCAGACTTCTCCAGCGCGGTTCTGCGGTTTCGAACTTCCAGTGCCCATTTTCAAAGATTCGGGTATCAGCCCACGCGCCGATCACTTCTCCGATGAACAGGTCATACGTCGTTTGGTTGTGCGGTTCCGGAATGATTTTGCAGATCAGCCAACCCGAGCATCCCTCAACCAGCGGCGTGTCGAAACCATCGATTTTGAACAGCTTGGCGCCGCTTCGCTCGACCTTGTCTGGCGTGTCGCCCAAGCTTGAGTTTCCTAGGGCGTAGGTGAGTTCGAGCTGGCCGGCATTGGGGATCTGCAGGGCGAAATAACCGCTCTTCTCTACGAGTTGTCGTGTCTGCGCGGTTTTATCAATCACCACCGTCACCTTGGGTGGAGAAAAATCCAGGGCGCATGCCCAAGCGGCAGCCATGACATTGTCGGCGCCCGCATAGCTGGACGACACCAGAACCGTCGGACCATGGTTCAACAGGCGGTAAGCCTTGTGCAACTCAACACTGCGAATGTTCTCGTCCATTGTCCTTACCCTTTATTCAGTCGGCAAGAATAATACTCCAGTGCGCGGCGTAAGTAGCGGTGTAGGCTGTGGGCAAGCAACCACTCCACAGGGTACACACATGGAAAGCTTCAAGGCGAAGGTCGTCCTCGTAACCGGCGGCTCGAAAGGTATCGGCTTGGCGTGCGCCAAGCATTTTGCCGCCGAGGGCGCGCGCGTGGTGATCAGTTCGCGCTCCCAGGCCAACATCGACACGGCGCTTGAAGCGTTACCAAATGCGATCGGCTTTGCCGCCGACCTTTCGGACGATGTTGCGGCCGCCGCACTGGTTGAGCGCGTTATACGGGAAGTGGGACCTATCGACGTGCTGGTGAATTCGGCGGGCGCGGCCAAGCGGTCGCCGCCGGACGACCTCACTCCGGCGTTTTGGCGTGCTGCCATGGACGCCAAATTCTTTTCCACGATTAACGTCCTTGACCCCGTGGTGAAGACCATGGCTGCGCGTGGTCAGGGAGTCATCGTCAATGTCATTGGTGTGGGCGGAAAAGTCGCTAGCCCCATTCATCTAGCCGGCGGTTCGGCCAACGCTGCGCTGATGTTGGCGACTGCCGGGCTCGGTAATGTTTATGCGGCATCGGGTGTGCGAGTGGTGGGGGTCAGCCCAGGGCTGACGGAAACCGGTCGCGTCGCAGAAGGCATGGCGGCGGACGCGAGTCATGCCGGGATTACCCTGGAAACGGCGATGGCGCGTAGCGTGCAGAAAATTCCTATGGGCCGCATGGCCAAACCGGAAGAAGTCGCCGACCTTGTACTGTTCCTGGCGTCTGACAAGGCACGCTATATCACCGGCATCACCGTCACTATGGACGGTGCGATGTATCCGATGGTGGTGTAGGCGCTGGCCGAAACCGCCCATGGGAGTACGAACGTTGATGGATTTTCTGACGGCACAAGAGGAATAACTGCACTGGCTACGAGATCGGAACCGGCAGATAGATTCAGCGGGATGAGATTGTTATTTTTTGTGAGGAGTAACCGAGCGGGGGTTATATTTTTTGCGCACCGGGAAGAGTACGAACCTTCCCGATGTCGCTCATACCATCAACGCTTTTAAATCAGCGCTTAAGCCAAGACTCAACTTCATCCGAGCCATGCTCGCTTTTCCAAGCCTTCAATAGCTTGTGATTGCCGCCCTTAGTTTCGATCGACTCTCCCGTATGCGGGTTGTTGTACACCTTCATAGTACGAGCGCGGCGAGTTACTTTGCCAGCAGGTGCGGCCGTTTTCATGCCTTTGGCGCCAGCATGTGGGTCGAGAATCGATACGACGTCTCTTAGGCTTTTGCTGTATTGGCCCAGCAGAGTGCGCAGTTTGCTTTCAAATTCAATCTCTGCCTCCAGGGCTTTGTCGCCTTTCATGGCTTCCAGGGCTTGGAGCTGTTCAGCCAGGTGGCGTTCGAGCTGGCGGAATTCTGCGAGTTTTGACATGTTGATCTCCGTTAGTCAGGTGGATAGCTTTAGCTGATCATAAAATAAGCTTATCAGGCAGTTGGTGAAAGCTTTGTTAGTTTCAAGAAATATTTAGTGCGTTGTAGCGTTCGTCACCGGGGTTCAACTTCGGTGTTCGGGTTTCCAATATTTTTGCATCTCCAGAAACAGAAAGGACGCCGTCCAGGTAATCAGCATAAGGCCGGTCAGAGCTTCTAGCCCCGTTAGAAATTTGATGTGGCCAACAGGATGGATATCGCCGAAGCCGATGGTGGTGAAGGTGGTGAAGGAAAAATACGCGCAGTCCAGTAGGCTGCCATCGAACTGGCCCTGCAGACTTCCCCAATCACCGTATTGGATGATTAAGTAGTAGGTCAGCGCAAAGCACCATACTTCCAGAGCGTGAGCAGCCATTGCGCCAAGCACGCCCAATACGATCCTGAAGCGATGCCGCCGGTTGAGCCGCGAAAAGACCAGATTCATACGCAGCAAGCATTCGTAATGGATCATCACCGCAGTGACGATGACTATTAAATTGACGAGAATCACTGCGATCATTCAGCGCTACATCCTTTATGAGGCCAGCCGTGGCTATTTTACTGTGCTAACGGTTTTTGTGAGGCAGCACAAAGCAGCAGTTTCTTCGTGCAGCTACCTGCGCATTGAATCGGCACCGGCAATGGGGCTGGGCACGGGAAGCGCGGCCAGTGGCGACACGCACAGCTTCAGCCCGCAACGGCACTTCCTGGTTGCGAGATAATTAGTTCGCACAGCGCGCTTGTTTCGCCATAATACTCGACCATAACACCCAGCTTTCACGAGGCAGTCATGTACCCGTCCGAGCCCCTCAACGAGACCTTTGCGGAAGGCGACCGTTATCGACTGCTTGTAGACGCCGTGGTTGATTACGCAATTTATATGCTTGATCTCGACGGCATCGTTCGCAGCTGGAATTCCGGCGCGCAGCGAATCAAGCATTACAGTGAAAGTGACGTGTTGGGAAAACATTTTTCGCTGTTTTATACGCCTGAAGACCTGGCCACGGGTTTACCTGCACGCGCACTCAAAATCGCTGCTGACTCGGGACGGTTTGAAGGCGAAGGCTGGCGCGTCAGGAAAGACGGTACGCGGTTCTGGGCGCTGGTTATCATCGACCCTATACGCTCCCCGAAGGGTTCGCTTATTGGTTTCGCGAAGGTCACACGGGACCTGACCGAGCGGAAAATGGCGCAAGAGGCCCTGCGTCATAGTGAGCAGCAATTCAGTTTGCTCGTACAAGGTGTGACCGACTATGCGCTTTATATGCTGGATCGCTCTGGCATCATTACGACGTGGAACGCAGGTGGTCAACGCATCAAAGGGTATGAGCCCTCAGAAGTTATAGGGAAGCATTTCTCCATTTTTTTTCAGACTGAAGATGCCCGCAAGGGTATTCCTCAACAGTCTCTTGACCTTGTTATTCGCGACGGGCGTTACGAAGGTCAGGGCTGGCGCCTGCGAAAAGACGGTACTCGGTTCATGGCCCATGTTGTTATTGATCCGATAAAAAACGACCATGGCGTACTGATCGGGTTCGCGAAGGTTACAAGGGATATTACCGAAAGTGCTCAGGCGCAACTTGCGCTTAAGGAGGCCAGGGAGGCCTTGTTTCAATCGCAGAAAATGGAGGCTCTGGGGCAGCTCACAGGCGGTATTGCCCATGACTTTAACAATCTGCTGATGGTAATTCTTGGGAGTCTGGAACTTGCCAGGAAGCGCATCTCAAGCGACTCCAGGATTTTTGCTCTGCTAGACAACGCCATTGCCGGCGCTCAACGGGGGGCGACGCTCACTCAACGCATGCTGGCGTTCGCCCGCCGCCAGGAGCTTGATCCTCAGCCCGTACATGTAGTCAGCCTGATTCGGGACATGTCAGATTTATTATCCCGCATGTTGGGCTCCGGTATCGCTGTAGAAACAAGATTCCCCCTGGTCCTGCGCCCTGTTCTGGTCGACATGGGCCAACTGGAAATGGCGATCATAAACTTAATGATCAATGCCCGGGACGCAATGGCGGGAAGTGGCAAAATTTTGATATCGGCAAGGGAAGCTACATTTCCCAATAGTCTGGAGGGTTCGGACGACTTTCTGTGTATTTCCATTGTCGACGAAGGAACGGGAATGGATGAAGCAACGCTACAGCGAGCAATGGAGCCGTTCTTCACGACCAAGGGAGCAGGTAAGGGCACAGGATTGGGTCTATCGATGGTTCATGGACTGGCCGCGCAATCCGGTGGCCATTTTGTATTAAAAAGTACGGTGGGAGAGGGCACCACCGGAGAACTTTGGCTGCCGGTCGCACTGATAAATGCCGCTCCACCCGTATCTGCAGCCAATCCTGTCCCTGTCCCATCAAAGTCTTCAGAGCGTCGAGGCTTCAAAATTCTGTTCGTCGACGACGACCCCTTGGTCCTCATTAGCACTGAAGCAATGCTGGAAGACCTTGGTCATTTCGTCATTTCAGCGGCCGGGGGACAGGAGGCATTGTCGTTGTTGGAACAATCTGCGGGGTTCGACTTGGTCATCACCGATCTGGCAATGCCCAATATGACCGGGATTGAACTTGCGGCGAAAATTGCACCGCTGTTTCCCAGGCTGCCGATCATTCTGTCATCAGGCTACGCGGAACTTTCTTCAGACGTCACGACCAGCCTGACCAGATTGCCCAAGCCATTTGATCAAGCCGCGCTGGCCAGAGTAATCGCTGAGGTTATGCAGTGTTGACTGCTGTCTGAAGTCGACGACGCTGCCTGATTCATTATTTGATCCCAGGCGCAAAACTGGCGCCAGACAGAATGGGTTGAGACTCAGCCATGCGACCTCTATCCCAAGCTGCCGAAAAAACACCCTTCTAGTTACCGTCCGCGACCTTGCGTTCTATCTCCGCTGTTTTTCGACTAAGTTCATCAGCAGGGTTCTCCTCGTTGCTATCTGTGGAGGTCGTGACGTTTTCATCAGCATTTTCGATGTCCTCACTATTGCTGTCCTCGATATTCTGTTCGACGACGTTATCTGGTTTTCCCGACGTATCGTTGCTCATTTCGTTGTCCCCCTGCGGTGGAGCCTTGAGTTTAGACCAAGGCACGGCTGCTGAAGGCGACTGCGCCCCTCTTCGTCGCCTCGCTGTTGTGCGCACACACACACACACACACACAAGCGCGATCCATGCCGAAGCGCTCAGGGGTGATATTCACGTCAATTATTCTTTGACGAGAATGCTAGTCTGCATTGGAAATTATGATATTGATGACGTCTGAACAGACGGCTGAGGGTCAGCAAAGCTGCCAAGTCGCCCTAATAATAAAAGAACTTAAAGGTGCGCCATGAACGACGGGATTCTGCGCGGGATTCGGGTTATCGATGTGTGCAGTGGTATCGCGGGCTCGGCGGCTGCCTTGCAATTGAGCGAAGCGGGTGCCGAGGTGCTGAAGGTCGAACTGCCTGCGGGTAACCTTCAACGTGGCGAGCCGCTGTTCGCGGTGCTTAATCGGGGGAAGCTCAGCGTCACGCTGGACCTGGATAAACCCGATTCGCTGGATTCTCTGTTGGCCGGCGCGGACGTACTGATTCATGAATTCACCCCAGCTAAAGCAGCCAGTCTTGGGCTGGATGACGCGACCCTCGGCCAGGGTTTTCCTCGGTTAGTAGTTTCGGCAATCGGTGGCTGGCCTCAACGCCATGAATTGGCTAATGAACTGTCGAGGGAAACGCTGGTATTGGCCCGGCTTGGCCTGCTCGATGAGCAACCCGGTCACCGCGCCGGGCCTGTTTTTGTGCGGATGCCTTATGCGAACTGGCTGGCCTGTTGGCTGTGCGTGGTCGGCGTCATGGCGCGGCTGATTGCACGGGACCGAGACGGTCGCGGCGGCCCCGCCCATACCAGCCTGGCGCAAGCGGCACTGGTGCCCATGACCATGCATTGGACCCGCGCCGAAACCCCGACGCCGGTGTTTGCCAAAGGTCTGGATAAGCACATTCCGATCCCGCTGCACCGTTGCAGCGACGGTCGTTGGGTGCATGTGCATTACTCTCCGGATAAAGCGCCGTGGATGGCGGCTGCGTTTGCCCAGTTGGGAGCCGCCGAGGTGGCGCGACTCAACGGGTTATGGCCGCCTAGCCACGTCGCGCCGAACTTCGGAGCAAATCGGGCTGTTTTCGCCACCCGAACGGCGCAGGATTGGGTTGAACATTTGTGGGCGAATGACGTCGCCGGGCAAATCGCAGCGCCCTTCGGTGCGATCTATTTCGATGAGCAGGCGAAGCTCAACGGCTACGTGGTCGCGGTGGACGATCCGCTGTTGGGGAGGACCTTGCAGCCGGGGCCTTCTTATTGCGTCGAACCACCCGCGCACGTGCGTGGGCCCTTGCGTGCACCAGGGGCGGACAACCACTGTTTGGCGGACCGTGTGCCTGTGGCAACGGTGCGGCAAGAACCTCCTGTTGATCCTCAATTGCCGCCGTTGCACGGCCTGAAGGTCCTGGACCTCGGCGCCTATCTGGCCGGTCCTTTCGCCTGCATGATGTTGGCTGACCTGGGTGCCGAGGTGATCAAGGTCGAGGCGCCCACCGGTGACGCCATGCGCCGCCTGGAGCGCACGTTCAGTGGCACTCAACGGGGCAAGCGTGGGGTTGCGTTAAAGCTTGGCGACCCACAGACCCTGCCACTGGTAGAGGCATTGGTGCAGTGGGCGGACGTAGTCCACCACAACATGCGCCTGCCCGCTGCGCGCAAACTCAAGGTTGATTACTCCAGCCTGAAAGCGCTCAACCCCAGCTTGCTTTACTGCCATGTCAGCGCATACGGACCGCACGGTCCGCGTGCCGACTGGCCCGGCTTTGATCAATTGATGCAGGCTTCGTGTGGTTGGGAAACGGCTCAGGGCGGCGAAGGCAATCCGCCGCAATGGTTGCGATTCGGTGTAGGGGATTTCTTTGCCGGGCTGTCCTCGCTGTATGCCCTGTTGCTCGGTCTTTACCAGCGTAATCGCAGCGGGGAAGGGCAGATGGTCAGCTCATCGCTGCTGGGCGCGACGCTATTAACCATGAGCGAAGCGGTGGCGTTGGACGATGGCAGCATCAGTGAAGTCGATGTGCTCGACAGCGAACAGACCGGGGTGAGCGCCGAACACCGTCTCTATCGCTGCCTTGATGGCTGGATAGCCGTGGCGGCGTTTGAACCTGCTGAGATTGAGAACTTTCACGTCACGGTGGGCGCCACGCCCACCGCCTATTTCACAGCGCGCACCCAAGCCCAGGCGTTGGCAGATCTGCAGGCTGCCAACGTACCGGCCGACATCGTCCGCGAGGCACAGCTCGATCCATTTCTCGACGATCCAGCCCATGCCGCAGCCGGCTTGCATGCCCATTACCCGCACGCGGTTTACGGCAATTTGCAGCAAATCGGTGGGTTCTGGGATTTCGGTGATCTGCCGCTTTCACTCAACCGTGCGCCGCCATCATTGGGCCAACACAGCCGCGAAGTGCTCAACGCCCTTGGTTTTACCGACGAGCAGCTTCAACCGTTGGCCGACGCTGGCTTACTCAAGCTGTAAGCCAGCCCTTTCTCGATACAAGGAACCTTACATGCACGAGCGTCACAGGCACGAGCTGGATTTCAGCGGTAAAACCGTTCTGGTCGTCGGCGGCTCCAGCGGAATCGGCAACGGGATTGCGCAAAACTTTCTGAGTCGCGGCGCCGAGGTGCACGTTTGGGGCACTCGGGCGACAGCAGAGGATTACGTCGACTCATCTGACTCCAATTTGCAGGGTCTGCATTACACCCAGGTCGATGTGGGTGACGCCGGGCAAATTGAAGGTGCGCCTGTGGTCTTCGAACGCCTGGACGTGCTGGTTCAGGCCCAAGGCACCGTGTTGTACGACCGACAGGAGTTTCAAGTCGAGGGCTTCCGTAAGGTAGTCGACATCAACCTCACCAGCCTGATGGTGTGTGCGCAAAAGTTTCACCCGATGCTTAAGGCGGCGCAGGGCGCGCTGATCATCGTCAGCTCAGCAGCGGCCTTCCATTCCACCCGTGGCAACCCGGCCTACAACGCGTCGAAAACCGGCGCGTTCGGCCTGACCCGAACGTTGGGCGAGGCATGGGCGCGAGATGGCATTCGGGTCAACGGCATCGCACCGGGGCTGGTGGAAACCAAACTCACGCGCATCACCACCGGCAATCCCAAACGCCTTGAAGGCGCGCTGCGTGCGATTCCCTTGGGTCGTCTCGGAACCCCCCAAGACATGGCCAACGTCGCGTTGTTTCTCGCTTCACCGTTGGCCAGCTACATGCTCGGCCAGACCCTCTTGGTTGACGGCGGCATGTTGCTCGCCTGATTGCATGCACTGTACGAAAAGTTAAGGAGGCCCCGATGGCCTGGGATTTTGAGACCGATGCCGATTTTCAGGCAGAGCTGGACTGGATCACCCATTTTGTTCGCGAAGAAGTCGAACCGCTGGAGCATGTGCTGGGCAGTCCATGGAATATTCATGACCCGCTGTTCAAAGAGCTGGTACGACCGCTGCAGGCGCAGGTCCGTGAGCGTCGTTTGTGGGCCTGTCACTTAGGCCCCGAGTTGGGCGGCCCGGGTTACGGCCAGGTGCGGTTGGCGCTGATCAACGAAATCCTCGGTCGGGCGTTGTTTGGCCCTATGGTTTTCGGATGCCAGGCGCCGGACTCCGGCAACAGTGAGATCCTCGCGCATTACGGTACCGCCGAACAAAAAAGCGCTTATCTGCAACCGTTGCTGGACGGCGAAATCGTCTCCTGTTTTGCCATGACCGAACCCCAGGGCGGTGCCGATCCGAGTGTGTTCACCACTGAGGCGCTGCGCGAGGGTGACGACTGGATCATCGACGGGGAAAAATGGTTTGCCTCCAATGCCCGCTACGCTGCGTTTGTGATCGTAATGGCGGTGACTGATAAGGCCCTCGGCGCCCATGGCGGCATGTCCATGTTCATTGTGCCTACCGACACACCAGGGCTGCTGATCGAGCGCAACGTCGGCATTGCCGATGACCCGGAAGCGACCCACGCCTACCTGAAATTCAACCAGGTACGAGTATCGGCCAGCAGCATGCTGGGTAAGCCAGGGCAGGCGTTTGTGGTTGCGCAGGTCCGGCTCGGCGGCGGACGCGTGCATCACGCCATGCGGGTCATCGGTCAAGCGCAAAAAGCGCTGGACGCCTTGTGCCAGCGGGCCTTGTCGCGCACTACTCAGGGCAGTCGTTTGGCAGACAAGCAAATGGTGCAGGAAAAGATCGCCGATTCGTGGATTGAGCTTGAACAGTTCCGCCTGCTGGTGATGCGCACGGCGTGGCGGATCGATAAATATCAGGATTATCGCCAAGTGCGCAAAGACATCGCTGCCGTTAAAGCTGCCATGCCCAAAGTGCTGCACGATATCGCCGCCAGGGCGCTACAAATCCACGGCTCACTGGGCGTCAGTGAAGAAATGCCGTTTGCCGGTTTTATCATTCGTTCGTTCCAGATGGGCCTGGCGGATGGCCCGACCGAAGTGCACAAAGTCACGGTTGCCAAGCAACTGCTGCGTGACTATCAGCCGGAAGAACGGATGTTCCCCGACTACCACCGGCCGACGGCCGCGGCCAAGGCACGGGAAAAGTACCGGGTCGAACTGGCACGCTGTAACGACCGGGAAACCCAGCGATGAGCAGTTCGGACTGGGAAGCCTTGGTGGATATACCTCGGTTGAAGCGGTGGATGGACGAGCAAGGCCTGGAAAGCGGTCCCATACAGAACCCAAAACGCCTGACCGGTGGCACGCAAAACCTGCTGCTGCACTTTCGCCGTGGTGATCGTGAGTTTGTGCTGCGTCGGCCGCCGTTGCACCCGCGCCAGGACGGCAGCAAAACCATCGCTCGAGAAGCGCGGGTTTTAGCGGCGTTGGCAGGCAGTCGCGTGCCCCATGCGGCGTTGAT
This sequence comes from Pseudomonas sp., assembly GCF_028293835.1. Taxonomy (GTDB): domain Bacteria; phylum Pseudomonadota; class Gammaproteobacteria; order Pseudomonadales; family Pseudomonadaceae; genus Aquipseudomonas. Next base: position 46,503 of record NZ_JAQGNX010000127.1, read on the forward strand.
TGCTGGGTGTGACGATGCATCCGTGCTTGGCGCTGGCTTTTACCTGATGGAGCCAGTGGATGGCTTCAACGCTTCGGCGGGGATGCCGGCGCTGCATGCCAGCGATCCGCAGGTGCGTCGGCAGATGGGGATGTCCATGGTCGACGCTTTGCTGCGGCTGGGCGAAGTGGATTATCGAGCGGTGGGACTGGACGACTTCGGCAAGCCCGAGGGCTTTCTAGAACGTCAGGCGCCGCGTTGGCTGTCACAACTGCAGGGTTACGCCGATTACTCCGGTTGGCCTGGGGTTGGTGGGTTGCCTGATGTCCAGGCGATTGGGCAATGGCTGATGCAGAACTGCCCGACCCACAACACCCCCGGTATTTTGCACGGTGACTTTCACCTGTCGAACGTGATGTTCAGTAGCCACGGTCCGACACTGGCTGCCATCGTCGATTGGGAGCTGGCGACCCTGGGCGACCCGTTGCTGGATCTGGGCTGGTTAGTGGTCAGTTGGCCCGGTGCCGACGGCCATGGCGCCGGGACTATCCATGTGCAGCCGTGGGACGGATTTCCCAGTGCCGATGAACTGGTTGCCCGGTATCGCGCCTCGACCCACCGCGACCTGTCCGCGCTGGACTGGTACATCGTGCTCGCCGGTTTCAAACTCGGAATCCTGCTTGAAGGCAGCTACGCCCGGGCCTGCGCCGGAAAGGCACCCATGGATGTGGGCCAGACCCATCATGGGTCGGCGTTGCGGCTGTTCCAAGGAGCGCACGCCTCGATTTCACGCAGTAAACACAACTCTCTGTAGGAGCCAACTTGTTGGCGAGGCGGCTGATTGCGTACATACGGCTGGGCCTCTCGCTAACAAGTTGGCTCCTACAGGTGCGCTACTTAGATGTGATTGATAGGAGCTTGGCAATGGAAACCCGTTTGCAGTTGCAAGGCAGGAAAATCATCGTCACCGGCGGCGCTCGCGGGATTGGCGCCGCCGTGGTCAAGGCGTACGTCGACGAAGGTGCCCACGTGGTCAGCCTGGACATCGGCGAAAGCGCGGTGCCAACGGCGGAGCAGGGCGGTGGTTGGGCCAAAGGCTATGTCTGTGACATCTCCAGTCCTGAGTCCATCAGTGAAGCGTTCGCCTGGGCGGCGCAGCAGTTGGGTGGGCTGGACGTGCTGGTACATGCGGCCGGCATTGCACCCAATGCCATGGCTGATCAGATCGAACTGGACGAATGGGAGCGGGTGTTCGCGGTCAACACTCGCGGCACCTTCCTCACCAACCGTGCAGCCTACGACCTGCTCAAGGACCATGGCGGACGCATCATTAACTTCGCTTCGGCGGCGGGGGTGGTCGGTCAACCGGGTAAGGCCCATTACGCCGCCAGCAAGGGCGCAGTCCTGGCATGGACTCGCACCGTGGCGCGAGAGTGGGGAGCCAAAGGTATTACGGTAAACGCTATCGCGCCGGCCATGTGGACGCCGATGTATGAAAACACACGGGCCAGCATGTCGGCAGACCAACTGAAAGAGCACGACGCTTTCATGGCTGGGCAGATACCCATGGGCGGGCGTTTGGGCGATGCGGCCCAGGACTTGGCACCTGTGCTGGTGTTTCTGGCGGGTGAAGGTTCACGTTTCGTCACGGGCCAGACCCTGATGATAGACGGCGGCATGGTGATGCTCAGTTGAAGACTCTGTTGGGTCACCGAAAATAGTCTGAACTTGCTTCGAGTTGCGCTTCTCTATTGCTGTGTGTGCATTTCTTGCACACTTTTAGGAGAACTGCCCAATGAACAGGAACAGTCTTTTGCTTGTGAGTGTCATCGCCTGCTTGCCAATGCTGGCGATGGCCGACGATGTGCTGATGGATAAACACTTCAACGGTCTGAAAATCGACGCCGCAATGGAAGGCAGCAGCGACAGCGGTGGTCAGAACGCTGGCGGCAGCATCCAGGCCTTGAAGCTCACCAATAACGATACGGTCGCTGTGGTGTGCATGCTCAAGCCCGGTCCAGCGGAATCCAGTGACGCCCAATCACCACCAGCGGTTATGGCGCCCGGAGAGTCGGCGTTGCTGCGGGTCGAGGGCAAATACACGGGGGCACCGCTCAAGGCCAGTCTGGACTGCCATAAGAAGTAAGGGATGCATTAGTTCGGCGTGCCTGCAGAAGGCAACAAGGCGCCGCCGATCATTTTCATGTTGAGCTCGACGGCGGCGGTCATCGACACATGCGGGCCAAACCAATTGCCCGCATCGTTGAGTAGCGACAGTAAGCACGGGACGAGGGTATCGACCGCCACAGGTTTGAATACCCGACGCTCGATGCCATGGTCCAGGATTGCAGCCAACCGTTGAGTACAGGTCGTACGCAGGTGCTGAATGTAAAGCTGTTGCTCAGGTTCCAGGCAGCGGAATTCCATACGCGTCAGGCGTGAGCGTTGCGCCTGGCGCAGGGTGAAATGGAGAAACGCGCGGACAAAGATGCCGAGGGTCTTGTGCGGATCAGGGTCCAGAGACTTGGACCTGGGCAGGGCTTGCAGGAGTTCGGTTTCGTAGCTTTCGATCAGTTCAAACAACAACGCCTGCTTGCTCTCGAAGTGGTTATACAGCGATCCCGCCTGCATCCCTGCGGCCGATGCCAACTGACGCAGGCTGACGGCCTGAAAACCTTGCTCGACAAACAAATCAAGCGCCACATTCCGGACGTGTTCCCGTGGGGATGTACAAATTCTTTCCGCAACAGACATGAGGTTGACCTTAAACGGACCTGTAGGAGCTGCCGAAGGCTGCGATTCGACCGGGAACCGGTCGCCCTCGTTATACCGCTGAAGGTCGTGCCGGTCGCCCGCGACCCCGGCCTATCGCAGCCTTCGGCAGCTCCACAGGTTGTGTGTTTGCTGCGCGACAGCGCGGCGCCGGAGACGTGGCGGAACGTCCTACAGAGAGTTGGGATTCAGCTATGAATCACAGCTGTATGACCTCTATCTTTTTCCCCGCCGGCGCTGCGTCGACAAACAACGTTTTGCCTTGCCATTGATTCAGCAACACCTGGCGTTTCGCTTGGGCATGCACCAGATAGCGCTCTTTTACCGGGCCATAGCCGCGTACGGCATCGGGTAATTCGGCCAGGCTTACGGCGAGTAGGTGATTGTCCAGGCTCAATTCCTTGAGAATCAGATCAAGCACCGTTTCGTAGTCCGCCAGCCATTGGCGTTCGACCTTGCGCTCATGGGTGCGGCCAAACGGGTCGAGCCACGTGTTGCGCAGGAATTTCATTCGCGCCAACACTTTGAAACCGCTGAGCATCCATGGGCCATAGCTGCTTTTCTTCGGTTCGACGCCGGCTTTATTTAACACGGGCGGGGCGAGGTGGAAGCGCAGGGCGAAATCTCCCTCGAAATTGGCCTCGATCTTTTTCAAAAACTCACCGTCGGTAAACAACCGCGCCACTTCGTATTCGTCCTTAATCGCCAGCACTTTGAAGTAATAGCGCGCCACGGCTTCGGTCAGCGGCCCTGGCTTGCCCAGCAGCAGGGACTCAGCCTTGCGAATCGCTTCGATGCGGCGCTGATAGCGTTGCGCATAACCTTCGTTTTGATAGGCACGCAATACATCCATACGGCGGTTGATGGATTGGTTCAGGGTTTGTGACAGCACCCGATCCGGGCTTTTCACCTTGAGGGTTTCCAGGCGCGCCAACAGGCGCGGCAGATCGACCGCAGCGCGACGTCCCCAGAGAAATGCCATGCGGTTGAACTCAACGGCCGTACCGTTCAGTTCTATGGCTTGCATCAGTGCCTCTTCTCCCACCGGCAGCCAGCCGTTTTGATACGCATGGCCGAGCATGAACGTGTTGGTGGCAATAGAGTCACCCATCAACGCAGTGGCGATTCGGCTGGCGTCCAGGAACACCGCGTGGTCACTGCCGACGCTGTCGACAATCTGTTCGGCCATGCCCTGACTGCGAAACAGTGGATCCGGGTTGGCGTCCAAGTCGCCGGTTTCCGCCTGTCGGGCGAAGGTACGGACAAACGCGCTGGTGATGCTCTGTTCGCTGTTGATCAGCGCATGGGTCACGCCGTGCCGCAGTTTTGTCAAGGTTTCGCTGTGGGCACTGACCACCAGGTCACAGCCCAACAGCAAGCTGGTTTCTCCCTCGGCAATGCGGGGCGCGAAGAGCTGGTCCTGACGCTCGGCGATACGGATGTGCGACCACACCGCGCCACCTTTTTGCGCCATGCCAGCCATGTCCAGGTTAAGCGCACCCTTGCCCTCGATAAACGCCGCCATGCCAAGCAGGGCACCAATAGTGACCACGCCGGTGCCGCCAACGCCAGTTACCAGAATGCTGCACGGCTCGTTCAGCGATAAGGCCGCTGGAGTGGGCAATACCCACTGTTCTTCCGCACGTTGCGTTAGGGCCTTGGGTTTGCGCAGGGTGCCGCCTTCGACAGTGACGAAGCTCGGGCAGAAACCGGTCAAGCAAGTGAAGTCTTTATTGCATGACGACTGATCGATTTCACGTTTGCGGCCGAACTCGGTGTCCACCGGCACCACCGACATGCAGTTGGATTTGCTGCTGCAGTCGCCACAGCCTTCGCACACGGCTTCGTTGATCACCACCCGACGTGCCGGGTCGGCGAATTTGCCGCGTTTGCGCCGACGACGCTTTTCTGCGGCGCAGGTTTGGTCGTAAATAAGCGCGGACACGCCGGCAAATTCCCGTAACTCATGCTGCACCTGGTCCATCAGGTCGCGGCGATAGACCGGCACCCCGGGAGCAAGATCATTAATGTGCTGATATTTATCAGGTTCTTCACTGACCACGACAATTTTCAACACGCCTTCAGCGGCCAATTGTCGGCTGATCTGCGCAACACTTAGGCTGCCGTCCACCGGTTGGCCGCCAGTCATGGCCACGGCGTCGTTGTAGAGAATTTTGTACGTGATCGAGACCTTGGCCGCCACCGATGCCCGAATCGCCAGAAGGCCCGAGTGGAAATAAGTACCGTCGCCCAGGTTAGCGAACACATGGCGGGTTTCGGTGAATGGCGATTGCCCGATCCAGGCGACGCCTTCGCCGCCCATTTGGCTGAAGGTCTGGGTTTGCGGATAGATCCATGCCGCCATGTAATGGCAACCGATCCCGGCCAGCGCACGGCTGCCTTCAGGGACTTTGGTCGAGGTATTGTGCGGGCAGCCGGAGCAATAATGCGGCACTCGCTCCATCAGATTGCCCAACGGTTGGCAGGCTTGCAGCTGGGCATCGAGCACCGCCAGACGCACTTGTAACGGACCGCTCTGGCATACGCGCAAGATACGTCGGGCCAACGCCCGAGCAATCTGTGCCGGGGTCAGTTCACCAATCGCCGGCAATAACCAGTCCGTGTGCGGCAGGCTCCATTCGCCTTTGTCGTCAAACTTGCCGACGATGCGTGGGCGAACGTCTTCGCGCCAGTTGTAGAGTTCTTCTTTAAGCTGGTACTCGATGAGGTGGCGTTTTTCTTCCACCACGACGATCTCTTCCAGGCCCTCGGCGAACTGCCGTACGCCATCGGCTTCCAGTGGCCAAATCATCCCGACCTTGTACACCCGCAAGCCAATCTGGGTTGCCAAAGCCTCATCGATGCCAAGAATTTTTAGCGCCTGGCACACGTCCAGGTAGGACTTGCCCGAGGTGATGATACCGATCCGCGCCTTGGGCGAATCGAGCACTATGCGGTCCAGGCGGTTGGCCTTGGCGTAGGCGAGGGCGGCGTACAGCTTGTGTTCCAGCAGGCGTTTTTCCTGCGCCAGCGGTGGATCTGGCCAACGGATATTGAGGCCGCCTTCGGGCAACTGGAAATCCGGGATGATCGGCTGCACGCGTTGTGGGTCGAGGTCGACGATGGCCGCGCTTTCCACAGTATCCGCCACGGCCTTTAGCGCCACCCAGCACCCTGAGTAGCGCGACATTGCCCAGCCGTGAAGGCCGTAGTCAAGGTATTCCTGAACCCCGGATGGCGCCAGCACCGGCATCATCACGGCTTTGAAAATATGCTCGGTCTGGTGCGGCAGTGATGAACTGCGGGCACCATGGTCGTCGCCAGCAATCGCCAACACACCGCCAAAAGTGGAGGTCCCAGCGGCGTTAGCATGGCGGAACACATCACCGCAGCGGTCGACACCCGGACCTTTGCCGTACCACATGCCAAATACGCCATCGTATTTGGCGCCTTCAAAAATGCTGACCTGCTGCGTACCCCAGACCGAAGTGGCCGCAAGGTCTTCGTTGACCCCTGGGTGAAACACCGTGTGATTGGCTTTCAAGTGATCACGGGCTTTCCACAACGCCTGATCGAAATTGCCCAACGGTGAGCCGCGATAGCCGGAAATGAAACCGGCGGTATTCAGCCCGTTGGCCAGGTCACGCTGACGCTGCATCAAGGGCAAGCGGACCAGCGCTTGAATACCGGTCAACAACACCTTGCCATGCTGCTGCAGGTACTTGTCTTCCAGGGATGGAAGCTTACTCATTGGGGCGTTCTCCAGGCTTGTTTTGGCGTGCGTCCGCAGGGAGAGAACCGGCGCACTTGTTATGAATTCGAGTTTCGGCAGGTGACCTGACAACGTAAAAAACCGACATTTCCACGCTAGGCATTCGTCAACCAGGTACCACCCGCAGTGATCTCATCTGCTTAAAGTAAGACATATTTCTAAAAAGTGTTCTATTATTTTCAATCGGACGATTGCCAATCACAAAAATCATAAAAGGAGTCAGTCATGCGTGCTGCTGTCATTCATGAGCGAAACGCCCCGCCGGTACTTGAAGATTTCGCCGAACCCCAGGCTTTGCAAGGCTCGACGCTTATCGATGTCGATACTGCCGGTCTTGGTGGCTGGGATGTGTTGGGCGCTTATCGACTGGGGGTGAGCTATCCCTGTGTCATTCGTGGCGAAGGTGTCGGGCATACCACGGACGGCCGTCGGGTGTATTTCGGCGAGCGCTCCGTTCAGCCGTTCGGTGCCTGGGCAGAACGCACAGTGGTGCCCAGTGAAGAGGTCTGGGATGTACCGGACGATATCGATGACAAGACAGCGATCAGCATGGGCATCGCGGCGACGGGGGCCATCGTGCCGCTGGAATACGCAAAGATTCAGCAGGGTGAAAAGGTCTTGATCCTTGGGGCCACCGGCACCTTGGGTCTGATCGCTTTGCAACTGGCGCGACATATGGGCGCGGGCCGGGTCGTGGGTGCTGCGCGTTCTGAACAGGCGTTGCAAGGGCTCAAGTCACGCGGCTTCGCCGATGAGGTGGTGTGCCTGGGTGGCGACAACGACAGCGCTGCGTTGAAAGAAGCGGCCGATGGCGGCTTCGATGTGGTGCTGGACCTGGTCTGTGGTCAGCCGTTGCTGTCGGCACTCAAAGCGACTAATTGGGGCGCACGGATCATGACCATCGGCACCGGGGCCGGGCGCAAGATTGAGTTGGACATCGCCGACCTGTTGTTCCGCAACCTGTCGTGCATCGGTACTGGGCAGCGCCCACCGGCGGATCGGCAGCAGATCTGGCAGCGCTTGTTACGCATCGCCAAAGAGCGCGAGATTCAGGTCGATTACGCGGACTACACCCTTGACCAGGCGGCACAAGCCTGGGCCGCGCAGGTCGCCGGTCCCCACGCGAAGATCACCGCCAGCATCCGCCGCTCATAGCACCCGGCACGGACCACAACAATAAGGAGAGCAACAATGCTGATAGACGTACACGCGCACCTGCTGACCAAAGGGATGCTCAACCAGCATGAGTTCTGGGGGCCATTCATGAAGACCCAAGGGTTGACGGTAGGGCACTTTTCCCTGGGCACCAAACAACCGACGAAGGCTGCCACCGACGAAGAAGCGGAAGCCAACCTGCTGGCCCGCATGACCCACGCCAGCCGCCGAAAGCTCATGGCCGAACGTGGCGTCGATAAGTTGGTGCTGTCTACGCCGTCACATGCATTCATGTACTGGGCAGGGGAGTTCGGCACGGAGTATGCCCGGACCTGCAACGATGAGTTGTCAGCGTTCTGCCGTGCCGACCCGGCGCACTTTGATTTTTGGTGTCACGCCAATCTGGCCGAACCCGCAGCCGCAGTCAAAGAGATCGAGCGGGCGGTAACCCAGCTCGGGGCCAAAGGCGTGTGCGTCGGTGGTGCGAATTTCAACGGGCTTGAAGCCCATGACAAGCGACTGTTTCCAGTATGGGAAAAACTCACCCAGCTGGATGTACCGATCATGGTTCACGGCTACAACCAGTCGATTTACCTGGGCGAAAAGCACACCGACGATAAATTTGAAACCAGCTCCATCGTGGGTGACTGCGTCGATGAAACGTTGTTCTTCTGGTATTTGATCTGCGGCGGCGCGCTGGATGTATTCCCAACGCTGAAAACCTATATCACCCATGCGGGCGGTATGGCAGTGTTCCAGTTGGGGCGTTTGAGCGAGTTGAACCGGGCCATGGCGCCGGATACACGGAACAAGCGCCCGTTCATGGATTATCTGGCCAATTTCTATTTCGACCTCGACGTGCATGCGCCTGGTTTACGCCGTGGCGTGGCGGAAGTGGTAGGCAGCGAACGGCTGTTGTACGGGACCAATTTCGGCGGCGCCTATGACCACGGCGACTTGACAGAGGGCTTGGGATTATCGACTCAAGAGCGCGAGCGTATTCGCAGTGGTAATGCGATTGAGTTGTTGAAGCTAGAGGTGCCGGTAGCAGTCTGATCGAAACATGGACACAACCCCTGTAGGCGTGAGCTTGTTCGCGAGGCGTTAAACCTGACACGCCGCGCCCGGCCTCTCGCCGACAAGTTGGCCCGTACAGATATCTGTCGGGCCAAGATTTTTTGTGTATTGAATATCGATTTGCGGAACCGCAATCTCGGTGGGAGCGAATACGTTCGCGTTCACCGAGATCCGGGTGATGCCCAGCTGGATATATACACTCAGGTAAGCGCCAGGAAAATCGCCTCAGACCCCCTCATTACGCTTTCTAACCATCTCCGCAAAATCACGCTTCAGCGTCGGGAAGTAGGCAATCTGCCCACCCATGCCCCCCGCGATGTCGATCGACGCGGCGCTGATGAAGCTTGCATATTCACTGGCAAGAAACAACGCCATGCCCGCCACGTCTTCCGGCTTGCCATAACGCCCCAGCGGCACGACTTTCATGACCATGGCGTCGAACTCTTCCCGCGTTACGCCTGGCCCCATCTCTTTGTAGTGACGATCCCATTGCCCGGTATCGATCCAACCCATGTTCAGGCTGTTGACCAGGATATTGTCCTTCGGCAGCGACATCCCGAGTGACCGCGACAGCGCGACGCACGACGCGCGGTTAATCACCGAGGGGATGCCGTCTGGTGTTGGAACAACCCCCGCCAAGGCGTTGATTTCGATGATCCGTCCCCAACGCTGCGCACGCATGTGCGGCACCACCGCCTGCACAAAACGGAAATGCCCCATCTGCAGGATATTGGCGTGTTCCAGAATCAATTCCGGCGTGAGGGTTTCAAGGTTGCCTCCGCGGCCCTGACCCGCGTTGTTGACCAGCACATCAACGCCGCCCCAGGCAGACGCAACCTCATTGACGAAGGCTTTGACCCCCTCGCTGTCGGTCACGTCCACCGCGCGAGCGATGACCGCTTGAGCCTGTTCTGCCAGTTGATCGCCGGCAGCCTTTACCGCCTCCTCACTGCGCGCACAAATCGCGACCCGGGCACCTTCCGCCGCGAAAGCGCGGGCGATTGCCAAGCCGATACCACGTGACGCGCCCGTAACGATGACGCGTTTCCCACTCAAATCAATGTTCATGACGGTTCCTTTGCTGTTCTTGTTTTATGGCTACCTGTCAGGTCGTGTCGGTGCACTGTCGCGGTTCGACAATCGACCGGGGCGAGCCATTTAAACCGAAAAATACGGGCTAACAAAGATTATTTGAACATTTATGTTTGATCTGTGCAGTAATGTCCGAAGGCGCTAAGCTGCGGCTTGCCGGGAGATACACACGATTTACAATCAATTCTGTATAGAGAACTGCAATCTTTATGTGGAATTCTGAATGATGATCCGTTACGGTGGCATTCAGCTGAAGAGGCTTGGTGATTACTCGATGTGGCGCGAGCCCTCATGAGCCAACCGTTCAGATGGAGGTACGCAGTGACGGAGCATGCTGTACGGTCGCTGAAGAAACCGTTTGAATGTACATAAACGACTGAAAATAAAAATAAAAGGTAGTTTGTATGAACGACAAGTTTCGCTGCAGTCGAAAAATTACCAATGGGGCTTTGACGCTCCTGACAATAGGTATCGCTCAAGGCGCCTTTGCAGCCGCTATTGATTTGCCTAACCCCGAATACCGCCTGCGGATCGACACGACCGTGCGCTATAACCTGGGTATGCGCATGGAAGGCCAGGACAGCCACATCGCCCATAGCCCTTCGTACGATGAGTCTGATGGCAAGTTCGGAAAAGGCGATGTTGTTACAAATCGTCTGGATCTGTTGAGCGAAATTGACTTTTCATATCTGAACCAATGGGGCGCGCGACTCAGCGCTTCCGGCTGGTACGACCAGGCCTACCACGACACCGACGTGAAAAGTAACGTTGCCGGCTACGCCACCAGCTATAACAACAACACCTACAGCAACGAGGTCAAACGCTATGTTCGTGGGCCGTCCGGGGAAATCCTCGATGCCTTCGTGTGGAAGAACTTCAACATCGGCGCCACGCCGGTCAACGTGAAGATCGGTCGCCACACCAACTACTGGGGCGAGGGCCTGCTGTTCGGCGCCCACGCCATTTCATATTCCCAGGCACCTACCGATGGCGTGAAAGCGTCTACCAGTCCGGGTATTGAAACCAAGGAAGTATTCTTGCCAGTCGGGCAGATCTCAGCCAAGGCGCAAGTCACTGACAACCTATCGGTCGCCGGTCAGTACTTCTACGAGTGGGAGCCGACCCGTATCCCATACGGCGGCACTTATTTCGGTGCAGCGGATCCCCTGTTTGAAGGTCCGGACCGTTTGCCGTTGGCTCCTAACGGCGCGACCTTTCAACGCCAGGATTCGAAGTTCGGACGTGATGGTCAGAACTGGGGTGTGATGTCCAAACTTAACGTGGAAGCCATCGAATCGACGTTCGGCGCCTACTACCGCCAGTTCGATGACTATCAGCCATGGTTTTCTCCTGAAGTCAAAGCTGCGCTGGGCGAGTACCGGGTCATCTATCCACGTGGTGTGAAATTGGCCGGCCTGAGTTTCTCGCGGGTATTCGACACTGTTTCGGTAGGTTCCGACCTGTCGTATCGCCACAACGGTGCGTTGAACGCCACGGGTATCAGCACAGTCGACAACGAAGGTCCGCGCGGTAACACCGTTCACTTCGTGGCCAACGCTGTGTATGGCGTGCCCCGCAACTTCATCGCTGACAACGGTACGCTGATCGGCGAGTTTGCTTACAGCCACCTGGACAGCGTTACCGAACACCCTGAGTTATTCAAAGGCGAGGGCACCGCTCAATGCGTCAACGGCCATACGCCGACCATTGCCGGGTCCGGAGACAAGTCCGACGGTTGCTCAACCAAAAACTACTACGCCGTGGCAGTCAACTACACGCCGCAATACTTGAACGTTTTCCCGTCGTGGGATATGGATATACCGCTGACCGTCAACTACGGCATTCACGGTAACGCAGCGACAGCGGGTGGCGGTAGCGAAGGCGCGTTGGCCTGGTCTGTGGGTACTCACTGGACCTACGCCCAATTGTATGAATTCACCCTCCGTTACGCAGACACTGCAGCCCAAGCCAAGAACCTGAGCGATAACACCGTGGCCGGTAACGGTAACGTCGGTGGTACTGACCGCGGCTGGCTGGACTTCACATTCAAAACCTCCTTCTGATAAATCCAATAAAAACGGAGACAGTCTGAAATGAAAAGACAACTTGCCTTATCCGTTGCTCTCCTGGGGTTTGCTGCCACAACCCTGGCTGCGGCACCTGACGCCCAGGAATTGGGTAAGAGCCTGACGCCTTTTGGCGCGATCATGGCCGGTAACGCCGAGGGGACCATCCCTGCCTATGAAGGTGGTTACACCAAAATCCCTGCGGGCTTCAAGCCGGACAGTGGATTTTGGGTCGATCCGTTCAAGGACGAGAAACCGCTGTTTCGCATTGATGCGAAAAACGTCGACAAGTACGCGGATAAATTGAGCGAAGGTCAGAAGATGATGCTCAAGAAATTCCCTGACTACTATTTCGACATTTTTCCGACGCACCGCACCACGGCCTACCCAAAGGATGTACTGGAGGCGACCGTGCGCAATGGCAGCGCCAACTGCATCTTGAAAGACGGCTTGGCGGTGGATCCGGCATGCCGTGGCGGTTTGCCGTTCCCGTTGCCGAAGACTGGTAACGAAGTGATGTGGAACCAGCAACTGCGCTACCGGGTCGGTCATGGTTACTCGACCACCTCGTCGTCCAACAGTTGGGTCGTCGATGCCAACGGCGTGGTGACCAAAACCGCTGAGCAGGCCACCTTCGAAGAAGCACCGTGGTATCAGGTCGCCCAGGCTGATCGTGATCCTATGATGTATTCCCGAGTGTTCTCGGTGAACGGTTATCCGGCACGCCGCGCGGGTGAAGTGGTAGGACTGAACGACTACCTCGACCCCGAGGCCAAGCCACGCCGCTCCTGGAGTTACTCACCGGGGCAACGTCGAGTCAAACTGGCTCCTGAGTTCAACTACGACACCCCCGTAGCCAGTCAGGGCGGCGTGACGCTGTTCGACGAACTGCAGATGTTCTCCGGTGCTCAGGACCGGTTCGATTACAAGCTGGTCGGTCGCAAGGAAATGTACATTCCGTACAACGCCTACAAGTTTTACTTCGATGCCAAGCAAGAAGACCAATTCATGACGCATCACGCCAACCCGGCGCTGGAGCGTTGGGAGTTGCACCGCGTGTGGGTAGTGGAAGCGACCCTCAAGCCGGGCATGCGTCACGTTTACGGCAAGCGTACTTACTACCTTGACGAAGACACCTTCGGCGCGGGTCTGTATGACGCCTGGGACAAGAGCGGCGCGTTGTACCGTTCGATTTTCCTGGGTGGCATCCAGATGTACGACAAAACCATTCCGTACAACGTGAAGAACGTGGTCTACGACTTCAACAAAGGCATGTGGGCGTTGCTTAACGACGGACTCAAGGGTGGCTACATGATCTCTGATACGCCACGGTCCGAGCGCGACATGAATGCCGAGGCGATCGTTGCCAAGGAAACCCAGCGCTAAACAGGCTGGGGACTGGCCGCGCGACAGCGATTTGGCTGCGCGCGGTCAGGCATTACCGGTTTACCCATTATTAGCGAACGTGTGCAGCGTCGGCCCAGGCAGCGTGGCACACCAGTTACACGGTTGAGGACAATAATAATGACCCATCCCGGCCTTTACGTAGTGCAACTGGCTGCTCGTCTTCGGTTAACGAGCGGCATCCGGTTGACGAGCGCCACCCTTATTTCGTTGGCGCTGCTCGGTGGTGTCGCACAGGCGGCATCGGACGTCATCGTCGACACCCTGCGCGAACCAGCGCCCGTGGTAGACCTGCGCTTGCCGGCCCCGATGTTAGCCGTGGCGCGAGCCGGTGACGCCTTGGTCAGCGTTGGCCTGCATGGGCTGATTCAGCGCTCGGTTGATGGCGGCCAGACCTGGCAGCAAATGCCTGGCCCGGTCGCTACGGACCTGGTCCAGGTACGTTTTCGCGACGCCTTCAACGGTTGGGCGGTCGGCCACGATTCCGTGGTGCTGCACACAGTTGACGGCGGCTTGACCTGGAAAACGCAGCTCGACGGCCGCAGTTTGCTAACGCTGTTGCACGGCTTTTACGGCCCGCTGGCCGCTAAAGGCGATGAAAACGCAGCGAGCATGCTTCAGGAAGTCACCCTTGCGCTAAGCACGTCGGCCACACCGGACGTACTGAGCGCGCCGTTTCTCGACGTGTTATTCGATGCCCAGGGCCACGGCTTTGTGGTCGGCGCCTTCGGCATGCTGCTGCGCAGCGCTGACGACGGGAAAACCTGGGAACCCTGGACTGATCGCACCGACAACGAGCGGCGCATGCACCTCTACGGCCTGGCTGAAAACGCCGGGGTGTTCTACGTCAGCGGTGAGCAAGGCTTATTGATGCGTCTCGACCCGGCGACCCAACACTTCGTTCAGATCGCCACGCCGTATGCCGGCACGCTGTTTGGCGTGAACGCCCAAGCCGATCTGCTGCTGGTCTATGGGTTGCGCGGCAATCTGTTCGCCAGCCGCGACAGTGGACTGACCTGGCAGAAGATTGAAACCGGTATTAATTCCAGCTTGGTGAGTACTGTCGATCAGGGCGCCACCACGATTCTCGTCAGCCAGGGCGGGCAAATCGCCGCGCTGGATCGAAGCACCTTGCAAGTCACCACACTTGCACCCGCGACCGGCGGCGACGTTTATGCCGCCAGTGATTCCGGTCAGGCCGGACAACTGATCGTGACCCGTTTTTCCGGTACCAAGGTCGTTCAGCTCGCCAAGGCGAATTGAGTCCACCCGGCACCTCTGAGTGAGAAAGCAGCGATGGTAGAGCAAAAATACAACAGCGGAATGCCGGTGATTCGTGATCTCAAAGACTTCGACAAGTCGTCTGGCGGGTTGCTTGAGCGGATCATTTTCAACAACCGCATTCTGATAATCGTTGCCTGTGTTCTGGCTACCCTGACGCTGGGTTTTTTCGCAACGCGGTTGCAGGTCAACGCCAGCTTCGAAAAAATGATTCCGAGCAACAGCCCGTACATCAAAAACTACCTGGCCTATAAGAATCAGCTGCCGGGCCTGGGCAATACCATTCGCATCGTGGTCGAGAACAAAAAAGGCGACATTTACGACCCGGAATATCTGCAAACCCTGCAGAAAGCCAACGACACCCTGTACCTGATTCCTGGCGTTGATCGCTCATGGATGAAATCCCTGTGGATGCCTATCGTTCGCTGGAAAGAGGTCACCGAGCAGGGCATCGAAGGCGGCGCAGTGATGCCGTCAACCTACAACGGCAGTGAGGCTTCCATTGACGCCTTGCGCCAGAACATCGCCCGTGCCGGGATCGTCGGCAGCCTGGTGTCCAACGATTCGAAATCGAGCATGATCGTCGCGCCGTTGCTCGACACCAACCCGAAAACCGGTTTGCCCCTGAGTTATGGCGACTTCTCCAAACAGCTGGAAGAGCAGATTCGTTCCCTGGAAAGCCCGACCATTGGCATTCACATTGTCGGCTTCAGCAAACTGGTCGGTGACTTGATCGACGGTTTGTATTCGGTGATGTTCTTTTTCGGCATCTCGGTGGTCATTGCCGCGCTGTTCGTCTACCTCTATACCCGATGCCTGCGCAGCACCTTGCTGCTGGTCGGCGTGGCAATTGCCGGCGTTGTCTGGTTGCTGGGCTTGATGGAGCTGCTGGGCTACGAGCTGGACCCGTATTCAATTCTGGTGCCGTTCCTGATCTTCGCCATCGGCCTGTCCCATGGCACGCAAAAGATGAACGGCATCCTTCAGGACATTGGGCGTGGCACTCATAAGTACATCGCTGCGCGTTATACCTTTCGCCGCCTGTTTCTCACCGGTCTGACTGCGCTACTAACCAACATCGTTGGCTTTGCGGTGCTGGTGATCATCGATATCCCGGTGATCCGCGACCTGGCACTGACCACCAGCATTGGTGTGGCGGTGCTGATTTTCACCAAGTTGCTGCTGATTCCGGTGGCCCTGTCGTACATCGGTGTAAGCGAGAAAGCCGCGCGCATCGCCATCGAAAAAGACCAGGCCGGCGAAGCCAACAGGGGGTTGCTGGGTCGCATCTGGAAAAGCCTCGATCGGTTTACCGAGCGGCGCTGGGCCACGGCCGTCATCGTCATGTCAGTGGCGGTCACCGCAGTCGGTTGCGTGGTGATGCTGCACCTGAAAGTCGGCGACCTTGACCCTGGTGCCCCGGAGCTGCGCCCCGACTCCCGCTATAACCGCGACAGCGCCTTCATCACTAGCAATTACGGACTGTCCAGTGATCAGTTCGTGGTGATCATGAAGACCGCCGAAGACAGCTGTCGTCTGTACCCGGCATTGCAGGCCATGGACCAGCTGGCGTGGCGCCTGCGTCAGACCGAAGGCGTACAGACTACCAACTCTTTGGCGGAAAACGTGCGGATGATCACCTCAGGAATGGCCGAGGGCAGCGGAAAATGGCTGACCATCAGCCGCGATCAAGCCATCACCAACTCCTCGGTTGATGCCGCGATGATCTCCTCGCCGGGTATCACCAACCAACAATGCTCTGTAACCCCGCTGATTGCTTACCTGACCGACCACAAAGCCGACACCCTGACTCGAGTGCTAAAGGTTGCTGAAGAGTTTGCCAAGGAGAACAACAGCAAACCCGATGCCCCACAGTTCCTGTTGGCTGCCGGTAACGCCGGGATCGAAGCGGCGACCAATATCGAGGTGGAGAAGGGCATCATCACCATGTATTTCGCAGTCTATGGCGCCACGGCGCTGCTGTGCCTACTGACCTTCCGCAGTTGGCGCGCCACGTTGGTCGCGATCATTCCGCTGATCATGACCACCATTATTTGCAAGGCGCTGATGGTCTGGCTGGGGATTGGCCTGAAAGTCGCAACATTGCCGGTGATTGCAGTAGGGGTGGGGGTCGGCGTCGATTACGCCTTGTACTTGCTCAGCGTGCAGCTCGCCGTTCAGGCCAGGGGCGGTTCGTTGGCAACGGCCTACCGTCGTTCGTTGGATTTCACCGGCCGTGTGGTGGCCCTTATCGGCCTGACCATGGCCGCTGGCGTGATCACCTGGGCGTGGTCGCCGATTAAATTCCAGGCCGACATGGGCATCCTGCTGACCTTCATGTTCCTGTGGAACATGCTTGGCGCATTGGTTCTGATTCCGGCGCTGTCGCACTTCCTGCTGAACCCGAAAATAAACACCTCGGCGCAAGAATCCGAGGTGGAACACGCCGATGCGATTGAACCGGTCCTGCCCGAGCAGCGGCCGCGAAAAAACTCCGCCGCGATCATCGCGCATTGATGCCCAGCCCCGCACCGGCTGCCAACGAATAAAAAAGACCCATCGCTTGAACGGTGGGTCAGCGAATACGCAAAGGGGAAAACGGTATGTTCGAATTGTTGATGAGCGCTGACATGATGGTTCCGGATCCGGACGCCATGACCGAAAAACTGGTCGATAAGCTCGGTATTTTCAAACACGAGCGCTGGCGTCAGGCGTTCGATCATCACCCATACATTGCGCATTTCCTGCGGGTACACAAGTCGCTGGCGGTCTCACCCACCCGCGTCGAACCGCAATGGCATCTGGACAAGCCGAACCTGGGCGACCCGCTGTTTCACGACTTTCTCGAAAGCCTGAAAGACTTTCAGGGCCGTCACCGGCCAATGATCACCCACTCTATCGTGCTGGCGACCCACGGTCACAAGTTCGACGCGTTGGTGGAAAAGCTCATGCGTCGGCGCCTGCCGTTCCGTATGGCGCAGCGCACCGATGACATGCCGTTTGACCGTTTGTGGCTCGGCGCGACCCCAGAGAAACCGTATTACCAGCCGTCGGTTGACGGCGGCCTGTGCATCGAAATCATGCCGATGGAGCCGCTGCAAATGCCGCCGGAGACCTTTGCCGAGCCTGCACCGCAAGCACTCAACCCCAAGCCGGGTGACATGATTCGGGTCACCGCTCGGGGCTTTCTGGTGCGAGATCTGGATGACACCTTGCGCCGTTGCTCAAGCAACCTCGACTGGGAACCCAGCGGTCCGATTGAAACCCTGCATGGCGAAGGTTATCGCCGGGCGCGCATGGGCTTTACGTTGGCCAACAGCGCCACACTGGACATCATCGAAGCCAGCCGTTGGGACGGTGACGCGGGCTTGTACCTCAATAGTTGGGGCCCAGGTCCCTATTACATTCGCATCGGCGTCCACGGTCTGGCGGCGAAGGCCGAAGACTTGCGCGCCCGTGGCACTAATTTCCAATGGATCGAAGCCAGTGAAGCGGTGGGCGGTAAATCGCTGATCCGTATCGATCCAAAAGAACTGGACGGTCAGTTGTTCGAGTTCGAGGAGTGCTGAAATGAATGGCAAATCCTTACCGGACCCATCGAGCGTCATCAACGAGGCGGTACGCATTGAGCGTGAGGGTGCGATTGGCTGGTTGATCCTGACCCGACCAGGACAGATTAATGCCATCAATGACCACATCCGCCAGGGAGTGCCGGCTGGCCTGCGCATTCTGGAAGCCGACCGTGACATACGGGTAATCATCATTCGCGGTGAAGGTGACCGCGGCTTTTGTGCCGGTGCCGACATCAAGGAACGCCGGGGTGATGAAACCGCGTTGCAGGTTCGTCAGCGGATGCAGGGTTCACGCTGGATCGAGGTGCTGGATAGCATTGCCAAACCGGTGGTTGCTGCGATCCATGGTTACTGCATGGGCGGCGGCCTGGAATTGGCGCTGGCCTGCGACATTCGTTTTGCGTCTCCCGACGCGATTTTTGCGCTGCCGGAAACGGGTCTTGGCTTGATTCCCGGCGGCGGTGGCACCCAGCGGTTGTCGCGGGTAGTGGCGCCGGGCAGGGCGTTGGACATGCTGTTGACCGGCGACCGAATGAACGCCACCGAAGCCCGCGAAATTGGGCTGGTCAGTCGGCTGGCCAGTGACAGCGCCTGCCTGGTGCAAGAAGTCGCGGCCTTTGCTCTGCGTATCGCCGCCAAGCCGGCCGCAGCCTCGGCCTTCGTCAAACAGGCGGCGCGGGCGGCACTGGAACTGGACTTGAAAAGCGGCCTGGAACTGGAGTTGAACCTGTTCGCGTTATTGGCCCCGAGTAAAGACGTGAAGGAAGCCGCGCTGGCTTTCGCCGAACGTCGCGAACCGCATTTCACCGGTGAATAAGCGCTGCTGAGCGGAGCTTTTCAGTCACAGGTTCAAGCAGCACAACAACAAGAAGAAGAGCCACCATGAACACAGGATCTACTAACACAGGAAAGCTTGCAGGGCGGGTCGCCATCGTTACCGGCGCCGGCAATGGTCTGGGCGCCGAATGTGCCCGAGTTCTGGCCGTTCACGGCGCGCAGGTAGTCGTGGTCGACATCGACGGCGCAGCGGCGATCACCGTCTCGGAGTCACTGGCGGTCCACGGCGTCGGGTCCATGGCGCTTCGGGTCGACGTGTCTTCGGAGGAAGAAGTCGAGGACATGGTGATTCAGATCAAACGCCGCTTTGGTCGTATCGACGTGCTGCACAACAACGCTGCGGTGCTCAATGTTGAACAGCGCCAGCGCGACCGCGACATCTGCAATCTGGACATGGCGGCCTTTGATCGGGCCATCGCGGTGAACCTGCGCGGTGCGGTGCTGTGCAGCAAGTACGCGATTCCAGTAATGCTGGAAAATAAAAGCGGTTCGGTGATTTTCGCCACGTCGGGGCTGGGTATGCAGGGCGATCTGTCGCTGAGCGGCTACGCCACTTCCAAGGCGGCGCTGATGATGCTGCCCAAGCTGATTGCTGCCCAATATGGCAAGCAGGGCATCCGGGCCAACGCCGTGCAAATCGGCCTGGCACCTGCGGAAAACGCCCACGCTTCGATGCCTGCCGAACTGCTGGAGATTATCCGCGACAATCATCTGACCCCAGAACTGGGCACGCCTCGGCAGATTGCTGACGTGGTGGCGTTCCTGGCGTCGGATGAGTCTTCGTTCGTCACGGGCACCACGCTGGTGGCCGACGGCGGGTTCAGCAGCCATACGCCGTCGCTGGTGGCGATGCGCGCGTTGTTCGAAAAGCTTGGTCGCGCGGGCATGTAACCCACGCCGCACTCTTCTGCACCTGCAAGGCTGGCGCGTCGTGTGTTGACACTGCGTGGGTAGGCTCGCGGCTGCTCGACGTACTGTGATCGAACCTGAAGGTATCTGGACATGAACAATGCTGCGCAGAAATCCGAATACGATGTGGTGGTGGTCGGCGGCGGCCATAACGGTCTGTCGGCTGGCTGCTACTTGGCCGCGCAAGGCAAATCCGTGGTGGTACTGGAAGCGTTGGACAAGGTCGGCGGTATGGCTTCTTCCGGTTACCTGATCCCGGAAGCACCGCAGCATCTTGTGCATCCGTGCGCCGCTGACCTGTTATCGCTGCGCGCGCACTCGGTGGTTGAAGAACTGCAACTGGAGCGGCACGGGTTCAAGCAGGTGGAACTCAAGCCTGCGTATGTCTATCTGCACCCGGACGGCACCTCCCTGGTGTTTTGGCGCGACCCGGCCAAGACCGCTGAGGAGATTCGTAAGTTCTGCCCGGAAGATGCCGACGCTTACATGAAGTTCATTGAGGTGATTTACGCCTTGCTCGACGTCGTGCACCCGATGATGCGCGTGGACCCTGCGCAGAAGAACCTGGCCGTCAAGTTCAAGGCCTTCCGCACCCTGCGCAAACATAAAGCGCTCAAGCCGGAGATCTTCGCCCTGGCCACAGGCTCGGCGTACGGCGCCGCGCTGGAGCGCTTTGTGCATCCGGTGACCCTCTCGGCACTGACCTGTTTGACTGGCGCCGCGGGTCCGGTCAAGGCCGATGGCAGCGGATTGTATTTTGCGGTGCTGGGCTTTCTGCACCGCTTTGGCATTGGTCGGCCGATTGGCGGCATGCAGACGATTCCCGATGCAATGCTGGCGCGGTTCAAGGAGCTGGGCGGGGAAGTGCGCACTCAGGCATCGGTCAGCGAGATTATCTCGGTGAAAGGCCGGGCGACGGGTGTTCGTCTGGCGGACGGGCAGGTGATCAAAGCCAAAGCCGTCGTTGCCAGCTGCCATCCCAAAATGGCCCTGGACATGGTGACGGCCGGTGAAGTGGAGCGTAAATGGCTGACCCGCATTGCCCTGGCCCCGGCCAATGCCCATGGGGGTTCGCCGCTGAAAGTCGATATCGCCTTGAGCGGGCAGATCAGCGTGCCCTTGCACCAGTCGAAACGTACCGATGGCCTTGATTTGCGCGGTCCGGTGTTGCTGGTGGGGACGGCGGAGGCGGTGATCGAGAACTTTGAGTCGGCGGCGCGGGGTGAAATTCCCACGTTGCCGTGGATGTGGATAGCCACCCCCAGCGCCATTGACGCCTCGCAAGCGCCTGCCGGACAGGACATCGTTTACCTTTACCCGCCAGCGATGCCGGTCAACCCAAGGGAAGGCTGGGACGCGATTCGCGCTGAGGCCATACGCCGCACGATTGAATTCGCCAGCCAGTACGTACCCGAGATTGCGACGCTGGAGATTGGTCGTCGAACCGAAAACGCACCGGAACTGGCCAAGCGCCTGAACGCCCACAACGGCTGCGTGCTGCACATCGACACCTCAATCTTCCGCTCCAGTGCCATGCGCCCGGCAGCAGGTTTGGGTGGCGATACCTTGCCAATTGCCGGATTGTTCTTCGGCGGCGCCGGGATACATCCAGGCGGTGGGGTGACGGGTATGCCGGGCAAAATCGCGGCGGGTAGGGTGAAGCGGTTTTTGAGGTGAAATCAGTCGCCTATACACTTCTGTGGGAATCGGTGGGACCGAGTTTATTCTGGAGGGCCGAATGCGGTGTGCCGATAATGGCCTGAAACCGTATTTCTCTGTAGGAGCCAACTGGTTGGCGAGGCTTTTTCAGCGGTAGCGGCGTGTCAAGTAACGGCCTCGCCAACACGTTGGCTCCTTCAGTTCGGCATTCATCAAACAGCTGCAACACTGGCAACGATGAAATTTGCCGAATAATCACGCCAGGTGGACATGCCTTCCGCCGACTCTGTCTCAAGGCCGGTCAAGGCTGACATGGAATAGCGGTTGGTGAACCAACCCGTGGTGACCAGCGCTGCCGTCGCTAGAAACAAACGGGCATTGACGCCGTGTTTGAACGCGCCGCTGGCCGCACCGTGCTGCAAGATTTGTTCGAATTTCTCTACCAGTTTTGGCGCCAGTTCCAGAAAGTGATTACGCGGGGTCTGGTGCCCGTCGTGGTAGCGAATGCCTTCCAGCGCCAGCGCCCCTAACAGCGGGTCATAACGGTACTGATCGAAAAAGTGATTGAGCACATGACGCAGGGCATCTGGCGCTGGCATGCCCTCGACATCCAGCGCCACCAGCTCGGACATGATGGTGTCCGATGCCTCGTCCAGCACGGCCACGAACAAACCTTCTTTGGAGCCGTAATAGTGGTAGACCAGCTGCTTGGTCACGCCAGCATCATGAGCGATGTCTTCAACCCGCGCGCCTGCCAGACCCTTGCCGGAAAACTCCTTGCGGGCTGCGGCCAGTATGCGTTTCAGGGTGCTGAGTTTGCCGATCTCGAGGGGCTCTGAAGCTTTCACGTGACGTCTCCTTTGTTATTGTTTTGAGCCTCATGAAACATCGCTCCGGCCTGCTCTCACACTGCCGAGCAATGGCCGAAGAAGCAACATTTGTTGCGGATTATCAATGGTTGACGAGCAATCGTTTGACCCTGAGTACAACGAATTGAGCACGCGATGCAGGAGCATCTGGATACCATCGAAGTTCGTGGACAGCCTTTAAAGCAAGAACGACCCAAGGCCCCACCATGAGCAGTGACAGCACCGCCCTGAACTTCAAAGCTGCCGGTGATCCGGACTGATTCGCAGCATTGCGTTGTTTTCATTTCTTCCAATAACAAGAGAGCATTCATGAAAACCTTCAAGACTATCCCTGAGCGCGGCGACTTTGGCTTTCAGCAATTGGTCGGCCCGCACAAGGTCAGCGGCCCGGCCATGGCCGGCGAGCGCAGTTATTTTGGCTTGCACCTGAGCAAGAGCGCACCGTTTGGCTCGGTGCGTGACGAAGAGGGCAATATCTACTCCTTTGTGCGTTCGATTATGGCGCCCAACGGCACGCCGAATCCGACCAAGTTTTTTTACATGTCGACGCTGGTGGACGGCAAGCACCTGCGCATGGATCAGGCGCGAATTGCCACCCAGGCACTCACCCCAAAACCAACGCAACGAGTAGACGGCGACACTGTGATTTGGACCAGCCAGCCCGGTGAAGCGGGCAACGGGTGGGAAATCACTGCGTCCAGCGAACGCATCACCTGGAAAGAAGAAGGCCTGTTCAGCCTCGAAGGGCGCCTGCTGGCTCCGGGGTTGCAGTGGTATCTGCCGGGTGTGGAGTGGGGCACGTTCTATGTCTCTCAGGTCTGGGATATTTTTGGCGTCTGCGACGGTAAACCGGTGAAAGGCGCCATGGCCCTTGACCAGTTCTATATGGCCGAAGGCGGCGCGATCCACTTCATGAAAGACTTGGTGGTGAACAACAACAAACACGTGATTTGGTGGACATTCGCCACGGTCTACAAGGACGGCAGTTGGGACACCGGCTCGTTTATGGTCGGTCATGATCATCTGGGGTACGCAATCTTTGCCAACGACAAGGGCGAAGTGCGGGTTACCACCGACATTGAGGGCCAAGTCAAACACAAGGAAGGCAGTTACTTCGTCGACACGGCGCGAATCGTGCTTGATGGCAAGGAAGAGTGGGAGTTCCTGCCGGACCCTAAAGGCGAAATGATCGACTTCGTTGGCGGCTTCCCGATTACGGCCCAGCAGGAAGGTCGCTGGCGCAAAGTGGGCGATACCCGCGAACCGGATCGTTGGTTGGCCTGGGGTGAATCAGACCGCCGTAACGGGCCGTCGCGCAATGTGCCCGGTTCTGAACTCTGACGTTGAAAGCCAGAGCCACGCTTGCCTGAAAAGAACAATAAAAAGAGGTCCTGAACGATGAGATTTACCGACAAAGTGGTACTGGTCACTGGCGCCGGTCGCGGCATGGGGCGCGCTATCGCCTTGGCCTTCGCCAGCGAAGGTGCGCAGGTGGTGGTTAGCGCCCGTACTGAGAGCCGAGGCGCAGAAACCGTAGGCATGATCGAGGCACTGGGCGGCAAAGCCTGCCTGGTAGGCGGTGATGTTGCAGATCGTGGGGCGATTAAAGGCATGGTCGACCGCGGCATAGCGGTCTTCGGTGCACTGGATATCGTTGTGCATTGCGCAGCTGACACGAGCCGGGGGTTTATCGTCGACATGGCGGACGAGACCTTCGATCACATCGTACGCAGCAATATTCAGTCGCTGTTCTGGCTGGCGAAGGACGCTGCGCCGCACCTGTCCAAGTCCAGGGATAAAGGCCGGCTGATCTTCATTTCCTCCGGTGAAGCCAACCGTAAATACACCCCGCAGTTGATCCCTTATGGGTCCAGCAAAGCCTTCATGAACGCCTTCGCCCGTGGGCTGGCGGCGGAGTTTGGCGCGCTGAACATCCTGGTAAATGTGGTCGAACCTGGCCTGATCGGCACCGACCATATGCACGAAACCCTCGGGCAAGAGCTACCTCACGCATTGGCCGCGAATTTCCCGGTGCCGCGCCTTGGCCGCTCGGAAGACATTGCCTCGGCAGTGATGTTTCTGGCGTCCAACGAAGCGAGCTATATCACCGGCACATCGTTGTTGGTGGACGGCGGCGCGACCATGGTCAACATGCCCAAGATCGACGCAGCGCTAAAAGCCCATTAACCCCAAACGATACCTCGCTGCCGAACAGCGGCGGGGCGTCGGGAGCGTTGCCATGTCCGTTTTGCCTGTTTCATCTGACCGAGGCCTGGCGCCCAGTGAATTCTCCTTGGCCTGGCGCATCGTGCTGCTGGGCGTTGCCGGGGTGCTGACCAGCATGAGCTCCGCATTGCTCTATGGCTTCGGCAGCTTAGTGGTCCCGCTGCAGGAGGCGTTTGGCTGGACCCGTGGCGAGCTGCAAAGCTCAATCACCTTTCTGTTCGCTGGCGTTGCCATTGGTTCGCAGCTGCTGGGTTGGCTGTACGCGCGCTTTGGCCTGCGGCGGGTGGCCATTGTCTCGCTGCTGGTGCAGGTACTCGGTTATCTGGCCCTGACCCGGTTGAACGGCAGTGTGTATTGGTTGTACTTCGCGTTTTTTGTCATGCCGTTGTTAGGCGCAGGCACCATCGCGATTACCTGGACGCAGCTGATCAGCGTGTGGTTCGAGCGTAATCGCGGCGTGGCGTTGGCGATTATCCTGAGCGGTTCCGGCCTGGCGGCAATGCTGATGCCGCCGCTATTGGCGTGGGCGGTGCGTACCGGGGGCTG
Source organism: Pseudomonas sp. (assembly GCF_028293835.1). GTDB lineage: Bacteria > Pseudomonadota > Gammaproteobacteria > Pseudomonadales > Pseudomonadaceae > Aquipseudomonas. The sequence continues at coordinate 71,719 of NZ_JAQGNX010000127.1, forward strand.
GCAGGCGGCATTCATGCTGTTGGCGGCCATGCCACTGCTGCTGACCCTGCCATTGGCGATCGTTTACCTGCGTTTTCCGGCGCGGCGGGTGACCAAAGACAATGCCACCGCGCCAGAAAGCACATTGGACGGCGTGCCGTTCAACGTGGCGATTCGCACGTGGGTGTTTTGGGCCTGCAACCTGGCGTTGATTCTGTCGGTGTCGTTGATTGTCGGGATGATCACCACCATCGTTCCGTATCTGCAGGACAAGGGTGTTGCCAGCGTGACGGCCAGCCAGATATTCAGCAGCTTTGGGGTGTCGATTATCGTCAGCCGATTGTTGGTGGGGTATTTGCTCGACCGTTTTCAACCGAACCTGGTTGCGGCTGCGTGCCTGTTCATACCGGCGGTGGGTTGCGTGCTGTTTATGGTCAGCGGACCCACAGCCACCGGCAGCTTGTTGCTGGCGACAATTTGCATTGGCGTCAGCGCCGGGGCCGAGTTCGACATTGCCGCGTTCCTGATCGCCCGTTACTTCGGCTTACGTGATTACGCGCGGATCTTCGGCTTGCATTTGGGCTTGGTGACAGTGATTTCAGGGTTGGCCCCGGCGTTCTTTGGTCATCTGTATTCGGTGTTCGGCACATATTCTCCGGTGCTGCTGTATTGCCTGTGCAGCGCGGTGATCGGGCCTTTGGTCATGCTTACACTCAGCGCCGCGACGGTGCACCGCAAGCTTGCGGTTTGATTACTCCTCAGGAATAGGTATATGAACACACCGGACAAAAGCAGGATCGAGCACTTTCTTCACGGCCAGGTGGAGTGCTGGAATTCAGGCAACAAAGACGGCTTCTTTGCCCATTACCGCAGCATCGCGGGTAAAGGCTTGAGCATCGAGTACGTCGGCCATCCTGAGCGCGATGCCTGGCAGGTACTGGAGGGCATGTGGGCGCAGCAGAACGCTAAAATTCGCATCGAGGTCAAGGCGACCATCATCAATGGCAACGAAGCCGCTTGCCACCACCGTAATGCGTTCGTGAGCGGCGAGGGCGGGGTTGAGACCATTGAGGTGTATCGGTTTGACGAGGGATTATTGTCGGTGCGGTATTTTGTAGCGGGTTGAGCGATTGTTTAAACGCGGTCCCTGTAGGAGACAACTTGTTGGCGAGGCGGCGTATCAGTCACACCGCGTCAGATTTCTCGCCAACAAGTTGGTCCTACAGGGGTTTGGGTGTTATCGGGAAGTGGGCATGTCAGTAGACACCGTCAGCTCCCGCCACTGCTCGACCTCATCAAGCATCTTGCTTAGTTTGGCGTTGACCTGGACGTAGGCATCCGAACCGGCGAGAAAACGCACGGGCGGTTTTGGGTGACCGGCCAGCTCTATCATTGCCGCGCCCAAGCGGGCCGGGTCGCCAGTTTGCTGATGGTTACCGGCAGCGCAAGACGCTCGGACCTTCTCTGCGAACGCGGTGTAATCCTCAAGTGTCACCGCGCCAAAGGCCGCGGAGCTGTCGTCAAGAAAGTCAGTACGAAATACACCGGGCTCGATCAGGGTCACGTGAATCCCGAACCCTGCAACTTCCTGAGTCAACGATTCGGAAAAACCCTCAACTGCAAATTTGGATGCGCAATACAGCGCCGCACCGCCCATACCAATGACGCCACTGATGGACGACAGGTTGAATATATGCCCACGCCGTTGCTTACGCATGACCGGCAACACCGCCCGGCATACATTCATCAAGCCAAAGACGTTGGTGGCGAACTGACGCTCAATGTCTTCTGGTGTTTGCGTCTCAAAGGGGCCGAGCTGCCCGTAACCCGCATTGTTCACTAACACGTCGATCTGCCCGAACCGCGCCATCGCAGCAGCGGTGGCGGCCAGCGCGTGAGCTGGCTGCGTCACGTCCAGCGCAACTTTCAACACGTTCTCCAGGGAACCGGGAAACAGGCTGTCCAGTGTTTCGATACGGCGTGCCGTGACCACCACCCGGTCGCCCGACTTTAATGCTGCCAGTGCAATGTGCGCGCCCAAGCCCCGGGAGGCGCCGGTAATCATCCAGACCTTACTCATAGTGAAACTCCTTAAGGCCGACTGGCCAATTCCCAGGTTTTTAGATCGAAGCCCTCGGCAGCTGCCTGGGATGGGCTGAGCGGCGGTGAGCGGGCGAGAATCTTGCGCGCGGCCATATGGTCGCCCGGGCGGTTGCAGGACTCCACGGCCACCAGTTGGTTGTTGCGAAAGCACAGGACCGACAGCTGCGAAGTCTCCAATGACCCCAGGGTGACGGTGCTGTCATAGCCAGTGGAAAGACCCGCAATTTGCAGCTTAAGGCTGCCCTGATCGGTCCAGAACCACGGCAGTGCCTCATAGGCTGCCGGTTTACCCATCAGCCGCGCCGCTATGCAGCGCGCCTGGTCCACGGCGTTTTGTACCGACTCCAGGCGAATCGGCTGTTGGTCGTTGTGCAGGCACGGAAAGCTGGCAACATCGCCTAGTGCCGAGATCTGTGGGTCGCTGGTGAGCAAATGGGCGTCGACCTTGATCCCGTTTTCAATGTCCAGACCGGCCTCAGTCGCCAGCGCGACGTTGGGAATCACACCAATGCCGAACACCACCAGATCGGCTAGCAATCGGCGACCATCGCTGGTGTTTACCGCGCAGGCTTTGCCATTGTCGCTTTCGATGCTCGACAAGCCTTGGCGAAAGTCGAAATGCACGCCCCAGCTCTCATGGGCCTGGCGGAACACTTCAGACATCTCTCGGGACACCGCTCGCGCCATGGGCCGATCGCCCAGCTCTAGCACATGCACATTGGCCCCCAATGTCGCAGCCACGGCAGCAAACTCCAGACCGATAAATCCCGCACCAATTACCACCACGTTCTGCACGGCTTTTGCCAGGGGTGCGAGGGTGTCGGCGTCGAGTTTGGTCTTGATGCCGAATACGCCCTGTGAATCGGCCCCCGGAACTGGCAGCGGGCGATTATGCGCGCCTGTAGCGAGCACCAGATGGTCGTAGCTGACCGCCTCGCCAGAGGCCAGCAGCACTCGGCGATTCAGACGGTCAATGGCGGTGGCCTGATCGTGAATCAGTTCGATGTTCTGTGTGGCGAAAAACTCAGCGGGGCGAAACAGCAGCGCGGTCTCGCCGATCTTGCCCAGCAGGTAAGCCTTGGACAACGGTGGCCGCTGATAAGGCAAGCCGGGCTCGTCGCCAATCAGGCAGATGCGGCCGGTATAGCCCTCCTGACGCAACGATGCGGCGACCTGAAAGCCGGCCTGACCTGCGCCGACGATCACAACCGAGGCGAGTGACATGGAAACTCCTTACAAAAGTCGATCTGAGAGCTGCTGATAAAAGCCGACTCAGTACTGGGATTCAGGCAAACGCAGCACTAAGCCATCGAGGGCTTCGCTGACGATCAGTTGACAGGTCAGGCGGCTGTTATCGCCACGTCCGCAGGCGTAATCGAGCATGTCACTTTCTCCGGACTCAGCCGCAGGCACTCGGCTCAGCCAGGCGTCGTCGACATAGGCGTGGCAGGTCGCGCAACTGCACGCACCGCCGCAATCGGCTTGTAATCCGGGCACGCTGGCGAAGTTAGCGGCTTGCATCACCGATTGGCCGATGTCAGCCGTCACCCGGTGTTCGGTGCCGTTGAATTCGATCAGGGTCAACGTGGGCATGCGCAGGTTTCCTTTCTTGTATTCAAGGGCTGAAATTAACGGATTAGCGAGTGAGCAGACAGGGCTGGCGCTACAAAGCGCGGTACTCGACCCAGGGTCAGCAGCAGCAATGGGCCGACTACGCAGCATGCCAGGCAGTACATCAACATCGCCGAGTAGTCGCCGGTACGGCTGAGCATGAATGCAAACAGCAAGGGTGCCAGGGCTGACGCCACGGTATTCAGGCCCTGGTGTACGCCAAACAATCGGCCGTATTCACGCAAGCCGAAATAGCGCGCAACCAGGAACGCGGCGATATCGAATTCCGCACCTGCGCCGAAACCGACCAGTACCGCCGCCAACACCAGAAGGTGAAAATCCACACCGCCATTCAGATAAAGCACGCAACCCACAGCTGGCATCATCAGGCTGAATGCGGCCACGGCAGGCGGCCATAGGCGGTCCAGCAAATAGCCAATGAGCATACGACCGAAGATCAGCGAGATACCGAAGCCACTGAAAATCAGCCCCGCGTCGCTGGCGCTGAGGCCGCGTGATTGCAACAGCGGAATAGTACTGGTGACCATCCCCACCACCGAGGACACCACCATCGATAACGCCAGGTTACAGATCCAGAACTTGCCCGAGCGCATGCCCTCCCGGAAGCTCATGCCCGGTAATTCCAGCAGAGCGTTGTCAGTGGTTTTCGATGCACTCTTGGTCAGGGCGCCCGGCAAGCGAAACCAGAGCAGCGTCAGCGGCAGCAGTACCAGTAAATTCAGCAAGGCGAGAATCACAAACGCGGCACGCCAGTCCCAATGCTCGATGCCCCAGCCGAGTAAGCGCGGGATGATCGCGGCGGTGAGCCCGGTGCCGGATAAGCCGACTGCCAGGGCCAGCCCCCGATTGCGGTCGTACCATAGGCTCAACAGTTGGGTCCACGTCACGGCCAGGGTGCCCATGCCAACGATGGGGAGCAGAGCAAAAGCCAAATACATCGACCAGATCGAACTGGTCAGTTGAGTGGTAGCCAGGTAACCCAGCACCAACAACAGCAGCGAGATCACTGTGACCCGCTTGATGCCATAGCGCAGGTTGAACCAGCCGACCAGCTGTAAGGAAACCACCGCGCCACCGAAGAGAAAGGTGATGCACGCCTGCAGTTCCGGCTTGGTCCAGCCAAAGGCCTGACCGAGGGGCAGCACCAGTGTGCCGAAGCCATAAAGCAGAGCAGCGTTGATACTGATGGCGACACCAGCGACTGACAGAATCAGGACTTTCCACGCGCTGCGGAACTCACTGAAATCGATCGCCGCTTCGTTTTTCGAAGAGGACATGGTTTGGCTTCCTTATTGATTTTATAGAGCCAAGCGTTGTTCGGTGTGATCAACGCGATCACAGACATTTGATTCTGGTCAAAGAATCGCATGTCGAAATCAGAATATTCCAGCCGACCTTGGCTGTCCAGTCACCGATCATCGAGCACCGCACAAATAATAGACACAACCCATATAACTGTTCATTTTAGCCGGGGAAAAAACCAGAAACTTAAGGCCTCTGTCAGTTTGTTGAATTGTTCTAAAGGCCGGATACCCTTTGCACGTGGGGCTGACAGCCATTTTTTGTGAGCCGAGGTCCAGCAGTCGAGAGAAAGTTTACATATGCGATAAAAGTGTTCATTATTGGTCCAAACTGAACCGACAAAGGAGAGAACAATGAGTTCAGACAAAGCAACATTTCGTGTGGTCGCTGACCGTTCCCGCTGCTGCGGTTACGGCTTGTGTGCCGCAGTCTGCCCCAGCATCTACAAGCTGGACGACGATGGCCTGGTGTACTTGGACAGCAATATAGTGCCGCCGGAACTTGAGGAAGAGGCTCGTGAAGGCGCGGCCGCTTGCCCGGCTGAAGCGATCTGGCTGGAACCTATAGAGTCGCCCGACAACGCGGCTTGATGGGCAGCAGTGGTAGACGCAAGTATCCAGGGATCATCGGGAGTACACCGCATGGCAGGTCGTTTACAAGACAAGGTTGTACTGATTACCGGCACTGGCGGCGGCCAGGGCCGTGCCGCCGCGCTACGCTTCGCTCGTGAAGGTGCGATTGTCGTCGGCTGTGATACTCAAACTGCCGCCAATGAACAGACCGCTGCCTTGCTGCACGCCGAAGGGCTGCACTTGTACGGTTACGCGCCGGTAGACCTCGGTGATCATGAGCAGGCCAAGGCCTGGATCGATTCCGCAGTGGAAGAACACGGACGCATCAACGTGCTCTATAACAATGCCTCCGCAGCGCGTTTCGGGCCGGTGAGCGAGCTGTCCATCGAGGATTGGCACTTCACCATCCGCAACGAAGTGGACCTGCTGTTCTACACCACCAAATATGCCTGGCATCACCTCGCCGAGCAGCGCGGGGTGATCATCAATATTTCGTCGACCGCTGGTTGGGGTGGTTCGAAAGTCGCCGGTATCAGCGCCCACGCCGCAGCCAAAGGTGCGGTCATTGCCTTTACCCGGCAATTGGCCGTGGAAGGCGCACCGGTGGGTATCCGAGCGGTCAGTATCAGCCCTGGTTTTATAGCCACGCCCGGTACGGCACCTTTCCTCGAGAATCCGGTGGCCCGGGCGGCGTTGCTCGACGGCGTACTGATGGATCGCCCTGGCGAGCCCGAGGAAGTGGTCGCCATGGCGTTGTTCCTGGCGTCTGATGAGGCTTCATTCATCACGGGTTCTGACATCGTGGTGGACGGCGGACTGCTGGCAATCTGACTGTTTCGAAACAGACATAACACCCACAAACAAGAACAACAGGTGCACCTTCATGGACATCATTGGCATTGGATACCTGGGCTTCGAAACCCCGAACCTGGAGGCGTGGCGTGAATATGGCCCGCAGGTCATGGGTTTCGGCATCGCCCCCTCGCCCCAGAGTGACAGCGAGTCGCTGTACTTCAAGATTGACGACCGCCGTCATCGCTTCGCTTTCCATCCTGGCAATATAGACCGTCTGGTTTATATTGGCTGGGAAGCCACGGGGCGCCAGGCATTCGATGCGGCGATTGCCACATTTGAAGCCAACGGCGTCGAGGTCATCCGGGGTGATGCAGCGCTGTGCGAGAAACGCGGCGTACGTGAACTGATTCGCTTTCGCGACCCAGTTGGCTATCAGCATGAATTGTTTTACGGCCAGAAATGGACCCCACGTTCATTCATGCCGGGGCGTCCCCATGGCGGTTTTCTCGCCAATGAGCGCGGTGCAGGCCATGTGGTGGTGATTACCCCCGAATACACACCGGAACTGGAACACTTCCTTACTGGGATCATGGGCTTCCATTGGTATGGGGCGGGCGCGGGCAAAGGGCGCACAGGTTTCTTCCGTTCAAAACTCAACCACCACACCAGCCACGACATCGCTTATGGCCATGGCGTCGGGCGCATGGGTGTACAGCACGTCGGTTTGTTCGTGAACAGCATTCGCGATGTCGGCGAAACCTATGACATCGTGAAAAAGCGCGAGCTGCCGATGATGATGACCCTGGGGCAGCACACCCAAGACCCGCACTTGTCGTTCTACCATTTCACGCCCTCGGGCTTCGCCTTCGAAACCATTGCCGAAATTGAACCCTGGCAGGGCGATGCCTTCGAGCTGAACCCGGAGACGTTGAGCCTGTGGGGCCATGAAATGGTCGGACCGATCCTTGGCCCAAGCGTGCGTACCCCGGAAGAAGTGCTCGACCCGGAATACCTGGCGAGTAAGCGCTAGCCATGCGCCTGGCGCGGGTAGCGTTTGCAGGCGAAGCATTCTGGGCGCTGGTCAATGCCGACTCCAGCCGATTGCAACGTATTCGCGCACCGTTCGCCCAATGGGCAGCGGAATGTGCCCAGGGAGAAACGAGCGCTTTGCAGCTGGATGACGCATCGCTGGCGGTCAGCGATTGTCAATGGTTGCCGCCGCTGGAGCCCGGCGCACGGGTGTTCGGCGTCGGTCTTAACTACCTGACCCATTTGCAACGGCTCGGCAGTGTGGCGCCAGAACACACGCTGGCGTACATCAAGCCCGAGTCGGCCATGGTCGGCGCTTACGATGACATCCAGTACCCGGCGCTCACGGCCGAGCTGGATTATGAAATTGAACTGGTGGCAGTGGTCGCGCGCCCACTGGGCGATGAACCCCGGGCCAGCGCGTGTCTGCTGGGGTACACCTGCGGCAACGACATCAGCGCTCGCGACGCTGGGCGGCACATCGGTCGACTGGACCTGCTCACACAAAAAGCCATGGACCGCACCACCCCGGTCGGGCCGTGGATTGTCACGCTGGATCAAATCGGCGTCGATCAGCCACAGTTGGACCTGTGTTTGAGCGTGAACGGCCAATTGCGCCAAGAGGACAACACGCGGCAGATGATTTTTCCGGTGGATGAGCTGCTGAATTTTCTCGACGCCCGGATAGAATTACGTCCCGGTGATTTGATCTTCACCGGATCAACCCATGGCGTTGGCCTGGAAACGGGACGGTTTCTGCGGCCGGGGGACTTGATTGAGGCCTCCATCGACGGCATCGGGACGCTGAGCAATCGGGTCGGCACGCCTCGCCAGCTCAGTCCGGCACGTGCTGAAGGCCGTTTGGGTGGGCCGCGTGAGCATGGATAATTCCCGTTCTTCCTCGCTCGCCCAAAGCACTCAGCCCCGCGCTTCCACCTGGAGCCCCCTGCGGCACAAAGCGTTTTTCTGGCTGTGGACCGCTGGGGCCATGGTCAATCTGGCGATCTGGATGCAAACCGTGGCTGCCGCCTGGATCATGACCACGCTTTCTTCTTCACCATTGATGGTGTCGTTGGTGCAAACCGCGGTGTCGCTACCGGTGTTCCTGTTTGGGCTGCCCGGTGGGGTAATTGCCGACCTGGTGGACCGACGAAAATGGCTGATGCTGACGCAGGCGATCATGCTCGTCGCGGGCCTGGCGCTCAGCGTGCTGTCGTTTAGCGGGATGCTCGCCGACTGGTCGCTGCTGCTGTTCACCTTCCTGCTGGGCACCGGCAGCGCGCTGAGCATGTCGGCGTGGATGGTCACCATCACTTCAGTATTGCCTCGCCATCAGGTGCCGTCCGCTGTGGCGTTAAATGGCATTTCCACCAATGCAGCACGCGCCTTGGGCCCGGCATTGGCGGGAGCATTGATTGCTTACTGGAACGCTGCCTCGGTATTCGTCATCATCGCCGGTTGTTTTATCGGGGTGATTGTCCTGGTAGCGACGTTCACGCCTCGTCATCAACCGGAGGGCTTGCCGCCTGAAAGCTTCGGCGGCGGATTGCGCAGTGGTTTGCGCTATATCCGGCATTCGGCAGCCATGACCAGCGCCCTGAAGCAAACCTTCGTGTTTACCCTCAGCGCCAGTGCCTTATGGGCGTTGCTGCCGTTGGTGGCGAAGCACGAGTTGGGAATGGACGCAGGTGGCTATGGTTTATTGATGGGCTTCATGGGCGCCGGGGCGGTCATCGGAGCGTTCAACCTAACGGCCATGTACCGGCGTTTTCCGCTGCGTTACCTGATTGTCGCTGGCGCTATTGGCTTCTCCCTGGCGACGTTGGCGGCAGCGGTCTCCCAGAATCGTGTGGTGGTGTGCGCCATGCTGTTGATTGCCGGCATGTCGTGGATGGCAGTCAATGCAACCATTTCCACGGTGGTGCAAACCTGCTCGGCGAACTGGGTGCGAGCCCGGGTGGCGTCCGTGTATTTGCTGATGCTGATGGGCGCCATGGCCATCGGTGGCGCTATCTGGGGCGCATTGGCGCAGTACGTCGGGTTGAGTCAAAGCCTGCTGCTGGCTGCGCTGACCCTGGTGTTTGGTTTGTTGCTGACCAACCGCAGTCAGCTTGAGCTGGGCCAGGAAGCCGATTACGCCTTGGCTCAGCCGACCGACAAGCTGGTACTGGCGACGGAGGTTGATCATAAGTCAGGGCCGGTTTCCATCGAAATAGGCTATCGGGTCGTACGGGCCGAGCGCGAGGCGTTTCTCGACACCGTGTATGCGGTTGGAAAGGCCCGCCGTCGCAACGGCGTACAAAACTGGCGGCTGTACCGTGACGTTACTGATGATGAGCATTACGTCGAGCGCTTTATTGTCGAGTCATGGCTGGACTATTTGCGCCAGAACACGCGTATTACCCAGGCGGACCAACTGCGGGAGTTGCGCTTGAGTGGATTCCGTTGCGACGGACAGGATGCCCGGCGGTATGTCCATCAGCCGAGGGCGACGTTTGCCGGGGACCGACCTTTGCTGTAACCGTCGAAACATCCCGTGGTCGCCTGAATCATCGCCATGTATCGATCTGTAGGAGCCAACGGGTTGGCGAGGCGGCGTATCTGATCCACCGCATCCAACCTCTCGCCAACAAGTTGGCTCTACAGATAGCTGGCTTAGCTCTGCGAGCACCGTGAATATTTCCATATTAAACTTTATTTAGTAGAGCGTTCTCAGTATAGAATGCGGCTTCGCCCGTTCTTACCGGTATGCACGATGGCCCGTTCTGATATCAGCAGCTCCGAATTTGACAGCTCCGCCTCCGAAAATGCCGAGGCGCTGGTTACCGGTGAATCGCAAAAGGGCGGTGCCGTGAGCGTCAAGCCGGTGTCGAATGCCATTCGCATCCTGCGGCACTTGAGCCAGGGTGGTCTGCCCGAGCGCTCGGTGGATATTGCGCGGATTCTCGGTATCAACCCGAGTACCTGCTTCAACATCCTGCGTACGTTGGTGATGGAAGACGTTGTGGATTTTAATCCGCTGTCCAAGCGTTATTCCGCCGGCTTAGGTCTGGCGCGGTTAGTGGGCCAGTTGGTGACCCAAGGCGAACGGGTGCAATTCGCCAAACCGCTGTTGCAGGACCTGGCAGGCAGGTTGCGAGTGACCGTCACTCTGTGGCGGCGCATGGGCCCGGACCGGATTGTGATTGTCAGCTCTGCGGCCAGCCCCACTGATGTGCGAATCGACATGGCCGAGGGGCAGCGCTTGCCGATCCTCATGGGCGCCAGTGGTCGGTTGTTCGCCACCCAAGTGGACCTGGACGACGAGAAGGTGAAGGAAGGCTTCGAGCATATTCGTTGGGCGCGTCCGTTGCCGTTCCCGGTGTACCGCGACGACGTACAATTGGCCGCACAGCGCGGCTGGGCCGTAGACGACGGTTATTTTTCGGTGGGTATTCTGGCGATTGCCGCGCCGGTGTATTCGCCGTCGGGCGCCATCGATTTCACCGTGTCGGCCGTGCTGTTCCGTGGCCAACGGGACGAAGAAGGCATTGACGAAGTGGGCCGTGCGTTGGTGGTGTTTTGCAGCGAATTGGGCAAAGTCTTGTTCTAGCACTTCGCCCAGCCGCATTTATTCTTTGACCAGCAACAGGCTGCCACCCAGCGGGCCACCGCCCGCAGCAACCGCACTCACGTTATGAGCTCGGGTTTGTCGGCCTTCGGCTCGGCCCCAGAGCTGCAAGCAGGCTTCGTGTACATAGCCGAGGCCATGAGTGCGCCCGCCAGACAGTTGCCCGCCATTGGTGTTGATCGGCAGTTGGCCGTCCAGTGCGATTCGCTGGCCACCCTCGACGAATGCGCCGCTTGCGCCCACCGGACACAGGCCTAGGGCTTCCATCCAGATCATGGTCAGAATTGAAAAGCCGTCGTAAAGCTGCGCCGAGCCGACGTCCGCAGGCGTGTAGTCGGTGCGCGACCACATCATCCGGCCGACATCGAACGCTGCCATTTGCGTCAGCGAAATCTGGTCCCAGGACCACGGTTGGCTCAGCGCAGCGCCCATGGCTTCGATGCGAATTGGTGGGTGTCGGGTGTCCTTTGCGGCATCCTTGCGCGACAGGATGATCGCGGTGGACGCATCACAATGCACATCGCAGTCAAACATGCGCAGTGGCGTGGAGATCATCCGGGAGGCCATGTAGTCGTCCATCGACATCGGCGTGCGATAAATCGCCTTGGGGTTCCGCTGGGCGTTACGTCGGCAGGTCAGGGCAATTTGCGCCAGTTGCTCGGGTTGGGTCCCGTACTCATGGAAATGCCGTTGCGCGTACAACGCCATCAGGTTGATCCCGGAGAGCACGTTGAACGGGGTAAACCACTGCCAGGCGTAGCTGCTATCGCGGCCTTGAGTCTTGCTGGTCAGGGCGCCCACTTGTTTGTTATGAACCCGCGCCGAGGCTTCGGTGATGGTACGGAACACCAGTACGTGGTTGCATAAACCAGCGGCAATCGCCATCGCGCCGTTGATCATTCCCGCCAGCGGCCCCGGACCTTCATAGCCCGCGCCGAACCAGTTGACGTTTAAGCCCAGTGCCGTTTTGAGCGCAGTGGGGCCGACTGGCGAAAACGGGTCGCCATTGTTGTTATCACCCGGCCAGCACGCCACGCCATCAATGTCCTTGCGCTCAAGCCCAGCGTCGGCGATGGCTTCAAGGCACGCATCCAGGGTCAAGCGCATGGCCGATTTATTAGACGGCCGACCGACTTCCGATTGGCCGACGCCGGTTATAGCAACCTGTTTCTCATAACGATGATCGAACATCATTGATCCTTCTCGAACAGCGGCAACCACACGTCTTCGACCTGCTCAAAGCGTACCTTGACCCGCATGCCGATCTGCACCGTTGCAGGGTCGCAGTTCACGATATTGCTCAGAAAACGCAAACCGGGTTGCTCCAGCAGTTCAACGATGGCCACCACGTAAGGGGCTTCCAGTTCAGGCGTCCAAGGCTGATGGTTCACGGTGAAGCTCGCCACCGAGCCTTTGCCGGTCACTGGGCGCGGCGCTACGTTGAAGCTTGCGCACTGTGGGCACATCGGCGAAGGCGGGTGAAAGAAGCGCCCACAGGCATCGCAGTGATGAATCAGCAATTTTCCCTGCTCGCCACCTTGCCAAAAGGCACGGTTGTCGGCATTGAGGGCGGGTAATTTTCTGGGCATAGGCGTCCGGTGTCTTTGGGTTTTTGTTGATTCAGGACAACGAAGGCACAGTATCATTTGTACATATTTTTAAAAAGTGTCATATATTAATCCAAGACCTCGCTCACCCAACGGGTGGCACCCACAACAATAAGAGGATTTTTGCGATGTCCAGTTCTGTTCCGGACGAGGCGCTTCATGGCACGTCTTTACACGACAAGGTCATTGTCGTAACCGGTGGTTTCGGTGTGCTAGGCAGCACCCTAGGCCAACAATTACTTGAACGTGGTGCTCGCATCGCGTTGCTGGATCGGGCCGAACGGCCCGCCAGCACTGCGTCAGACAGCACGAATGCGCTGTCACTGGGCGGTGTTGATCTAAGCTCCGAGGCGTCAGCGCAATCCGCTCTCAAACAGGTTGCCGAACATTTTGGCCGTATAGACGGCCTGGTTAACGTTGCTGGCGGTTTTGCCTGGGAAACCCTGGAAGAGGGCAGCGTCGCGACCTGGGACCGGCTGTATCAAATGAACCTGCGCACGGCGGTGGTCGCGTCCCAAGCGGTATTGCCGCACCTGAGTGAGACCGGTGGGCGGATCGTCAATATTGGTGCACAAGCCAGCCTCAAGGCCGGCATGGGGATGGGCGCCTATGCGGCCTCGAAAGCTGGGGTTTCCCGGCTTACCGAAGCCCTGGCCGAGGAACTCAAAGATCGCCAGATTACGGTCAACGCGGTACTGCCGAGCATCATTGACACCCCGAACAATCGCAACGACATGCCTGACGCCGACTTCAGCCGCTGGGTCAGCCCGGCGCAACTGACCGCCGTCATTGCGTTCCTGCTGTCCGACGCCGCCGACGCGGTAACCGGCGCCTGCCTGCCAGTGAGTGGCCGGGTATGAGACTGGTAACCTTTACCCGTGGTGACGGCGTCGAGCGTGCCGGTGCGCTGTTTGACAAAGACCAATCGGTGATTGACTTGCAAGCGGCGTATCAGCAGGTGCAGGGGCGCGAGTCAGGTGAACTGAGCAGCGTGCTGAAACTGGTAGAAGGCGGTGAGGCAGCACTCGAGCTGGCCCGTTCGCTGCTCGGCAAGGCACCGGCTGTGGCGGTTTACGAGCGTGCCAGCGTCAAATTGCGCGCGCCGATTCAGCCACCACCGCAAATGCGCGATTGCTCCTGCTTCGAACTGCACTTGCGCCAGGCATTTGCCGCCGCTCGGCGTTCCCGAGCCTTGCGCACCGAAGACCCGGAAGCCACGTTGAAGGCCATGAACACCCGTGCCGACGACCGAGTGATCGAGACGTTCAATCGCCAGCCCATCTACTACAAATGCAACCGTTTTGCCGTGATTGGCATCGACGATGAATTTCAGTGGCCTAGCTTTAGCAGGGCGCTTGATTTCGAATTGGAGTTCGGCTGCTACATCGGCACGCGGGGCAAGGACATTTCCCGCGAGAACGCCCGTCAGCACATCGTGGGTTACACCATCTTCAATGACATGAGCGCCCGAGACGCACAGGCTCTGGAGATGCCCGGTATGCTCGGCCCTGCCAAGAGCAAGGATTTCGACACCGCCAACATCATGGGCCCGTGTCTGGTGACCGCTGATGAGTTGGGCGATCCCTATGACCTGAACATGGTGGCGCGGGTTAATGGCGAAGAGTGGGGGCGTGGCAATACCCGCGACATGCGCTGGCAGTTTGAAGACGTGATCGCCCACATTTCACGCTCGGAAACCCTGTACCCCGGTGAGTTTTTGGGCTCCGGTACAGTCGGCAACGGCTGTGGGCTGGAGCAGTTGCGCTATTTGAAACCGGGTGACGTGGTGGAGTTGGAGGTCGATGGCATCGGCATCCTGCGCACCCAGGCCGGTTCCGCGCTGCGCTGATCGGAACGGTCGTTTACCTTGAGTAAAACGACAGGCATGTACATTATTTATAAAAGTGTCTTATATTCAACCGGCTTAACTCGCCGTGACACCCTGAGCAGGAGGCAATCATGCTAACAAGAACAAGCCCCATATTGTCTGACGGAACCAAAGTATCGGACCTCATTTACCCCTCGTCCCGCGAAGTGCAGATGCGCGTGCTGTCGGACCGGGAGATTTATGAGATTGAGATGGAGAAAATTTTCGGCAAGATTTGGGTCCTTTTGGGCCATGAGTCGGAAATTCCCAACTCTGGCGACTTCATGGTCCGTGACTTGGGTTCCGACTCGGTCATCGTAACCCGTGACAAGGCCGGTGAAGTATTCGTCTCGCTGAACGTTTGCCCGCACCGCGGGATGCGCATCAGCACCGCCGATTGCGGCAATACGCAAATTCATAAATGCATCTACCACGGCTGGGCGTTCCGGCCAAACGGCGATTTCATCGGCTCGCCGGTGGAACGTGAATGCATGCACGGCAAAATGCTGCCCAAGGAAAAACTGGGCCTGCGCCAGGCGCGCGTCACGCTGTACGGTGGCCTGGTCTTTGCTACCTGGAACATCGACGGACCTTCGTTCGACGAATTCCTCGGTGACGCCAAGTGGTATTACGACATGCTGTTCTGTCGGTCCGACAAAGGCATGGAAGTGCTTGGCCCGCCCCAGCGTTTCATCGTCAATGCCAACTGGAAAACCGCTGGCGAGCAGTCCGCTGCCGATGGCTTCCATACCCTGACCCTGCACCGTTGGCTGGGTGAGGTCGGCAACTACGCGAAAAAAGATGAAAACGGCCAAAGCGCTGACCTGAGCCCGGAGATGTACGGCGTAGAAATCAGCTCGCCCCACGGTCACGCCCTGCGCTGCATCGACCTGGCGCGCAAGATCAAGCGCCTGACCGGTCTTGATCCTGAAACCCTGAGCGTACAGCAGAAGCTTGAAGCGCTGCCGCCAGCCGGCATGACCGGGGAGATGGTCGAGCAACTGGCACGCAACCTGACCGAAGATCAACTCAAAGTCCTGACCACCATGCCGCCGCAAGTAGGCGGGATGTTCCCCAATATTTTGTTTGGCTTTGTATACATTCCGCAGCCGGACGGCACCGTCGTCGGTTCGATGACCTTGCACGCCTACGTACCGCAAGGCCCGGACAAGCTGGAGTTCGTCAACTGGGTGTTCGCGGAGAAGGACGCATCACCAGAGTTGCGCGAAAAGATGCTCAAACAGACGATTCAGCTGTTTGGCACCTCTGGCATGGTCGAGCAGGACGATTCCGATACGTGGCCGCACATGACCCAAGCCGCAAAAGGTGCGATGGGCCGCAAGAGCACGCTCAAGTATCAGGCCGTGTTTGAAACCGGGGCGCCAGAAGGCTGGCCAGGTCCGGGCATCGTCAACGAAGGCTTCACCAAGGACGATACCCAGTGGCATTGGTGGCTGTATTGGCACGAATTGATGACCGCGCCAGTCGATGACGACGTTCGGTAATGAAGCGCGTCTGCCACGAGACTCCACACAACAATAAAACTCGGGAATATTTTCATGTCTGAAGCTCAATTGGCTGAGACCCGGCCGGTGGACGTTCAACAGCGTACGGCCGAGCACGTGCAGCCTGGCTCGCCGCTGGGTATCAAGCGCGTGCCGGTGGGTTCACCGGTCTACAACGACGTCGTGACCTTTCTGTATGAGGAGGCCACGTTGCTGGACCAGATCCGCCTGCAGGAGTGGGCCGCACGCCTGGCAACCGATCTGATTTATACCGTGCCCCTGCGCCAGACGCGGACGGCGGCTGAGTTGTCGACCACCATCGTGCGCACGGTTCAGCATTACCACGATGACTACCGCTCGATTCTGGGACGAATCTTGCGCCTGTCCGGCAAAAGCGCCTGGGCCGAAGATCCACCGTCGCGCACCCGGCGTCTGGTAACCAACGTGTTTGTCGAAGAAACGGTAAAGGCCGACGAGTTTATCGTCACCAGCTACCTGTTGCTGACCCGCAGCCGCTTCAAGGAGCATCACGTCGACATCATCAGCGGCGAGCGGCGCGACTTGCTTCGATTTGGTAATGACGGAATCAAACTGGCGCGGCGAGAGGTTATTCTTGACCAAGCGGTGCTGGGCACGCCGAATTTGGCGGTGTTTCTCTAACGGGCTTACACACCTTCTGTAGGAGCCAACTTGTTGGCGAGGTTTTGGTGCGTCGAATACACCGCCTCGCCAACAGGTCGGCTCTTACAGGGGGGCTGTGAATGTCTGGTTCAGCCATCCCTGATCGTCTGCACACAACGCCTCACCCGATTCATTAAAACTCCAGGTCGAGCCCTTGATTCGTAGTGCATCAAGGGCGCGGCTGCTTTGCTGGCTGTAGCAGCGGTCGGTGCTAGAGGCGTGCACCTGAGCGTCAAGGTTGTACACCCGGCCCATGGAAATCATCGTGCAGCGGCGCAGTAACAGCGCCGCTTCAGCTTCGTCCGCGCCCAGCGTTCCCAAGGCCCAGCGCGCCATGCCCTCGCGCAGGTTGATACCGGTGAATGGATCGGGCCCCTCGATCTGCATCCCTTGGGTTACCCATGACAAGAACGGCTCGCCGTTGAGTTGCAAACTCGGCTGTGTGCGATCATTGACCCGCAGCGGCACCTGAATGTCATACCGACGAACCTGTACCGGGCGCAAGGTCGCCGCAAGGGCCAGTCCCGCCAGGTCCAATAGGTGCGTGCATTGGTGTTGGGCGTCAGTTTGACGGGTGACCGAATGGGCAATAGGTGACAAGCGCATGCCGATCAGCTCCCGCAATGGTTCGGTGGCTTGGGAGCAGGCCGAATAGGGGAAGCGCAGCGCTTCGCCAGTGATGTCAAGCAAGGTCTGATGGTCGTGACGCAGGTGCACACGAAAGTGATGGAAGTCGTCTTCCAAGGCCGCACGAACGTGACCCTGATCCCCCTGGACGGTCGATACAATCACCACTCGGCGACGAAAAGTACTCATCAGAAATTATCCTTTTTAGGTCAGGCCGGATAGATTTTTATGAGGTATAGTTGAACACTAAAACGGATTATGTTCATTACCTAATCACTAAAAAAAGCAGTACTGAAACACCCACCTTGAACAACAACAATAAAAGGAGCGGCTAATGGGCCTGCTGCGAGAACAAGTGGCGTTGATCACCGGTGCCGGTGGTGGAATTGGTCGTGGCGTGGCCCTGAGCTTCGCCAAAGAGGGTGCCGCCGTGGTGGTCGCCGAACTGGACGAAGTCAGCGGCGCGGCGGTCGCTGAAGAATTAAAGGCGCTGGGTGCACAAGCGGTCTTCATCAAGACCGACGTCAGTAACAAAGCTGATATAGAAGCGGCCATCGCGGCGGCGGTCGACCACTTTGGCGGGCTGGATATTCTGGTCAATAATGCCTTTGCGCCGACGCCCAATGTGCTGCTTGAGGAAAAAACCGACGCCATGCTGGAGCAGACGCTTAACTCAACCGTCTGGGCGGCCTGGTGGTCGATGAAAGCCGCGTTGCCGCACATGCAGAAGCGTGGCGGCGGCAAGATCATCAATTTCTATTCCATCGACACCGAGATCGGCGCTTGGCTGCATGGTGACTACAACACCGCAAAAGCAGCCATCGTCGGGCTGACCCGCAGTGCCGCGGCGGAATGGGGACGCTTCAACATTCGGGTGAACGCCATCGCGCCAACAGCCATGGGCGCGACTTTTTTTAAATTGGCGGAAGAAAATCCGGGGTTTGCGGAAATGTCGGCGTCAATGCGCCCATTGGGTCGTTGTGGCGAGCCGGAGGCAGATATCGGCCCAGTGGTGGTGTTTCTGGCATCGGAAATGTCGCGCTTCATGACCGGCGAGACGCTGCATGTCGATGGTGGCTTACATTTGCCTGGCTACAACTCACGGCCCAAGCATATTCCAGCTCGGGAATACTGAGGCATAGAAATAGAGCGGTGTGCCTGACACACCGCCTTCCCAAATGAATTCGGTTCCACTGAGATTTCGGCAAGGTACTGAGCCCTTTAGGAGCCAACTTGTTGGCGAGGCGATCTGCCAGGCAAACCGCATTGGCCCCTTCGCCAACAAGTCGGCTCTTTTCAAACAACACATAACGTATTGACTTAAAAATAATCCTACGGGTTTTGTGTTCGCTGCGCGACAGCGCGGCGTCGGAGACGTGGCGGAACCTCCTATAGAGCACGCTCTGTTGCAGATGCGCGGTGTGGATGACACACCGCGCTGGCCTTTAGCGCTTGGCAACCTTGATATCGGTATCGTCCAGATCCCAGGTAGTTGCTGTCTTGCCTTCATCCCGCAGCAAGTATTTGAGCACCCGGCCCTGGGGGTTTTTCGGCAGGCTGGTGCGGAACTCGATGTAGCGCGGCAGTGCGTAATACGGCACCGCGTCTGCGGCCCAGCGAAACAGATCCTCCTGACTCAACTGCACGCCTTCGTGCAGCACCGCAGTCACTTTAACGTCATCCTCACCCTTGTCCGAGGGCACAGCATGCACCGCCACTTCGGACAATGCCGGATGAATGGCGAACGCAGCTTCCATTTCAAAGCTGGAAATGTTCTCGCCACGCCTGCGCAAATAATCCTTTTTCCGGTCCACGAAATAGAAGAAACCGTCGTCGTCGAACTTGCCAACGTCACCCGTGTGAAACCACATATTGCGCATCAGCTTGTGGGTGTCTTCAGGGCGCCGCCAGTAGCCTTGAAACATGATGTCCGGACACAGTGGCCGAACCACGATTTCCCCTGGGGTATTCACAGGTACTTCCTGATCCAGTTCGTCGAATATCCGCACATCAAAGTCAGCGATACGTTTGCCTGATGATCCCGGGGCGGCGTATTCACCCGCCGCCAGCGAGGTAATGACGCAGGCTTCGGTGAGGCCGTAGCCGTTGCCACCCACCAGTTTGGTGCCGAATCGTTCACGCCAGGTTTTCTTGGTTTCTTCCGTGTACGGGTTGCCGCGTGCGGTGTGGATCTGACCCTTGCAGCGCAGCATGGCCTCGTTGTCCGGCGCTTGTGCCAGCAGGCCGCCCATGCCCCCAAGAATCGAGGCGATGGTTGCACCGGAACGCTCGACCTCTTGCCAAAAGTTGGAGACCGAGAAGCGCGGAAGTATCGCGGCGCGAGCGCCCACCAGAATGCTGGCGATGATGCTTACGCACAGGGCATTCATATGGAACAGTGGCAGTGGGGTGATGGTCACGTCATCTTCACTGGCAGGTCCCGCGCGCAACTGCAGGCGGGCCAGGTTGCACATGAAGTTGTAGCTGATCATGCAGCCCTTGGACGGGCCTGTGGTCCCTGATGTGTAGATCAGGCAAGCAAGGTCGGCCGGCTGTGGTTTGACCAACAGTGGCGTGTCGTCACTGCCGCGATAGTCATCCAGAGGCTCGATGGCGATAGCGCAGGCAGGCGGCTCGCCGAGCTCTTTACCGGCCGACAACCTGAACAGAATGCGCTTCACGTCGGTCAGCTGTTCGGCGATGGCCGCCATACGAGGCAGATAGTCAGCCTCGCAGATCACCAGTTGAGTGCCGGTGTCGGCAACCTGATGACGCAGGAATTCACCCTTCAGCGCGGTATTGATGGGCACGCTGACCGCACACAGCTTGTTGATTGCTAACCAGGTGACCACCGCGTCAACGTTGTTGTCGAGCATGGTCAATACGGTATCGCCGGCTTGAATGCCTTGAGCGGTTAGCGCATTGGCCATCCGCGTAGAAAGACGATCAATTTCAAGGTATGTGTACAACTCTCCGCTGAAATCCAGCAGAACCTTATCTGGAAGCCTTGCTACTGCTCGGTCCAATGCCGAGATAACCGTGTCTCTTTCACCGACCGCCCACGTCTCCGGATTTCCAATGCCGCTCATAGCTATACTCCTATTTTGGGGTCATCCCAGCAGTAGGGTGCCCGATTTTATTTTGGATATAGAATGGCATTCTAAATAGGAATTTACTAAAAGTCTTTAGGCATAAGTTGAACAAAAACCTCAGTTCATGCTTATTTCCTATGCTAACGTGCCTACTTGAATTATCCACGGGTCTTTACATTCATGCCGAAACGCGCAAATCAGGTGGCCGAAGCTGCCGCTCCTGACGCTGGTTTGACAGCTAAAAAGAAAGCCAGCGTGGCTGAAAAAAAACCTAAGGTCGCCCGTAAAACCGCTGCTGACAGCGCTGGGCCGGCCCCCAAGGTCAAGCCTAATCGACGTTCAGAAGAAACGATCGCCAACATCCTCGCCGCCACTGGTGAAGTGGTGTTGCAGTCGGGTGCAGACCGCATCTCGATTTTGGACGTGTGCAAGGTGGCAAGCATTTCTCGGGGCACCTTCTATCGCTACTTTTCTTCCCAGGAAGACTTGCTTGATACCTTCTCCAGGCATCAACGCGACAGCTTCCACACCTCGCTAACGGCGGCGTTGGGCGGGATTGACGAGCCTGAGGCACGACTCAATGCGTTGTTTGCGTACATCGACAACTACCTTGAGAAAAGTCGCGCCCGGCGCTTGCTGGTGGTGGCCCCGGACTACGCGCTGGGTTTCTTCCGGCGAATTTTCCATGACTCCATTGTGCGTTTCCAGGATGTCCTGGATATCGTGTTTGACGAGTGGGATAACCGCCTTGGCGTGCGTCTGGACCGGGAGTTGATCTGCGAGATGGTCATCCGTTACGTACTCAGTGAAATACTCGTGCCAGAAAGTGCCAGCCGACGGTTATTGCCAGTGCGGTTGAAAAAATTGCTGGCAGCGCTGACGATGGGGTCTACCTCCCGTACTCGACGCTGAACCGGTTGATTTAGACGCTACCTCTGCGCAGACAAACCGCCATTTCCGCTAAGGGATGGCGGTTTTTTTTCGTCTGGATTTTCACAATATCCCCGTTTTATGAGCCGTTTGACGTTCTTTGGCGAAACGTCGATGGCCCTCGCAACGCTCTGGAAAGGGCTTTTAGCCCGCAAGATGAAAATAAACTGAACAGTATTTTGATTTATGCTCAAATTAATTTTATGCTCAGGTCTCGCAGTCACCCAGAACAATCACAAGAAACGTCAAGTTCTTATCTCGAGGTCCCTGATTATGCTTATTGACCTGCACGCTCATGCACCGCTTCCTGGCTACTACAACCAACACCCGCACTGGGGTCCTTTTTTCGAAGCCTGTGACGATGGCGACATCCGCCTGCGGGTTGGCAAATGGGTTCTAACCCTGGGCTCGCCGGAACGTAAGGCAGCTGTACGCGCCGGGAACGGTTTGAAGCTCGAGGAATACATGGCGCGCTGGGCCGACCCTAAAGTGCGGCTGGCGGGAATGGATGCTGCCGGTCAAAACCTGCAAATAGTCTCGGTACCGTCCCACTGCTACATGTACTGGACCGAAGCCGAATACGCTGTGCCGTACGCTCGCACCGTTAACGACACCTTCGCCGAATATTGCTCTGCCGCCCCTGATCGATTGATGTTCTGGGCCCACGCACCGCTGAATTCGCCAAAAGAAGCAGCCATCGAATTGCACCGTGCCTGCACCCAACTGGGCGCTAAAGGACTGTCCGCAGGTGGTGCCAACTTTGGTGGTCTGGAGTTCGATTCGCCTGAACTGGACCCGGTGTGGAAGGTGCTGTGCGACCTCGACCTGCCGATGTTCATCCATGGCTACAACCAGTCTGTGACCTGGGGCGACCGCGCCAACGAAGACCGCTACGAAACCACGGCCATTGTCGGTATGCAGTACGACGAAACCCGCTGCTTCTGGAACTTGATTTGCGGTGGCGTGCTAGACCGTTTCCCGAACCTCAAGGTCTACATCACCCACGGCGGCGGCTACGTGCCTTATCAACTGGGTCGTCTGGCGCAAACCAACAAAAACCTCGACGTGGTACACAACAAGCGTCCAGTGCTCGACTACATGAAAAACTTCTACTTCGACGTCGAATTGCATGAGTTACCGATGCGTCAGGCGTTGATTGAGGTGGTCGGTGCGGACCAAATGCTCTACGGCAGCAACTTTGGTGGCAGCGATGCAGTGCGTCACGACTTGACCGACGGGCTCAGGATTTCGGACGCTGATCTACAGAAAATCCGCTGGCAGAACGCCTGCAAGCTGTTGCACCTGGATCCAGCGAAAATTGGTCAGGTGACGCCGTCCAAGGTAGCGGTCTGATGAAACTGGCGCGCTGCTCATATTTCGGCACCGGCGTGTTCTGGGGGGTAGTCGACGTCCAGCAAGACATGGTCACGCCCATCTCTGGCGAATTCAGTTCCTGGGCGCCGAAAGTCGCCCGGGGCGCTGGTATCAGCGCCCTGCGCTTTGCCGGCCCGCCATTGCCATTGTCAAAGGTGCAACTGTTGCCGCCCATCGAACCGGTTAATCGGGTGGTGGTGGCCGGGGCAAATTATGCCAAGCATCTGGTTGAATTCGGTCTTGCACCGCCGTCGCAGCCAGTAGCATTTCTCAAAGCCTACGGCGCGCTAATCGGTGCTAATGATCCGATTCGTTTTCCGCCACTGACCAACGAACTGGACCATGAAGTGGAATTGGTCGCCGTGATTGGCAGCGATGAAATCGACCTCGACGATCCGTTGGGTTGCGTGCTCGGCTACACCGTTGGCAACGACGTCAGTGCTCGTGATTTGCAGCGCAGTGGGCCGGTCGGGATCGGCATGGACCTGTTCGCGGCGAAAAGCCAGGACCGCACTACCGGTCTGGGCCCGTGGGTGGTGACCAAGGATGAATTTGGGCCAGGTTCTCCGAAGCTGCGCCTGGTGCTTAAAGTCAACGGCGAAACCCGGCAGGACGGCACGACAGCCGACATGACCTGGGACGTCGGCCAACTGATTGCATTCGTGCAACAACGCTCAAGCTTTGCTTGCGGCGATGTGCTGTTCACCGGCTCTCCCGCCGGTGTCGGCATGGGCACCGGACTGTTTCTGAAACCGGGCGATGTGGTCGAAGCAAGCATCGACGGCATCGGTACCTTGCGCAACGTCGTGAGCGAAAAAACGGCTGCTTATTCGAAGGTCTCCCCATGAGTACTAACATGAATTCCCACAAGCCAGACAAGATCATTGTGGTCGGTGCCGGGTTGATGGGCACCGGGATCGCCCACGGTTTCGCCAGCTCAGGGTTTCAGACCTTGCTGGTGGATACCAACGCGGAGTCGCTTTCGAAAGCCAAAGGCAATATCGAAAAAATCCTCAACGACGGCGTCAAACTCGGCAAAGTCAGCGCAGAACAGGCGCAAGCATCGTTCGCCAACCTGGTGACCTGTGGTGACTTGAATGAGGCAGCGATTGGCGCCAACTGGCTGGTGGAAACCGTCTCTGAGCAGTTGGCGGTAAAAAAGGCCATCGTCACCCTGGCGGCGCCGCTGTTGGCCGAAAATGCCATTATCGCGACCAACACCTCGGCCCTGAGCGTCACTGAAATTGCAGCCTCCATCGGCAGTGCCGACCGGGTCATCGGTATGCACTTCTTCAATCCCGTGCACAAAATGAAGCTGGTAGAACTGGTGCGCGGGCTGGCCACCAGCGATGACACCGTGGCGCGAACCCGCGCATTGTGCGAGGCCATGGGCAAAACATCGATTGTGGTTAACGAGTCGCCGGGGCTGACCACCAGCCGCATGTCAGCAATGCTCGGTAACGAAGCGATGTACATGCTGCAAGAGGGCATTGCTACTGCCGAAGACATCGACACTGCGCTGCGCCTGGGTTTCAACCACCCAATGGGACCCCTGGAACTGGGCGACCTGACGGGCTGGGACACGCGTCTTGCGGTGCTGCGTTATCTGCATCAGACCCTGGGCGAGAAGTTTCGCCCGTGCCCGCTGATTATCAAGATGGTGGCGGCGGGGCGCCTGGGTCGTAAAACCGGACACGGCGTCTATCGCTATGAAGACAACAAAGCCGTGCCAGGCAGTGGCCTGAAAGCGAGCACGCTATGAAAGACATCGTGATTGTCGATGCAGTCCGCACCCCGGTGGGCCGCTTTCGCGGTCGACTGGCCGGGGTGCGTGCCGATCACTTGGGGTCGCTGGTGATCAGCGCACTCATGGAGCGCAACGACCTGTCCCCGGCGTTGGTGGACGATGTGATTTTCGGCAACGTAACCCAAATCGGCGAACAATCGGCGAACATCGCCCGCACGGCGCTGCTGGGCGCGGGCTGGCCGGTGACGATTCCGGGCCTGACCATCGACCGCAAATGTGGCTCGGGGGAGGTCGCGGTGCACATGGCGGCCGGCTCCATCGCCGCAGACATGGCGGAGATTGTGGTGGCCGGCGGTGCTGAGAACATGAGCCGCGTGCCCATGGGCAGCAATCGCGACCTGCACGGCGAAGCCTTTGGGTGGATGGCCAGCGAGCGTTATGAACTGACCAGTCAGGGCGAGGCCGCTGAACGAATCGCTGACCGTTGGTCCTTGAGTCGTGACGCACTGGATGACTATGCCTTCGCCAGTCATCAACGGGCCGCTCAAGCCAGCGATGCCGGTTACTTTGACAGCCAGATCATCGCAGTCCCGGTAGAACAACTGCGGGAAAAAGACCTGAGCGAACCGGTGGCGCCGCTGACGTCAGATGAAACCATTCGCCGTGATACGTCCCGGGAAAAGCTCTCGACGCTGAAGACCAGTTTTCGTCCAGACACCGGAAAGATCACGGCGGGTAATTCATCGCAGATTTCCGACGGCGCGGCGGCGCTTCTGGTAATGAGTGCCGATACCGCACGGCAGCACGGATTAAAGCCTCGCGCTCGGATCGTCGCCTTTACCACGGTTGGGGCTGACCCGACGCTGATGCTCACCGGGCCTATTACGGCAACTGCCAAAGTGCTGAGGAAAGCCGGGCTGAGTATCAATGACATCGATTTGTTTGAAGTTAATGAAGCCTTTGCTTCGGTGCCGCTGGCCTGGATGCATGAAACCGGGGTTAGCCACGACCGGCTGAATGTGAACGGCGGCGCCATTGCCTTGGGTCATCCATTGGGTGCCAGCGGAGCGCGGCTGATGACCACCTTGCTCAACGAACTGGAGCGACGCGGCGCCCGTTACGGTTTGCAGGCGATCTGTTGTGCAGGCGGCATGGGCACGGCAACCATCATCGAACGGCTTGATTGAAAACTCTATTGAGGATTCGGCTAATCCTCCTGGAATGGGAAAAACCAGTATCAAGGCATATCGTAAATAATCGTTCAACTATCGATTGTATGCGCCTAGTATCGGGTCTCGCGGCACCTTTTTTTCAAAGGCTTGCGCCGCCACTGAACAATAAGAAAGGAGATGATCATGTCCGTACCGGCCCAAAGTAATCTGAACAAAGAATTCGCCAATGTCGCCAGCAACTACCGGGGCAGCGACATAGACCTACAGGCTGTTTACGCGGACATGCGCAAAAACTCGCCGATCCTGGAGGGTAACTTCATGGCCAAGCTCGGGGTCCCGTCAATTGCCGGGCTGGACCCTAATCGGCCGACCTTCACGCTGTTCAAATACGACGACGTCATGGCGGTGATGCGCGACGCCAAAAGCTTCACCAGTGGCTTTATCGCTGAAGGTCTGGGGGCTTTTTTTGACGGTCTGATCCTCACCGCGATGGACGGCGACGCCCATAAGAACATTCGCAACCTGCTGCAGCCGGTGTTCATGCCGGAAACGGTTAATCGCTGGAAAGAAACCAAGATCGATCGGGTTATTCGTGAAGAGTACCTGCAGCCCATGGTTGCAGCGAAATCGGCGGACCTGATGGAGTTCGCGCTGTATTTCCCGATCCGGGTCATTTACGCGCTGATCGGTTTTCCTGAAGACAAACCTGACGAGATTGAACAATACGCGGCCTGGGCGCTAGCGATTCTGGCGGGGCCTCAAGTTGACCCCGAGAAAGCTGCTGCGGCACGTGGTGCGGCGATGCACGCCGCCAAAGCGCTGTATGACGTGGTGAAAGTAGTGGTTGCGCAACGTAGAGCGGATGGCGGGGAGGGCGATGATTTGATCAGCCGCCTGATTCGCGCCGAGTACCAGGGCCGCTCGCTGGACGATCACGAAATCGCGACCTTTGTGCGCTCGCTGCTGCCCGCTGCCAGCGAAACCACGACCCGTACGTTTGGCACGTTGATCACATTGTTGCTGGAGCATCCGGAAACGCTGGAGCGGGTGCGCAATGACCGCAGCCTGGTGAATAAGGCCATTGACGAGGCGGTGCGTTATGAGCCCGTGGCCACCTTCAAAGTGCGCCAGACGTCTGAAGACACGGTGATTCGTGGCGTTGCGATCCCCAAAGGCGCCATGGTTCAGTGCATTGTGTCATCGGCCAACCGTGACGAAGACGCCTTCGAAAACGCCGATCGTTTCGACATTGATCGCAAGACTCGTCCTTCGTTTGGTTTTGGCTTTGGTCCGCACATGTGCATCGGCCAGTTTGTGGCCAAGACTGAGATCAGTTGCGCGCTGAATGCCATTCTTGACCTGATGCCAAACATCCGCCTCGATCCAAGCAAGCCGGCACCGAAGATCGTAGGAGCGCAGTTGCGTGGTCCCCATGAGGTGCATGTGATCTGGGACTGATGTTTGTCCTGTATTAGCCGAACCCGCAGCGTAATGGTTGCGGGTTTTTTGTTGGTTGAACGCAAAGCAGGCGAGGCCCCGGCGGCCCCTATCGCAGCCTTCGGCAGCTCCTGCATAGATCGCATAGACAAACTGTGCAGCGAATTTATTCGCGAAGGCGGCACCTTGATTCAGTGTCTCGTCGCCTCAACGGGGAAATTAATATGAACACAATCAAATAAAGTGTTTAATTAGTAGCAGCTGTGATCTATGATTCAAAGCACAACAACAAACCCGTTGCGAAGGGGAAGAACAATGAAAATTGAAGATATGATTCTCGTCAGTGTCGATGACCACGCCATTGAGCCGCCTAATGCATTCGCGCGGCACATGCCGGATCGCTTCAAAGGCCGCGAGCCCCATGTGGTCAAAGTCGGTGAGCGTGATGTCTGGATGTTCGAGGAGATGGCCACCGGTTACATGGGCCTCAACTCAGTGGTCGGCCGGCCAAAAGAGGAATACGGCATGGAGCCGTTGGGCTACGACCAGATGCGTCGTGGCACCTGGAACATCAAGGATCGCGTCGATGACATGAACGCCAACGGCGTCCTGGGCTCAATGTGCTTCCCGACGTTCCCGGGTTTTGCTGGCCAGCGCTTCCAGAACCATGGCGACCGTGAAGTTTCCCTCGCGGCGATTCGCGCCTACAACGACTGGCACCTGTACGACTGGTGCAACGCCGCGCCAGGTCGTTTCATCCCGCTGATGATCGTGCCATGGTGGGACATGAACGCCGCAGTGGCTGAAGTCAAGCGTCTCTCAGCGCAAGGCGTGCACGCGTTGTCTTTCTCAGATAACCCTGCATTGATGGGCTTTCCGTCAATCCACGATACGTACTGGGATCCGTTGTGGAAAGTCTGTGCCGACAACAAAGTCGTGCTGTGCTGCCACATCGGAACCGGCGCCAAGGCCAATCACGCGTCGGATATGTCGCCGATCGATGCCTGGATTACCGCCATGCCGATCTCCATCGCCAACTCGGCGGCGGACTGGATCTGGGCGCCAATGTGGAAAAAATTCCCCGACCTGCGCATGGCCTTGTCCGAAGGCGGTATTGGCTGGATTCCGTACCTGCTGGAGCGTGCCGACTTCACCCACCGTCACCACAGCGCCTGGACCAACGCCGACTTCGGCGGAAAAATGCCCAGCGACGTGTTCAAGAAGCACATCATCACGTGCTTCATCGAAGACAACTTCGGCCTGAAAAACCTGGATGCCGTGGGTGAAGACATGGCGTGCTGGGAGAGCGACTATCCGCACTCCGATTGCACCTGGCCGAGCTCGCCGGAAACCACGTTCGATGGGCTCAAACACCTGTCCGACACCACCATCAACAAAGTCACTCACCTCAACGCCATGCGTGAGTTCTCTTATGATCCGTTCTCGATCATCCCTCGCGAACAGTGCACGGTCGGCGCATTGCGTGCACAGGCCACGCATGTGATCACCGAGCCAGCGCTGGGTCTCGGCGGTGCGGATTACACCCGTGCTGACGGCAAGCCCGTGACCTCCGGCGAAATCAACGCGATGTTCGCCAAGGCAGACGCACAGGCGGCGCTCTAAACCGCGCAGCTTAAAACGTAGCGGTTCGCTCCCTTCCCGGAGTGGGCCGCTCCTGTGTCCAGCTTTTGAGAGCGCACCATGGCGATCACTCAGTTCACGTACAGCACAATTCCCCCGGAAGCCGAGGCGCTGCGCGCCGAAGTTCGCGAGTTTCTCAGCGACACGTTGGCCGATTATCCGCCTAGCCTTCGCGCGCACTCCTGGATGGGTTTCGATGCCGAATTCAGTCGTAAATTAGGTCAGCGCGGTTGGGTTGGTATGGCTTTGGCCAAAGAATATGGCGGCGCGGCGGCGGGCCCGTTCGCTCGCTACGTCATCATCGAAGAGCTGCTCGCTGCCGGCGCACCGGTCTCCGCGCACTGGATTGCTGATCGGCAAAGTGGCCCGTTGATCCAACGCTTCGGCACCGAGCAACAAAAGCAATTTCACTTGCCGGCGATCTGTCGCGGCGAGCGCTTTTTCTGTATTGGCATGAGCGAACCTAACTCCGGTTCGGACCTGGCGTCGATCAAGACCTCGGCCACTCGCGATGGCGATGGCTGGCGGCTCAACGGCCAGAAAGTCTGGACCACCAATGCCCACCACTCCCATTACATGATCGCCTTGGTGCGTACCGGCGAGAAATCGGCAGCGCGTCACGAGGGCATGTCGCAGTTCATCGTTGATTTGAGCTTGCCGGGGATTTCCGTCCGACCGATTCGTGATTTGGCCGGTGGCGAGCATTTCAACGAAGTGTTCTTCGATGATGTACTGCTCGGCCCCGATGCGTTGGTGGGCACCGAAGGTAAAGGCTGGGATCAAGTGACCGCAGAGTTGGCTTTCGAGCGCAGCGGCCCGGAACGCTTCCTCAGCTGCATGGCATTGTTCAAGACCTTGGTGGACGGTATCGGCAAGCAGCCGGACGCGTTGCAATCCCGTGAAATCGGTCGCATGGCGGCCAAGCTGGTGACATTGCGCAATATGTCGCTCGCGGTAACGGCGCAATTGGCGGCGGGCGAACACCCGAGCTGGGCGGCATCCTGCGTTAAGGACCTCGGCAACCTGTTCGAACAAGAATTGCCCGAAGTCGCACAACTGTTGCTAGCCGATGAACCGACTCAACAGGGCGGCTCATCTCATGCGCAAGTTTTGGCCTATCTGACCCAGATGGCGCCGTCATTTTCATTGCGCGGAGGCACCCGTGAAATTCTGCGGGGAATCATCGCGCGCGGATTGGGGTTGCGATAATCATGCGTGAACTCTTTGAATCAAGCATCGAACGCCTGCTCGGCGATGTGGCCACCACTGAATACCTGCTCGGTTGCGAAAGTGGCGTCTGGCCGACCCGCTTATGGGAAGCCCTTGAGGAATCCGGGTTTACCTTGGCCGGAGCGCCCGAAGCGTTGGGCGGCGCCGAAGCAGGGTGGTCTGACCTGTACGTGATTGCCCGAGCAGCCGGGCGTTTCGCGGTGCCTGCGCCGTTATGCGAGGCCCTGCTAGGTAATTGGTTGCTGGGCAAAGCCGGAATCGAAGCGCAAAGCGGTGTGTTGAGTTTCAGCGCCGACGCCAACCTGACCCTGCGCGACGGCCGCGTTTACGGCACAGCCCGGGCAGTGCCATGGGGTCGCCATGCACAGTCACTGGTAGCCATCGCTGATGGCGGCACTGAGTGGGCGAGGGTGGTTTTGTTGTCTCGCGCCAGTGCCACGGCCGTGGCTGAACGTCTGAACGTAGCGGGTGAGCCGCGTGACTATCTAGAGTTTGCTGGTGCCACACCGCTGGGATCTGCGGAATTGCCAGTGGGCTTATCGTCCGACGTGCTGCAACTGGGCGGCGCACTGTTGCGTTCGGCACAAATTGCCGGTGCCTTGCGCAGCTTGATGGACATGACTTCCGGGTATGCCAGGGATCGTAACCAGTTTGGTAAACCCATCGGTGCTTTTCAGGCGATCCAGCAGCAACTGGCGGTGTTTGCAGAGCACGCTGCCGCCGCCAACATTGCGGCCGAAGCGGCGTTTGTTGAATCAGACACCGCGCTGGCAGCCTTCACTATTGCGGTTGCCAAAGTCAGCACTGCTGAAGCCGCCAGCGTCGGCGCTGGCATTGCCCATGCCGTACACGGTGCCATCGGCTTTACTCAAGAATACTCGTTGCATTTGTTCACTCGGCGTCTGTGGGCCTGGCGCAGTGAATTCGGTTCCGCGACCCTGTGGAGCCGACGTCTCGGCGAGCAGGTGTGCCAGGCTGGCGGTGACGGCTTATGGCCGTTGTTGACTCGCCACGCGTCGCAGCCTTTGACCTGCCTGACGGAGACCTCGGTATGAGCACGCCATTTCTACAGATCGAGCGCGACGGCGGTGTAGTCAGCGTTCGCATGAACCACCCCGATACCCGTAACGCCTTGACCTCGCCGGAGCAGATTGAAGAGATCGTCCAACTCTGCGCCGAATTGCGTCGTGACAAAACCGCCCGCGTCATGGTGCTGACCGGTAACGGCAGCGCGTTCTGCGCCGGTGGCAACGTCAAGGACATGCGCGAGCGTGGTGGAATCTTCGCCGGTTCACCTTATGAGTTGCGCGGCACTTATCGCGACGGCATCCAACGTATACCGCTGGCGTTGTATGAACTGGATATCCCGGTGATCGCGGCTGTCAACGGGCCGGCTATTGGCGCGGGGCTGGATCTGGCCTGTATGTGCGATATCCGTCTTGCCAGCCCAACGGCGCTGTTTGCCGAAAGCTTCGTCAAACTCGGCATCGTCCCGGGCGACGGCGGCGCATGGTTGCTGCCACGGATTATCGGCATTCCAAAAGCCAGCCTGATGGCTTTCACCGGCGACACCATTGACGCCGCCAAGGCACTCGCCTGGGGGCTGGTTGAGCAAGTGTGTACCCACGAGACCCTGGACAGCGAAGCACATGCATTGGCGCAGCGGATCGCCAGCAACCCTGGACACTCGTTGCGATTGTGCAAACGCCTGCTGCGCGAAGGACAACATATGCGCCTGGATTCCTTACTGGAGCTGTCAGCTGCCTATCAAGCATTGGCGCACCACACCGAAGATCATCAGGAAGCCGTCGCCGCATTTGTTGACAAGCGCAAACCGAATTACACGGATCGCTAAGCACCAGGTGTTGAGTACAAAGCGCCGTTGAATCAATTTTTGGGAGTCAAACCATGCGTGGCGTTTTCCGTGATGATCACAATATGTTTCGCGATCAAGCCCGACGCTTCGTCGATCGGGAAATCGTGCCTTACCTGCACGAGTGGGAAAAAAACGGCATCGTGCCTAAAGAAGTCTGGCTGAAGGCGGGTGAAACAGGCCTGTTGTGCTCCACGGTGCCGGAAGAATACGGCGGCCCCGGTGGCGATTTCGGACATTCGGCGGTCATGATTGAAGAGCTGGCGCGGGCCAACGCCACGGCGGTTGGTTTCACTACCCATTCGGAAATTGTCACGCCGTATATCGTTGCTTATGGCAGCGAAGCACAGAAACAGAAATGGCTGCCGCGGATGGTCAGCGGTGAAATGATTGGGGTGATTGCCATGAGCGAGCCGGGCATCGGCAGCGACCTGCGGGCCATGCGCACATCGGCACGACGTGACGGCGACGACTACATCGTCAACGGCCAAAAAACCTTCATAACCAATGGCGGCAATGCCGGGTTGATGGTTACCGCCACCAAGATCGATCCTGCCGCCAAGGAACTGACCTTGATCTGCGTCGAGGAAGACCGCCCGGGCTTCGCCAAAGGTCGTTTGCTGGAAAAAATCGGACTCAAGGGCCAGGACACGTCAGAACTGTTCTTCGACGAAGTGCGGGTGCCCGTCGGCAATCGGCTCGGGGAAGAGGGCATGGGTTTCAAATACCTGACCCACCAATTGGCCTGGGAACGCCTGATCATCGCCATCCGCGCCGCGCAGTCCATCGATACGCTGCTGGAAGAAACCATCGCCTATACCCGCGAGCGCAAAGTGTTTGGCAAACCGGTACTGGATTTCCAAAACACGCGATTCAAACTGGCCGAAGCCAAGGCCCAGTCAACCATGCTGCGAGTGTTCGTCGACGATTGTCTGGGTAAAGTCATGCGCGGCGAACTGACCCCCGATATCGCAGCCATGGCCAAACTGCTGGGATCGGAGATGCAAGGCAAACTGCTGGATGAGTTTTTGCAACTGCATGGCGGGTATGGATTCATGAGTGAATATAAGATCAGCCGGGCATGGGTCGATGCCCGGGTGGCGCGGATCTACGGGGGTACGTCGGAAATCATGAAAGAGATCATCGGGCGGACGTTGTAACAACGGATTGTTAGCGGCATCCGTGCAGGCTGTGTGGGACTGGGTTTATCCATGAGGCGGGTGGCGCGGCCTTTCTTCAGATGAACTCCCACACGCCTCCATACCGATCTGGACAACTGTAAGCGCTGCGCCCCAATCCTGGTGGGAGCGAACGTGTTCGCGAATGCCACGACCGGTCTATCAGACAGACCGAGCCGCCTGCCTTTCGGTCCCACCGATCAAGGCATGGCGTTGGATATAGGGCAGTCCATAAATCCTGGTGCGAACTTGTTCGCGAGCTAACGCTCTTTACACCCGCTCAAATATCGCCGCAATACCCTGACCGCCACCAATGCACATGGTCACCAGTGCATACCGGCCGCCGATGCGCTGCAACTCATGTATGGCTTTGGTGGCGATGATCGCGCCTGTTGCGCCTACCGGATGCCCCAGGGAGATTCCGGATCCGTTGATGTTGACCTTGGCTGGGTCCAGGTCCAGTTCCTGAGTGACTGCACAGGCCTGTGCGGCGAAGGCGATGTTGGCTTCGATGACGTCAAGGTCGGCGACGGTCAGGCCGGCACGCTTGAGGGCCAGGCGCGTTGCAGGGATCGGCCCAAGGCCCATCAGCTCCGGTTCGACACCCGCGTGGGCATAAGCCACCAAACGGGCGAGGGGACGCAGGTTGCTGGATTTGACCGCAGCGCCGGTGGCCAGCACCAGCGCCGCTGCGCCGTCGTTGAGCCCGGAAGCGTTGCCGGCGGTGACTGAGCCGTCTTTCTTGAACGCTGGTTTCATCTGTGCCAGTTGTTCCAGCGAGGTGGCACGCGGGTGCTCGTCTACGTTGAACAATTGGGTGCCTTTGCGGCTGCGAACTTCGACGGCAGCGATCTGCTCGATGAAACGTCCGCTTTCGATGGCGAAGCTCGCGCGCTGTTGATCTTGCAGCGCTAACGCGTCTTGCATCTCTCGGGTGATACCATTGCGCGCCGCGATGTTTTCCGCCGTGATACCCATGTGAATACCCTGGAAGGGGTCGTGCAAAATGCCCAGCATGTAATCGATGGCTTGGGTATCTCCCATCCGCGCGCCCCAGCGAGCCGCAGGCAAGATGTAGGGGCTGCGGCTCATGGATTCGGCACCGGCGCCAACGGCGATTTCGGCGTCGCCCAATAACAGGGTTTGTGCTGCCGAGATTATTGCCTGCAATCCAGAGCCACAGAGTCGGTTGACGTTAAAGGCCGGTGTTTCCTTTGGAATGCCGGCATTCATCGCTGCAACCCGAGAGATATAGGCGTCTCGGGTTTCGGTGGGGATGACGTTGCCCATCACCAGGTGCTCGACTTGCGCCGGATCGACGCCGCCGCGTTCGAGGGCGGCCTTGACCGCCGTGGTTGCCAGATCGGCAAGTGGTACATCTTTCAATGAGCCACCGAACGTGCCGATGGCGGTACGAGCAGCACTGACGATGTAAACCTCGGGGCGATTCATTGCAGTGTTCCTTATTGGTTTGGCGAGCGGTTAGAGTGAGCGGTGGGACCGCTAACAGCTCTGCTGATTCGTATATGAACGGCTATGGATTTTACCGACAGTCTAAGCTGTCCTGAAGCCTCGGGCCTATGCCCGAACTGCCCAGAACAATTGCCACTTTTTGCCATAGGCGTCACAGGCTTGATGAAAGAAAAGCATTCAGTATCGTCATACTTCGCCAAGGCGCTGCTTTATTCCTTTCGGGAAAAACCCTTGGGCATTCAGCGGCTACTAGAGACGGCGGGGATTGCGGCTGGCTCATTGGATGAACTGCCAGAAAGAATATCTGCAAAGGACTTTTCGGCGCTTTGGCTGGTGGTGGTACAGGCGCGTCGCGATGAGTTTTTTGGTTTGGACTCCCACGGTATGCCTTTGGGCAGTTTCGCTTTAATTTGCCGAGGGTTGATTCAGGCACCTTCAGTGGAAAAAGCGCTGAGCCAGTCACTTGAGTACTTCAAACTCTTTCTGCGTGACGTGGAATGCAAAGTGGAACTACGTGAAAAGCAAAGAGTGGTGGTGGTGCGCTACACCGGCGGGGATGAATATCTTCGTGCTGTCGTTACTGAAACGTTCCTGGTGTTGATTGTCGGCTTGATGTGTTGGCTCGCAGGTCGACGCATACACATGACTCGGGTGCAGTTCGATTATCCGCTACCGGGACATGGCGATGAGCAGTTGCTGTGGGGAAGTGGGGTTATTTTCAATGCAGGCAGTACTGAAATTGAACTCGACCCAGAAGGCCTGAGGCTCCCCATCAGTCCAGATCGCCAGTCGCTTTATGCCTTCTTGCGCAACGCACCGCAATCGGTGTTCATCCGGTTTCGTAACCGCGAAGGCTACAGCGCTCGTGTTCATCAGCGGCTGAAATCCTGCCGTTACGATCTGTGGCCGACCTTAGAGCAACTGGCGACCGAATTTGCCCTCAGTCTTAGCAGCCTGCGTCGTGCGCTTACCCGAGAGGGGGCTAGCTACCAGCAAATTAAAGATGACATGCGACGCTCAATAGCTTTTGAGCGTTTGCGAGACACGTCGATGAGCATCGCCGATATCGCCCAGGAAGTGGGTTTTCGCGAGCCGAGTGCATTTCACCGGGCGTTTAAGCAATGGACAGGCGTCAGTCCTGGGGCTTTTCGCCAAAGCGCACTCGCCGTTGCGCCTGCTCCAGCGCTGACAAGCGACCCACTGGCTATTTTTGCAAGAGCACCGGAAAAAGCAAATCGTCCATGATCGCACCTTCGGGCAGGCGGTCGCGCAGGCCCGGAAAATCGGGTGAGGTCACCCAACGCCGTGGGGCATGGCGAACGTCGTCGCCGAGCATTCGCACTGAGAACGCGCGGCGTCGATGCTCGCCGCCAACCCCGGCAGATGCATGCAAGGTCAGCATGTTAAAACACACCAGATCACCCGGTTGCAGTGCCCAGCCAAGAATCGGGAAATCTTCGCGGTGCTCCTCGATTTTTGGCAGATCGGCCAAGCTACCTTCGGCGAACCATTTGGCCTGGTTGTCCATAAACGAGCGCGGCATCAGCCAGGGCCCTTGATGCGACCCAGCGACAAACTCCAAAGTGGATGCCTGCGCTACCGGATCCACCGGAATCCAGAAGCTGATCGTGTCCGAACCGCTGATGTTGTAGTACGGCTGATCCTGATGCCAAGGGGTACGCTGCCGGGTGTTGGGTTCCTTGACCAGAAGGTGGTCGTGATAGAGCCGCACCTGCTTGCTTCCAAGCAGACGCTGTGCGATAGCCGCCAATGCGGAGTCGTGAATGACCCTTCGGTAATGCTCGTTGTCCTGCCAGTTGCAGAAGTCCTCGAAGAACCAGCCAGGGTCATCTGCATCACTCGCCACCTTGGCCCTGGGGCTAGGGTGCGAGAGGTTCTGTTCGATGCCGGCCTTGAGCTGCTCGATCTGCCCGTCGGTCAGTGCATTGCGGATGCACAGGGCGCCGTGTTCGCGGAAAAAAACCTGGGCCGCTTCGCCCAGATCGCTGGCCTGGAAGTCGCCATCGGTGGCTGTGAATGTTGTCATGCCGTCACTCACCATAAACGTCATAGTTGAAGTACTTGTGGGCGATACGATCGTATTCCCCGGATTTGCGCAGGGCGGCGATGGCACCGTCCAGTTGATCATGCAGCGCCGTGTCGTTCTTGCGAATACCGATGGCGACTCCGTTACCGATGATGCTCTTGTCAGTGATCGGATCGCCGGCGAAGGCAAAATCCTTGCCTTGAGGTTTCTGCAACAGGCCGATATCCCCCTGCACTGAGGCCTGAAATGATGCGTTCAGTCGTCCAGCTATCAGGTCCATAAAGACTTGGTCCTGGGTTTGGTAGGACTGTATGAGGGCGCCGGCGGTGGCCCACTCAGACTTGGCGTAGGTTTCCTGTAGCGAACCCTGGACCACTCCGACTGATTTACCCTTGAGTGACGCCGCTGTCGGCAACAGCCCGGCGTCCTTTTTGGCAATCAGCGACGAAGGCGCGACGTACAGGCGCTGGCTGAAGTCGACTTGTTTGCGGCGCGCTTCGGTGTCGCTGAACGCCGAGAGAATGCCGTCGAACTTGCGGGCCTTGAGCGCCGGGATCATGCCGTCGAAATTCTGCTCGACCCAAACGCACCGCGCCTTGAGTTCTGCGCACAAGGCATTGCCCAGGTCGATATCGAAGCCGGTAAGGGAACCATCCGGTTGCTTTTGCTCGAAGGGCGGATAGCTAGGGTCAACGCCAAAGCGGATCACGCTCGCAGCATGGCTCATGGAGACCATCAGGAGCCCGGAGATCAGGGCAGCACAGTGCAGGTTCAGTCGGAGCATGGAAGCCTCATCCAGTGGTCAGGTTGATGAAAAGTAATCAGGGACGCACCGACAGGAATGCCTCCGTCAGCTTGATCCAGTAGCCGGCACCGCGCATGAGATTGTCGTCATTGAAGTCATAGCGAGGGTCATGAATCATGCAGCTTTGCTCGCCCTCGCCGTTGCCGATGATCAGGTAACAGCCGGGGCGCTCGCGCAGAAACCAGGCGAAGTCTTCACTTCCGTTGAACGGTTCGATATCGGTCAGCACGTCGTCCTCACCCAGCCAATCAATGGCGACCTGCGTGGCGAATTCGGTCATGACCGGATCATTGACCAGTAGAGGGTAATCGGCGCTGTAGTGCACTTCTGCGGTAGCGCCGAAAGCATCTGCCTGAGCGTGAATCAAATGCTTGATCCGGACCTCCAGGCGGTCGCGGACGGTGTTATTCAACGCGCGAACCGAGATAAGCATTTCGGCGGTGTCAGGTATGACATTGGAGGCCTTGCCCGCAGTTATTGCACCGACCGTGATTACGCTCATCTCCTGAGGAGAAACGTTGCGCGAGACGATGGTCTGCAACGCCATGATGATGCTTGCGCAGACGACCACCGGATCGACACAGTGATGGGGCATGGCACCGTGGCCGCCGTGGCCCTGCACGGTTACTTTGACCTGATCTGCCGATGCCATGAAAGGGCCGGCGCGAAAGCCCAGCTTGCCTTGTGGGTAGCCGGGCATGTTGTGCATGGCAAACAGCGCGTCGCAGGGAAATTGCTCCAGTACACCTTCTTGAATCATGCGCCGGGCGCCCGCCAAACCTTCTTCAGCGGGCTGAAAGATCAGCCGCACGGTGCCGTCGAACTCGCTGTCATGAGCGAGTACCCAAGCGGCGGCCAGAAGCATGGTGGTGTGACCATCATGCCCGCAAGCGTGCATCTTGCCAGGCACTTTGCTGGCATAGGGCAGGCCGGTCTTTTCCAGAATCGGCAAGGCGTCCATGTCGGCGCGTAATCCCAGTACCCGTGGGCCGCTACCTTTTCTTAGCGTGCCGATGACGGCGGTTTGCGCAATGCCTCGGTGTACTTCGTAGCCCCACTTTAATAAGCGTTCGGCCACCAGTTCACTGGTGGCATATTCCTGATAGCCGAGCTCCGGATTGGCATGGATGCGCTGACGCAATTCGCGCATCTCGGCTTCGATCGGCTTTAATTGGCGGTGCACGTGCGGCATTGGCAAGATTCTTCCATAGTCAATTTGAATACGTGACGACGAATCAGCTGTTGGGCCCTATGGCACCGCTCGCGTCCGTAGGATTCGCCTCAGCGCGGAGCGGGGCGCATTGTTGTGGTGCGCCGTGATTTATCGGCTATGGGCTTAGCATAGGCGGGGCGGCGTAAGCTTCACAGGCAAACGGCGCTGAACGCGGCAACCCAGGGTTAACAGGCGGAACCATGAAGTTTTATCAGCTCAACGTGTTAGTCGCAGTGGCCGAAGCGGGCAGTATCCGAGGGGCGGCAAAGCGGCTGGATACTTCGCCAGCGGCCGTGACAAAGGCTATCCAGAAGCTGGAGATAGAAACCTCGTTGCAGCTACTGGTGCGCAATACTTCCGGGATCGACCTTACAGAGGTCGGTCAACGCCTGCTGGTTCAGGCCCGTCTACTGGTTGCGCAAATGGACAGCGCCAGCCATGTGGTTGCTGATTGCAAAGGTGAGTTGACCGGCCGTCTGGCGATAGCGGTCACGCCGTGGCTGGCGATGACCTTGCTGCCCCAGGTCACCGTAAGTTTTCGTCAGCGTTTTCCTCATGTGCAACTGGAATTGCATGAAGGGTTGTCCTCGATTGCCTATCCGCGCCTGCGCGATGCCAGCCTCGACCTGTTCGTTGGTCGCCTCGATAGCCAGTGTTCCAACGTCGATCTCACTTACATGCCCCTGTTCACCGCTGATTGCGCCGTGGTGGCAAGGCGCGGTCATCCTTTGGCAGATTGTCATTCGTTGGACGAGCTGGCATTTGCCGACTGGATTCTTTCTGCCCCCCATGACGGCGACTTTGTCGCTCCAGGACACGTCCATTTTGCTCATTCGCTATCAATCATGCTCAGCCTGCTACGAGAGACAGACATGCTCAGCGTCTTTCCGTGGCCGCTGGTGGAAATCTGCGCCCAGCGTGAAGGCCTGTGCTCGCTGCCGTTGCGCGAGTCTGTAGGAAGCGCCTTGGTCGGCGCGATCAGCCGAAGCGGCCAACCTTTAAGGCCAGCGGCAGAAAAGTTTCTGGAATGCCTGGTATCCACCATCCGCAAAGAAATGAGCGAACCGAAGTCGCCCTATCGACGGATGTTGCAGACGGTGGAGTGGTTGATCTAAACCGGGCATAGAACCGCATCAGCGACAACTGGCCGACCGCAGAGTCGATTGAGGGCCATGGTGCGGTGGTTCTGTGGCGATATTCCGTAAGATCGGCGAAAAGCTCGGGTGAAATCCGATGCGCTATTGAAACCTAGCCCATAGGCAATTTCGATGACTTGCCGTTGCGGGTGCTTGACCAGCTCGTCAGCCGCTTCACGCAACCGCCGATTGCGGATATAGCAACCCAGACCTCCCTCGTGCTCGAACAACCGATACAGCGTATGTCGGGGCAGTTTCAGGGCAGCCACCACACTTTCCGGCGATAGCCAGGGCTGATGCAGATTGCTATGCACGAAGCCTCGGGCCTTGCCGAACATGGCATTGCGGGAGTCGGCGCGGACGGTGCCACACAGCATGGCTTGCTTGCCGAATGCCGCCAGTATCATTTGGACGCTGATATCGAAAGCGACTATGGCCTGCAGTCGGCTCATTTCGGGCAGGCTCAGCGCAAACGCTATTGCCTGTTCTGTCAATCGCCGCGAGGGTGCGCATGCGTGTTCGAAAACACGTCCGTGCAGGGAGTCGGCATGGGGCAGGGTGGCCTCGACGACGCAACGTGGCACAAAGAACGTCAGTGCCCTGTACGCGCTGTGCTTGATCACCACGGGTTGATTCATATCCAACGCAACGATGGTGGCCAGAGGCGCGTCACGGCGTTCGAACCCTGGGGCTTCCAGCGCCTCGATACCGCCATGGGTAAAAACGCGAAAAGCGTAATCACGAAGGTTATCGGTTGAAATTCGTGTCACGCAGCGCTGGAGCAGCAAGGGTTCGCCCGAGGAGTCTGTCAGTAGTCTGTTTCCGGCCTTGTAGCGATCGACAGAATCATGAAACAGGGTGTTGATATGCACGGTTGCGGGCGGCCCTTCGAAGTCCACGACGTCGAAATGGTTGTACTCATGGATAGAAGTAGTGGTGTGACGAGTCGCGGCGGGGAGGACGGCCTTTTTTATCAATTTAATGACTGCCCGGGATCAAGTCTTGCGTTGACGAATGCACAGGATTGGCCAGCGCAATAATAGTTGGGCCTGCGGTTGTTATTGGTGTTGGTTTGATGCGGATCCCTGTCAAGCCGGCAGGAGAATAGACGTTTCTTATGACAATTGCATTCGGCGGTTTAACACGGCGGGGTGTCACTGGGCAGGCGCCAGTATTCCGGCATACAACACCAGGCGAATAAAGTTCAAAAACTGCAACGCACGGTCAAGCCGCTTGGCAATCCTCAGTTACATTCCACATGGGTCGGGCAGGTCGAGAGTGGACCCCGATGGTTCATACGAGATTGATGGGAAAGCGTTTTTTATCCCGCGCAGTAGTTTTCTATGGAAAAAACAAAGTCCATGAGCTCATTCGACATCGACGCTTTATTGCGTGCAGTAGATCCGGAGTCGCCTTGTGGTCCAAACCTGGAATACGATCCGGCGTTCGTGGCACTGGAGCTGGCGGCACTGGGTAAACCCGAAGTGCAGTACGGCGACAGCATCACCGACGCAGTGCTTCCTGAATGGAAGCTGATCAAAAACCTTTCCCTCGAATTGCTCGAACGCAGTCGCGATCTGCGCGTGGCTATGCCATTGCTGCGGGCCAATCTGGTGATGCATGGCATCCCCGGCCTTGCCGACGGCATGCAGTTGATTGAGCGCTTGCTCGAAGAGCGTTGGGACACGGTGCACCCGGAGCTTGATCCCGACGACGACATGGACCCCACGCTACGGATCAACTCGTTAGCCGCGTTAGCGGACAGCGCCACCGTACTCAAAGACCTGAAAGAATCCGTTCTCGTGGTCCTGCCGGGGCTGGGTCCGCTGACGGTCCGGGGCCTGGAAATCGCTAACGGCGAACTCCCCCCCGCCGAAGGACAGGAAAGAATCGCCATTGCCTCGCTTGAGGCGGCACTGGCCGACGTCAATGAAATCGCACTGGCTGAATCTGTCGCTGCACTCGACCGCGCGCATGGCAGTGTCACCGCCATCGAAAGCCTGTTGGAGCGCCAGGTCGGCAACGCTCAGGCACTCAACCTCGACGCCCTGGCCCGACTGTTGAAACGCAGCCACAGCTTTCTCGCCGCTCAGTACGGCCATCGACATCCAAACGAACTCCCGATCACGTCCGCCCCGGATGCAGGTCTAGACCCTGCTCCTGGCAGCGGAACTGTGACGCCGCGAGCTGCAGTGATCAGCGGCGAAGTTGCCAGCCGGGAAGACGTGGTTCGCATGCTCGACAAGGTCTTGAAGTACTACAAGCAGTTTGAACCCTCCAGCCCGGTGCCGTTGTTGCTCGACAGGGCCAAGCGGCTGGTTCCCAAGAGCTTCATGGAAATCATGGAAGACCTGGCACCTGACGGTCTGGCGCAGTTATTGGTCATCCAGGGCAGTCAGGATGTCGCACAAGACGATTGACCGGGCATCTGTTCTCTAATTTATCGAGGTGATAATCGTGGCCAAAGAAAGTAGCCAGAAGTTTATCGCGCGTAACCGCGCGCCACGTGTACAGATCGAATATGACGTCGAAGTCTACGGCGCCGAGAAAAAAATCCAGCTGCCGTTTGTGATGGGCGTCATGGCTGATTTGTCCGGTCAGCCGGCGGACCCGCTGGCACCCGTTGCCGATCGCAAGTTCCTCGAAATCGACGTCGATAATTTCGACGAGCGTTTGAAATCCATGAAGCCGCGTGTCGCGGTGCAGGTGCCGAACACCTTGACCGGTGAGGGTAATCTCAGCGTCGAGATGACTTTTGAAAGCATGGACGACTTCACGCCTGCCGCAATCGCTCGCAAGGTCAGTTCGTTGAACGCGCTGCTCGAAGCACGCGGTCAGTTATCGAACCTGATGACGTATATGGACGGCAAGACCGGTGCTGAAGACCTGATTGCCAAGCTGCTCAGTGAACCGGCCCTGATGCAAGCGCTGACCTCGGCTCCAAAGCCGCAAGAATAACGTTGAACCTCCTGGAGAATGGCAATGGCTCAACTTGACGAGCAACAGCAGCAGGAAACCGGCACGCTCGAAATGAGCGATTTTGGCAGCCTGTTGCAAAAAGAATTCAAACCGCAATCGGACAAAGCCAAAGACGCCATCGAAGATGCGGTACGTACGCTTGCCGAGCAGGCACTGGTGGGCAGCAACCTGATCTCCGGTGACGTGCTGGCAACCATCGAAGGCCTGATTGCCGAGCTGGACAAGAAGCTCAGCGACCAGATCAACCTGATTTTGCATACGCCGCAATTCCAGGCGCTTGAAGGCGCATGGCGTGGTTTGCATCACCTGGTCAACAATACCGAGACAGACGAAACGCTGAAAATTCGCGTGATGAACATCTCGAAAAATGACTTGGGCAAAACCCTGAAGAAGTTCAAGGGTACGGCCTGGGATCAGAGTCCG
Organism: Pseudomonas sp.; assembly: GCF_028293835.1. Lineage (GTDB taxonomy): Bacteria > Pseudomonadota > Gammaproteobacteria > Pseudomonadales > Pseudomonadaceae > Aquipseudomonas. Next base: position 114,778 of record NZ_JAQGNX010000127.1, read on the forward strand.
ATCTTCAAGAAGATGTACGAAGAAGAGTTTGGCCAGTTTGGTGGTGAGCCGTTTGGCTCCATCGTGGCCGATTACTACTTCGACAACAGCGCTCCTGACGTCGAACTGCTGGCTGGCATGGCGAAAATCGCGGCCGCCGCGCATGCGCCGTTCATTGCCGCTGCCGCACCGTCGGTGATGCTGATGGAGTCGTGGCAGGAGCTGTCCAATCCGCGCGATCTGACCAAAATCTTCCAGACCCCGGAACATGCTGCATGGCGTTCTTTCCGTGAGTCTGAAGACTCGCGTTACGTTGGCTTGGCCATGCCGCGCTTCCTGGCACGTCAACCCTACGGTGCCAAGACCGACCCCGTCGAAGCGTTTGACTTCGAGGAAGATACCTCGGCTGCCGAAAGCAAAAACTACACGTGGGCCAACGCGGCGTATGCCATGGCTGTCAACATCAACCGTTCCTTCAAGGAATATGGCTGGTGCTCGCGCATTCGCGGGATTGAATCAGGTGGCGCTGTCGAAGGCCTGCCTGTGCATACCTTCCCCACCGATGACGGTGGCGTAGCGATGCAGTGCCCGACCGAAATCGCGATTTCCGACCGCCGCGAAGCCGAACTGGCAGCCAACGGCTTCATGCCGCTGATCCACAAGAAAAACACTGATTTTGCCGCTTTCCTCGGCGCGCAATCGCTGCACAAACCGGCTGAATACGACGATCCGGACGCCACCGCAAACGCCAACCTGGCCGCGCGCCTGCCGTACCTGTTCTCGACCTGCCGCTTCGCGCATTACCTCAAGTGCATCGTGCGCGACAAAGTCGGTTCCTTCAAAGGCCGCGACGAAATGCAACGCTGGTTGTCGGACTGGATCACCAATTATGTCGACGGCGATCCTGCTAACTCCAGTGAAGCCACCAAGGCCAAAAAGCCGCTGGCCGCTGCTGAAGTGGTATTGGAAGAAGTCGAAGGCAACCCGGGTTATTACGCTTCGAAATTCTATCTGCGCCCGCATTACCAACTGGAAGGTTTAACCGTTTCTCTGCGTCTGGTTTCCAAGCTGCCGTCGGCGAAAGGCTGACCGCTGCAGGGACTGAATCTATCCAAACACTAGAAGGGCACGTTGTTTTGTCCTTCGCCTCTCACGCGAACAGTGGAGCAAAAAATGGCAGTCGATCTATTTATCAATATGGGTAAGGACATCGTCGGCGAGTCAGCCGACAAGGTACAGGGCAAGGCTGGCGATATCGACGTGCTGTCATGGAGCTGGGGGATGGCCCAGTCGGGCACTACCCATATGGGCACCGGCGGCGGCGCAGGCAAGGCCAGCTTCCAGGACCTTTCGTTCAATAAATACATCGACGTCGCCAGTAACGCATTGATGGTGGCGCTGGCCAAAGGCACACACATTCCAAAGGTCACGCTGTTGGCTCGCCGTGCCGGTGCCGGCCAGATCAAATACATGGAAGTGGTCATGGAAGAAGTCCTGGTGACGTCTATCTCCACCGGCGGTGGCGGTGCTGAAGACCGTTTCACTGAAAACGTGACGCTGAACTTTGCGAAAGTGAATTTCAACTACATTCCGCAAAAAGCCGACGGCAGCGCCGGCGCAGTCAAACCGTTTACGTGGAACATTGCCGGGAACTCCGATTCGTAATTTTCATGCGGGGCGGCCGTTTTGCGGCTGCCCTCTTTTTTGGAAAGTGCCATGCATCCACTAGAGCTTATCAACGAAGGCAAGCTTGCTGCGGCGCTCGCCGGGCTGCAGGACCTGGTTCGCAAGGATGCTGCAAATGCGAAATACCGAATTTTTCTGTTCCAGTTGCTTGCAGTCATGGGGCAGTGGAACCGCGCGTTGACCCAACTGAACGTGGCCGGCGAGCTTGAGGCTTCGGCCTTGCCTATGGTGCAAACCTACCGCGAAGCCATTCAGTGTGAAGCGCTGCGCAACGAGATTTTTGCTGGCGCCCGGCTGCCACTGATTTTCGGTGAGCCGCCAGCGTGGGTCGGTCAGTTGCTCGAAGCACTCAAATTCGCTGCGGCAGGCGACGCGCAACGTTCGAGCACCGCCCGTGAACTCGCGTTCGACGCCGCACCTGCCACTGGCGGCAGCATAAACGGCGAACGTTTCGAATGGCTCGCTGACGCCGACCCGCGTCTGGGGCCCGTGCTCGAAACAGTGGTCAATGGTCGCTATTTCTGGATTCCGATGCAGCGCATCCGACGTATAGAGATCGACGCCCCCGTAGATCTGCGTGACACCGTGTGGACTCCGGCCAGTTTTACCTGGACCAATGGCGCGCAAACCGTAGGCCTGATTCCAACTCGCTACGACGCAAGCGTGGCCAATGGCGATGAAGCCTTGTTGATGGCCCGCCGTACCGAGTGGGATGAAGTCACCGGTCACGGACTGGGTCAACGGATGTTGGCCACGGATGCTGGTGATTACCCACTCATGGATGTGCGTACGATCGAGTTCGACGTTTTGCCCGAACTGGAAGACGTCGCGGACGGCCCCCGCAATGGCTGAACTGGCACCCCGCGAACGGCTTCAGCCGTCATTACTTGATCGCCTCAGCGATGACGAACCGGACAAGACGGCTGAGTCCCGTGACCGACGGGTGTTGTCCCTGCGCACCTTGCGCGAAGGGGTGCTGCGTGACTTGGCCTGGCTGCTAAATACCACCAACTTGCTCTCATCGATTCAGCCAATCAAGCTGCCGCACCTGAGTAATTCGGTGATTAATTACGGTTTGCCGGATATCTCCGGGGTGACGGTTTCAAACCTTAATGTCAGTCAGCTTGAGCGGGGTATTCGCCAGGCGATCTGGGATTTCGAACCGCGCCTGATCCGCGCGTCGGTGTCGGTCAAGGCGCTCGCCAGTGCCGACAGCGATCACAATAAACTCACGTTTGAAATCGAGGCTGACCTATGGGCCCAGCCTTACCCGGAACGCCTGTACTTGAAAACCGAACTCGATCTGGACAGCGCCTCGATGTCGTTGACTGAGAACAATGGGCGAGGCAAGTCATGAATCCGCGTTTTTTACGCTATTACAGTCAGGAGTTGCAGCACCTGCGCGAAGTTGGCGGCGAGTTTGCCAGCGACTATCCGAAGATCGCCGGTCGGCTGGGCCTTGATGGATTTGAATGCGCTGACCCCTATGTAGAGAGGCTGTTGGAGGGCTTCAGTTTTCTGGCCGCGCGCGTGCAGCTGAAAATTGACTCAGAGTTCCCACGCTTCACTCAGCATTTGTCGGAACTGGTGTACCCACATTTTTTGGCACCCACACCTTCAATGGCCGTGGTGCAGTTGCAACCTGACCTCAGCAATCCAAGCTTGAAAGAGGGTTTCGTGGTGCCGCGCCACAGCACGATGCGCAGCGTGCTGGGCAAGGGCGATAACACCGCGTGCGAGTACCGTAGCGCTCACGACGTTACGCTATGGCCTATCGAACTGGTCGAGGCGAAATTCTTTACCCATGGCGGCACCCAGGCTGGGCTCGATGTGCAATTGCCGACCACGGTCAAGGCCGCTCTGCGTTTGCGTCTGCGTACCCACGGCGATGTCCCGTTCAAGGATCTGCCGCTGGATCGTTTGTGTTTGCACTTACGCGGTGGCGACGATCTACCCATGCGGATCTACGAGAAAATTCTCGGCAGTGTGCAAGGGGTGTTGGTCACACCGGTCAGTCGACCCGCTGGCTGGCATCGGTTGCTGCCTAAAAGCAGCGTGCAACCGATGGGCTTCAAAGAAAGTGAAGCGTTGTTGCCCAGTGGCAAGCGTACGTTTGCCGGTTATCGATTGCTGCAGGAGTATTTCGCTTTCTCCCAGCGCTATCAGTTTATTGAGCTGAGCGGCCTGAAACCCGCGCTGTCGTTATGCGCGGACAACGAAATCGAGATCACGATCCTGCTCAACCGTGGTGATCCACAGCTGGAGCAGTCCCTCGACCATTCGAACTTTGCGCTGCATTGCACGCCAGTGATCAACCTGTTCCAGCGACGGGCCGATCGCATTAACATCACTGACGAGCAATTTGAGTATCACGTATTGGTCGACCGCACACGGCCCATGGACTACGAAGTGTTCCAAATCGAGTCCGTCACCGGCTATGGCAACGGCCCGAACGCTGAACAGGCATTTCGTGCCTTCTATGATGCCAAGGACATTGGCGGGCTGAATCAGGATCAGGCGTTCTATCAAATACGCCGCGAACAGCGAACGATTTCGCAGCGTCAGCGACGTGACGGCCCGCGCTCCAGTTACATAGGCAGCGAGGCGTACATTTCTATCGTCGATGGTGCTGAAACACCCTATAGCAGTGAGCTGCGGCAACTCGGACTGTCGGTATGGTGCACCAACCGCGACCTGCCACTGTCGATGTCACTGGGGGTCGGCAAGACTGACTTCATCCTTGATTCCGGCGCACCCTTGATCGCGGTGCGCTGCCTGACAGGGCCAAGTCAGCCGCATCCATCCTTTGCCGAAGGCAGCGTCGCCTGGCGACTGCTCAACCAGCTCTCATTGAATTACCTGTCACTGCTCGACAGCGACCCGCAACAAGGTGCCGTCGCGCTACGGGAAATGCTGGCGCTGTATTGCCATCCCGGGGACGTCAATGGGCAGCGTCAGGTCGAGGGCGTACGTTCGATCAGTTCTCAGGCGATTACGCGCCGGATGCCGTCACCGGGGCCGATTACATTTGGCCGTGGCCTGCAAATCACCGTCACCCTCGATGACGCGGCGTTTGAAGGTACTGGCGCCTTTTTGCTGGGGGGCGTACTCAGTCAGTTCTTTGCGCAGTATGTCTCGATCAACTCGTTTACCGAGACCGTGATCAAGACTGTGGCGCGCGGCGAAATAATGCGGTGGCCGGCGAAGGAGGGGTTATGCGCGATCCTTTAGCCCTTGATGCGCAACTGGAAGCAAGCGCGGCACGCATGGATTTTTTCCAGGTGCTGCGCCTGATCGAAAATGCCCATCCGGAATTGCCGCGTATCGGCGCATCGTTGCGGCCGCGAGATGATGCCGTGCGTTTCGCACAGGATCCGACGCTGATTTTCCATCCGACCGCAGTGGGTGAGTTCACGCGTGCCAGCGCAGACGCCCGCGCTCGGCTGGCGGTCAACTTCTTCGGCTTGCTGGGCGCCAACGGGCCATTGCCTACGCACTTGACGGAATACGTACGTGACCGTTTACGCAACGGTGGCGATGGTACGTTGATCGCTTTCCTCGACGTCTTCCATCACCGCATGTTGTCGCTGTTTTATCGCGCACGAGCCAGCGCCGAGCCAACCATCAGCCTGGACCGCACCGCCGATGCCGACCGTTTTTCAGTATTTGTCGGCAGCCTGTTCGGCATCGGCGCGCCTGCTCTGCGCGAGCGCGACCATATCGGCGATTTTGCCAAGCTGCACTTCGCCGGGTTGCTGGCCAACCGGGCGCGACCGGCGTCAGGTCTGATATCGATTCTGCGAGAGTATTTCCAGTTGCCGCTGCGCATCGAGCAATTCGTCGGTCACTGGATGCAGCTGCCGAGCGAAATCCAGAGCCGGATCGGCAGCAACGAAGAGGGGAATCGCCTCGGCACTTCGTTGGTACTGGGACGCAGCGTATGGGACTGCCAAAACAAATTTCGCATCGTGGTGGGCCCGGTTGGCTACGACGACTACCAACGCTTTCTGCCGGGTGGCGACAGCCTGAAACGCATGCTGGCCTGGGTTAAAAACTATGTCGGCCTGACGCTGGACTGGGATGTGAGGCTGATTCTGGAAAAACAACAGACACCTCCTCTGCGGCTTGGCGCGGGTATGCGGCTGGGCTGGAGCACTTGGCTGACAAGTAATGTTCCACACCGTGACCCCGACCAGCTGTTGATCACTCAAAGCGTCATTGAAGGCAAAACCACCCAGGCTTGCGCATAGATCGCCTGCATATAACTCTCAAGGAAAATCATGGCCGATATCAGTCGTGTTGCATTGTTCGGAAAGCTTAATAGCCTGTGCTATAGGGCGATTGAAAGCAGCACCGTGTTTTGCAAGTTGCGTGGTAATCCTTACGTTGAACTGGTGCATTGGGTGCATCAGATTCTGCAACTGCAAGATTCCGATCTGGTTAGGATCATCAAGCAATACGAACTGGACCCGGCGATCCTGGCCGGTGATCTGATGGCGGCGCTTGATCGACTGCCCCGCGGCTCGACATCGGTCACCGACCTGTCGTCGCAATTGGAAGAGTCGGTAGAACGCGCCTGGGTCTATGGCACGCTGATGTTTGGCGAATCGCAAATCCGTTCGGGTCATCTGATCATCGGCATGCTCAAGACCAAGGGCTTGCGCAATGTGCTGGTGGGCATGTCGAAGCAGTTCGAGAAGATCAAGGTCGAGCACCTGGGCGACAACTTCGCCAGCCTGTTGAACGCATCACCCGAGGCGAATATGGTCGCCACCGACGGTTTCAGCGGTGGCGGCGCTGCACCGGGTGAGGCCAGCGGTGCCATTGCTCCGGCGGCGATGGGCAAGCAGGAAGCCCTCAAAAAATTCACCGTGGACCTGACCGAGCAGGCCCGAGCCGGCAAGATGGACCCGATCGTTGGTCGGGACGACGAGATCCGGCAGATGGTCGACATCCTGATGCGTCGCCGCCAGAACAACCCGATCATGGTCGGCGAGGCGGGTGTCGGCAAGACCGCTGTGGTTGAAGGGTTCGCCCAGCGCATCGCCCGTGGAGACGTGCCTCCGAGCCTCAAGGATGTGCAACTGTTAACCCTCGACGTCGGCCTGTTGCAGGCAGGCGCGAGCATGAAAGGCGAGTTTGAGCAGCGCCTGCGCTCGGTCATCGACGAGGTGCAAGCCAGTACCAGGCCGATCATTCTGTTCATTGACGAAACCCACACCCTGGTCGGGGCGGGGGGCGCAGCCGGTACCGGCGATGCCGCAAACCTGCTCAAACCAGCCTTGGCTCGCGGCACGTTGCGTACTATTGGTGCCACGACGTTCGCCGAGTACAAGAAGTACATCGAAAAAGATCCGGCACTGACCCGACGTTTCCAAACCATCCAGGTCGATGAGCCAAGTGAAGAACGCGCGATCCTGATGATGCGCGGTGTCGCATCGACCATGGAAAAACACCACAAGGTGCAGATCCTCGATGAAGCGCTGGAAGCAGCGGTCAAGTTGTCGCACCGCTACATCCCTGCGCGGCAGTTGCCAGATAAATCCGTGAGCCTGATCGATACCGCCTGCGCTCGCGTGGCTGTCAGTCTGCATGCGACCCCGGCTGAAGTCGACGATAGCCGTAAGCGGATAGAGGCGCTGGAAACCGAGCTCAACATCATTGGCCGCGAAAGCGCGATTGGTATAGATATCGGCAAGCGTGCGACCGAGGCCACTGTGCTGCTGGATCAAGAGCGCACACGATTGGCGGGGCTCGAAGCCCGCTGGAATGACGAGCGGCTGCTGGTTGATGAGTTGCTGTCGTTGCGTGCTCAACTGCGCGACGGTGCGCAACCGGTGGAGGGCACCGGCAGTTCCCTGGAAGCTGCAGCCATTTCTGAAGTGCCTGCTACTGCCATGACGGTAGAACAGCGCGCTGATCTGATGGAGCAACTCAAGGCGGTGCAAAGCAAACTCAGTGATCTGCAGGGGGAAACCCCGCTGATTTTGCCGACTGTAGATTATCAGGCCGTGGCGGCCGTGGTCGGTGACTGGACAGGCATCCCCGTGGGCCGCATGGCCAAGAACGAAATGGAAACCATCCTTAAGGTGGCTTCTGTGCTGAGTCAGCGGGTGATTGGCCAAGACCACGCGATGGAGATGATCGCCAAGCGTATCCAGACCTCACGCGCAGGCCTGGACAATCCGAACAAGCCGATTGGCGTATTCATGCTCGCAGGCACCTCTGGTGTGGGTAAAACCGAAACGGCACTGGCCCTGGCCGAAGCCCTGTACGGCGGCGAGCAGAACCTGATCACCATCAACATGAGCGAGTATCAGGAAGCGCACAGCGTATCGTCGCTTAAAGGTGCACCGCCTGGTTATGTGGGCTACGGCGAAGGTGGTGTGCTGACCGAGGCGGTGCGACGCAAACCCTATTCGGTGGTGTTGCTCGACGAGGTCGAGAAGGCACACCCGGACGTCCATGAGATGTTCTTCCAGGTGTTCGACAAAGGCTCGATGGAGGACGGTGAAGGCCGCTTCATCGACTTCAAGAACACCTTGATCATCCTGACTTCCAACGCCGGGACCGACCTTATTGCCGGCCTGTGCAAGGACCCCGACCTAATGCCCGACCCCGAGGGCATGGCCAAGGCTCTGCGCGGCCCGTTGCTCAAAGTGTTTCCACCGGCCCTGCTGGGGCGCTTGGTTGCGATTCCGTACTACCCGTTGTCGGACGAGATGCTGGGCAAAATCGTCAAGCTGCAACTCAACCGCATCAAGAAACGCGTCGAAGGCCGCTACAAGATCCCGTTTGACTACAGCGAAGACGTTGTGAAGTTGGTGGTGTCGCGTTGCACGGAAGGCGAGTCGGGCGGCCGGATGATCGATGCGATCCTGACCAATACCATGCTCCCGGATATTTCCCGGGAGTTCCTGGTGCGAATGATGGACGGCGCCAGCATTTCCCGGGTGCAAGTCAGCGTGAGCGACGGTGAATTCACGTACAGCTTTGATTAATGCCGACGATTGTCCCTAGCGGATAACGAACGGTTTTTACAGTCACTCGGAGGTCGCCGCGCAGTTGATGCAACCGCGGCGACGGACCGGACCTCAAACAGGGAAAATAGCATGGCGATGGTCGATTTCAATGCGGCAATACGCGATCTGATAAGCTCAATCATGCTCAATGCGCATGCTGAACTAGAGGTAAAAGACAAGCACTACAAGTGGTACCAGAAAGTCAAACGTGGTGGTATTGCCACCGTGGATGCAGGTCTTAAAGCCGGTTCGGGGGTTGCGGCTGGCGTCGGCGGGATCAAGGTTGCCACGGGGATTCCGGCCATTGCCGCCATCGGTGGTATCGGCAGCACCTTTACCCCCATCGGCTGGGCGATAAAGCCCTGGGTAGCGGCGTTTGAGGTCTACGGCATCATGGGCAAGCTGGAAGAGCTTGAAACCTTTTCAAACCCCAAGGTAGCGGCCAGTAAAAGCGCAGTGCTTTATCCGTGCACCTGCCACCTACGCAAAAAAGCCATTGAAACCGATTGGACTCCAGACAAGACCAAACTGAAGTTCAGGTACGTACAACGGGATGCGACCACGTATCCATCCTGCACCCAAATTGAGGCTTACTACCGCCATCAAATGGATTTGAAGGCAATGAAAGTGGCCGTCATGGCCACCGTCGTCGGGGCGCCGTTCTATATCGTCGGCACCATGGGTAACTTTGTGATGCGAGCCATCAAGGGCACCCGTAGCGTCGAGCGTACGCACATGGCCAAATCGTTGATTATCAACGCGCTGCCGTACTGGGATCCGAGTAGAAGGCTGCCGGGTACTGAGTTGATGATTGTCGAAGACGGCTGCCGCCGTGCTCAAGCCATGGTCGCGTTGTTCTGTAACGAACTGAAGAACCTCTCGGCGCCAGCGGACAACCCGGATAAATACCCGACGTCGCTGAAAGTGCTGCTGCACCCTGATGGTTGCCAGCCCATCATGGCCGCCTTCAACCGGTAAACCTGGAGAAAGCTCAATGCCTAAGCAGGTGTCCATGGGCGCGTTGATGAAATGCTCGTTCGGCGTTGCGCCCTCTGCGCTGGTGGTTTTGCCGAAAAACCGGGTATTGGCTGAAGGGCCGCCCGCCGCGAACATCATGGATCACATACCGTTGGTGAATATCCTGCCCTTCGGCATGTGCAACTCGATGGGCAATCCCATGGTGGCCGCTGCGACGGCGGCCGCTCTGGGAGCGTTGACACCGATGCCGTGCTTGCCGGCCACCAGCGCACCTTGGGTGCCGGGTGCGGCGACGGTCTTGATCGCCAAGATGCCGGCGTTGGACAACGTGTCCAAATGCCTGTGTAACTGGGGCGGCATCATTGAGTTCAGCACGTCGGCCACGGTCAAGACCATGATCCCGTAGCGCACTGCAATATCCAGCGACTTCACTTCACCGACAGACGATCAGAGAATTTATGCCCGCCACCCAAGCCAATCGCGAAGTCTCCATCAAAACCGCATTGGGTACCGATGTGTTGCTGTTCAGCTCAATGGACGGTGCCGAGCAGTTGGGGCGTCTATCCGAGTACCGTGTGCAGTTATTGAGTGCCAGCAGCGACTTGAAAATTGCGGACGTCCTGGGCAAGACAATGACCGTCAGCCTCGATGTGAGCGACGAGGGCGTACGCCACTTCAATGGTGTGGTCACGCGCTTTAGCTGCACCGGGTGGCGAGGTGATTTTGCGACCTACGAGGCGATTCTGCACCCATGGTTATGGCTGCTGACCCGCGCCTCGAACTGCCGGATATTCCAGGACATGACCGTAGTCGACATCGTCAAGTCGGTCTGTGACGACGGCATGTACGGGGGCATGGTGACGCTGATGGTGAACTCGCTCAGCGGTTCGTATGCGCAGTTGCCGTATTGCGTGCAGTACCGCGAGACTGATTTCGATTTCGTCTGTCGCTTGCTCGAAGAAGCTGGCATCTATTTCTTCTTCACTCACGCCATGGACAAGCACACCATGGTGCTTGCCGATTCCTACAGTGCGCACTCGCCGATTGCGGGTTACGGCAATCTCAAGTTTTCCATGGGTCAGTCTCTCGACACCCGAGTGGAAGAAAGCGTGGCCTCCTGGACGGCCGCTGGCGAGATTCAGTCCAGTAGCTATGTGTTGAACGATTTTGACTTTGAGAAAGCATCGTCCAGTTCCAATGGCGGCTTGCTGTCGACGGCGAGAATTCCTGCGGCGTTTGGCCAGTCAGCCTACGAAATGTTCGATTACCCGGGCAAATACACCACGGCCACCGAGGGTAATGCACTGGCCCGTGCCCGTATCGAACGCTTGCACGGCCAGTGCGAGCGGATCGACGCCAGTACCAATGCCCGTGGCCTGTATCCAGGCGGGCTGTTCACCTTGGTCGAACATCCACGAGACGATCAGAACCGCAGTTACCTGATTACCAGCGCCCATTATCGGATCCGTGGTACTGACTACCGCAGCGGCAGTGGCAATGCCCGGCTCGCGGTCGAATGCACCTTCACCGCCATCGGTGACGATCATGCGTACCGGCCATTGCCGACCATTGCCAAGCCCATCGTACAGGGACCGCAAACGGCGATAGTCGTCGGCAAGGCCGGTGAGGAAATCTGGACCGACAAATTTGGCCGAGTAAAAGTGCAGTTTCACTGGGATCGCCAAGGCAAGGACGACGAAAAAAGCTCTTGCTGGGTGCGGGTCTCGCAAAGCTGGGCGGGAAAGGGTTGGGGGGCAATGTTCATTCCCCGAGTCGGCATGGAAGTGATCGTCAGCTTCCTTGAAGGTGACCCGGACCGTCCGCTGATTACTGGCTGTGTCTACAACAGCGATGCGTTGCCACCCTATGCATTGCCGGCTGCGCAGACTCAGTCGGGCGTGATGTCCAATTCGTCGAAGGGCGGTGGGGGCTTCAATGAATGGCGCTTCGAGGACAAGAAGGGTGAGGAAGAGGTGTTCATGCATGCCGAGAAAGACTTCAGTCGGGTGGTCAAGAACAACGACACACTTCAGGTCACTGGAGACCAAAAGATCACGGTCAACAAAACCATCGTCATTGAGGCCACCACCTCCATCGAGTTTAAGGTAGGCGGCAGTAGCATCAAGATCGAGCCGGCGAAAATTACCGTGAAATCGGTCGCGATCGAGATTGCGGCAGACGCCAATATCAAGATTGAGGCGGGCGCAATAGTGGAGATCAACTGATGCCGGCCATTCTCTGGGTCGTACGCTGCGAGTGCGGTCATTTATATGTAGGGGAATGCCATTGAGCACACTTATGATGGTGTCCCTTAACGTCGATCCTGCCGCTGTGCCGCCACCGTCTCGACGCCATGAAGGGCGCATCAAGGCGGTGCCTCCCACTTCGTCGAGACGCCTTGGCTACGCCATGGCTACCGTCCAATACATGTCGATAATCCCATGCTGCTAATCCTGCGCGTACACACTTACCGTAACCAGCCAGCGTCTACTCTGGCAGCGGCTCGCTATTCTGCAATCGGCGGCACATTGGGTCGCTCATCTGATAACGATCTGGTGTTGGAAGATCCGGGCAAATACATATCCCGCACCCATGCCAAGGTGGCGTTTCGCGACGGCTGTTTTTTCCTGGCGGATGTGGGCAGCAACCCAAGCATTGTCAACGATCGACCGCTGGGGCAGGGCAGGGAGATCTTGCTGGGCGATGGTGATCGGATCGTGATCGGTGATTACCAGCTTGAAGCCAGGCTTGAGGAAGAACAGATCGTCATTCCGGTGATCGCGCCGGCACCGATTAACAACCCGGCCTTGCCGCTGTTCGAGCCGCCGCCGCTGGTCATTCCCGAGGTTCTGCAGCCCTTGGCGCAACGCGTGGCGCCGGTGCTCGCGGCTCAACCTGCCTTGCCGGACGCGCTGGCCGGTGCCCGAATCCTCGACCTCGGTACCGGGTTTTCGATCCAGCAGGACGATCCGCTGGGCTTGAACCTGTTCGGTACCGCGACTTCCCAAGCCCCCCACGTGCCGGATTTTGGTCTGCATGATCTGAATCCTCCCCGAGCCTTCAGCGCCACCGACAGTGATCATGTTTCACCTGAACGTGCATCGTTCGCCTTGCCGCCGGTGGCGCCTACACTGGCCGGTCGCATGGCGATTCCGGATGACTATGATCCGTTGGCCGATTTCGCTCCGCGTCCGGCGGCAACAGTGCCGTCACCGCTCGAGACATTACTGCCGGCTGCCCCTGTCTTGATGACCAGCCCACCGCCAGCAACTGCCAACCTGCTGCAACCGGTTGCCATGCCTGACACTGCGCCTTACGCCAGTCCGCAGTCTTCGATGGCTTCGCCCGCCACTGAGAGTGAGATTCTCCAGGCGTTGCTGCGGGGCCTCGGTCTGCCTGATCTCAAGCTTGATCGCTCCGGCGCAGAGCTGGCCGAGAACGTGGGCGCAATGCTCCGTGAGGCTACGGCCGGCACCATGGATGTGCTGATGGCACGGGCATTGACCAAGAAAGAAAGCCGCATAGACATGACCATGATGGCCGTGCGCTCAAACAATCCGCTGAAATTCTTCCCCAACGTCGACAGCGCAATGACTCAACTGCTAACCAACACCATGGCCGGTTATATGCCGTCGGTGCAGGCCATGGGCAGTGCCTTCGATGATCTGAAAGCACACGAATTGTCTGTTATCGCCGGCATGCGGGCGGCGCTGGAATCGTTGCTGCTGCGCTTTGACCCGAGCCGGATCGAACAACGCACTCCGGCGGCGGGCATGATGGACAAGATGGGCGGCGGTACGTCGCGCAAGGCCAAAATGTGGGACCAGTTGGTGGAGGTTTACGCCGAAGTAACCAGCGAAGTCGATGATGTGCAGGGCTTGTTCGGTGACAAATTTTCGGCCGCTTATGAAGAGCAGGTCGATCGGCTGCGCCGGGGCGGCAAATAACCCGCAGTTGGTCACAACACTATTTATTGGGGTCAAGGCATCATGGCGTGGAAGAATAAAGTTGTCTGGTCAGAGGGCATGTTGTTACAGCCCCAGCATTTGCAGCAACATGATCGCTACTGGCAAAGTCAGCTGGAAGCACGGGTCGCGGCGTTGCGTCCTTATGCCTGGGGCTTTTCCAGCCTGAAGATCGACGAACAGCAATTAGCCCTGGGCAAGCTCGCCCTCCAGGCCTGCAACCTGGTGTTGCCCGATGGCACGCCTGCAAACTTGCCCTCCGACGATGATTTGCCGCTGCCGCTGGACATCCCCGCCGATGCCCGCAACCTGCTGGTGGTGCTGGCATTGCCGCTGCGGCGCCATGGCGTGGCCGAGGTTGGTAATCAGAGTGGCCTGGATAACTTCGCCCGGCACAGCACCGACGATTACGAAGTGTGGGACAGTAACGGTCTGGACAACAGCGCGCTGATGCAGGTCGGGAAATTGCGCCTGCGCCTGGCATTGGAAAGTGAAGTTGCCAACGCCTATACCACGCTGGGTATTGCTCGGATCATCGAACGTCGCGCCGATAACCGGGTAGTGCTCGACCCGGATTACTGCGCACCGTGCCTGGATTTCCGCACTGCGCCGCGGTTGGCGGCGTTTGCCGATGAACTGGTGGGGCTGCTGCATCAGCGCGGCGAAGCATTGGCGTCGCGGCTGTCTCAGCCCGGGGCCAATGGTGCTGCCGAGATTGCTGACTTTTTATTGCTACAACTGTTAAATCGCGCCGAGCCGTTGTTCGCTCACTTGTCCGGCGCCACCGGGGTGCACCCGGAAACCTTGTACCGGGCAATGCTCGAGCTGGCCGGCGAGTTGGCGACCTTTACCGCCGCCAGCAAACGTGCGGCAGTTTACCCACTGTACCGCCATGACCAGTTGGCCGAGAGCTTCGCACCGCTGATTGGCGATCTGCGCCAGTCGTTATCGACGGTGATGGACAGCCAGGTGGTTGCGATTGCGCTGGAAGAACGGCAGTTCGGCATCCACGTTGCGGTGTTGGCCGACAAGGAACTGCTGCGCTCGGCCACCTTTGTGCTGGCGGTGAATGCGCAGATGTTGCCAGAAACGCTGCGCTCGGTGTTCCCATCTCACGTCAAGATCGGTTCGGTCGAGCAGATTCGGGACCTGGTCAATCTGCAGTTGCCGGGAATCGGCCTGCGTCCGCTGCCCGTGGCACCGCGGCAGTTGCCGTTTTATGCCGGCTTCACCTATTTCGAGCTGGACCGTGGCAGCGAATACTGGCAAGCCCTGAGTAACTCCGCGGGTTTTGCGTTGCATGTGGCGGGCGAATTTCCTGGATTGCAAATGCAGTTCTGGGCCATCAGAAGGTAGATCGCGGTGAGCACAAACGAACCATTCGGTCCTGCTCAGGACCCGGATGCAACCATGATGGTCCCGACGCCGGGTGGACGTCGCGCGCCGGCATCCAGGCCGACGGAGCCTGGGCAAGCCGAGACGCTGTCACTCGCGGCGTCTGCCATGGCGGTGCCCGGCCAGGGCCTGAATCCCCTGGTGCGTGCCGCCAATCCGTTGCTCGACCTGGTCGTACCGCTGCGCACCACCACCCAGCCGCCGGATATCGAGGAATTACGCCAGCGCCTGGCGCGAGCGGTCCAGACCTTTGAAAGCGAAGCACGAGCGGCGGGTGTCGATTCGGAGTCCATTGCCGCTGCACGTTACGCGCTCTGTACCGTACTCGACGAAACCATCGCCAGCACAGCGTGGGGCAGTGGCGTATGGGGTAGTCGTGGACTATTGGTCGCGTTCCATAACGAAGCGTCGGGCGGCGAAAAATTCTTTTTGATCCTGCAACGCCTGACTCAGGACCTGCGCAGCAACCTGAACCTCATCGAGTTGATGTACCTCTGCCTGGCACTGGGCATGGAAGGGCGCTACCGCTTGGTCGACCGCGGCCAGGAGCAACTGACCGCCTTGCGCGAGCGTTTGCAGCAGCTGATCGCCCAGCAACGAGGTACGTTCGAAGCCGAGCTGTCGCCGAATTGGCGAGGCGGTTCGGTGCTGCCTCAGTCATCGTTGCGCCGCGTTCCTCTGTGGGTGTTGGCGACGGCGGCCGGTGTGGTGTTGGTGGCGTTGCAGATTGGCTATGGGATCGTCCTGAACAACGCGTCAGACCCGGTCTACGCCAGCTTGCATCAGGTGCATGCCGCGCGGCCGGTACAGACACCGGCCGACCCTGAGCCAGCCCAGCCACCTGCACCGATCCCAGCGTCGTCGGTGCGCGTGGCGGGGTTTCTTGCTCCTGAAATCGCTGCCGGCAAAGTGACCGTGACCGAGAGCGCGGACCGTTCAGTGATCACGCTGATCGGTGAGGGCATGTTTGGCGCCGGCAAAGCCGAATTGACCCCGGCGTTTCAGACGCTACTGACCCGCATTGGTGAGGCACTGAAGCCGATACCGGGAAAGGTACTGGTGATTGGTCATACCGATAACAGCAAGCCCGGGCTATCGGCACGCTACCCGTCCAATTACGACCTGTCCAAGGCTCGCGCTCAAAGCGTCCTGCAGCGCCTGGCGCAACAGGCGGGGCCGGCTGATCGCTACAGCGCCGAAGGACGCGGCGATACGGAACCCGTTGTGAACAACGACACATCCGCTAATCGCAGCCGCAACCGTCGTGTGCAAATTATCGTGTTGACCCCGGCGCTGCCTCAATGATTGCAGGCTCGCGTGGTTTTTCTTTTGGCCGTTACGGCGGATGTCTATGAAGCGTTTGTTTGTGGGATTGCTCAAACCCTGGGTCTTGTCGCTGCTGGGCGTGTCCCTGCTGTCGTTGCTGCTCTGGTTTGAAGGGCCGCTGCTGGCTTTCAACGGTCAAGAGCCGTTCGCCGCGACAAGCACCCGCTGGTACTTCATCCTGTTTTTCGTGCTGCTGTGGGCTGGCTATTTCCTGTTCAAATATGTCGCGGGTTGGCTGGCCAATCGACGCTTGATGGTTTCGCTGGGCGGTGCCGACACGCCTGCACACGAGTCGGCACTGGAATCGACGGTGTTGGCCAAGCGCATGCAAGAGGCTCTGGCGGTGTTACGCAAGAGCAACAGCGGCAAACGCCTGGGCGGGCAATACCTCTATCAATTGCCCTGGTACATGTTTGTCGGCGCTCCGGGCAGTGGCAAGACCACTGCGCTGGTGCATTCAGGTCTTAAATTTCCGGTGGCCGACGCATTGGGCCCGCAGGCCATCGGCGGCGTTGGCGGTACCCGCAATTGTGATTGGTGGTTCACCGATGAGGCCGTGTTGCTTGATACCGCCGGCCGCTATACCACCCAGGACAGCCACGCCGAGGTGGACAATGCTGCCTGGACCGGTTTCCTCGGCTTGCTGAAAAAGCACCGTCGTCGTCGCCCGATCAATGGCGTGATAGTCGCAGTCAGCGTGTCCGACCTTCTGCAGCAAGGCGCCGCTGGCCGGCAACTGCAAGCGAAAGCGATCCGGGCCCGGATCAAGGAGCTGCACGAGCAATTGGGGATCGTCTTTCCGATCTATGTGGTAGTCACAAAATGCGACTTGCTGGCGGGTTTCGTCGAGTTTTTCGAGCCGATGGGGCGCGAGGAGCGCACGCAAGTTTGGGGCATGACTTTCCCGCTCTCACCGACGGACACGGTGGATCAGGCGTTGGCCAACTACCCCGAACAATTTCAGGTGCTTGAGCGCCAGTTGCAAGTGCGTGTGTTGTCACGCATGCAACAAGAGCGCGACCTGCAGCGACGCGCGTTGCTCTATCGTTTCCCCCAGCAATTCGCGGGGGTTGGGCAAGTGCTGGGGGACTTCCTCAACGAGGCCTTCGCGTCGACCCGTTACGAATCCCAGGCGTTGCTGCGTGGCGTGTACTTCACCAGCGGTACGCAGGAAGGCAGCCCGATTGATCGAGTGATGGCCTCGTTGGCCGGGGCTTTTGGCCTCGATCGCAAAGTATTGCCGGCCAACGCCGGGAGTGGCCGTAGTTATTTCCTCACCACTTTGCTGCGCGAGGTTGTGTTCAAGGAGGCCGAACTCGCGGGCACCAACTGGCGCTTCGAGCATCAGCGGCGGCGCCTGCAATGGCTGGGTTGTGCCGCAGTCGCAGTGTTGTTATTGCTGCTGACGGCGGCTCTTACCACCAGTTATCTGCGCAACCAGCGGTACGTCGAGTCGATCCAGACCCAGGCCGGGAAGATTGATCAACTGGCCCAATCCACCTCGTCCGACGCCAACTTGCTGGAACTGTTGCCACTGCTCAATGCCGCCCGGGATTTGCCGGGCGGGTACGCTGTGCGCACGGCCGATATCCCATTCCTGAACCGCTTTGGTCTGTCGCAAAATGACAAGTTGGGGAGCGGCGCTCAGGCCTTGTATCAGCGCCTGTTGCGCGACACCTTGCAGCCGCGGATTGTCAGTCGTCTGGAACAAGCGTTGCGTCGCGGTGATGCCAATAACCCGGAATTCCTTTACGCCACGCTACGGGTCTATTTGATGTTGGGGGACCGCCGTCACTTCGATGCCGAGTCGGTGCAGGTGTGGCTGGAAACTGACTGGTTGCGTAGCCTGACGCAAACCAACGACGCTCAGCGTGAGCAATTGTTGAACCACGCCGCAGCGTTGCTGCGCGATGGCGATGACAGCGCCGCGCCCCCCGTACTGGACGCCAACCTGATCGCGCAAACTCGCCTGACCCTGGCAATGATGCCGTTGCCACAGCGCGTGTACAACCGCGTCAAACGTCAGGTTGAGCAGGCCGGGTTGCCCGAGTTTAGCGTCAATGCTGCTGTCGGCCGTGACGTATCTTCGGTGCTGATGCAGCAAAGCGGAGCACCGCTGACCCGTGGCGTCCCAGGTTTGTACAGCGTGGCGGGCTTGCGCCAGTTCGAGCAGCAACTCGGGTCGTCGATTGCCGACATCGCCAAAGACAGTTGGGTACTCGACCGCCAGGAGTCAGCGGCAGCGACGAGTGACACGTCGTTGCAGTCGTCGGTGCAGCAGTTGTATTACAGCGACTACATCAACCAATGGGACCAGTTCCTGGCAGACGTAAGGATCGTGCCTTTTTCCAGTCTGGATCAGGCGGCGCGCATTACCAATGTCCTGGCTGCCGTCGATTCCCCGTTACGCACGTTGCTCCAGGCGGCCGCGCGGGAAACCACCCTTGAGGGTTTGAAGGCATCTCCATCAGCCGGTCAAAGCCTGGACGACTCGGTTCGCAGTAAGCTGGATGCGGCGCGCAAGAAGTTGGAGGCCGCGCTGGGCTCCAGCAATGATGCATCGGCCAATGCTGCCGAGGTGCCCGTTAATCCGGTTGACCAGCACTTCGACGCGCTGCACAAGATGGTGGGGGCGGCTGGTGCTACGACCCCGGCCCCGGTGGATCAAGTGCTGGCCATGCTCAAGGACGCCTCGCAGTATTTCGATGCCGCTGATGCGGCCCGGCGTGGCGGTATGCCTGCACCCGCCGGTGACACACTGACCCGTCTCAAGCGCGAAGCCGACGGTAAACCAGAGCCGTTGGGCGGCATGCTACAAAACATCGACAGCGTTGGCGGGGCGCTTACGCTTGGCAGTGAGCGGGCGCGCCTGAATGCGCTGTGGACTGCCTCCGCAGCCAACTTTTGCCAGCAGGCCATCGCCGGGCGCTATCCGCTGGTGCGCAGCGCCAGCAAGGATGTAACGCCTGACGATCTCGGTAAGTTCTTCGGTCCGGGTGGCGTAATGGATGATTTCTTCACCAGGAACCTGGCGACCTATGTCGACATGAGTGGTGGGCAGTGGCGCTGGCGGGTCACGGGTTCCGCGCCGCTGGGCATTTCTGCTGAAGTGCTTAAGCAGTTCCAGTTGGGCGCGCAGTTGCGCGACATGCTGTTCGTCAATGGCGGCGGGCGTCCATCGTTGCGCTTCGATCTGACCCCAATCAGCGCTGATCCCGAACTGACCCAAGTCAAACTGGACATTGATGGCCAGCCGGTCGAATACGCTGCCAATACAGCATCGCAGACGTCATCAATTCTGTTGCCCAGTGGCAAGGGCAGCGGTCAGGTGGGGTTCGAAGCAACACCGGCGTTGAGTGGCAAGCTACTCACTTCGGGTCCATGGGCCTGGTTTCGCATGATGGATCGGGGCGCGTTGCAGCCGACCGCCCAGGGAGAGCGCTACCGCCTGACCTTCACGCTCGATGGCCACAAAGTGACCTACCAACTGGATGCCAGCAGCGCGATCAACCCGTTTCGACGCAAGGAACTGGAGCAGTTCCGCTGCCCGGTAGCGCTTTAGTATGAACGTGCCATCTGATGCAAGTGCCGGCTTTTTCGGCAAAGTCACCAGCCACGGGGACTTCGTTTCTCGCCGTTTGCCTCCGGCCTTTGTCACACGGTGGGACGGCTGGTTGCAGTCTGTATTGCAAGCCAGTCGAGCTGACCTCGGGCCACGCTGGTCGAGCACCTACCTGAGCAGCTCGATTTGGCGTTTTGCATTGGCTCCCGGTGTATGTGACGACCGTTCATGGGCGGGACTGATGATGCCCAGCGTGGATCGGGTAGGGCGCCAGTTTCCACTGACCATCGTTGCTAGCGTGGCCGGCAATGCGCCGTTGCGCGAATGGGCGGCTGAGGCAGGTCCCTGGTTCGGTCAATTGGAGGCGTTGGCGCTCTGGTCGCTGCGCGAAGACTTTTCGCTGGAACAGTTCGATACAGCGTTGCGTGCTATCGCTGCACCCGCCACTGCAAAGCCCGCACCGATGGATGACATCACCCAAGGCGAACTCCCCATGGGCAGGGTGTTCGCACTGGCGGGGCTGGAATCGCTGCCCACGGCAGTGGCGCAGCTTGACCTCGCGTTTTCGGGGGAAAGTCTGTGGTGGACTGATGGTTCGGAGCAGGTGATGCCCTGTCTATTGCATTGTCGCGGGCTGCCAGCGATTGCTGCGTCCTCGGCGATGTTCGACGGTCAGTGGCGTGCACGAGGTTGGGAGGGCAGTGGGGCGCAATGATCAACCAGGATCGCTGTGACACAACATCAGCAACACAGTGATGTTGTCGCGCCCACCGTATTTTTTTGACAGCGTAACCAGTCGGGCGCAGTCCTGCTCCAGGGTGACTTCGCAGGTCGTGGCCAGAATTTGCTGAATCTCGGCATGGGACACCGCCCCGTGCAATCCATCGCTGCACAGCATCAACAGGTCATTGGGCTGGAGCTTGAACGTGCGGATTTCCGGGAGTACATCCGGTGTCGGGCCAAGCGCCTGAAGCAGCATGTTGCGCGGGGGAAGGTTGTCTCGGATGCCGGCGTCCAGCGCCTGTTGATACAGGGTCTGGTCGCGGGTCAATTGCATTAAGGCGCGATCGCGCAAGCAGTACAATCGACTATCGCCGACGTGGAAAAAGATCAGCTCGCCGTCAGCGAACGGGCGGCAGAAACCAGTCAGGGTCGTGCCCATGCCGCCCTCGGCGCGGTCATGAGCGAGGTTTTGCGCGTAGAGCGTCTGATTAGCGAATTCGACGGCGTCAAACATCAGCGAAACGGCCATGATGCCGAGGTCGGAGACCGTAGCGTCCTGGTCGTGATCAGCGCTGCGGGTGGCATCAGGGTCAATCGTCGCACTGTGATCGGCGGCCACATAAGGAACGCCATGGGCACGGGCCCGGCGAAGAAATTGCTGCACGGCATTCAGTGCGCCGGCACTGGCCACTTCACCCGCCGCATGACCGCCCATGCCGTCGGCAACGATAGCCAGATCCAACTTTTCGTCGATCAGGAAATTGTCTTCATTACTCCTGCGCACCGTGCCGATATCTGTGATGCCAAAGGCTGTTCCGATCGTCATGCGGTACGGGCGGCTGGGTGAGAGCGGTATCGAAGTATTCAAAGTGCCCTCATAAGATGACAGTGCCTAAGGAAGAACGTATCTGCTCCTTGAAAATCAAACCCTTGGGTGTCCGACTGGCGTGATATTCATCGTGTGAGCCGATGGCGATCAACGTATTGCATCCTGTGGTTTTTGTACAGAACGCCTGATTCATTGAGTGTGCGAAAAGCGGGCGTTATGGGTTCAAATCCATGGCGTTATGATATCTTTGCGCTCGCCATCTCTCATGTGGATGAGGTCCGGATTTTCGCGCCAATATCTGCGCACTCATGATGCACGACTGTCAGGACCGCGAATGAGTCACGATCATCCATTGAGCCCCTCTTGCGACCCGGACCTGACCGTTCCTGCCACACCTGCGGAGTTCGAGCGGCTATTCAAGGCCGCACCCTCCGATGCTCCCGTGTCAGGCGTGCACGATGAGGACGCCACGCTAGTCACAGCCCTCTACGCAGAGGACGGGACACAATTGGTTGCTCGCTCGACCGCAACCTCTCAACGCGCTGCGCCATCGAGGATTGCCCCTGCGCCGGCGATGGATGGCGGCACCCATTCGGCGTCCGTGTCGCTGTCGAACTCTCAGGTGTCGACCGGTTCTTTTTCCAACTCCTCGTCGTCTTCCCGCGGACCTTCGCAGTTGCGAATGCTGGCTCAGGAAGCAGCTGCGATGGAGTCGTTGCCCGTGCCCCACTACGTGGGTCCTTCGAGCTCGTTAGCGTTGCCTCCCGGTTTCGGTTTATTCGAATATCGTATCGACAAGGTCCTGGGGCAAGGCAGCTTCGGTATTACTTACCTCGCCACCGATGTGAACCTGAACATACAAGTCGCGATCAAGGAGTACCTGCCGAGCCATTGTGCCAGCCGCTCGGTTGATTATTCGGTGGTTGCGCGCTGGGCCGAGGCTGAAGAGTTTTATCTGGATGGCCTGGAAGCCTTTCTCATCGAAGCGCGTACCCTGGCGACCTTTCAACACCCGAACATTGTGCGTGTGGTGCGTTTTTTCGAGGCGTATCGAACGGCCTATATGGTGCTCGATTACGAGCAGGGGCATTCCCTGAAGCACTGGTGGGTGGCGTCGCGTGCCTCTCGGGAAGCCTGGCTGGTAGAGCTGTTGCAGCCTTTGCTCGATGGACTTGCGTTGGTACATGAGGCCGGTTATCTGCACCGGGACATCAAACCGGACAACATTTATGCAGGGCTGGACGGTGGCCGCCTGGTTTTGCTGGATTTCGGAGCCGCACGTTTGGCTGCAGGTGGTGAGCAAGCGGTGGCTGATGTACTGACTCCTGGGTATGCACCCGCTGAACAATACAACGGTGGCGCCCAAGGACCCTGGACGGATATCTACGCCTTCGGCGCCACCTTGTATTGGATGATCACCGGCAAGAAACCCGAGGCGGCGCCCGCCCGGCTGTCTGGCGAAGTCACGATGGTCGCTGCCGTGGAGGCGGGCGCCGGGCGTTATGGAACTCCTTTCCTGGCTGCCATTGACTGGGCGCTGCAACCCGAAGCTGCCAGACGCCCGCAAAACGTGCAGGATTTTGCCAACGCCTTATTCGCGGGTCATGCCGGCACGCTCAACCTGCAAGAGGCACTGCACAACAGTTCTCACAGCAGTCGTGTTTATGGGGCGCCAGCGTCGCGGCTGTCTTTTTGGCGTAGAACCGGGCGTCTGATTCAGCGCGTGCTGCATCCCAACGGCTGGCCGCTGATGCTGAAAATGACGATGCTAATGATGATGGCGGCCTTGATGCCGATGACAATCACCGCCTATTACAACCTGCACGGTTCCAGGGTGGCGATGACCGCCAACGAACAGCAGAACCTTGAAAGCCTGGCGCTGAGTACTGCGGGGCGCATCTCGCAACTGATTGGTGACAGCCGTCACCTCGCCGCTTATCTGGCCAGCGACGTGCGCTTCATTGACTATCTGAAAGATCCAACACCCGACAAAGGATCCGCGCTCCAGGCACGCCTGATGAATCTGGTCGACAGTAACCCGGATGTGCAGTTGGCGTTTTTGATGACCAGCGATGGCAGCGTGCCGGTGTCGAGCGACCCGGAAGTAGCGGGAATGAGTTTCGGCTTTCGCGAATATTTCCAACGGGCGATGGCGGGGGAGTCGTACACCTCAAACGTGGTGCTTGGCACCACCACTGGCACCGCAGGCATGTTTTTTTCCAACCCGGTACGAGACGCCGATGGCACCATAGTCGGCGTGATGGTGCTGCGCCTGAAGGCTACGTCGATCAGAGCCGTTCTTGATGAAGTGCAGGCCGGTGGCGACGAAAGCATTCCGATGATGATCGACGCCGATGGCGTGCTGATCGCTTATCCGGATGAGAAACGGCTCTATAGCACGCTGCGCGCCTTGCCCAATGAGACGTTGGTGCGCTTCGTCGCCGATCAACGTTTCAAGCGAAGCAGTTTCGATGACCTGCAAATGCCTGAGTTGGCGCAGGCGCTGATTGGTGCCAATAAGGTCGGCAACGTCAGTTATCACTCTACGCTGAGCGGCCTTGATGAATACGCGGGATTTGCGCCTGTCAAAGGCACCGGGCTGGTGGTCGCCATGAGCGAATCACGCGCTCAATTTGAGGCACCGCTGCGACGGCTGGTGCGCAATGTGCTGTACAGCGTACTCGCCGTAGGCTTGATTTTCCTGGTGTTGGTTATAGGACTGGCACGCGGCGTCGTTCGTCCGGTACTGCGTCTGATAACAGCCACTGAGGCGTTGAAGAACGGCAATTTCGAAAAGGCCAGGATCGAGGTCAGCCCGGGTCGTCACATTGACGAAATCGGCCGACTGTCCCGCACTTTCAACGTGATGATCGACGTGCTGCGCCAGCGTGAGCGAGAACGCGAACAGACCGGCCAGCGTCGACGGGGTCGTAGCCGTAAGGAGTGAACAGGCGACAGGTCTTGAGCCTGTGCAGACCCTGTGAAGCCCACACCAAGGAAGACGATGCGCATGGTGTTTTACGATCAAAGTCGACGCTTCCATATTCTAAGCGATGGCAATCTACTTCTGAGCCGGTGCCCTGGGGCCCAGGACGATTCTCAATCTAGCACCGTCATCAGTGATGAATGGCAGGCCAAAAGCTTTATCCGCAGGTGTTTTCCGGATTCGTTCGCGCTTATCCGCCTGCGCGATGCGCTGGCCCGGGATCTTTTCAACGCGACCCGATATTCCGACGATCATGTTGTCAGGGAGGCCGCTTTGCGTCTGGTCAGCGGCGCCTGGAGAGTGGTCTATGAAGAGGTCGAGGGTTCAACGGTGACCGCTTCAACAGTAAGCGCACCGGTGCCGTACCTCAAGCCGGTGCCTGGCATGCGCCAACCGGTAACTGCCCCCAGACCGGCCGCCGTCGCCAGGCAGGCTCCGGTTCTGGTCCCTTCGGAAGAAGCCTCACCGCCTGGGTCGGAGTGGCCGGAAGACGCCGATCAGATCGCCCAGGCTGACACGCTTATCAAAGCGGCGCGCCTGGGCACGCCTTTTTGCGAACCCTGCGCCGCGAAGGCAAGGGCCGTCCCGGAGAGACTCGCGTCGTGAATGAACCCACCCTTGCGCAGTTGACCCAGCTGCTCTGGCCGAACGGCGACCACCTGCAGAGCCCACAAGTGTACTGGTTGCTCGACGGCGCACGGGATCCAGACATCGCCGGTCTGGTACGGTTCGGGAATCTGGAGCATGCGTGCCTGTTTACGGGACGGCTTCATCCACGTTTACAGGCGGCCGCTCCGTACCTCGTGCATTTGTCAGCAGGTTCGCCGACGACCAACCTGCTGCTTGGCCGTGGTTGGGGGAAGGCATGGGGCATTCTGATTGTTGCGCCGCCCAATGTGACGCTGAATCAGCAGCGGCTGCACTTCAAAAAATTGTTGCGGGTCCAGACGGAAGACCGCCGCGAACTTGTCTTTCGCTTTTACGACCCGCGTGTCCTGAATCTATATTTGCCAACGTGTACGAGGGAAGAGTGTCGTACCGTTTTCGGCCCTGTGAGCCGATTCGTTGCAGAAGAGCAAATGGGACGTGCCGTCCGCGTATTTGAATTCCAGAGTGACGATTTGCGTTTCCAGGAGCATTCACTGTCCTGAGGGTCTCCGCCTTGCCAGCACAATAGGCGTCAGGCGTTTTTGGCTTCGCTGAGGAAGCGGCTGCGCTCGGCTGGCACCTCGATGTGCTCCGCCAACAGGTCGAGAAAGGCTGTCTTGTCGTTGGTCTGACGCAAGGCTCGCTTGACCACGACCTTGGCGATGGGTCCGATGAACACGGTCAGGCGCTGGGTCATAGCGTCGGCGTAAGCGGCGTCGAAGATCACCGGCGCCTGCACCTGGTTTACCGCCCAGGCCGGCGGGTTCAAGCCGCTGCCACTTATTGCCTGGCTGCGAAGCCGGTTGCCGGTTGCGGTACCGTTGGCGAGCAATTTTTTCTTGATGCCGGCAACGGCACTCTGGAACTGCACGCGCCCGACTTCTGACGGGATATGCGCCAGCAGCGATTCACACAGCTCATCGATGCCCTCAGCCTTGGACGCGGTCTTCTTCAGCAGCAGTTTAGCGATGGGGCCTATCTGCCGTGACAATACGCTCTCAAGTTCGGCAAAGGCTTCCTGTTTCCAGGGCGTAACGGTTTCGATGCCGCTGCTCGATGACGTGCCGACGGAGTAGGTGGGCGGCGTCGCTGCCACCATGTCGAGACGTACCTGGGCCACCATTTGGGTATGTTCGGCAATCGCCAGGGTGGTGGCGTCGGGATCGAAGTCACCCTCCCGTTGAGCCGTTTCCAGCGCTTGGAGGAACGCCTGCGCCGAGGCAAATCGATCGTCCGCTACCTTGGCGATAGCCTTTTCCATAACCCGGTCGAACGCCGGGCTCAGTGCTGGGTTCAGACTGGAAGGAGGCGCCGGTTCCTGGCTGAGGATCTGCTGCATGACCACGGCAGTAGATCCCGTGAAGGGACGTACTCCGGTCAGCAACTGGTACAGCACGATACCGGCCGAGAACAGATCGCTGCGGCCATCGACGGTTGCCCCGCGGATCTGCTCGGGTGACATGTAGCTCGGCGTGCCTATCATCGAGCCAACCTGGGTCAGGGTCGAAGATTCGATTCGGGCGATGCCGAAATCACTGATTTTGACCTGTGCCATATGGGTGATCAGCAAATTCGCCGGTTTGATGTCACGGTGTACCACGCCGCGTTCATGGGCGTAGGCCAGCGCCCGTAGCAGGTCTGCCATCCACAATGCAACACGGGCTGGGGCGGTGGGGCGATCGGCGACCATCAACGTATTGAGCGGCGTGCCGTCGACGAATTCCATGGCGATGTAAGCCGAATCTGGGTCTTCGCCGTAATCATAAACCGCGACGATATTCGGGTGATTCAGGCGCCCGGCGGCCTGGGCCTCTTTTTTGAAACGTCCGACTATCTCGTCTTGCTCGGCGTCGCTAAACAGCTCCTTACGAATGGTCTTGAGCGCCACGACGCGTTCGATGAACGGGTCGAATGCCTTGTACACCACGCCCATGGCGCCTTTGCCGAGAACACTGTCGATGCGGTATTTGCCCAGGTATTCAGTCATTGATGGCAGCTCTAGGTACACCGGCAGATATGAGATTAGTCATTCAGTCCTCAAGCATCTTCATGGCGCTGGCCAGGCTCGTGCGCATGCGGCTGAATGAGCGCGCCAGGACCGAGAGCTCATCGTTGCCCTTGACGTCCAGTTCCTCGGCATCCACTTGGCCCAGGCTGACCTGATCGGCGAGTCGTGACATCTGTGTGATGCGACGGGTCACGAACAGGTGCACCATGATGTTGAGCGCAATAAACAGGAAGATGAATATCCCCAGCATCGACACCATGTAGCTGCGCAGCATCAGGTTGGCACGATGGAGTGGTACGTCCATGGGCACCGAGACTACTTGGGCGCCAATGATTTCCATGTGCTTCCAGCCAAAGCCATTGGCCCGTCCGTAGATGTCCAGCATAGTCTTGGGCGCGGCATCCGGTGTGCTGTGGCATTGCAGGCATGCTTCGTTTTTGATTTGCATGGGTTGCGCGACATACAGCGCGGAGCCTGTGGACGTCAGGCGCTCGCCCACCAGCTCCGTCAGGCCTGGTTTGGCGCGCAGCGTGTTGATCAGATCGGCCTCCCAATCGGCGGCGCGGTCACGCAGGTTGGTCGGGTTCAGCGTAGCTTCTTTGTAGCTGAACTCGGGATAGGAGGCGAGCAACTGGCCCAGGTGCTCGGTGGCCGCATACGAAGGAACCGATTGCGGCACGAACTCCGTTTGCAGGCGCTCCTGCAGCAGCGGTACGATCTGGGTGGTGGTGTAGGAGCGAGCTGCCATGGCCGCTTGCATCAACAGGCGGGCATTTTGCAGCGTTTCCTGGCGGGCATTTTCTTGAAGCATGTAGTTGGTGACAGCCGTGGCCGACGCGAACCCTACGCCGAAGGTGATCAAAAATACGATGTTGAATTTTGCCGCCAGCGACAATTTCATGGTGGGCCTTGAGTGCAGAATCAGGTTGGTTTGCGTGGAGCGAGGCTGCACTCAAAAGCCCCCGTGCTCGCCGCATGCGCCCACGCAAAATGTTGGGTATTTACGTGGCTCACGCGTGGGAGCGACAGGATATGGCAGGTCGCCATATTACAGGATTACGTAGCGTTTAAAAGGGTGGTTGGGGCTGTCTCTTAAACGCTGCTGGACACTCTGCGGCGGGCGGTGTGCTATTCATCTATTTACCATTTTTGCCGGCACGAAAAGCAATATTGCCATCGCTGAAACAAACACACAGGCAGCTACAATCACCAGGCCGCTGGTCATCGATTGCGTCAAGTCTTTCAAAGCGCCAAGTAGAGCCGGGCCAACGAAGCTCGCCAGGTTGCCAGTAGAGTTGATCAGTGCAATGCCGGCCGCCGCACCTGCGCCGCCCAGAAAAGAAGTGGGTAAAGCCCAGAACATTGGCAGGGAAGTAATAATCCCTGCGGTGGCAATAATCAGTCCGGTAATGGCTAGCCACGGTGTTGACGGGAAAAATGCGCAGATCAGGAAACCGGGTACGGCCACCAGCAGCGGGATGACTGCGTGCCAGCGTCGTTCACGATGGCGGTCGGAGCTTTTACCCGCCAGATACATGCCTAGCAATGCTGCCAGATAAGGCACTGCCGAAAGGGCCCCCACCATGCGGGGGTCAGCGATACCCGAGTTACTGATAATACTTGGCTGCCAGAACCCGATGGTGCTGGTGCCCATGACCAGTAAAAACAGAATCCCGCACATCAACCAGACTTTGCCGCCCAACAATCCCTGGCGTACGGAACTGTGGGTTTTGGTGCTGTTGTCGTGCTTTATTTCTTGCGCGACCAACGCTCTTTCATCGTTGCTCAGCCACCGAGCGTCGGTGACTTTGTCGGTGAGGAAAAACAACACAACAATACCGAGGAGAAGTGCAGGTGCGGCTTCGATAATGAATAGCCACTGCCAGCCTGCCAATCCTTGTACGGCGTTCATGGCATGCAGGATATAGCCCGATACCAGGCCACCCAATATTCCTGAGACGGGGTTTCCTGCCATCAATAACGCGACCATTTTTCCACGACGATGGGCTGGAAACCACAGGGTGAGATAGAGCACGATGCCGGGGAAAAATCCGGCTTCAGCAATCCCCAGAAAAAAACGCAGTATGTAGAATTGCATCGGCGTATGGACCAGCGCAGTAGCGGCCGAGATCAGTGACCACGTGATCATGATCCGGGCGATCCAGCGTCGCGCGCCCACCCTGTGCAAGATCATGTTGCTGGGCACTTCGGCGAAGAAGTAACCAATGAAGAAAATACCGGCGCCAAGGCCGTACACCGCGTTGCTGAACGACAAATCATTGAGCATAGTCAGCTTGGCGAAGCCGACGTTGATTCTGTCCAGATAACTGACGACGTAGCAAAGAAACAGCAGCGGCATGAAGCGCCACATTATTTTCTTGAACGTTGATTCCGCCAGCGTTCGGCTGATTTCGCCGACGTGCTGCTCTGCTGTGTTGAGAATAGTCATCGCTGACTCCTGATTATTTTTATGGAGTACTCGTGATATCAGTGCCCTGTGATCGCCAGCGAAGGGGTCGTTGGCGATTGTGGCAGTTTTGAATGTTTCCTTAAAAATCAGCTTCCGCTGAAGCGCGCCGGTCGCCGTTCTATGAAATGCGCTACACCTTCCGTGAAGTCGTCGCTCTGGATACTCAGAAACATCTCGCGATTGGCTAGCGCAATGGACTCGGCAAGGGTCTGGAAAGGCGATTCACCCAACTGCTGTTTGATCACCCGCACAGACCGAGGCGAGACATTCAGCGCCAGGTCTTCGGCGTAAATCAGCGTTTGATCCAGCAAGGTATCCGGCGAAAACAGCCGCTCGACCAAGCCCATGCTCAAGGCTTCCTGAGCCGTGACCTTGCGTGACGAGAACAACAAGTCGGCGGCGTGCCCAGGCCCGACAATGCGCGGCAGTAAGTAGGCGATACCGTGTTCAGCGATCAACCCGCGCTTGGCGAAGGCCGTGGAAAATATGGCCTTATCGCTGGCAAATCGCATGTCGCTGTATAACGCGAGTACCAATCCCAGACCCGCGACAGCACCGTTGATGGCACTGATGATGGGTTTGCGTACTGCAGGAA
This sequence comes from Pseudomonas sp., assembly GCF_028293835.1. Taxonomy (GTDB): domain Bacteria; phylum Pseudomonadota; class Gammaproteobacteria; order Pseudomonadales; family Pseudomonadaceae; genus Aquipseudomonas. The sequence continues at coordinate 144,950 of NZ_JAQGNX010000127.1, forward strand.
AATACGAATAGCGGCTTTGATAGTCAGCTCGGCGATTCATGTCATACGGCCGCATCCACGCCATCTCGCTGATGTCGTCGGGCGGCAATACTTCAAGTTCATCGATGTCCATGCCAGCACAAAATGCTCGGCCGTTGCCGGTCATCACGATGACCCGAACGCTGTCATCGCGATCCAGCTGAGCAAACACTTCCCGCAGCTCGGCTTCCATGACTTTGGTCAATGCGTTCATTTTGTCGGGTCGCATCAGCGTGACGACCGCAACGCGCTCTTGCTCGCCGAAGCGGCTGAGTTCTATCTGGGTGAAGGTCATGATTTATCCCTCGCAACGGGCATCTGAATGGCACGTATTTCCACGAACTCCTCGATACCAAATGTTCCGCCTTCACGCCCCAAGCCAGAGTCGCCGAAGCCGCCGAAGGGCGCTGCCGCGTTATAGGGCGCGCCATTAACGTCGACCTGGCCGGCGCGCAATTGGCGTGCGAGCGTTAACCCCTGGTCGATTTCGCCTGCCCATACCGCAGCGGCCAATCCATAGGCGGTGCCGTTGGCAATGTCCACTGCCTGCTGTTCGTTTTCATAAGTGATGACGCTTAGCACCGGGCCAAATACTTCCTGCTGCGCCAGTGCCGAACCTGCTGGCACACGACCGAAAATCGTAGGCGCGATGAAGTAGCCATTTGCAGGTATTGCCGCTTGGCTGCCGCCGGCAATCAGGTCGAACCCTTGGGATTCGCTGTCGGCGATGAACGCCCGTACACGATCCCGATGGGCCGCAGAAACCAGTGGCCCCATGCGGGTGGCTGGGTCCAAAGGATCCCCCAACGTCAGCCGCGTTACGGCGTCAGCGAGCAAGTCGCGATAGATGTCGTACAGCTCAGCTGGAACGAGCAAGCGGGTCAGTGAATTGCACGATTGTCCCGAGTTGAGGAAACACGAGCCAACGACCTGGCGGACTACGCTTTCGGGAGACGCATCTGGTGTCGCGATGCACGCGGACTTGCCGCCCAGCTCCAGGGAAACACGCTTCAGAGCCTGGCCGGCAGAGGCGGCGATGCGGCGACCAACTGCGGTAGAGCCGGTGAACGACAATAAGGCGACATCCGGATGATCGACGAGCGCCTGGCCGGTGGCCGCATCGCCCAGAACGATGTTCAACACGCCATCAGGCAGGCCGGCTGCGAGCGCCGCTTCACCCAATGCACGCGCGGTGCATGGCGCCAATTCCGACGGTTTGAGTACCACGGTGCAGCCGGCAACCAACGCTGCGGCAACCTTGCCGGTCATCTGGTGCAGGGGATAATTCCACGGCGTAATTGCGCCGACCACTCCGACCGGAACATGGGTGATCGTGGAGTGACCGACAAAGGTGTCTGCCAGCGTCTCGACGGCCAGATCGGCTGTCCCACGCCATGCAAGAATGGGCGCCTGCACTTGAATTCTGTGGGACAGCTTGAGTGGCATGCCGACCTCGGCGGCGATCCCTTGTGCAAGCTGTTCAACCTGCTCTTCGAGTTGATCGGCGATAGCGCGCACATAGTCAGCGCGTGTGCTGACCGGTAACCTCGACCATGATGCAAACGCTTTTTTCGCAGCCCGGACGGCGAGGTCGATTTCCCCGCAGGTGCCATGGGCTACCTGCGCAAGCTCGGCTTCTGTTGCAGAGTTATAGAGGGGTGTGGTTTCGGCAGATTGCGCCGCGATCCACGACCCATTGATCAGGTGGTGTTGATAGGCAGTCATGGCTTGGTTCCTTTGCGTGAACGGGCGTCTATAAACGCACTCATCAAGGTCTGCGGTTCACCGCTGGCGTAACATTCGAGCTGTGCCCGAATGCCAGCAGTACAGGCTTCGTCGAAGCCCGGTTGAGTCATCGCCCGAAAGCGTTGTTTGGACAAACGAACGGCGGTTGCCGGGTGCTGCGCCATCGATCGGGCGCGAGCAAGCGCCGCATCTAGCAGGTCAGCGGTCTGCAGCTCTGTGATCAGTCCGATTTCATAAGCACGCTGCCCATTAATCAGTTCGCCTGACAAAGACATCTGCGTGTTGTGGGTCAGGCCCACATGCAGCGACAGTAGATATGAGCCGACAATGCTGGCGAGGCCGGCTTTTACCTCGGGTTGACCGATCCGCGCGTTGGGCGAGGCCATCCGCCAATCAGCGCACAGCGCCAACTGCATACCCGCACCGGCGGCCACGCCGTTAATCGCGACCACGCAGGGCTTGTCCAGGTCGCGTACTGCCTGATACATGGCGCGTTGCGCGGTGAGCCAAGGCGCGATCTGTTGCCATTCAATAGCGCTGGCTTCTTCCAGGTCCTGACCGGCGCAAAACGCTCGGTCTCCGGCGCCGGTCAGCACAATCGCGCCAACAGTCGGGTCTTGATTAAGCTGCTCCAGCGTTGCGATTAATGCGCAACGCAGGCTCTGATTGACCGCGTTCAAATTGGCGGGGCGATTAAGCGTCACTAGCGCAACCTGATCTTCGATTTCAACCAACACGCTGCGTTGGTTATCGACCCTGGTGATGCTCATGGTGCCTCCCGGTATTCGATAACTGCGTCAACAGCCACTACGCCTTCGGCCATAACCATGACCGGATTAATATCGACGCTCAGCAGGTTGGCCTGGTGTTGCAGGGCAAAGTTGCCCAGTGCCACCGCCGCTCTGGCCAGCGCAGGCGCGTCCAGTGCAGGTTGACCGCGAGCGCCCTTGAGTACCGGTGCGATACGCAGTCGACCGATTGCCTCCAGGGCCTGGGCCTCATTGAACGGGGCGAGCAACGACACGGAGTCGTTGCGAATCTCCACCAGGGTGCCGCCTTCGCCGATCACCACCAGTGGACCGAACAGCGGATCGACGACGACACCGAGCATGAATTCATGCAGCCCCTTGACTGAGCGGGCAACGATTAGCCGTCCATGGGGCACACCCAGCTTGTCCAGCGCTCCCAGGCATTTACGTGCTGCGTCTAAAGCGGCCTTTGGATCAGCAAGGTTGAGGTGCACCAAGCCGTGCTCACTTTTATGCGGCACCTGCGCAGCGCAACCTTTGATCACGACGCGCCCGCCAAAGTCAGCGGTGATACGCGCCGCGTTCTCGGGGTCGTGGCACACCTGGTGTTGGACCACCGGCACGCCGGCATTTGCCAGCAGGGCCAAGCTGTCGGCCTCGTCGAGCAGGCCGGCGTATGCAGCCGGCTGCGAAGCAAAAGGGGTGGGAACGGATGAGCCGTTCCACTGACAGTGCCGGGCATACTGACGAAGCGCTGACACTGCATCACTTTCGTTGCGAAAGCTCGGTACGCCTGCCTGGTGAAAAATCCCTCGAACATCTGCCTGTGGCGCCGTCATGACGACGGGTTTGCCAGTGCGCTGCATAAATTGCGCAGTGGTCTGGGCAAGTCCCGGCACATCGTAGCCTGGGCCCGCCACCGGTATGCCTATGAGAAACATGTCAGCGTCAGGGTCGTCGCCGAGGGCCTCCAGAACCCGCGGAAACATCTCTCCATTGCCCAGCAGAGCGGCCGTCAGATCCAATGGGTTAGCGGCGTTGGCGAAGTCGGGAATGAGCCCTTTGAGGCGTTCGCAAGTAGCAACAGCCAGCTCAGTCAGTGCCAGTCCGACACGGTCTGCGGCGTCCGCACACAGCACGCCGACGGCACCGCTGTGGCTCATGACTACGGTACGGCCTGCGCCCGGCTCAAAGCCATTCAGGTACAGCGGCGCGGCGTTGACCAACTCATGAATATCATGGGCGCGCCAGATGCCGTGCTTATCGAGAAAGGCGTTCAAGGCGCCGTCCTGACCGACCATGGCGCCCGTATGAGACGCGGCGGCGGCGGCGCCCTTATCGCTGACGCCTCCTTTAAGCAACACAATGTGGCAGCCGTTTTGACGACCTGCATAGGCGGCTTCTGCCAGTAATCGCGGATTGGAGACGGTTTCGACGTATACCAGAATCAGGCGAATCTGCGGGTCGTCAACCAGTAGCCGGGTCAGTTCGGAGACACCCAAATCAGCATCGTTGCCGGTGGCGGCCACATAACGAACGCCATAGCCCTGTTCACGCAGCATCGCGTAAGGCATGACGCTCGCCGCACCGCTTTGGCTTACGATCGCGATCGGCCCGTCTGCTGGCATCACTTCCATGAACATGGTGCTGAAATTCAACACGGCACCGTTGGAAAAATTGGCAAAGCCTTGTGCGTTGGGTCCGATCAATCGCATCCCATGCAAGCGCGCAAAGTGGACAATATCATTTTGTAACTGGCGACCCATCTCACCGGTTTCGGCAAAGCCGGACGCCATCACCACTGCGGTGGCTACGCCTAATCGAGCGCAGTCCTTGATTGCTTGGACTGCGGCCAAGCCAGAAACCGCGATGATTGCTGTGTCTGGAACGAGATCAAGTGCGGCCAGGTTGGGATAGCACTGAATCCCTTGTACTGATTCGCGCTTGGGATTGATGGGTAAAATGCGGCCGGTATAACCGAACTTGAGCAGGTAATGAACGGGTCGTCCGCCCACTTTATTGGGATCGTCCGACGCGCCAATGATAGCGACGCTGGAAGGGTCCAGCAGCGATGCCGCTGCCGAGCCAGTTTTATTGTTATGGGCCATAGGGCTCTCGATTCTGAGGGTGACTTCAGGGCTGATTCCGAGTCTATGGATCGGGGATGGCATCTGGAAGTGTCATATGAGCGATATCAGATAGACCGAAAAGAGATGGCTGCATGGCAATGAGTGGTTTATGTTCTGGTCACGAAAAGACGTAAGAGCGCACCCCATGAATCTCAAACAGCTACAAAGCGTGCTGCTGATGGACGAGTTGGGCTCTATCTCCAGGACCGCCGTTGCGTTAGGTACCGCTCAATCACTGGTCAGCCGCCAACTGGCTCAGCTAGAAGTCGAGTGGGGCGATCAATTGTTTGTGCGCACGGGGCGGGGACTAGTGCTGTCTGACTTTGGGCGGCTTGTTCTGCCGCAGATCCGTCTGCTGCTGGATCAAGCAGAACGGTTGGAGACCCTGGTTAGAGAGTCCGCAGGCATACCAGCAGGCACCGTACATATTGGCGTTCTTCCCTCCATGTCCCGCAGGCTATTACCCTCGTTGTTCGCCCAGTTACGAATTCATGCCCCGGCTGTGCGCCTTCACGTCGTTGAGGGTTTCAGTGGCGACCTGGATGAAAAACTGGCATCAGGTGAGCTCGATTTGATCATTGTTAACCGCTATGGCGTTTCCAACGCCCGGGATGAAGAAACGTTGGGCATCGTTGACACTTATCTGGTTGGAAAGGCCGGGAGCCTGTCGGCCCATCAACCGCAGGTACACTTCGCCGCCTTATCGGATTTCCCGCTGATTCTGCCGTCGCGTCCCAACGGATTGAGAACCACGCTCGATCAGTTGGCGCGCAAGCACCAGGTCACATTAAACGTAGTCATCGAGGTGGATACGTTGAACGCCATGAAAGATGTCGCGGCGGGGGGTGAAGCGTTCACCATCCTGCCGCTTCTGGCCGTACAAGAGGATGTCGAGCGTGGGCTGCTGGACGCGGTGCAAATTTGCAGACCGGATATCAAACGAACGATCGCATTGGCGTTCACCCATCAACATCCACTGTCCAAAGCCGCCAGGGTCGTAGGCAGTTATGTCCGGGAACTGGCTAAACCGCTTCTCGTCTAGATTGCGTTAGTACCCAAAGGACCGAGATTGAAACGCTGAGTTTCTCTCCAATGGTCGACCCACACCCCGGTCTAGATTAAGCCGGGGATGGACCTTCAATTATGAAAACGCAAGATGGTTAAACGGCTTATGGCATTGAGGATCCGGGTTGCAGCTCCTTGGCCTGTTCCACCTTGGCAGCCGAGCTCTTGCCAGTACTGACTATATTTCGCTTGCCGAATATCAACCAGTCGCCCGATAAAACAGGAGCACGGCGACTACTGCGATTGCGGTGCGCAACGCACGAGCGAAAAATATGGTATCCAGCAGACCGGGACAAATAGGGCGACAGTGAGAGGCCTATCAAATCGGGAGATAAATCGTTATAACCGTCGAAGACGGCGGTCACTTCAAAGTTGCCGACGTTAAGTCTGAAGTAGCCTGGAACTTGTGTCTTGACCTGGGCGGGCACAGTGGCCTGGACGGCACACGCTGTCAGCAGCAGATTAGCCAAAGCGCCACACGCCAGGAGATTCAGGTCTTCGACGCGCGCATTTGGCGGGTGAAGACGAGTTCATTGTCAAGTCAGCGCAACAAATCATCAATAGAGTGCCTGGCGCCAATCCCGACATCGAGATTCATACCTATCCGGGTCGCAACCATGCGTTTGCCCGGCCGAAGGGCGATCACTACGATGCGATAGACGCGGCGATGGCCAATGGCCGGACGGCAACGTTTTTGAAGAAGCGATTAGCCCTTTCTTAAGGTGATCGGCAAGCCCCTCGGGAAAGGGCTTGCCGGCACTGATTAACCTTCAGACTTCTTCCTTTGACTAGCAGTGCGCAACCGAATGTTGAGTGCTTCGACCGCCAAAGAGAACGCCATTGCGAAGTAGACGTACCCCTTCGGAATATGGAAATCGAGGGACTCACCGATTAACACGACACCCACGACAATCAGAAAGGCCAAGGCCAGCATCTTTAAGCTTGGGTGTTTGTCGATGAAGTCGCCAATAGTGCCGGCGGCCAGCATCATGAGAAGGACAGCAACAATGATCGCCGCAATCATGACTGGGACTTGCGAAACCATACCGACGGCGGTGATCACTGAATCTAGCGAGAACACAATATCAATAATCGCGATCTGAACAATGGTGCCAAGAAATCCGCTGCCTTTTTTGCCGTGAGCCTCAGGATTGTCTTCTGCACCTTCTTCACTTTGATAAATTTCAGTGCTGCTCTTCCATATCAGGAAAAGTCCGCCGAAAAACAAGATTAGATCACGTCCGGAAACGCCCTTTCCCAGTACGTTAAACAGATCGACAGTAAGCCGCATGACCCAAGTAATCGACAGCAGCAACAAGATTCTCGTCACCATTGCCAGTGCTAGACCGAAGAATCTGGTCTTGGGCTGCATTGCCTTAGGCATACGGCTCACCAGAATCGAGATCATGATGATGTTGTCGATGCCCAAGACGATTTCCAGGACGGTCAGGGTGAAGAAAGCGATCCATATTTCAGGATTTGTAAGCCATTCCATAATGCGTACGTCTCTTTGCTGATGCGTTAGAAAAACAGGTATGAAAGCCCACCGGGCTGGAAGGGAAAAGGGCAACCCGCAACGATTGGAGTTTCAGCATATTTACGCGCAAATAACCATATTATGGAAAACCGGCGACGATTCGCCTGACGTTTCAGGTGCGTTGTCTTTTCGATTATTAGTGCTTATGACTCGATAATATCCGGCTGGCTCAGTTAGCTAATTCCGGCCTGGGCTGAATAAAAACCATCCTGAATTCCAAAAAAGATTCGCACATTGGCACTCCAAAATGCAATAGTGCTTCGTCTGTTTGATGCGTTTTTGCCCTGCGGCAGATCAGCTGCTATGCGAAATTGCCCAACGCACTCCCCCATGATCGAATGCGAGACGCTACTTATGCTGATGAGGAAAATCCGGATTGCACCGCGAGCTTTCATTGGGTTCGCGGCCGTCGCTTTACTCAGTGTTTTTCTAGGATTATTTGCACTAAAGCAGATTCGGGATGTTCAGGCGCAAGCCGCGGATATCCAAGACAACTGGATGCAGAGAGTACGAACGCTTGGGACATCGAACGCGTCGCTCAACCGGTACCGCATGGGGTCAATGCAGCATATTCTCTCGACGACTGATGACGAGATGCAATCCTACGAAGAAAAGACAGCAGGGCGTTTGAAAAACGTTCATGAGCAGATGTCGATCTATGCGGGCTTGCTGAATACAGATGACGATAAAAGCCGATTGGACGCGTTTAATCGGAGCCTTGAGGCATACGCTAAAAACCATTTGGAGTTGCTTAGGCTTTCGCGCCAAGGAGATAAGGCTGGCGCTCGCGCGTACCTTATGACCATCCGCGAATCCTACGATCAAATGACCAAAAACTTCGATGATCTGATCGATCGGGCAAATTCAGGGGCTGAGATTGCCGGTAATCATTCTGAGGCCGCCTATGCAAAGGCGGTGAAGGGCATCAGCCTGGCGATTCTGCTGGTGGGTGTGGGGACGACGCTTGTGGCATGGCTGCTCACCCGAAGCATTACCTTGCCCATCATCGAGGCCGTCCGGGTGGCAGAAACTATCGCAAAGGGAAACCTGACGAAGCCGATCAATCCCCAAGGAAACGACGAAGCAAGTCGGCTGCTTACTGCTCTAGCTGTCATGCAGAGCAGCCTGCTTACAACTCTCAGGCAGATCACCGGATCCTCCACTCAACTAGCGTCCGCTGCTGAACAACTCAACGCTGTCACTGCAGAAGGTAGTCGGGATCTGCAACAGCAGCATGGGGAGATCGAGCAAGCTGCAACCGCAGTCACAGAGATGACGACTGCGATTGAAGAGGTGGCCAGGAACGCCTCTTCAACATCTGACCTTTCCAGGGAGTCCCGTACGATTGCAATGCGGGGACAGCAGCGGATGACCGAGGCAGTTACTGCTATCCAGGCGCTGACGCGCGATGTAGAAGTCGGTTCGAAGCAGGTTGGCGGGTTGGCCGATCAAGCCCAAGGTATTGGCAAGGTGCTTGATGTAATCCGTACCATCGCAGAGCAAACCAACCTGCTGGCACTCAATGCTGCAATCGAAGCTGCACGAGCAGGTGAAGCTGGTCGGGGTTTTGCTGTGGTGGCGGATGAAGTTCGAGCATTGGCACATCGCACCGCGCAGTCCACCCGGGAAATCGAGGCGATGATCGGCGGTATTCAGACGGGCACTGCCGATGCAGTGAGTACCATGCAGAACAGCAGTGACATGACGCAAAAGACCCTGGAGCTTGCAGAGCAGGCGAAGACCGCGCTGGCGGAACTCGTCGCGGCCAATGATGAGATCAATGACCGAAATCTGGTCATCACGTCTGCTGCTGAAGAGCAAGCTCACGTTGCTCGGTCGGTGGACCAGAACCTGCTCAACATACGAGAACTGTCGATCCAGTCTTCAGAGGGCTCGCATCAAACAACCGCAGCGTCCCAGTCGCTTGCTAACCTGGCCTCGGAACTCAACACAATGGTCAGGCACTTCCAGATTTGAAAACGCTTCAGAAATCAGTCGCGGGCCGTATACTCCGATGGCAATGGCCGAGCCACCACCAGGCTCCTAGTTCAGGTTTTAACAAGTCAGTGGGTCGAGAATGGCTTCAAGCGCGTTGGTCCAAAGAATCGTCGCAGAAATCCGTCAGAAAATTCAGGTGCGAGAGCTTGGAGTGGGGGCTCACATGAGCGCTCAAAAAGTGGCGGACGAATTCAAGGTGTCACGGTCGCCGGCCCGTGACGCGTTGCTGATGCTTGCGAACGACGGATACCTGGAGCAGTTTGCCAACCGAGGCTTCTTTGTTCTGGAACAGGCCCACGAAGCTGAAGCACCCAATGACGAAGTGAGATCACTTGAAGAGCCGGAGGAATATTACCGGCTTTCCGAAGACTGGCTGAATAACCAGATCCCGCAGGAGGTCACCGAGCAGTTCCTGCGCAATCGGTATAACCTGACCAAGGTTCAGGTCATTGATATCCTCAACCGTGCAGCAAAGGTCGGTTGGGTAGAGCCAAAGCCGGGTTATGGCTGGCGCTTCCTGGACGTTGCCAAGACGCCTGAAACCCTGGAACAGATCTACAAGATACGATCGCTCATCGAACCTGCGGCGTTACTCGAATCGACCTACCAGCACGACATGGAGACGTTGCGCCGTCTCAAGAAAGAGCAGCAGGACATGCTCGATGGAGGGATCGATACGCTTCCCGCGGATGTGCTACTCAGGAACGGCATTCGATTTCATGAGGACTTCATCAAGCTTTCTGGTAACCCGCTCTACCTGATGATCCTTAAACAGATGAACAACATGCGACGCCTGATCGAATACCGCTCGATGATCGACCGCAAGCGGCTCTACAAGCAGTGTGCCGAGCATATCCAGATGATCGAGCTGGTAGAGCAGGGGAATAACCTTGAAGCGGCGCATTTGATGAAGCGTCATCTCAGTGGATCGTTTGCCCACAAGTCGCCGATCTTGCGGTTGCGCGTTGAGGATCAAGCATCTACCGATCATGCGTGACACGCTCGGTCAGCAAATACCATACACACAGGACTGCCGGTCTTAACGGTTTGTTCTGTCTGGGTCAGGCGGCCCGTCTCCAGATCAACTGAGAAAGTGATTATGGTGTCGGTGTCTTCATTGGCCGCATACAGGAATTCGCCTGACGGGCTGAGCGCGAAGAAGCGAGGCGTCTTCCCACCACTGGGGAAAGCCTCCACGAACTTGAGCAGCCCACTCTTCTGGTCAATGCAGAACAGGGCGATGCTGTCGTAGCCGCGATTGGACGCGTAAAGAAACCGTCCGGTTTTATCCACTTCGATCTCAGCCGCTCGGCTAGTTCCCACGAAGCTTTCAGGCAAGGCAGAAAGTACCTGTAGGGCGGTAAGCGCCCCGGTGTTCTGGTTGAAATCGTAGGTGGCCACGGTCGAGTCGAGTTCGTTAATTGCGTAAACACGGGGCAGCGAAGGGTGAAACGCAACGTGCCGAGGGCCGGCGCCTTCTCGCGCTACAACGTGGGGAATATCAGCTGGCTTGAACCCGCCGGTCATCCCATTAAATTCAAAGCTGAAAATCCTGTCTAGCCCCTTGTCCGGGACTATGACAAAACGGCCGCTCGGATCAAACGGATTGAAATGAGGTTTCGACCCATTTTGCTCCACGCGATGCGGGCCGATTGGCCCCTCCATTGCTGTGCTTTGCACAATTGCCCCAAGTTTTCCGTCCCCAAGGATTTCAACAACGGCGAGTGAACCGCTTGAATGGTTGCTGATGACCAAAAAGCGGTTACCGGAGTCGATAGCAAGGTGCACCGGGTTGAGTCCACCGGTGGTAACGGTATTCAACAGTGACAATGTCCCGTCTTGGTTGACCGCAAATGCACTGGCCTCTTCGCGATCACCGTGGACACAGTACAGTTTGTCCTGATTCTTGTTCAATGCGAGAAAGGACGGATTAATCAGGCCTTCTACGCGTTGTATGTGAGTCAATTTACCTGTCGCGTTATCAACCTTATAGACACAAATCCCCTCACCACGAGCGTTCCTTTCTCGCGTGGTGCGAGACCCTACGTATGCATACATGGCGAGTTCTCTCATTCAACGAGTCAGGTGATTAGGCCGGCATCATGCGTTCTTGTATTGGCGACAACTTTTCTCACAACGTAAGGAAGTATTCCGCCGTGACGCAGGTAAAGAATTTCCTGCCTGGAGTCGATTTTCAAAACCAACTCGAAGATACGTTGCTCGGCATTTCGAGTAATCAGCAAGCGAATAGGGTTGACCCCAACCGTTAAAATGTCGAGCCCCTGAAGATCAAAGTATTCCGATCCGTCGAGTCTCAGGTTTGTAGCGCTTTCGCTGGTATGGAACTCGATGGGGAACACACCCATGCCGATCAGGTTACTACGGTGTATCCGTTCGAAGCTGCGAGCGATCACCGCCTTTACGCCTAGCGTTGCCTGGGCTTTAGCTGCCCAGTCTCTGCTCGACCCTGCGCCGTAGTTGAAGCCGGCGAATATGAGCAGAGGGACGTTGCTCTTTACATAAGTACGCGCCGCGTCATACACCCGCCTCACATCGCCCGAAACGCTTTTTGCCCAGCCGCCTGCAGCTGGCTGCTCCGACAACAGGAGGTTTTTCACCGCCCGGTTGACGAAGGCCCCGCGCATCATCACTTCATGGTTGCTACGTCGAGTCGAATATTGATTCAGATCGTCCACCGCTTCGCCACGATCAAGCAGCCACTGGCCGGCCTGGCTGTCGCTTGGAATTGCACTGGCAGGGGAGATATGGTCAGTCGTGACGTTATCGCCCAATACCATCAATGGTCTAGCACCCTTGATGGTCAGTGAATCAGCGGGCAGGGGGCTGAGCCCTTGCAAGTAGACCGGTCGGCGCAGATAGGTGGACGCGGGATTCCATGGGAATTGAACGCTGCCAATCGCCGGCAGTTGTTGCCAGTGATGGGTGCCATCCCACAGCGTTGCATTGCGCTTGCGAAACAGCTCCGGCAATACAGTGCGCTCGACCAATGCATTTACTTCGTCTTCGTGCGGCATCAGCTCACGCAGGAATACATCGTTACCGTCCGCATCCCGTCCCAATGGATCATGCTGAATATCCGTATCAATAGTTCCAGCGATGGCATACGCCACCACCAGAGCAGGGGATGCCAGATAACCTATCTGCACTTTTGGATTGACCCGGCCTTCGAAGTTACGGTTTCCAGACAGCACGACCACTGTCTTCAGTCCGTCGTCTGAAAACGCTTCCATATGCGACTCCAGTTTCCCGGAGTTACCGATACAGGTCATGCAGCCAAAGCCGGCCAGATCGAAGCCCAGGGCGGAGAAATCAACCATCAGGTCGGCCTTCTCAAGGTAGTCCGCGACAACCTGCGAGCCAGGCGAAAGTGAAGTTTTCACCCAAGGTTTACGCTGCAAGCCGCGGGCTCTGGCGTTGCGCGCAAGCAGTCCCGCTTGAATCATCTGGCTTGGGTTTGCGGTGTTTGTGCAACTGGTAATGGCAGCTAGCGAGATCGCGCCATGGGTGATCGGTTCGCCAAACGAAGGCTCAAAAAAGGTCGCGGTCCTGTCGGCGGAGGTGGCTATGATCTCGGCGCTCTCGCCCATGATGTCGTGGCGAAAAGACTGAGCTGCATCGGCAAGCTTGTGCCACTGGTGTGGCTGGTGAGGGCCCGCAACGCTTAACTCAATGGCATCCAGGTCAAGATCGATCACTTCTGTGAACTCGGGTTCAGGATCGTCGTCATGGCGCCAAAGCGATTGCACGCCAAGGTAGGCGTCTATTTTCGCCAGCGTGTCATCGTCACGACCTGTAAGACGCATGTACTGCATGGTGGTGTCGTCGAACGGGAAAAACACCACCGTAGCGCCGTACTCCGGTGCCATATTAGAAAGCGTGCCGCGAGCCGCCCAACTCAGTCCTGACAAGCCAGGGCCGCAGAACTCAACGAATTTACCCACGACGCCCCGGGCACGCAGAATTTGCGTCATTCGCAACGCTAAGTCCGTTGCAGTCACCCCAGGGCGCAGGCGATTGGTCAGGCGGATACCAATGACTTCGGGGAACCTGATAGGTACGGGCTCGCCCAGCATGGCTGCCTGCCCTTCAAGACCACCGACGCCCCAGCCCAGAATGCCAATGGCGTTGATCATGGGTGTGTGGCTGTCGGTCGCGACCATGTTGTCCGGGTGCAACAACGGCTCGCCATCAGTGGTACGGCTTTCCCAAACGACCGTGCCCAGAGATTCCATGTTGACTTGGTGAATGATGCCCGTGCCAGGCGGTACTACCTTGAAGTTATCCAGGCTTTCCTGCGCCCATTTAATGAATCGATAACGCTCCGAATTCCGTCGGTAGTCGATATCCAGATTGCGCTCGGCTGAGTCCGGTTGGGCATAACTTTCTACGATGACGGAGTGGTCGATGGTCAGTACGGCAGGGATCATCGGGTTCATCGTGGCGGATTTGCCTCCCATCTCATGCACCATGTCCCGCATGCCTGCAAAGTCAGCGAGCGCCGGCAAGCAGGTGGTGTCGTGAAACATCAATCGATTGGGGAAGAATGGCACTTCGCAGTCGGCTCGCTGGGTGTCCAGACATTCCAGAAAGTCTGGCAGCGCGTCTGGAGAACAGCGGGCTACGTTTTCCAACAAAATTCGCAGGGAGTAGGGGAGGGTTGCGAGATTCTCTGCTGGTACGACTCGTTTGAGATCAATAAAGGCGTATTGACGCTCACCCACGTTCAGGTGGTTGAGAAACCGAGGGTCGATGGCTGAAATCATATGACCTGCACTGCGTTCGTGGATCGAGGCGGGTGTTTGGCACCGTTTGATAGGCTGATGCTAATCAACCAACCCGCGGACGAAAATTGATCCTTAAAGAAGGTGTCGTTCTTCGCACACGAACGTTAGGCCGTTAGGTGCCCGACGAACGCCTTCGCCGTTGGGGCCAGCGCTTCAAAATTTCGAGCGACGATATTCAATTGCCGGTGGGCCCAGGTTTCTTCCAGCGCTACAGCGTGCAAGTGCAAGGGCCTGATATATCGCTTAAGTACGTCCCGCGGCAGGATACAGATGCCGAGATTGGCGGCCGCCATCTGGCACATGCATTCGAAACTGGTGACACGGATTCGCTGCCGTACAGATGTGCCAAGCTTGCTGGCATGCTCTGAGAGCAGGTTGTGTACGGAGCTTTCCTGATGCGGGCCAATAAATTCATAGGTCAGCGCCTGCTCGAACCTGACGCCTGAGTAGGCGGCCAGGGGGTGCGTCTCGCAGACAGCAACGACCAGTTCGTCAGTTCGATAGGCAATTGATTCAAGCCCCATTACCGGTGTTTGCTCGGCAATAATCCCCACGTCAGCGCGTCCGTCCGCCACCGCCCTGACAATGGCTGCACCGACACGCTCTTCGATGTCGAATTTGATTTCGGGGTAACTACTCAGGAATCGGCCGATGTCGATGGTGAGATGTTGCGCGAGTGCTGAAGTAATGGCGTGCAGACGGATATGGCCTTTAGTGCCTGATCCGTATTCGCCAAGCTCGGAATCCATGCGCTGCAGCGTTTCCATCAGTTGCACGGTGTAGTGTCGTAGGGACTGACCAGCAGGGGTGAGTTCCATACCTCGTGGGTATCTGACGAACAGACTTGCCCCGACTTTTATTTCCAGTTCACTGATCCGTTTGCTAACGGCAGAGGTCGCCAAGTGACAGCGTTGAGCTGCCTTGGTCAGGTTTCTCTGCTCAGCAACTGCCATGAAAATTTCAAGGCTCAGCAGGTCGTGGCGCATGTGTTATCTCGCTTAGCGCTATGGATACCGTCGTTGCAAATCAGCAATCTGCTCAGGTGTCAGCGTCTTGAATTTATGTTGAAAAATCAGCAGAAAAAGCTGCGCTGTCGCTTCGAGTTCTTCGGTGGCATCCACGGCGGCGCTCAGATCAGAACCCGCTACCACCGGGCCGTGGTGTGCCAACAGCATGGCGTGGTGCTTTCCGGAGAATACGCGCACTGCGTCAGCCAACGCCGGGTCACCTGGAGCGTAATACGGAACGAGCGGAAGTTTACCAATGCGCATTGCGTAGTAGGCGGTAATCGCAGGTAGCAAGTCTTCGGGATCAAGCCCGTCCAGCACAGATACGGCAACAGAGTGAGTCGAGTGCAGATGCACGACGGCACCGCTGGTAGGGCGTTCTTCGTACATTGCTAAATGCAGCAGGGCCTCTTTGGAAGGTTTGTCACCACTGAGGTGACGCCCGTTCCAATCAAGCTTCGACAACCGAGCAGGATCAAGCCTGCCCAATGAGGATCCAGTTGGCGTCAGAAGCCAACCGTCGTCTACCCTCGCGCTAATGTTCCCTGTGCCTCCGTGAGTAAGTCCACGGTCATACATGGACTTACCGAGCAGCACAATTTGTTCGCGAAGTTTGTTTTCATTCATTGCACGACCCCCAATGCTTTCTCAAAGAAGTCCACTGTTCCGAAATTGCCAGACTTCAACGCGAGGGCGATGGGCACATCTCGCAGGCCAACAGTCCAGGGTACGCCAGGATCAATCGGCGCACCGATGCGCAAGGCTTCAATGTTTAACGCCTTGACTACCGCCCCTGAAGTTTCGCCACCGGCAACCACAAGTTTCCTGACACCGAGCGCTACCAAGCCTGAAGCGATACGAGACAGCGCATCTTCTACAATCTGCCCGGCAGCCTCGACACCGAGTAGTTGTTGCGCCGCTTTAACGACTTCTGGTTTAGCACTTCCGTAAATAAGGACGGGCTCTGTCTGAATGAGGGAGCTCGCCCACTCCAGCGCCTGGGTAACCTGATCCTCGCCTTTTGACAGCGCAATAGGGTCAAGCTGAAAGCTTGGTCGGCCGAACTGCCAGTGCTCTACTTGCGCATTGGTCGCAACAGAGCAACTACCGGAAAGCACTGCACTTAGCCCACCAACCGATGGAAGTTCAGAAGCCGCTTCGCTACGAACCAGCAGTCCTTTTCGGGCGAAGTTTTCGGGCAACCCAAGCGCTATCCCCGAGCCACCCGTGATCAGCATATGGTCTTGGATAACGACGGAGATCGCCCGTAAGTCATCGTCGGAAACGGCATCGACAATTGCATAGGAGCAGCCGGAATCCTTGATTGTGGCCATGGTTTTTTCGAGAAAACGGTTGCCCTTGGATACGGCGCTATGGGGCACCAAACCAACCTTTCTCCTGGTTTGCTGTTGAAGGACACGTACCAGATTTGAATCTGTCATTGGAGTCAGCGGGTGATTTCTCATTCCAGATTCGCTGAGCAACGTGTCATCCACAAATAGATGACCTAAATAGACGGTACGTTTGTTCTCGGGAACCGCCGGACAGGCAATGGCGAAGTCGATTCCGAGGGACCCCATCATGGCGTCGGCCACCGGGCCGATATTACCTTCAGGGGTAGAGTCAAACGTCGAACAGTATTTGAAGAAATACTGGCGACATCCGATTTGTTTAAGCCACTCCAACGCCTCAAGCGATTCCCTTACCGCGTCTTCAGCCGGCAAGGTGCGTGTCTTTAGTGCAACAACCACTGCATCTATATCGTTCGGGATGGTGCCTTTAGGAACACCAATAACCTGCAGAGTGCGCATGCCGCCACGAACCAGCGTGCTGGCAAGGTCGGTGCCTCCGGTAAAATCGTCGGCAATGCAGCCCAGTAACAATTGAGTCACTGCAAATCCTCCCCACTTCAATCATTGCGCTCAGTGCCCACGATGATTGAACGTTGAATTCTTGTTGGTATGGAAGCGCCTGGATAGCGAAGCGGGGCAACACAGGACGGCTTGCCCCTCTGTCAGTCACGCCAGGATAACCTTGGCCACTTCTTCTCCAAACGCCTTGGTGCCCAGCTTTCCACCCAAATCAGGGGTGCGCTTTTCTGGGCTTTCCAAGACGACGTCAATCGCACGATCCATCTCTGCGGCGGCAGCCAACAGATCTCCGTTGTTACGTTGCTCACCCATCCACTGCAGCAGCATGGCCACAGACAGAATCATCGACACTGGGTTGGCAATGTCCTTGCCCGCGATATCTGGGGCCGAACCGTGCTGAGCCTGGGCGCAACAGTGAACATCACTGGCCATCATCGAGCCTGCAAGGCCGAGACTGCCAGATAACTCGCTCGCCAAGTCGCTGATAATGTCGCCGTAGAAGTTGGTCGCGACCAATACGTCGAAGCGCTCTGGGGTTCGCACCAAGTGCGCGGTAGAGGCATCAACCAGCAGGTCGTCGAGCTGTACTTCAGGGAAGTCTTGAGCGACGTGACGCACCGCTTCCAGGAACAGGCCATCGGTCATGTGGAAGCTGTTGGCTTTGTGGATAGCGGTAACTTTCTTGTTGCGCTTCATTGCCAGCTCGAATGCCCGACGTGCAATGCGTTCGCTGCAATGGCGGGTGATTTTACGAGTCGACAGTGCCATGTCCGGGGTAGGCATTACCTCCCCCCAGCCACGGCTCATGTTGCGGTCTGGATAGAAGCCTTCGGTGGCTTCACGCATGATCACTAGATCCATGGTCTTGCCTTCCTTCATGTTCGAAGTCAGGAAAGGACGAGTGCGTGCAGGACGAACGTTTGCGTACAGATCAAGACCGATACGGAAACCGGCAGATACGTTACGGCCGCCTTTTTCCGGCACCGGATAATCGGCATGGGATTGGGTGCCCAAGATGATGCCGTCGTATGTCTTGGCCTTTTCAAGGATTTCGTCGCGCAGGGTAGTCCCGTGCTTTTCGAGACTTTTGAAGCCGACGTCGTCGTAGTCAAACGTCAAGCCCAGGCTATACCTTTTATTTACTGCGTGAAGAACCGACATCGAGGATTCAACGATTTCAGGGCCGATACCGTCGCAGGGTAGAACAAGAATACGCATCACACTCTCCTAACTTTTTTATTCGAAGCTGAGGCAGGCCGTAGGGTTGCCAGGGAATTTATGTACCTCGTCTACACGAAATACAATATCGTCAAGACGCTTGCCTCGCCATTACCGTCTGGCGACTCAGTCGCTTTCCGGTCTCAAGCCGCCTGTTGCTGTCCTGACATATTGCATTTTATTGCATCAATATCCAGTCTGTGCAACATTTGTTTTCATGAATGCTTTTTTACTGACGCTCGGAGTGTTTATGTCCTTTAAAACGACAGACCTGTGTGTCTATGTGGCTACCAAGGCATCAAGGATCTTCTGCTGCGCCAGTTCATCCTTGGCCTCTTTGTCCGTTTTCAGGCGGCCAACAATATCCAGGTGGTTGCGCAGAAAGTTTGCCGCCTCCTCGCGGTGCCCCGTTTCGATGAGATCGAGCAAGTGAATATGCTCTTTGCATTGAGTGATCAGTCGAGGCCTGTCGACATTGGCTTTGTACGCCATGAAACGTCGCAGCTGGTTTTGACGCCTGATCGCCTCAAGGAAAAATGCATTTCCCGAGCATCGGACAATCAGCTCATGAAGCTGCGCACCGATTTGGAAAAGCTGGGAACGGGAAAGCTTGAAGATATCGCCGTCGAGCATTTCTTGTTGCGTCCGGCGCGCTTTTGCGAACGCAGCCTTATCCACGACGTACCCCGGTTCAAGAATGGCTGCCGGCTCAATCGCCATGCGGAACCGATAGCTCTGGATGTGGGCCTTGGAGTCGTGAAGGAAGTTATTGATTACCCAACCTTGTCCAGGCTTGCGCTCAATCATGGCTTCGTTGGCCAGGCGGTTGAGCACTTTGATGAGTTGTCCCCGAGGGACTTCGTAACGGCGAATCAGTTCTGCCTCGAAGAAGGTCGTTGGCACGTCACCTCGAAGCACATCGTCGACGACCCGCAGGTAAAAGTCCTCGAAGGGGTCGACCTCCAAAGGCAGATTTCCGGTATCAATGGTGCGTGCATCACGAGTAAGGAAATAGCCCCGATTTGGCTCTTTAGTGGCAAGACCCAGTTCCTCAAGCAAAGCAAAACCACGGCGGACGGGGGACCGCGAAACTCCGAGTTCTTTGGCAAACGCTTCTTCGCGCAACGGGTCACCTGCACGCATGGACCGCGCCCGCGCCATATCGATGATCTTGGGGGCCAATTGCTCTGCGAGATCCTTTTTTATCATCGGCTTCATTCGGGTCATAGCGCCTGGAGATTACGTTATCGGGAGCAATCGTAATTGCATTCCGTAGCACCAAAATACTATACCAACGATTCATCACCTACGGCATGCGCTAACGCTTCAGTTGCCAGAATACGAACGAACAGACAGGATCGCCATGACAACCAAACGTATTTTCCTCATCCATGCCACCCCCGTCGCCATTGAACCGATCAACCGAGCCTTCGCCAGGCTTTGGCCTGAGGCGGAGTTGGCCAACTTGCTGGAAGACTCTTTATCCAAAGACCTGGCGGCGGCTGGAAGCCTCACCGAGGCGTTAAAACAGCGATTCCTCGCTCTTGCTCAGTACGCCGTACGAGCGGGGGCAGATGGAATTCTGTTTACGTGCTCGGCATTTGGCGAGGCTATTGATTTGTGCAAAAACGAGCTCTTGATTCCGGTGCTCAAGCCTAATGAAGCCATGATTGATGAAGCGCTCTCCCAAGCCTCTCGGATCGCCGTCGTGGCCACATTTCCTCCTGCTATCGATTCGATCACCGACGAGTTCAGCCAAGCAGCACAATTGGCAGGCCATCCAATCGCATTAACGGCCTTTACCTGTCCAAAAGCATTTGAAGCCTTGCGTTCAGGTCAAAGCGATTTGCACGACCAATTGATTACTGACCTTGTAAAAGAAATCGAAGATCAGGATTTGGTGTGCTTCGCACAGTTCTCCATGGTGAGCGCTGCGATGAGGACCAGGAAAGCAACGACGTTGAGCATTCTTACTACGCCAGACAGCGCAGTGCTGAAGCTTCGCGCCCGCTTGGACGCCTAAGGTCGCTCCTTCCATTTTTGAGGGTCAGGTCATGTCCTTCAGCTGATTGCTACTAACGAAGGGCTCGGCTGGCTAAACGAAAGGTGTGGGCCGAAACCAGGCTGCGTTCTCCTAGGGAGAACAGCTTTTAAGGGTGTATAAGTGCAAATCGGATGAGCGTTACGCTGTGCGTCAACTGTGCCATGTTTTAAGGTGATATTTAAGCCGTTTGGGAGATGAATGACCTGAATATTCGTCGAGCACACCATTCCGTCTGTAATAAACGTTGCCTTTTGGAGAATTGTA
This sequence comes from Pseudomonas sp., assembly GCF_028293835.1. Classification (GTDB taxonomy): domain Bacteria; phylum Pseudomonadota; class Gammaproteobacteria; order Pseudomonadales; family Pseudomonadaceae; genus Aquipseudomonas. The sequence goes on from NZ_JAQGNX010000127.1 coordinate 165,401, forward strand.
CTGCGTCGCCTTGCAAAACAATTTTGGGTAGCGTTTAGTACGGTCAGTAGTCCAACGGCTCATTCGTCGTACTCCCAACAAAAACAAAACAGGAGTGTTCTTATGCCTAAGCGCATCGCTTATGTCACAGCGGGTATGGGTGGTCTAGGTACCGCTGTATGTCAGCGTCTTGCCAAAGATGGCTTCACTGTCGTGGTTGGCTGTGGCCCGAATTCAGCGCGCAAAACTGCCTGGCTCGCCGACCAAAAGAAGTTAGGTTTTGACTTCGTTGCCTCTGAAGGCAACGTCGCTGACTGGGAATCGTCGAAGCTCGCTTTCGAAAAGATTACCAACGACGTAGGCCCCGTTGATGTGCTCGTGAACAATGCAGGCACCGCATGCAACGTAATGTTCCGTGACATGCAGCCGGGCGACTGGAAGACCGTCATCGATACCAACCTCAACTCGCTATTCAACGTGACCAAGCAAGTCATTGACGGCATGGTCTCCCGCGGCTGGGGGCGAGTTATCAATATTTCGTCGGTCAATGCACAGCTTGGGCAAGTAGGGCAGGTGAACTACTCTACTGCTAAATCGGCGATTCGAGGTTTCACTCGTGCGTTGGCTAAAGAAGTCGGGTCTCGTGGGGTTACTGTCAACACCGTGTCCCCAGGTTACGTGGCAACCGCGAAACTCAAGTCGGTCACCACTGTGAACGTCATGGATCGCATCATTAACGAGATTCCTTCACGGCGCCTGGGTACGCCTGAAGAGATCGCGGCAATGTGTTCCTGGCTAGCCTCCGAAGAATCCGGCTACGCGAATGGCGCTGACTTTTCAATCAACGGCGGCTTGCACATGAGCTGACAGTCGTTGTCTCGGTACTTAACTACTGGACCCCGCTGTAGCCGATGTAATTCTCGAATGCGCTTTGGCGCTAAAACACAAAAACAATTGTACTTCTAGTCGAGGAGATACAAATGCTGTCTTTGCTTGGTTACGGCATGATCGTGACCTTTATGGCCTTGATCATGACCAAGCGGCTTTCGCCCTTGGTCGCGCTCACAATTACACCGATTGTCTTCGCCCTGATTGGTGGCTTCGGCCCAGAGATGGGCAACATGATGGTCGATGGCCTGAAGAAGGTTGCACCCACTGCAATCATGGTGATGTTCGCCATTCTCTATTTCGGGATGATGTTCGACACCGGACTGTTTGATCCCGTCATTCGCACTTTTCTGAAAATCATCAAAGGGGATCCGGTCAAGGCGGTGATTTTTTCCACCCTGTTGGCAGGTATGGTTTCGCTCGACGGTGATGGCTCAACCACTTACATGATTACCGTCACGGCAATGCTGCCGCTGTTCAAGCGGTTGCGGCTCAATCCCCTTGCGCTTACATGTGTGGTGATATTGGCCGCCAGCGTGACCAATCTGCTTCCGTGGGGCGGACCGCTTGCTCGCGCCGCCGCTTCGCTGCAAGTCGAAACGTCAGACCTGTTCCAGCCAATCATCCCGTCCTTGGTGGTCGGCTTCCTTGGTGTAATGGCACTGGCTTACTACATTGGTCTTCGTGAACGTAGCCGCTTGGGCAAACTCACGCTGCCAGATGACGCTGAGGTGGTCTCCTACGATGACGATGTCACAGGCCTACCGTCCATGTCACAGGAAGATGCAGATCTGCGCCGTCCTAAGCTGTTCTGGTTAAATGCGTTGCTTACCATTGTGCTGATGGTGGGCTTGGTAATGGAATTGTTACCACTGGCTATCATGTTTATGGTTGCGTTCTCCATTGGCCTGGTAATCAACTATCCACATATGGCGGATCAACGTCGCCGGATTGCCGCTCACGCGCCGACCGCACTAAACCAAATCGCGATCTTCCTGGCGGCGGGTATTCTTGCCGGCATCCTGTCAGGCACGGGCATGGTCAATGCGATGTCTGCGAGCTTCCTGGCGTTACTTCCGCAGACTTGGGGCCCTTACATGGCGCCAATCACTGCGTTGGCCAGTATCCCCGGCACGTTTTTCATGTCCAACGATGCTTTTTACTACGGTGTTCTCCCGGTATTGGCCAAGGCTGCGGAAGCTTATGGCATCAGCCATGCGGAAATCGGTCGTGCATCGTTGATTGGTTCGCCCGTCCATTTGCTGAGTCCTCTCGTGGCTTCTACCTATCTGCTCTGTGGTTTGGCCGGGGTGGAGTTCAGTGACCACCAGAAGTACACGATGAAGTGGGCATTCGCACTCAGTTTCCTGATCATGGGAGCGATGATTGTGTTCGGTGCGTTTTCACTTGTTCCGGGTAAATAGTCGCATTGTGGTGTTGCTAACTGCAGTGCCAGGCAGCGAGTCGTTGATCGAGTTCGGTTATGTTGTCTACTTGCCTGGCGCGTGCTGAAGAACTTGATTGACCATCCTTTCTGGAACCTTTTTATTCAAGGCTGGTGCGTCAGCGATAGACCACTTGTCCGTGCAGAGCTGATTCTTTAGGAATTTTCCGAAAATCTGGAAATCAGTAAATATACGGGCAATATCATTACGAATGGGTACGTCTATGCCATCGCGGACATCTTTCATATTCGACCTGGACGGTACTCTTACCGATAGCGTTTATCAAAATGTGAGCGCATGGAAAGAGGCGCTCGACTCCGAACAAATACCCTTGGCGATGTGGCGCATTCACAGGAAGATCGGTATGAGCGGTGGGCTTATGTTGAAGTCGTTATCACGCGAAACCGGACTGAGTATCAGCGCCGAGCAAGCTCAGCGGTTAAGTGAGAAACATGCAAAAGCGTACGATAGGCTTAAAGGTCAGATCATCGCGTTACCCGGCGCGGTGGAGCTTCTTGAATCACTCAGCCAAGACAAGTTCAAATGGTGTATCGCATCGAGCGGAGGTGTAGACACCGTAAAAATCAATCTGAAGGCCTTGAATTTAGATTTTGATGATATCAACGTTATTTCTCGTGATGATGTGAAATACGGTAAGCCCGATCCGGATCTGTTCTTGGCTGCGGCGCATAAGATGGATGTCCCAATCGAAGAATGTCTCGTTATTGGCGACGCAATCTGGGACATGCTTGCGGCTCGAAGGTGCAAAGCCACGGGAATCGGTTTGTTATCTGGCGGTTATGACATCGGTGAGCTTGAACGAGCGGGAGCTTTGAGGGTTTATGAAGATCCACTTGACCTGCTCAACCATTTGGACGAGATCGCTTCCCGCCCGTAAACGCAGTGTGTCTAGTCCTGAAATAGGTTTACACCTGTTTTAGTCTAAAAACGCCACGATACCCTCCGTGGACGCGGGCGCTACGGTATTGCACAGCACACCGTGAGCAGCTTATTTGTAAGAGAGATTTTTTATGAGCCGTCAGGGGTGTTTTTCGTCGGCTTTAAATAGCCGTTTTAGCCTTCCT
>NZ_JAQGNX010000116.1 GCF_028293835.1 Pseudomonas sp.
GACGTATGTGTTGAATGTTAAATCGGTATCGCCCGCAAGCCGGCTCCTACAGTGCCTGGTACGCGGTGGCGGCTTCGGCCAGTTCGAGTTCGCTGAAGACTTGCACGCCATGACGTTTGAGCAGCGCCGCAGTGACGCCCTCGCCGCTGACCTTCACCCCACTGAACGTCCCGTCATAGGTCAGCACATTGCCGCAGGACGGGCTGTTGGCCTTGAGCACGGCGATGCGGATGCCGTGTTGCTGCGCCAGCGCCAGTGCCTGATACGCGCCGGACAGAAACGCATCGCTGACATCCTCGCCCTCGGTGGTGATCACCGACGCCTGCCCGTCCAACACTTCGGCGCCCTGCCCGCCCGGAATCTCTGCCGCCGCACGGGGCGTCGGCAAGCCACCGGCGACTTCCGGGCATAACGGTACGACGCGACCTTCGTCGATCCACTGCTGAAGCAGATCAAACGGCCCGCTGGCCTCGCCGTCGTAACGTACGCGGTGGCCCAGCAGACAACGGCTTACCAGGATTTTCTGCATGATCAGAACGGCTCGTTGCCACGGCGCCGGAACCAGCCGGTCAATGACAGGCGATCGCGGGTCGCGGGCAGGACTTCGTGGGGCACGTCGCCCGACAGGAACACCACCAGGCATCCGCCGGTAGGCACCACATCGTATTCGACGCCATCCTTGAGGTACATGCGCAACTGACCGCCGTGCTCCGGCAGCCAGGCGTCATTGAGGTACACCACCGCCGACACCGTGCGCCGGTCGTCGTCGCGGAAGCGGTCGACATGCTTGAGGTAAAAGGCGCCGGGCGGGTACATCGCGAAGTGGCTTTCGAAGTCTTCGAGGCCCAGGTACAAACCGCGGTTCATTGCCTCGCGCAGGCTGTCCATCAACTGCAAATAACTGTCGCAGGCCAGGGCCTGGCCCGGCTCGATCCACTGGATATGGTCGCCGCGAATGCCTTCGCGGATCTCCGATGCCGGCCCGCGGCCCACGGCGGCCGGGGCGAGTTCACCTTCGGCTGCACGTTTACGGCACTCAGCCGCCAACTCCCGGGTCAGACCCAGAGGCAGGAAAATATTCTGCTGCGACCAGCCGTGTTCAGCCAGGTCGTCGACGATACGTAACAGCAGCGGGTGATCAGAGGGTATTTGCATGGCGCGCATAGTATTCCTGCGCCAGCAAATCCGACAGAGCCGCGCAGCGGCTTGATACGAATTCTCGACAAGTCTGTATGCCACACGGAGAATAGTCGCCTGCTGACAGGAGTCCCTATGCGCCGTTTGCTTTTCTCACTGCTGATGTTCTGCGTTTTGCCCGCCTGGGCAGACGGCCACGACCAGTTGTACAAGGTCGCCGGCTGGCCGGAACAACGCGCGCATTTCAACGATGCCCTCTCCGCCGCTCAGCAGCGCTACCAGAACAGCTTGCCGCCCGCGGTGTTTCAGGCGCTGGTGAACAACAGCAACCAGCGCTTTGCCCCGCAGGCCGTCGACCAGCGTGCCGAAGCGCAGTTGCGCAAGACCCTCGCCGATCCGCAACCTGCACTGACTTTTTTCCAGTCGCCCCTGGGCAAGAAGATCGTGGCCGCCGAGTTGCTGGCGACCCGCCGTGATCAATTGGCGAAGAACGCCAAAGGCTTGCCGAAGATTGAAGCCAGTGACAGCCGCATGCTGATCATCGGTCACCTGGCCCAGGCGCTGCCGGCGCGTGAAGCCGGGGCAGAAGTGAGCCTGGCGATTGCCGGCGTCGCGGCGGACAGCTTGAGTTCGATGATCCCCGGCCTGCTCGGTGGTGGTCAGGCGCAGGGCATGTTGAATGGTCAGCGCCAGCGTTTGATGGACCAGATCGGCAGCGACCTGAACAACACGCTGCTGTATGTCTATCGCGACCTGTCGGATAACGAACTGGAAGAATTCGCCACGTTTGCCGAGTCGGCGGAGGGCAAAGCGTATTACCAGGCGGCGTTGGCGGCGATTAGGGCGGGGTTGGCGGTGGGGCAGAGTCCTTCGAACCTCAGCCAGTAATTTTTGGTTCCTGTTAAATCGCCATCGCGAGCAGGCTCACTCCTACAGGGGAATGCATTTCAATGTAGGAGTGAGCCTGCTCGCGATGGGGCACTGACTGGCGCTAAAGATTCCGGCCGTTGATCCGCTTCGTCAAAAACCCGAAATACTCCCCGCGCAACGCCACCGACTCATTCGCCAGATGATGCCTCGCCTCGGGCAACATCAACACCTGCGGCCGATCAAACTTGGCCTTCAGCACCTCAAGGTTGTGCTGCCAATCCACCGTCATGTCTGCCTGCCCCTGCACAATCAGCGGTCGCCGGAAGCTGCGCGGTGACGATTCGATGTACTTGATCCAGCGCGCCAGCGCGCCGACCCAGGCGGTGGGCAAACGCAGCGGCTGCAACGGATCGGCCTGCAGGAACGGCAGGAAATCCGGGTCGTTGGAGTTCTCGCTGAATCGCCGGGCAATGCCTTTGACGAAAGGCTTGAGCAGGTAATAACTGAGCTGCGACCAACCCCAGGCGCGCGGCCGTACCAGCGGCGACAACAGGATCACCTGCCCCTGCGCCGGGCTGCCCGCGCCCGCGTTGAGCACATGATCAATCACAATCGCACCGCCGGTGCTCTGCCCGCACAGGTGCCACGGCTGCGGCAGACCGAGGGCGCGCGCCTCGATGAACAAGCCATGCAGCGTGTCCTGATACTCGGAAAAATCCTTGATGCTCGCCCGTTCGCCGCTGGACAGCCCGTGGCCCGGCAAGTCGCAGGCGATCACTGCAAACCCCTGATCCAGCGCCCACTCGATCACATGCCGGTACAAGCCGGTGTGATCATAAAAACCGTGGAGCAGAAACAGCGTCGCTTTCGCCCGCTCGGGCCACCAGACCTGGCTGACCACTTGATAACTCTCCACATCGAACCGCCCAAGCCCACTGCGCAGCAGACGCCCCGGAAAATCCAGCCCGTAGAACCGTCGATACGCCAGCGCCTCCTCGGACAGCGGCTGCCACTCGACCAAAGGCCGCAGGCTGGCACGCAGATGATCAGGGTCGAAAGTGGCAGACATGAGCAATTCCAAAACACCAAACAGACTTTATGGGCCTGCGATATTCATCTGTCGAGGCAAGCATGGCAAGCTGGGCGACCTTCGAGGATCGAAACCCATGCGTTCGCCCTACCGCGCCACACTGCTCGCCAGCCTGCTCGCCCTCGTGTGTGCCGGTGTGTTGTGGGCGGCTTATGACTGGTTTCAGGGACGCTACCTGCGCGCATACAGCGAGCATACCGCCGTGTTTTCCGGCGACCCGTTGCGCCTGCCTGACGACCTCGCCGGCCCCGGTGCCATCCGCCTGGTGCACTTCTGGGACCCGGCCTGCCCGTGCAACGTCGGCAACCAGCAACACTTGAGCGAACTGGTCGAGCAGTATGTCCCGCAAGGCGTCGAGTTCTACGCCGTGCAAAAAACCGGCAGCCACGGCCAATTGCCGAGCACATTGAGCAGCCTGAAACCCATCACCGTCCTGCCAGGTTCGGATCAGATTCCGGCCAGCCCGGCCGTGGCGATCTGGGACCGCAGCGGCAAACTGGCCTACTTCGGCCCCTACAGTGAAGGCCTGACCTGCAATTCGAGCAACAGCTTTATCGAACCGATCCTGCAAGCGTTGAACGAGGGCCGCGCGGTGAGCGCCACGCACACACTGGCCGTGGGGTGTTACTGCCCGTGGCCGGTGGATACGACGAAGTAACGACAAGCCCGGCCATACGAATCCCTCCTACGGGCGATGGGCCGCTGTGTTGAGTCGTGGTAAACAGTGACGCCAGGGAATTGCTGCCACTCATAACAAGAACAAGGAATCACCATGAAACGTCTCCTGATCGCGTTCGTCCTGCTGATTGCCGTAGCCGCTGCAGGCGCCGGCTGGTACGTCTACAGCAAGCAGCCGACACGCCAGGGCATGGTGGAGCTGCAACATCTTCAAGGCTCCGTCACCGTGCGTTACGACGAGCGCGGCATCCCGCACATCCGCGCCGAAAACGAAACCGACCTGTACCGCGCCCTCGGTTACGTGCATGCCCAGGATCGGTTGTTTCAGATGGAAGTCCTGCGCCGTCTCGCTCGCGGCGAGCTGGCCGAAGTGCTGGGGCCGAAACTGCTCGACACCGACAAACTGATGCGCAGCCTGCGCATTCGCGAACGTGCCGAAACCTACTTCGCCAGCCTGGACAAACAGTCGCCTGCGTTCATCGCCATGCAGGCCTATCTGGATGGCATCAACCAGTATCAGGACAGCCATGCAAAACCCGTGGAGTTCGATGTGCTGGGCATTCCCAAGCGCCCGTTCACGGCGCAGGACACCATCAGCATCGCCGGTTACATGGCCTACAGTTTTGCCGCGGCGTTTCGCACCGAGCCGTTGCTGACCTACGTGCGTGACCAGTTGGGTGCCGACTACCTCAACGTCTTCGACCTCGACTGGCAGCCCAAGGGCGTGCTGGCGAAAAACAGCCACAACCCCGCGCCGCCCCTCGCCAGTGCCGACTGGAAAGACCTCAATGCCCTCGCCCGCCTGAGCGAACAAGTGCTGGCCGACAACGGCTTGCCGCAGTTCGAGGGCAGTAACGCCTGGGTCGTCTCCGGCACCCGCACCAAGAGCGGCAAGCCGTTGCTGGCGGGTGACCCGCATATCCGCTTTTCCGCACCGTCGGTGTGGTACGAGGCGCAGCTCTCGGCGCCGGGCTTTGAACTCTATGGGCACTACCAGGCGTTGATGCCGTTCGCCTCGCTGGGGATGAACCGCGACTTCGGCTGGAGCATCACCATGTTCCAGAACGATGACCTCGACCTGATCGCCGAAAAGGTCAACCCGGACAACGCCAACCAGGTCTGGTATCGCGGCAATTGGGTGGACATGACCACCAGCGAACAGCAGATCGCGGTCAAGGGCCAGGCACCGGTGACGCTGACACTGCGCCAGTCCCCCCACGGGCCGATCGTCAACGATGCACTGGGCAGCGCCGCCGGCAAGACGCCGATCGCCATGTGGTGGGGGTTTCTGGAAAGCCAGAACCCGATCCTTGAAGGTTTCTACCAGCTCAACCGCTCCGACACCCTGGCCAAGGCGCGCACTGCCGCCGCGAAAGTCCAGGCACCGGGGTTGAACATCGTCTGGGCCAATGCCAAGGGCGACATCGGCTGGTGGGCGGCGGCGCAATTGCCCAAGCGTCCGGCGGGCGTACGTCCGTGGTTCATCCTCGACGGCAGCACCACCGAGGCGGACAAGGACGGTTTCTACCCGTTCAGCGCCAACCCGCAGGAAGAGAACCCGGCGCGGGGCTACATCGTCTCGGCCAACTTCCAGCCCGTGTCGCCGACCGGGATCGAGATTCCGGGTTACTACAACCTAGCCGATCGCGGACAGCAGCTCAACCGCCAGCTCAGCGACAAAAACGTGAAGTGGGACCTGGAGGCCAGTCAGAAACTGCAACTGGGCACCACCACGGCCTACGGTCCACGGTTGCTGGCGCCGTTGTTGCCGGTGTTGCGTGAAGTGGTGAGCGATCCGGCTGAACTGAAACTGGTGGAGCAGTTGGCCGCCTGGAAGGGCGACTATCCGCTGGAGTCCACCAGCGCCACCGTGTTCAACCAGTTCCTGTTCAACCTGGCTGACGCGACGATGCACGATGAGCTGGGCAATGACTTTTTCGAAACGCTGTTGTCGACACGGGTGATCGACGCCGCGTTGCCGCGCCTGGCGGCGAACGCCGACTCGCCGTGGTGGGATAACCGCAGCACGCCCGCCAGGGAAACCCGTGCCGATACGGTCAAGATGGCGTGGCAGGCGAGCATGGCGCACCTCAAGACCACGCTGGGCGCGGATTTCGCCCAATGGCAATGGGGCACGGCGCACACCCTGACCCATGGTCATCCGTTGGGGCAGCAAAAGCCGCTGGAGCGGATTTTCAACGTCGGGCCGTTCGCGGCGCCCGGCTCGCACGAGGTGCCGAACAACCTCTCGGCCAAGATCGGCCCGGCGCCATGGCCAGTGACTTACGGGCCGTCGACCCGACGCCTGATCGACTTCGCCGACCCGACGCACAGCTTGACGGTCAATCCGGTGGGGCAGAGTGGCGTACCGTTTGACCGTCACTATGAGGATCAGGCGGAGGCGTATGTCGAAGGGGTCTACTTCCAGGCGCATCTGAATGATGAAGAGGTGACGGCGAATACGCGGAGTACGTTGAAGCTGTTGCCGGCGCGTTAGATTTTTGTTGGCCGGGCGGGCGCTTTCGCGAGCAAGCTCGCTCCCACAGGTCTGCGGTGATCTCCCAATCAACGCATAACCTGTGGGAGCGAGCTTGCTCGCGAAGAGGCCCGCAATCCCCACACAACTTCATGCCTCAAACCATCGCCGCAAAATTCAACCTGAACTGCTGCGGCGTCACACCCAGCCGGCGATTGAACACGCTGCGCATATGCTGGGCATCGCGAAACCCGCACTGATATGCCACGGTCTTCAGCGGCGCCGCAGTGCTCTCCAGCATCACCCGCGCCGCGTCCACCCGCGCTCGCTCGACGAATTCCGCCGGGGTGACTTTCGCTTCCTTGGCAAACACCCGGGAGAAGTTGCGGGCGCTCATGTTGGCGGCGTTGGCCAGGTCGGCAATGGTCAGGTCGCCGGTCAGGTTGGCCAGCACGTAGCGCTGGACCAGCGCCACCGCCGAGGTCGGCTCCGCGTGGGGCGTCAGGAACGGGCTGAACTGTGATTGCCCGCCCGAACGCTGGGTGAACACCACCAGCCGTTTGGCCACGCTGAGCGCGACTTCCGGGCCGTGATCCCGGGCCAGCAGGTACAGCGACAAGTCGATCCCCGCCGTGACCCCGGCCGAGGTGTAGAGCTCGCCGTCCTGCACGTACAGGCGATCAGCTTCGACCTGAGTCGAAGGACACAACGCCGCGAGCGCTGCTGCATCGCCCCAATGCGTCGTCACCGTTCGCCCTTCGAGCAATCCGGCCCGGGCCAGCATGAACGCGCCGTTGCAGATCGAGCCGAAACGTTGCGCCAATGCGCTGGCATCCCGCAGCCAGGCATCGAAAGCTGCGCCGAAATCCATGAACGGCAACTGCGGTCCTCCCGCCACCAGCAACAAGTCGTACGCCTCCAGCGCCTCGCTGAAATGCCGATGGGCATTGAGCGACAACCCGTTGGAGCACGCCATCACCCCGCGCTCGACGCCGATCACGTCCAGCCGGTAGTGGTCTGCAGGCGGCAGGAAGCGATTGGCCTCGGAAAACACATCCATGGGACCGGTGACGTCCAGGGACTGAACGCCGGCGAATACCACGATGGCAACGGTTTTACTCATGGTACGAACGCCTCTAAAGATCACCTATACCTGTGGCGAGGGAGCTTGCTCCCGCTCGACTGCGTAGCAGTCGCAAACCCGTCGGACGCCGTGTGCCTGGCAGAATTCGGTTGCGGTTTTTTGGGGCCGCTTCGCAGCCCAGCGGGAGCAAGCTCCCTCGCCACAAAAGCATATTCACCGGCAGCAAACTTAGCCAATCCGCGCCCAACAAGCGAGGTTGGCGCGATATGCATGCTCATTGGCAAGGATCGCAGCCATGGATCGATTGTTCGGTTTCGGGGGCGGGAACAGACTGGCTCCATCAGCGCCGCCACGGCGTTCCCAACGAGGACAGCACCATGAGCAGCACCATCGCCGGTATCAAAATCCCTGACAGCGCCTTGGCCCGGGCCACCACCGAATACATTCGCGACGTCGAATCAGACCTGCTTTACCACCACTCGCGCCGGGTGTTTCTGTTTGGCGCATTGAGCGGGGAACGCAAGCAACTGGCCTACAACCCGGAGTTGCTATACGTGGGCGCGATGTTCCATGACCTGGGCCTGGTGGAAGGTCATCGCACGGACGACGAGCGCTTCGAAGTGGACAGCGCCAACGCGGCCAAAGCGTTTCTCAAGCCTTACGGTTTCAGCGACGACGACATCGAGCAAGTGTGGTTGTCGATTGCCCTTCACACCACACCGGGCGTGGTGCACCACCTGCGTCCGAACGTGGCGCTGGTAACCGCGGGAGTTGAGATGGATGTGCTGGGGATTGATTACGCCGCGTTCCCTGCCGCGCAGCGCGAGGCGGTGGTGCATGCGCATCCACGGGGTGACGGGTTCAAGGAATGCATTCTGTGTGCGTTTGCCAACGGCTTCAAACACAAGCCCGATACCACGTTTGGTACGGTGAATGCCGATGTGCTGGTGGACAGCGAGCCAGGGTTCAAGCCGATGAACTTTGTCGAGATCATCCGCAAATCGCCTTGGGCTGCGTAGATCCTTGTAGGAGCCGGCTTGCTGGCGATGGTGTGTCAGTCGACATCAACGTTGCTGACATACCATCGCCAGCATGCCGGCTCCTACAATGGGATTGGGGTTGATCACAAAGATGTGATCAACCCATCAGGCTCAAGCCGCTTCCGGCGCCGGTGCGCGGCGCACGTCCGGTTGCTTCCACGAATCGGCAGCGCTTTCTTCGATGGCTTGCTGGATAGCACGCTTGCGCGCTTCTTCGGCACGACGGCTGAAGAACCAGACCAGGAAAGTCATCAGCGACACCGCCAGCAGAATCAGGCTGGCCACGGCGTTGATCTCGGGCTTCACGCCCAGACGCACCGCCGAGAACACTTCCATCGGCAAGGTCGTCGAACCCGGGCCCGACACGAAGCTCGCCAGCACCAGATCATCCAGCGACAGGGCAAACGACATCATGCCGCCCGCACCCAGCGACGGCGCGATCATCGGTATGGTGATCAGGAAGAACACCTTCCACGGCCGCGCGCCAAGGTCCATGGCCGCTTCTTCGATGGACAGGTCCAGCTCACGCAAACGCGCCGACACAACCACCGCCACATACGCCGCACAGAACGTCGTGTGGGCAATCCAGATGGTGATGATGCCGCGCTCCTGTGGCCAGCCGATCATCTGCGCCATTGCCACGAACAGCAGCAACAGCGACAGACCGGTGATCACTTCCGGCATCACCAACGGCGCAGTCACCAGACCACCGAACAACGTACGCCCCTTGAAGTGGGTGATACGGGTCAGCACGAAGGCCGCCAACGTACCCAGTGCCACCGCCGCCACTGCCGTGTAGCAGGCGATTTCCAGCGAGCGCACCACCGAGCCCATCAGTTGGGTGTTGTCGAGCAGGCCGACGTACCACTTGATCGACCAGCCGCCCCACACTGTCACCAGCTTCGAGGCGTTGAACGAGTAGATCACCAGGATCAGCATCGGCGCATAGATGAACAGCAGGCCAAGTACCAGCATCAAGGTAGAGAAACGGAAGCGTTTCATTCTTTGCCCTCCATTTCTATGGCCTGGCTACGGTTGAACTGGATGATCGGCTCAATCAGGATCGCCAGCATCACCACCGCCAGGGCAGAAGCCACCGGCCAGTCACGGTTGTTGAAGAACTCTTGCCACAGCACTTTACCGATCATCAGGGTTTCCGGACCGCCGAGCAGTTCCGGGATCACGAACTCGCCCACCACCGGGATGAACACCAGCATGCAGCCGGCGACGATGCCGTTTTTCGACAGCGGGATGGTGATTTTCCAGAAGCTGTTGAAGGTGCTCGACCCCAGGTCCGAGGCAGCTTCCAGCAGACTGTTGTCGTGCTTCACCAGATTGGCGTAGAGCGGCAGGATCATGAACGGCAGGTACGAATAAACCACGCCGATGTAAACCGCCAGGTTGGTGTTGAGGATCTGCAGCGGTTCGTTGATCCAGCCCATGCTCATCAGGAAACCGTTGAGCAGGCCGTTGTTGCTGAGGATGCCCATCCACGCGTAGACGCGGATCAGGATCGCGGTCCAGGTCGGCATCATGATCAGCAGCACCAGCACCGTTTGCAGCTCTTTGCGGGCGCTGGCGATGGCGTAGGCCATCGGGTAACCGATCAGCAGGCAGAGGACGGTGCTGATCAGCGCCATCTTCAACGAGCCGAGGTAGGCGGCGATGTACAGCTCGTCGTCGCCGAGCATCGCGTAGTTGCCGAGGTTGAGCAGCACCTGCAGCTTCTGGTCAACGAAGTTGTAGATCTCGGTGTACGGCGGGATGGCCACGTCGGCTTCGGCGAAGCTGATCTTCAGGACGATGAAGAACGGCAACATGAAGAACATGAACAGCCAGATGAACGGGACCCCGATGACCAGCTGACGGCCACCGGGAATTATTCGATTGAGGCGGCGTTTGAATTTGCGCATGTTCATGAGCGAAGTACCACGCCGCTGTCGTCTTCCCAGTACACGTAAACCTGGTCACCCCAGGTTGGGCGCTGGCCGCGGCGCTCGGCGTTGGCGACGAACGACTGGACGATCTTGCCGCTCGGCAATTCGACGTAGAACACCGAGTGACCGCCCAGATAGGCAATATCGTGCACCTTGCCGCTGGACCAGTTGTATTCGCAGGTCGGCATGGTCGGGGTCACCAGCAGTTTTTCCGGACGAATCGCGTAGGTCACGGATTTGTCCTGCACCGAGGTGCTGATGCCGTGGCCGACATAGATCTTCCGGTCGAGGTCCTTGCACGTGATGATCGCGTGACCCTCGGCGTCGTCGATCACTTCACCGTCGAAGATGTTGACGTTGCCGATGAATTCGCAGACCAGGCGACTGGTCGGGGTTTCGTAGATGTCGATCGGGCTGCCGATCTGGGCGATCCAGCCCAGGTGCATGATCGCGATACGCTCGGCCATGGTCATGGCCTCTTCCTGATCGTGGGTCACCATGACGCAGGTTACGCCGACGCGCTCGATGATCTCGACCAGCTCCAGTTGCATCTGCGAACGCAGCTTCTTGTCCAGTGCACCCATCGGTTCGTCGAGCAGCAACAGCTTCGGCCGCTTGGCCAGCGAACGCGCCAGCGCCACACGCTGACGCTGGCCACCGGACAACTGGTGCGGCTTACGCTTGGCGTACTGGCTCATCTGCACCAGCTTGAGCATTTCAGCCACGCGGGCATCGACTTCAGCCGCCGGAATCTTGTCCTGCTTGAGGCCGAAGGCGATGTTCTGCGCCACGGTCATGTGCGGGAACAGCGCGTAGGACTGGAACATCATGTTGATCGGCCGCTCGTACGGCGGCATGTCGGTGATGTCCACACCGTCGAGGTAAATTCGCCCCTCGGTTGGTCGTTCGAAGCCTGCAAGCATGCGCAGCAGCGTGGACTTTCCTGAACCCGAGCCGCCGAGCAAGGCGAAAATCTCGCCTTTGTTGATCTGCAAGGACACATCGTCCACAGCAATCGTCTCGTCGAACTTCTTCGTGACCCGATCAATTTTGACCAGCACCTGTTTAGGCTGCTGATCAGCTTCGAGGGCTTTCTTATAGGCGCCGGAGGCAACTGCCATGTGGTGAGACTCCCAACAAAATTTAAAACCCGACCACTACGGCCGGGCCTGGATTCTTCATTTACCCGACTTGACCTTGGTCCAACTGCGGGTCATCAATCGCTGTACCTTGGGTGGCAACTCCGCGTTGACGTAAAGCTTATCAAGAACCTCTTGCGATGGATAAACCGCAGGGTCGGTACGTACCTTCTGCTCCATCAATCCGTCAGCCTTCGGGTTCGGGTTGGCGTAACCGACAGCGTCACTGACCTGAGCGATTACCTCAGGCTTGAGCATGTAATTAATGAAGGCATGGGCTTCTTTGACATTTTTTGCATCACGGGGGATCGCCAGCATGTCGAACCACAAGTTGCCGCCTTCTTTCGGAATCGTGTACGCGATTTTCACGCCTTTACCTGCTTCCGCCGCACGCGCCCGTGCCTGGAACACGTCACCGGAAAAACCTGCGGCCACGCAGATATCGCCATTGGCCAGGTCGGTAATGTATTTCGACGAGTTGAAGTACGTCACATAGGGCCGTACGGCAAGCAACTTGGCTTCTGCTTTAGCGTAGTCCTTAGGGTCTTCGCTGTTGGGTGGCAGCCCCATATAGTTAAGAACGGCAGGAATCATTTCATCGGCAGAATCGAGAAAGGCAACCCCGCAGGTTGCAAGCTTTTTGATATTTTCCGGTTCAAATAACATGGCCCACGAGTCGATCTTATCGACGCCAAGCACAGCTTTGACTTTCTCGACGTTGTAACCAATACCGTTAGTGCCCCATAGATAAGGGACGGCGTATTGATTACCTGGATCGTTTTTCTCCAGACGCTTTAGCAGCGCCGGATCGAGATTCACGTAGTTGGGTAGCTGAGTCTTGTCGAGCTTCTGAAACGCCCCGGCCTTGATCTGTTTACCCAAGAAGTGATTTGACGGCACGACCACGTCATAACCGGTATGCCCAGCGAGCAGTTTGCCCTCTAAGGTTTCGTTGGAATCAAAAACGTCGTACACCGGTTTGATCCTGGTGGCCGCTTCAAAGTCCACCAGCGTGGTTTCGCCGATGTAATCCGACCAATTATAAATATGCACAGTGGGAGCCGCATAAACACTGACCGCCAGGGTCACGCCCAGTCCCGCCAGCAAGGTGTTGCGAAATAAAATAATACGCATTGGAGGGTCCTTTCCAGTGAGGCCTTCAAACTCTGTAGCAGCCAACTTGTTGGCGAGGTTTCAAGCGGTCTGTCTGACACGCCGCCTCGCCAACAAGTTGACCCTACAGAAAGTCGTTATTTACCGGACTTGATGGTGGTCCAGCTGCGAGTCAGCAAACGCAGCGTTGGCGCTGGCAAATCGCTGATGGCGTACAGTTTTGCCTGGATTTCTTCAGGTGGGTAAACGCCTGGGTCACTGGTGATGTCTTTATCAACCAATGGCGTGGCTGCCGCATTGCCATTCGGGAAGTGCACGCTGTTGGTGATGGCTGCCATAATTTCTGGCTTCATGATGAAGTTCATGAATTTGTAAGCGCCTTCAACGTTTTCGGCGTCCTTAGGAATGGCGACCATGTCGTAAAAGCTGCCAGCGCCTTCTTTCGGAATGTTGTAACTGATTTTGACCTTGTCGCCAGCTTCAGCTGCGCGGGCTTTGGCCTGATACACGTCACCCGAGTAACCGACTGCTACGCAGATGTTGCCGTTGGCCAGGTCCGAGATGTACTTCGAGGAATGAAAGTAAGCCACGGATGGACGAACTTTGAGAAACAGCTGTTCAGCTTTTTTGATTTGGTCTTTGTCTTGCGTGTCGGTAGGGAAACCCAGGTAATGCAAGGCGACCGGCATCATTTCGGTTGGCGAGTCGAGGAAGCTGATGCCACAGCCTTTAAGCTTGGCAGCGTTCTCTGGCTTGAAGATCAAATCCCATGAATTCACCGGAGCGTCTGCGCCCAGTGCGGCTTTGACCTTTTCAGCGTTATAGCCGATACCGATCGAGCCCCACATGTACGGGAACGCATGTTTGTTGCCTGGGTCACTGGCTTTGCCGACAGTCGCCAGCAACTTCTCGTTAAGATTTTTCCAGTTCGGCAGCTTGGACTTGTCCAGCTCCAGATACACACCAGCCTTGATCTGCTTGGCGAGGAAGTTGTTGGACGGCACTACAACGTCATAACCCGACTTACCGGCGAGCAACTTGGCTTCGAGGGTTTCATTACTGTCAAACACGTCGTAGACGACCTTGATACCCGTCTCCGCCGTGAATTTTTCGATGGTGTCCGGCGCGATGTAGTCGGACCAGTTGTAAACGTGCAGCACTTTATCATCGGCCTGAACAGCTGCGGCCACGATGCCCATAAGGGATAAGGCGAGGAGAGTCTTGCCAAATAGCTTCATGCGTGGAGCTCCATTGTTTTAAACCCTAACGGTTGGGTAGCGGTGACTGGAAAGCTGAAACAGTCGCTAGTCTGGCGATATCCCGGGCGGGTTTACAAGACCACTAAGCCCGCCTTGCTCAATCTTTATTATTTGTGCCGCCTGGCCCCTAGCCTTGTAGCGCTTGCAACGTCAGGTCCAAACAGGTGCGCGCCTTTTCTACCAACTCGTCAATTTCAGCAAAGCTGATTACCAACGGTGGCGAAATAATCATCGTGTCGCCCACTGCACGCATAATCAGGCCGTTATCAAAGCAGAACGTTCGGCAGATCATTCCCGCTCCTTTGCCGACATAACGCTCCCGCGTGGCTTTGTTCTTCACCAGCTCAATTGCACCCAATAAGCCGACGCCGCGAACTTCACCTACCAGCGGGTGATCGTTCAGTTCACGTAACCGCTTTTGCAAATAAGGTGCCGTTTCGGCTTTTACCCTCTGGACGATTTTTTCATCGCGCAAGATTCGAATGTTTTCCAGAGCGACCGCAGCCGCCACCGGATGCCCTGAATAGGTGAAGCCGTGGTTGAAATCACCGCCTTCGTTGAGCACCTTGACCACTTCATCGCTCACGATCAGGCCGCCCATGGGGATATAGCCGGAGGTCAGGCCTTTGGCAATGGTCATCATGTCCGGTTTGAGGTCGTAAAAATCGGAGCCAAACCACTCACCGGTGCGCCCAAACCCGCAGATCACTTCGTCAGCGACGAACAAGATGTCGTATTTGGCGAGGACTTCTTTGATCTTCGGCCAGTAGCTATCAGGCGGAACGATCACCCCCCCAGCGCCTTGAATCGGCTCGGCAATAAACGCACCGACGGTGTCGACGCCCAGTTCGAGAATCTTTGCTTCCAACTGTTCGGCAGCCCAGATACCGAACGCGTCCGGGGTCATGTCACCGCCTTCGCCGAACCAGTAGGGCTGCGGGATGTGCACGATGCCAGGGATCGGCAAATCGCCCTGTTCATGCATGTAGGTCATGCCGCCCAGACTGGCGCCGGCTACCGTCGAGCCGTGATAACCGTTGACCCGGCTGATGATTACTTTTTTATTCGGCTGGCCCTTGATCGCCCAGTAGTGGCGGACCATACGCAACATGGTGTCGTTGCCTTCAGAACCCGAACCCGTAAAAAACACATGGTTCATGCCCTCCGGCGCGATCTCGGAAATGGCCTTGGCCAATTCCAGCACTGGCGGGTGAGCGGTCTGGAAGAACAGGTTGTAATAAGGCAGTTCGCGCATCTGTTTGCTGGCGGCATCGGCCAGTTCTTCGCGGCCATAACCTATGGCTACGCACCAGAGGCCGGCCATGCCGTCGAGGATCTTGTGGCCTTCGCTGTCCCACAGATAAACGCCCTGGGCCCGAGTGATGATGCGCGGGCCTTTTTCCTGCAACTGCTTGTAGTCACTGAACGGCGCCAAGTGGTGATCGCGGCTCAAGGCCTGCCATTCGCGGGTTTGTGTCGTGTTGTTGCCCATACTGGGTTCTCCGTATTTATCAGACCGCGAACAGCAGGAACTCACGTTCCCAGGAGCTGATCACGCGCTTGAAATTCTCGTGTTCGGCACGTTTGACGGCGACGTAGCCGACGATGAATTTCTTGCCGAGGTATTTCTCGATGGTCTTGCTGTTTTCCATCCGCTCCAGTGCGTCTTCGATGGTCAACGGCAGACGCAAATTACGTCGCTCATAACCACGGCCAACCACGGGCGCGCTGGGATTGATCGCTTCGACCATGCCGATAAATCCACACAGCAAGCTGGCGGCAATCGCCAGGTACGGGTTGGCGTCGGCGCCCGGTAGACGGTTTTCCACGCGACGGTTTTGTGGCCCTGCGTCTGGCACGCGCAAACCAACGGTACGGTTCTCTTCGCCCCATTCCACGTTCACCGGCGCCGAGGTATCAGGCAGGAAACGCCGGAACGAATTGACGTTCGGCGCAAACAACGGCAACAGCTCAGGAATGAATTTTTGCAGGCCTCCGATGTGGCACAGGAACAATTCGCTCATTGTCCCGTCGTCGTTGGAAAAGATGTTTTTTCCGGTGGCGGTATCGATCACGTTCTGGTGCAAATGCATGGCGCTGCCCGGTTCGCCGGTCATCGGCTTGGCCATGAACGTCGCGGCCACGTCGTGCTTGAGGGCGGCCTCGCGCATGGTCCGTTTGAACACCAGAATCTGGTCGGCCAAATGCAGGGCGTCACCGTGACGGAAGTTGATTTCCATCTGCGCCGTGCCGTCTTCGTGGATCAGCGTGTCGAGGTCTAGGTTCTGCAACTCACACCAATCGTAGACGTCCTCGAACAATGGGTCGAATTCGTTGGCGGCTTCTATAGAGAAGGATTGACGACCTGTTTCCGGGCGACCGGAACGGCCAATCGGAGGCTGCAACGGGAAGTCCGGGTCTTCGCAGCGCTTGGTCAGGTAAAACTCCATTTCCGGCGCAACAATGGGCTGCCAGCCCTTGTCAGCATAGAGTTTCAAGACTTTTTTCAATACGTTGCGCGGCGACAACTCAATGGGGTTGCCTTGCTTGTCGTAGGTATCGTGAATCACCTGAGCAGTGGGTTCTATGGCCCATGGGACAAGGAATACGGCGTTCTGATCGGGACGGCAGATCATGTCAATGTCCGCCGGGTCCAGCAGTTCGTAATAGATGTCATCTTCGACATAATCGCCGGTGACCGTCTGCAACAGCACACTCTCGGGAAGGCGCATGCCTTTTTCGGCGATGAATTTGTTGGTGGGTGAAATCTTGCCGCGGGTGATCCCGGTGAGGTCGCTGATCATGCATTCGACTTCGGTGATCTTGTGCTCTTTCAACCAATCCGTGAGCTGATCGAGGTTGCTACTCATAAATACCTCAGGAGGTAGAACCCGAGCGCCGTTATGGGCTCAGGCAGTTTTCGACGCATCTGCGTCGCGTTGTGTTGCCCGCGTTCGGCAGGCGTCGCCGAACGCCTGGAAAATCGCCAGATAATGGGGATTAGAAGTGACTTGCCATTCCGGGTGCCATTGCACACCTAAAGCAAAACCTGCGCCCGCCTCGACCGAAACCGCTTCAATCAGCCCGTCGGGCGCCAGCGCTTCGATGCGTAAGCCCGGTGCCAGACGCTCGACACCCTGCCCGTGAATCGAGTTGACTTCGATTTCACTCGGCAAGCCAAGGCCCGCAAGCACGCCGCCTGGCTGGATATGCATCGTGTGGCTGGGCCCATATTGGACCTCGACTGGCTCGTTGCTATGCTCACGATGGTCCATGAACGTTCCAACCTCATGAACCTGCTGATGCAGACTGCCACCAAACGCTACGTTCATCTCTTGAAACCCCCGGCAGATGCCCAATACCGGGACGCCCGCCGCTACGGCTGCACGAATCAACGGTAAGGTGGTGCGGTCGCGTTCGGGATCATGAGCAGTGCCTGACACACTCACTGCACCACTATAGTGGTAGGGTTCTATATTCGAGGGTGAGCCGGTCAGCAGGAGTCCATCAAGGCTGGCGAGGAGCTCGGCAGGATCGAGCAGTTCAGCCAGTGAAGGCAGTATCAGCGGCAGACCCTTGGCAGCAACAGTGACTGCTCTAAGGTACTTGTCGCCACTGATGTGATAACTGTGCAGACCGATCTGCCTGGTGCAGGCGGTCACGCCGATTAACGGCAGGCGAGACATGGGACCCCCGGTATTATTGCTGTTTTGGGTTGCAATCGAGCTTAGCCTTGTTCATTTTTTTACACAACACCCCCGTAAAAAATAGAACACAGCCTGCTCAAGCCCGCAGGCCCCAGGATCGTAGATACGTTTTTTTTGCCCTAAATTGCCGCAAAAAGCCCCCTACAGTGCTTTTTTGGGGCAAAAAAGGCTCTATTGACTTCATCATGGCTTTCGGATTGACTGAATCCTGAAAAGATCAATGATTGATATTTTTAACAACAAAGGTGTTTCATCATGTCGGTACCCCCGCGTGCCGTTCAGCTTAACGAAGCGAACGCGTTCCTTAAGGAACATCCTGAGGTTCTTTACGTTGACCTTCTGATTGCAGATATGAATGGCGTGGTGCGCGGCAAGCGCATAGAACGCACCAGCCTCCATAAGGTTTACGAGAAAGGCATTAACCTGCCGGCCTCATTGTTTGCCCTGGATATCAATGGCTCAACGGTGGAAAGCACCGGCCTGGGTCTGGACATCGGTGATGCTGACCGAATCTGTTATCCGATCCCCGGCACTCTGTGCAATGAACCCTGGCAAAAGCGCCCTACCGCGCAATTGCTGATGACCATGCACGAAATCGAAGGCGAACCCTTCTTTGCCGACCCTCGCGAAGTTTTGCGACAAGTCGTCAGCAAGTTCGATGAAATGGGCCTGACTATTTGCGCCGCATTCGAACTCGAGTTCTACCTGATCGATCAGGAGAACGTGAATGGTCGTCCCCAGCCACCGCGCTCGCCGATTTCCGGCAAACGCCCTCATTCGACACAGGTTTACCTGATCGATGACCTGGACGAATACGTCGACTGCCTCCAGGACGTTCTGGAAGGTGCCAAGGAACAAGGCATTCCGGCTGACGCTATCGTTAAAGAAAGTGCCCCGGCGCAATTCGAAGTGAACTTGCACCATGTCGCCGACCCGATCAAGGCATGCGATTACGCGGTACTGCTCAAGCGACTGATCAAGAACATCGCGTACGACCACGAAATGGACTCGACCTTTATGGCCAAACCCTATCCGGGTCAGGCAGGCAATGGTCTTCATGTCCACATCTCGATTCTTGATCGCGATGGCAAAAATATCTTCACCAGCGAGGATCCCGAGCAGAACGCCGCGTTACGTCACGCGATCGGCGGTGTGCTCGAGACCCTACCGGCATCAATGGCGTTCTTGTGCCCGAACGTCAACTCCTACCGTCGTTTTGGCGCACAGTTCTATGTGCCTAACTCGCCGTGCTGGGGCCTGGACAACCGGACTGTCGCCTTGCGCGTACCGACCGGAACTCCAGACTCGGTACGTATCGAACACCGGGTAGCCGGTGCCGATGCCAACCCCTACTTGCTGCTGGCCTCGGTCCTGGCGGGCGTGCACCACGGCTTGACCAACAAGATCGAGCCAGGCGCCCCGGTAGAAGGCAACTCCTACGAGCAGAACGAACAAAGCCTGCCCAACAACTTGCGTGATGCCCTGCGCGAGCTGGACGACAGTGAAATCATGGCGCGCTATATCGACCCGAAATACATCGATATCTTCGTCGCCTGTAAGGAAAGTGAGCTGGAAGAGTTCGAGCATTCCATCTCTGACCTTGAATACAACTGGTATTTGCATACTGTTTGATTAGTGTGCTGAAAATAGAGCGCCGTCGGCTTGGGCTGACGGCGTTTTTTTATGGCCGCTGCGCGAGTGATTTCGCTGCAGCAGAAATACACAAACCCACCGCCCCAAACTGGATAACCCTTCATGACCCGCCCCGCCACCACTCGCAAACCTCGCGCTGGCAGCCAATCCCGGATCGATTCGATTCTTGATGCGGCGCGTACGTTGTTGGCTGCCGAGGGTGTGGCCAGTTTGTCGATTTATCTGGTGGCGGAACGCGCGCAGATTCCGCCGTCGTCGGTGTATCATTTTTTCGCCAGTGTCCCGGCCCTGCTTGAAGCATTGACGGCGGATGTCCATGCAGCCTTTCGTGCGTGCCTGCAAGCGCCCATCGAGCACGGGCCGCTCGGCAGTTGGCGCGATCTGTCGAGGGTGGTTGAACTGCGCATGCTGAGCATTTACAACGCCGACGCCGCCGCACGCCAGTTGATCCTGGCACAACACGGATTGACCGAAGTCACTCAGGCTGATCGGCAACACGATATCGAGCTGGGTCACTTGATGCATGAGGTCTTCGACCGGCACTTCCAGCTCCCGGCCCTGCCCGATGATATCGATGTGTTCGCCTTGGCCATGGAGCTGGGCGACCGGGTTTATGCGCGCTCGATGCAGCTGCACGACGAAATCACCCCACGCTTGGCCGAAGAAGGCATGCGTGTATTTGATGCGTATCTGGGGCTGTACCTGCCGCCTTATTTGCCGAAACGCGAACTCGCCGAGAATCCCTAGCTCAATAACCGCGCGGGATCAGCGGCTGTGCGACGACAGAACGGGTAAAGCCAATCGCCTCGCCAACTTGTTGGCGAGGCGATTGAGCAGGCACACCGCACACGGCTTCTCGCCAACAAGTTGGCTCCTACAGATTGATTGCAACTCGCCCTAAATCACTGCCCCGCTTTATGAAACGCCTCATCGAGATCGGCTGAGGCTTTGGCCAGTTTCTGCTGCTGGGTTTTGACCCAGTTTTGATCGTCGATCAAGCTGGCCTTTTCCGCTGCCAACATCCGTTCGACCTCTGCACGCTGTGGGCCGCCGAGACCTTTGCTGGAATCGATCATGTTTTGCGCGGTCAGCGAGGTCCGAAATTGAGCCTGGGTCAACGGGAAGTGCGCGCCCTCAATGTTAAATGCTTTCAGCGCCTCGCCGTAAATCCTTTGCACCTCCGGGAACGGGATGTCCGCAGGTTTCATCTTGTTCAAGCGACCGTAGGTCACCAGATCCGACGCAAAATGGTGGCCCACACGGAACGGTACATCAGAGTCCCGTTGCAGCATGTCGGCCAGTTCAGTCGTGGTCGAATAATCGGCGTCCACCTCCTCAAGCGCGCGGTTTTTATCAATCTGCAAATTGCTCAGCAAATCGGCCAGCATCGTGAACGACGTCGCCGTCTGATCCAGGGTTTTTTCCACTTGATCGCGTTTGTAATCAGGCATGCCTGGCGTTACGTTGTGTGCTTCCAACTGATAGGTCATGGCGCCACCGACCACATCGCTGGCCTGCAAACGCAGCAGGTTCAGGCCATACGGATTGCGCTTCTGCGGCATGATGCTGCTGGTGCCTGTCAGCTTGCCCTCGGTGATCATGATCCATGGATAGGGCTGGTGGTACTGGGTGTGAATGTCCTGAACCAGCAACCCAATCGTCAGCGCGGCATTGCTGGAAATGCCCGTGAGTTCAATACCGGTATCAAGCGCGCCAAGCTGCGCCGCGTCGTAGGAATTTTCCACAACGCCATCGAACCCCAACAGCTGAGCCAGCTGCTTTCGGTCAATGGGAAAGCTTGAGGTGCCTAATGCGCCGGAGCCCAGCGGACTCATGTTCAAGCGGGCATAAGCTTCTTTGAAACGGGTCGCGTCGCGATCAAAGACCGAAGTGAACCCGAGCAAGTAATGCGCATAGGTGGTCGGTTGCGCCTGCACGCCGTTGGTGTACGCCGGCACGATGGTGTCGAGATTGTCTTCGGCGAGCTTCAGAAACTCGGCCTTGGATGTATTCATCTCATTCAGCACATTCAACACGCGCTCGCGCTGCATCAGGCGTCGGGTGGTAGACAAGATATCCTGGCGGCTGCGGCCCGAGTGCATCCGCGATCCATCGGGCCCGGCAATGGCAAGTATCAGCGGCTCGTATTTCAAGTAATCCGCAGGACGTTCGGCGCCCGGTTTATTGCCATTGATGATCACTTGATCCACCGCCGCAACAATTTTCCTACCCAGTTCTGGCGGGACAATTTTGGTGTCGATGACCATCACCGTGGAGGCCTTGTTCATCTCGCCCAAAAAGTAAAAATTATCGTGGGGCTCTTGCTTGTCTGCCGCTTGCGCAATGCCCGCTGCCAACATTAGCAGGGGGATCATCGCCAAACGAAAAGAAAAGATCGGCAGTACGCGCTTGTCTGTTTTCATTATTATTTCGCTCTGGGTGCAGAAGCTCTTAATGCGCTGAGAGAAGCGATGCAGCGATGTGCGGTGATCCTAGCAGGATGGTTATAGGATGAAAAATATCTGATAGTTGGCGGCTCGATACTTAAAAAAATGAAGATGCGTTGGCTGGTTTTCTCGCCAACACGTTGGCTCCTACGGGCCCGGTTCACAGCCTCTTACACCCATAAAAAAAACCCCGAAGGGCTTTTAACCGTTCGGGGTTGTCTGCTGCGCATTGCTCACAGCTTGGCGATGGAAACCTCGGTGGATTTCACGAAGGCAATAACTTCGCTGCCTACGACCAGTTCCAGCTCTTTTACTGAGCGGGTGGTGATCACGGATGTCACGATGCCCGATGGGGTTTGAACATCGATTTCCGACAATACCGGGCCTTCGAGGATTTCTTTGATGGTGCCTTTGAACTGGTTACGGACGTTGATGGCTTTGATAGTCATGATGATATTTCCTGTGTGGGTTAGGTTTTAGATGACACAAACGCGGATCGGCTATTGGGCCCAACGCAGTTGCGTGGGCAACGGTGAAACAGGTTCGGGTTCAGGTGGGGTGCCCGGTATCAGCAACACCCTGTTCAACACTTCGGTTTCCAGCGCGGCCTGACGATGCGAGCCACGGACCCGGGGGCGCGGCAGCTCTACCAGCAGATCCAGACCGACTTGGCCGTCTTCGATCAGGATCACTCGATCAGCAATGGCCACGGCCTCGCTGACGTCATGGGTCACCAGCAAGACGGTGAAGCCATGCTTTTTCCAAAGCCGCTCAATCAGCTGCTGCATCTCGATTCGGGTCAGTGCATCCAGCGCACCCAGCGGCTCATCGAGCAACAGTAAACGAGGCCGGTGAATCAACGCGCGGGCCAGGGCCACTCGCTGTTTTTGTCCTCCCGATAACGCGGCAGGCCACTCATTAGCGCGTTCGGCCAGGCCCACCGCCTCCAATGCTTCCAGTGCCTGTAGACGCCAGTTGCCATGCAGACCAAGACCGACGTTATCGATGACTTTCTTCCACGGCAGCAAACGGGCTTCCTGGAACATTAAACGCGTGTCTTCACGGGCGTCGCTGAGGGGCGCAGAACCCGCCAACAGCTCGCCGCCCGTAGGTTTGTCGAGCCCGGCCAACAACCGCAGCAAGGTACTTTTGCCACATCCGCTGCGGCCAACCACCGCCACGAACTGACCCGCTGGAATGTGTAGATCGATTTCCTTGAGCACTTCGCGCTCATCGAAGGTCTTGCGTAATTTGCGCACCGCCAGCGGAATACCGCGCAGCAGATGTGCCGGTTGCACTGCTTGTTTGAGACTGCTCATACCGCACCGCCCTTGATCGCTTGATAGGCCGGGTGCCAACGCAACCAGACACGTTCCAGGCCGCGCGCCGCAAGGTCTGCCAACTTACCCAGCACGGCATACAGAAGGATCGCCACGACCACCACGTCGGTCTGCAGAAACTCCCGGGCGTTCATCGCCAAATAGCCGATGCCGGAGCTGGCGGAGATAGTTTCAGCCACGATCAAGGTCAACCACATCAAGCCCAGCGCGAACCGCACGCCCACCAGAATCGAAGGCAGTGCGCCGGGCAGAATTACCTGACGGAACAGCGAGAAACCCGACAAACCGTAACTGCGCGCCATCTCGACTAGCGCTGGGTCAACGTTGCGAATTCCGTGATAGGTGTTCAGGTAAATCGGAAACAACGTACCCAGCGCCACCAGGAATATCTTTGCCGACTCATCAATGCCAAACCACAAGATCACCAGCGGTATCAGCGCCAGGTGCGGCACGTTACGAATCATCTGCACCGAGCTGTCCAACAGGCGCTCGCCCCAGGTCGACAAGCCGGTGATAAAGCCCAGCACCAGACCAAGGCCACCGCCGATGGCAAAGCCAAGTCCGGCGCGCCACCCACTGATAGCAAGGTGTGTCCATATTTCACCGCTGCGAACCAAGGCCACACCGGCCGAGATAACTGCACTTGGTGCAGGCAGGATTCGCGTCGACAGCCAGCCGGCTGACACCGAAAGCTGCCATACCGCTAACAACAAGACTGGAAGTGCCCAAGGCGCCAGTCTGTGGAGGATTCTTTGCGAAGCGCTCAGGCTCATGGAGTTGTCTCCTCAAAGGGCCAGTGATTTACGGAGCCTTAGCCACGGTTGCGGAGGGCATCCAAATGACGTCTTTGATGCTTAACGGCTTGGGAATCAATTTGAGCTGATAAAAGCTGTCCGCTATTTTTTGTTGTGCCGCCACCACTTCAGGGGTGATGAACAGTGCGCCGTAACCTTGGCGTTTCACTGAAATCCGAGTGATGTCGGCTGATAAACCGAGCAGCGGCGCGACCTGTCGGGTGACGTCATCCGGGTTGGCTTTGGACCATTCGCCTACGGCGCGCACTTCTTCGATCAGTGCCTTTATGACTTCAGGATGCTGTTGCGCATAAGGCTTGGTCGCCAGGTAAAACTGGTGGTTATCGACGATGCCCGTGCCGTCGCGCAGGGTGCGCGCTTGCAGCTGTTGCTCGGCAGCTGCCTGGTACGGGTCCCAGATAACCCAGGCATCAACACTGCCACGTTCAAATGCCGCACGCGCATCGGCGGGTGCCAGGAATATAGTTTGGATATCGGTATATTTCAGGCCGGCGTCTTCCAACGCTTTCACCAACAAGTAGTGAACATTGGAGCCTTTGTTCAGCACGACTTTCTTGCCTTTGAGGTCTTTCACCGAGGTGATGGGTGAATCCTTGGGCACCAGGATCGCTTCACTGGTGGGGGCTGGCGGTTCGTAGGCGACATACAGCAAATCAGCCCCGGCCGCCTGAGCGAACACGGGCGGTGTTTCGCCGGTCACGCCGAAGTCGATGGAGCCTACGTTCAATCCCTCAAGCAATTGCGGGCCGCCGGGAAACTCGGTCCATTGCACCTGCACACCTTGGGCGGCGAGTCGTTTTTCCAGCGAGCCCTTGGCTTTGAGCAGCACCAATGTGCCGTACTTCTGGTAACCGATGCGCAAGGTTTCTGCCTGAGCAGCGGTAACGGCGCCGAAGGTAACTGCCGCAGCAAACAGGGCGACCAGGCTTCGACGCAAAATAGCAGTGCGCATGGCGCGCTCCTTTGCTGTAACGATTTAGGGTGCACCCGCTTGCCTGTTATCAGGCGAGTAAGGTGAGGCTAGCGATTTCGCT
Source organism: Pseudomonas sp. (assembly GCF_028293835.1). Taxonomy (GTDB): domain Bacteria; phylum Pseudomonadota; class Gammaproteobacteria; order Pseudomonadales; family Pseudomonadaceae; genus Aquipseudomonas. Next base: position 24,820 of record NZ_JAQGNX010000116.1, read on the forward strand.
AAGTGGGACAGACCTTAACAGGTGTTTTTTATATCTATAAATCTCTTTTATTCATTTGTTTATTCTTAAATCGAATAAGCGCAAATATAAGATTACGCACATAAAAAAGGACCGCATAAACGGCCCCTTTTTTTGGCAAAGGCTATTAACGATTGGGTTGTGGCGTCAGGCGCAAGTACGGAGTGACGGCGGTGTAACCCTTGGGGAAGCGCCGCTTGATTTCATCTTCATCCTTGATTGACGGCACGATGACTACGTCTTCGCCATCCAGCCAATTGGCTGGGGTGGCGACTTTGTAATTGTCAGTCAATTGCAGCGAATCAATCACTCGCAGAATTTCGTGAAAGTTACGGCCGGTGCTGGCGGGATAGGTAATGGTCAGGCGAATCTTCTTGTTCGGGTCGATCACGAACAACGAGCGTACGGTTAATGTGTCGCTTGCATTGGGGTGAATCAGGTCATACAGGTCCGACACTTGACGGTCAGCGTCAGCCAGGATTGGGAAGTTGACGATGGTGTTTTGCGTACGGTTGATGTCATCGATCCATTTGACGTGTGAATCCACCGGGTCCACTGACAGCGCGATGGCCTTGACGTTGCGTTTGGTGAATTCATCCTTGAGCTTGGCGGTGAATCCCAACTCAGTGGTGCATACCGGAGTGAAGTCCGCGGGGTGGGAGAACAGCACGCCCCAACTATCACCTAACCACTCATGGAAGCGAATATTCCCTTCGCTGGATTCCTGCTCGAAATCGGGGGCGATGTCGCCGAGTCTTAGGCTCATGGTGCGGGTCCTTGGAGTTAAGGTTGGTCTGACACTGTGCCTTCGGTTTATGAAATTTAATAAGAACGAATAGCGCTTTAGGTAGTTGGTTATGGAATAAAACACAGCAGAGGTAGCCGTTTGGAAGGGTATACCGTCGGAACGTTAATGAAATTTTCACAAATGTCATCAAACCGGCCCCTATTTTTCACACTTGTTTCACCTTCCGTTTACGTCTGTCTCGACATAATCATTCCAACGCTGATAAAGCCGGACTCCTCTCCCGTGTTTTATCAATCTGACCGTTGATTCACGTTTCCTTCATACGATCCAACTTTTCGTCATCGATCCAAACGTGGCGCCTGTAGTTAGCGTCGCAGGAGCAGTTCAATGGAGTACCGGCTATGGCTTGCCCGGACCCGGGGTTCGGTAAGCCTTGCCGATCTCTCAAAGTATAAATCCCGCTGGACTGCGCTGCTCTGTGTAGGGGTGGTTGCGTGCGCGGGCGCTGTTTTATCACGCCCCGCCATCCTTCCGAATCTGGCTAAAGCCACTGCCGCCAATCTCATTGACTTCAAAGCGCATTGGGCCAAGGGCGACATGATCGTTCTGGTTCGGCATGCGGAGCGCTGTGACCATTCCTCCGCCCCATGCCTGGGACCTCTCGATGGCATTACAGAGAGAGGCAAAAGCGCCGTTCAAAACGTGGGCCTGCAATTCCAGAAGCTCGGTATGCAAAACGCTGACATCTACAGCAGCCCCCTGACCCGCGCAGCACAAACTTCTGGCTTCATGTTCAATTACGCCAGCGTTGATCAGGGCTGGCTATTCAACTGCAAAAAAACCATGTTGACCGACACCCTTAGCCACAAGGTGAAGGGCCGCAATTTGGTATTGGTTACTCATAGTGAATGCTTTGCTGCCCTTGAAAAGCTCATGGATTTACCCGCTTCCAAGACCCGTGATTACGGCTACTCGTTATTTCTGACGGCAAGCAACGACGGGGGGCGGCCTGTAGTTACCGGCTTTGTCGACGCTACTGACTGGCAGAGCGTGGTCGGTAAGTAATCTCGAATCCCACGCCTTAGAAATCGTAAGCATTAAAAAGCCCCGTACAATGACGGGGCTTTTTTTCAACTCAACTCAGCTATCAAAAGAAAGCGTAGGTGTAGTTGAAGATCAAACGGGTCTGATCGGTGCTGCGGGTGGTGCCGTTACCAACGTGGTCGCTCACGTGGTAGCTACCGGTACGCAGAGTAGTACCGAAGCCTTTCATGACGCCGGTCTGGATTACGTAATCGATACGCGCATCACGTTCCCACTCACCGAACGTTTTATTGCTATTCGCTACCGAACTCTCAATATTCGTACCTTTCAGGTAAGAAATTGCACCGGTCAGACCAGGTACGCCGACACGGCCAAAGTCATAGGAATATTGAGCAAACTGGGTCTGCTCACCTGCACGAATGAAGCTGTTAACCACTGAGTCAGTGAAGAGGTAAAAGCTAGTACCACCGTTGTCTTCGCTGTTGCTGCCATTTGTAGCCGCAGGTTTACCGTCTTTAGTCACGTTACCTTGGTTCAACAGAACAAAGCCGCCGTCCTTACTTACGCTTTGATAGCCGACCAGAAACTTCGAGCCGCCCAATTGGTAGGTGAAGATGCTGGACCAAGTGTTGTTGTCGATTTCACCGCCATTCGCACCGTAACCGCCGTTCTGACCGAAATTATAGCCAGCATCACCGCTACTATTCGCACCATCGGATCGGCTGCGGAAATAACGAAGGTCGGTCTTGAACGACTGGTCGTCACCAAGAGGTAAAACGTGTACCAGACCGAAGAAATCTTGTTTGTAGAAGTCTTCCAGGTTGGCATGGTAGTACTGCAAGGTCAGGTCTTTAGTGACCTTCCAATCTGCGCCACCGAACCGGAACTGGTTGCTGCCTTTAAAAGCACCCGAACCAGAAACGCCCAGCGCAGTACTGTTCGTTGACGCACGACCGGTGGAATGTTCCAGCTGACCAGCAACGAAGGTTACGTTGTCCAAGTCTTTGGAGGTCAGGATGCCACCGTCAAAGTTCTGCGGCATGGCACGGCTGTCGTTTGCCAACAGAATCGGCAATTGCGGGGCCAAGGCACCACCAAGGTGAAATTCGGTTTTCGAGTAGCGGAACTTCACGTTGGCATCGCCCCGCGCCAAGTCGTCCTGGGCACTGCCGTCGCTGTCGCTAGGCCAGAAAGAGTTGCCGGTAGCAACGTGGTGGCCAGGGCCGCCATCGAGTTGCAGGCCGTAGAGTACCTGAGCATCGACACCGACACCGATGGTGCCTTGGGTAAAGCCGGAGAGGTAATCAAGTTTTAGAACTTCGGCCGTTTCGCGTTGGTTGAAACCGCCCGCGTTATGAGCATCGTTCTCGTAGTAAAAAGTACGAGAACTGAGGTTCAGTTTGCTGTCTTCTAGGAATCCTGCAGCGCCTGCTTGTTGAGCGAGTACGCCCAAAGCGACAGCCAGTGCCAAGCTTGACTTGTACATGTTTTGCTCCTCAGTGTTTCTAATTTTTGTCTTCCAGAGCTTGGGGATCTGACGCCCTTTCCACCTGGATGTGCGAATAGCACTAAAGTGTGACCACCAAGTCAACACATTACTGTCACATACCGACCTTGGTCTAATGTCGTCCCAAATCTTGGAAAGAGATTAAATAATATTTCATAATTCGAAAAAGAATTGTTTCATCGTTTTTCAGACGATTATGGAATATTAAATCCTTTTTTCCAAACCAATAGCCTTTTGCCGCCATTTTTATCGCTTTTTATTCGTAAAAGCTATAGAAACGATATTTTTTATTTCCAAATGACTAATTTTCTGTTGAAAACCATGATCCGACTGTTATTCATGGCCACGCATCCAAGTCGCAGCCGGGGGTACATCAAACGTCATCGGCGGGAATTTCTCAAAATTAAGTTACAGTTTGTGTATCTCGTCGAAAAATATGTTTCCAAATTGGTCAGCATCAACAGCTCGCAGCGGTCCCGGATTGGGGCGCATTTCCGCTCATAAGCTAATACCAAAACGTTCTTTATTTACTGGTTCTTAGATCATTTAGTCTTCATTTCCGCCGAGTTTCGGCTGCCTGATTTGGAGCTTCATGATGAAACGGAACACCCCATTACGCGTGCTGGCGGCCATGTCGTTGGCGGCCGCCAGTTTCTTCGCCCAAGCTGCAGACTTCACCGTTGCCTATCAAACCACCGTCGATCCAGCCAAGGTCGCACAGGCCGACGGTGCTTACGAAAAAGCCACTCAGTCGAAAATCGACTGGCGCAAGTTTGATAGCGGTGCCGATGTGATTACCGCCATCGCCTCCGGTGACGTACAAATCGGCTACCTTGGTTCGAGCCCGCTCACCGCCGCTGCAACCCGCAAGTTACCGGTTGAAACCTTCCTCATCGCCACCCAGATCGGTGCCGCCGAAGCCCTTGTCGTACGCAACGGTTCAGGAATCAATTCGCCACAGGACCTCATCGGCAAAAAAATTGCGGTGCCGTTTGTTTCCACCGGTCATTACAGCCTTCTGGCCGCGCTGAAGCACTGGAATATCGATCCATCGAAAGTCACCATTCTCAACCTCGCTCCACCGGCCATTGCCGCTGCCTGGAAGCGTGGCGATATCGACGCTACCTACGTGTGGGACCCCGCACTGGGCGTTGCCAAGGAAACTGGCAAAGTGCTGATCACCTCAGGCGAACTGGCCAAGCTCGGCGCTCCAACGTTTGATGCGTGGATCGTGCGCAAAGACTTCGCTGCCAAGCACCCGGACATTGTCAGCGCGTTCGCCAAGGTCACCCTTGACGCCTACGCCGCTTACCGCAAAGACCCGGCGGCCTGGATCGCTACCACCAGTAACGTCGACAAGCTGGTGAAGTTGTCCGGTGCCAAAGCCACCGACATCCCGGTGCTGCTGCAAGGCAACGTCTACCCGTTGGCTGCCGATCAGGTTGTGGCCCTGGGCGCACCCACCATCGAAGCCGTGACCAAAACCGCTGCGTTCCTCAAGGAGCAAGGCAAGGTCGACGCGGTGCTGGCCGACTACTCGCCGTACGTAAGCGCCAAGTTCATCACTCAGTAATCAGCCGCCACTTCGGAGCGTTTGCCATGGCTTTGCTACAGTTGGAGCGTATCGGCGCACAGTATCCCGGTGCAGTTGAGCCGGTGCTGTCCGATATATCCCTGACCCTGGGGCCGCAACAGCTCTTGGTAGCGCTGGGGCCTTCGGGCAGCGGCAAAACTTCGCTGCTGAATTTGATCGCCGGTTTCGTTGAGCCCAGTGCCGGGCGTATCACTCTGGACGGTGTTCCCGTCAAAGGCCCCAGCGCCGAACGTGGCGTGGTGTTTCAGGATGATGCGTTGCTGCCGTGGCAGGATGTGTTGGACAACGTCTGCTTCGGCCTCCAGCTGGCTGGCATGCCTCGGGCTCAGCGTGAAATCAAAGCTCGAGAGATGCTGGCGCTGGTCGATCTGGCTGACTTTGACCATCGACGCATCTGGCAACTGTCCGGGGGTCAGAAGCAGCGTGTCGGACTGGCCCGCGCATTGGCCGCCGATCCGCGAGTCCTGTTGATGGACGAACCTTTCGGCGCCCTCGATGCGTTCACCCGCGAACAAATGCAGGAGTTACTGCTGCAAGTGTGGAAACGCACCGCCAAGCCGGTTTTTCTGATCACCCACGACATTGAAGAAGCGGTGTTTCTGGCCACTGACCTGATCTTGCTCGCGCCCAATCCAGGGCAAATCGTCGAGCGGCTGAAGCTGGATTTCGGCCAACGTTATGCGCAAGGCGAGTCGGCCCGCGCCATTAAATCCGACCCGAGCTTTATCGAGACCCGTGAACATGTGCTGTCTAAGGTCTTCTCTCAGCGCAGCGTCTCGGTCCGGGAGCAACGCCCATGAGTAGCTACGAACTACAGGCAACCGCTAAAGCGGCTGCAAACAAGCCTTCGGTCATGCCAGTACGGCGCAGCGTGAGTACGCGCTGGATTAGCGTACTGACCTTGATCACCCTCCTCGCGATCTGGTGGGCAGTCACAGCCGCCGAATGGATTGAGCCGCTGTTCTTGCCGCCACCGGCCGCTGTGCTGGAGAAAGGCTGGCTGCTGGCGACCAAGGGTTACATGGACTCAACCTTGTGGCAGCACCTCGGTGCAAGCTTGCAACGCATTGGTCTGGGTCTGTTCTTTGCGGTGATAACCGCCGTGCCGGTGGGTATCGCCATTGGGCATAACCGCATCGCACGGGGCATCTTTGATCCGTTGATCGAGTTTTACCGACCCATTCCGCCGCTGGCGTATTTGCCTCTGATCGTGATTTGGTGCGGCATCGGCGAGCTGTCGAAAGTGCTGCTGATCTATCTGGCGATCTTCGCCCCGGTGGCGATTTCTACCGCTACCGGCGTACGCACCGTGGACCCGGCAAAAATCCGCGCGGCGCAGTCGCTGGGGGCAACACGCTGGCAATTGATTCGCCATGTGATCCTGCCGAGCGCGTTGCCGGACATTCTGACTGGCGTGCGAATCGGCCTGGGCGTGGGCTGGTCAACGCTGGTGGCCGCCGAATTGATCGCCGCCACCAGTGGCCTGGGCTTTATGGTTCAGTCGGCAGCGCAATTTTTGGTTACTGACGTGGTGGTGCTGGGGATTTTGGTGATTGCGCTGATTGCGTTTGCCATGGAGATGGGACTCCGCGTGCTGCAACGTAAGCTGGTGCCTTGGCATGGCCAAGCCCATTAGCCCTGAAAATGCATCACTTTGGTGTCCCGCACCCTTTTAATGCGCAAATTGTGTGCAGGGATTTCGCTATACCCGGAAAGTGAAGTTTTCCGCGCAAGCTCCGAAAAAATTCGAAAACCCCCAAGACGCCATAGCTAAAGGGCTTCTCCAGAGAAAAAGCCTCTATTTACGCTGGAATTTAAAAACTGGCACGCAGCCTGCAATAGGTTATGTAACACCAGTTTTGGGGACCTTGGTACAGGCAGGCCGGGGATTCCCCTCTTTTATTCCTCTCGGAGGCTGACCTCCAGTCTCCAGCGCCCGTCCACTTTTGCACCGTGCCAGTCACCGTGCAAAGGGCGGGCCGCCAGTAGATTAAGCAACAAACCCCCATCCGCGTGTTGCACCCTCCAGCGAACATCTTTGCCGTTGAGTTTGAATTCGCCTTTTTGCGTTTCGCCTTTTGCGTTGAATAGCATTGCCAGCGAACCCGACACTTGCTCACCCAAGACTTTTGGTTCCTGGTTGAACCACAGCACCAGACCGTCCGCGCCAGGTTCAATCTGCTGCAGTTCCAACGGGTCGGGAGCGGTAAGGCGACCGATCATCAAGCCGACCATCACTCCTACAATCGCCATCGAGCCCAATACCTTCGGCCATAGTTTCGGCCTCGGGTCTTCTTCAGGGGTAGAATGCAGCCCGTCTTTCAATTCGGAGCCGTGCATGTTTCACGTCATCCTTTTTCAACCAGAAATTCCGCCGAATACCGGCAATATCATCAGGCTGTGCGCCAACAGTGGCTGCACCCTGCATTTGATCGAGCCGCTGGGTTTCGAACTGGACGACAAGCGCTTACGTCGTGCCGGGCTCGATTACCATGAGTACGCCAGCCTTAAAACCCACGCTGACTTGCAAAGCTGCCTGGAAACCCTCGGTCAGCCACGCCTGTTTGCTTTTACCACAAAAGGCTCTCGGCCTTTTCATGACGCGCGCTTCGAAAAGGGCGACGCCTTTCTGTTCGGGCCGGAAAGCCGTGGCTTGCCCGCCGACATCCTTGATTCGCTTTCAAGCGACCACCGCTTGCGCCTGCCCATGCGCGAAGGCTGCCGCAGCCTGAACCTGTCGAATACGGTCGCAGTGGCGGTGTACGAGGCGTGGCGACAGCTGGATTTCGCTTAGACGGCCCTACGCAGGTCTGTGAAGTAGACTTGCGCACCAAACAAAAAAAGCGCCCCAAAAGGCGCTTTTTCACTTCCGACGTGCCGCTTATTGCACAGTCGGGGCTTCGCCGGACGCTTGCAGGCGGGACAACTCTTGCGCGTACAGCGCGTCAAAATTGACCGGGGCCAGCATCAGCGCAGGGAACGAACCGCGTACAACCAGGCTGTCGATGGTTTCGCGAGCGTACGGGAACAAAATGTTCGGGCAGAACGCGCCAAGCGTGTGGCTCATGCCTGCTGGGTCGAGGCCTTTGATCAAGAAGATGCCAGCTTGCTGCACTTCAACGATGAAAGCCACTTCGTCACCGTTATTCACGGTAACCGACAGTGTAAGAACCACTTCGTAGAAATCGCCTTCCAGCGGCTTCTGGCGTGTATTCAGGTCCAGCGCAACGCTTGGCGTCCATTCCTGGCGAAAAATCGCCGGGCTTTTCGGTGCTTCGAACGATAAGTCACGGACGTAGATGCGCTGCAAGGAAAATTGCGGAGCTTCGGCGTCTTCTGCAACAGCGCCGTTGGTCGATTGGTCAGTCATGTCAGGTCCTTCTTATAAGGTTCTGTAGGATTTCGGATTCAAGCCTGAAGCAGCGCGTCGAGCTTACCGGCGCGCTCAAGGGCAAACAAATCATCACAACCACCGACGTGGTTTGCACCGATCCAGATTTGCGGAACAGAGGTACGTCCAGCTTTCCGGGTCATTTCAGCGCGAAGCTGTGGCTTGCCATCGACCCTGATTTCTTCGAAGGCAATGCCCTTGCTTTCCAGCAATTGCTTGGCACGGATGCAGTACGGGCACCAGTCGCTCGAATAGACGATGACGTCAGCCATTTCACTTCACCAAAGGAAGATTGTCGGAGCGCCAGGCAGACACGCCGCCGGACAGCTTGGCGGCGGTGAAGCCAGCCTTGAGCAATTCCCGAGCGGTAGCGCCAGCGTGCTGACCTTGGGCGTCAACGATGATCAGCGTCTTTGCCTTGTGTTTTTCCAGCTCGGCAACGCGAGAAATCACTTTGTCTTGCGGAAAGCTCAGAGCGCCAACGATATGACCAGCCGAGAAATCCTTGGCCGAACGGACGTCGATAACTACGCCCTGATCACTGTTGACCAGCGACGTCAGCTCACGGGTGCTGAGGCTGCGGCCACCTTTGCTGATTTCTGTCGCGATCAACAACGCGAGCAGAATGGCGAAGGCGCCAGCCAGCAAATAGTGGTTAGTGGCAAATTCAATCAGATGAGCAACCATCAGTAGGTTCCAGGGCGTTAAAATGGCGGCCAGTATACACAGCACCCAAGGTCGGCCAAAGCCCGTACGGCAGTGACGCCGTTTGAACTTGGCCTTAATATGCCGATCTGTTTTTTTACTTCGTTCATTAGCCGCGAGTGGAATCTATGACTGCCACGCCAAAACCTCTGGTTCTGATCATCTTGGACGGCTTCGGCCACAGCGATAGCCATGACGGGAATGCTATTTACGATGCCAAGATGCCGGTCATGGACCGCCTGTACGCGACCCAGCCCAACGGGCTGATCTCCGGTTCCGGGATGGACGTCGGCCTACCGGACGGGCAGATGGGCAATTCTGAGGTGGGGCACATGAACCTCGGCGCTGGCCGTGTGGTTTATCAGGACTTTACCCGCGTCACCAAGTCAATCCGGGACGGCGACTTCTTCAAAAATCCGGCGATCTGCGGCGCAGTCGATAAAGCCGTCAGTGCCGGCAAAGCGGTGCACATTATGGGCCTGTTGTCCCCTGGAGGTGTACACAGCCATCAGGATCACTTGGTCGCCATGGCTGAGTTGGCCGCCCAGCAAGGCGCAGAAAAAATTTACCTGCACGCTTTCCTCGACGGCCGTGACACCCCGCCACGCAGTGCCAAAGCCTCCCTTGAACTGATGGATTCGACGTTCGCCAAACTGGGCAAGGGCCGCACCGCCACGATTATTGGTCGCTACTTCGCCATGGACCGCGACAATCGCTGGGACCGTGTGGCGTCCGCTTACAACTTGATCGTCGACGGTACTTCCGAGTTTCAGGCAGACACCAGCGAAGCAGGCCTGGCTGCTGCTTACGAACGCGGCGAGAACGACGAATTCGTCAAAGCCACCAGCATTGGTGACAAGGTCAAGGTTGAAGACGGTGACGCCGTGATCTTCATGAACTTCCGCGCCGACCGTGCACGGGAGCTGACCCGGGTCTTCGTCGAAGACAATTTCAAGGACTTCGAACGCCCTCGCCAGGCAAAGCTGGCCGGCTTCGTCATGCTCACTCAATATGCCGCCAGCATCCCTGCCCCGTCGGCATTTGCCGCTGGCAGCCTGAAAAACGTGCTCGGTGAATACCTGTCGAACAATGGCAAAACCCAGCTGCGGATCGCCGAAACCGAAAAATACGCCCACGTGACCTTCTTCTTCTCCGGCGGTCGTGAAGAACCGTTTCCCGGCGAAGAGCGCATCTTGATTCCGTCGCCAAAAGTCGCCACCTACGATTTGCAGCCGGAAATGAGTGCGCCGGAAGTCACCGATAAAATCGTCGACGCCATTGAAAATCAGCGTTTTGACGTCATCATCGTCAACTACGCCAACGGCGACATGGTCGGCCACAGCGGGATTCTGGAAGCCGCGATCAAAGCCGTCGAATACCTTGACGTGTGCATTGGTCGGATTGTTACCGCGCTGGATAAGGTCGGTGGAGAAGCGCTGATTACTGCTGACCACGGCAACGTCGAACAAATGTCCGATGAAAAGACCGGCCAGGCTCACACGGCGCACACATCGGAGCCAGTACCGTTTATTTATGTGGGCAAACGCGACCTGAAAGTTCGTGAAGGTGGGGTTCTGGCCGATGTGGCGCCAACTATGTTGCAGCTTCTGGGCATGGAAAAGCCGCAAGAGATGACCGGTCATTCGATCCTGGTCGCTAAATAAATCGCGCTAAACAGCGCAAAACCGGTGCTCTGAAAATCTTCGGCACCGGTCAATTATCCGACTCGCCCCAAAGCAGTAGCCCTGGGGCGTTTTTTTTGCGGCGCGCGGCGGGCATACTAGGCTCTGTTCACTCTTCCTTGGTGTCGCCCGCCCCATGCTTCGCGTCCTGATCGCCCTAGTTTTGATGTGTCTGCTCACTCCAGTGTTCGCCGATGAGCGCGCGCAAACCCAACAGCAGTTGGAGGCAGCCCGAAAAGACATCACCGAGCTGAAGAAACGCCTCGGTGAATTGCAGCAGGAAAAATCCGGCGTGCAGAAAGACCTGCGCGGCACAGAAACCGAGATGGGTAAGCTGGAAAAGCAGGTGGAGGCCCTGCAGAAGGAACAAAAAAAGACTGAAGTCGAGCTGCAACGGCTCGACCAGGAAAAAAAGAAGCTCCAAAGTTCTCGCGTTGAACAACAACGGCTGATCGCGATTCAGGCCCGTGCCGCTTATCAGGGTGGCCGCGAGGAATACCTGAAATTACTGTTGAATCAGCAGAACCCGGAAAAATTCGCCCGAACGCTGACCTATTATGATTATTTAAGCCAAGCCCGCATGGCGCAAATACGCAATTTCAGCGAAACCCTGAGCAAGTTGGCCGGCGTCGAAAAAGACATCGACCTGCAACAAGCTCAATTGTTGGTGCAAAAAAGCAACCTTGAGGACCAGCATCAAGAGTTGGACAAGGTTCGCCAGGAACGCCAGCAAGCACTGGCCAAACTCAATGTCGACGTAAAAGCCCGAGACGTAAAGCTGCAGACCCGCCAGCAAGAACAAAGTGATCTGGCCAATGTGCTGAAAACCATTGAAGAAACCTTGGCCCGACAGGCCCGCGAAGCTGAAGAGGCCCGGCAAAAAGCGTTGATTGCCCAGCAAGAAGCGGAAAAACAGCGTCAGCGTGATGAACAGGCTCGCGCCCTGGCGAAGAACAGCAGCAAAGAAAACGGCCGTGATAACGATGACGAAGCGCCGGTAAAGCGCCCCGTCAAAGCGCCCGGCGTGCTGGTTTCCAGCGCCGGAGTTTCGTATGGCGGGCCTTTTGAGCAAGCAAAGGGAAAACTTCCTTGGCCGGTTGATGGTCGACTACTGGCGCGTTTCGGTGAAACACGCGGTGATGACGCTCGTACCAAGTGGGATGGCGTGATGATCAGCGCCCCTGCAGGCAGCCAGGTACATGCGGTGCACGGTGGTCGCGTGGTGTTTGCCGACTGGTTGCGTGGCGCTGGCCTTCTGGTCATTCTCGACCACGGCAACGGTTTTTTGAGTTTGTATGGGCACAACCAGAGTCTGCTCAAGGACGCTGGCGATATTGTTAAAGCGGGTGAGGCGATTTCCACGGTAGGTAACAGTGGTGGTCAAGAAACACCGGCGTTGTATTTCGCTATACGTCAGCAGGGTCGCCCTAGTGACCCGGCGCAATGGTGCCATGTTCAAGGATAAGCTGGCGCCAACCTCAGGTTTAGGAGTTCGTTCGATGCTGCATTTGTCCCGCCTCACTTCGCTGGCTCTGGCTATTGCGATCGTTATCGGCGCTCCTCTGGCAACCGCCGCAGAAGCTGTCAAACCTGCAGCACCGGCTTCCGCCGCCGCAACCGTCCCAGCCGCCAAAGCGCCTTTGCCGCTAGAAGAGTTGCGCACGTTCGCCGAGGTCATGGATAGGATCAAAGCCGCCTACGTCGAACCTGTAGATGATAAAACCCTTCTTGAGAACGCCATCAAGGGCATGCTCAGCAACCTCGACCCGCACTCCGCTTACCTCGGCCCGGAAGATTTCCAGGAGCTGCAGGAAAGCACCAGCGGCGAATTCGGCGGGCTGGGTATCGAAGTCGGTATCGAGGACGGGTTCATCAAAGTCGTCTCGCCTATCGATGACACGCCTGCGTCCAAGGCTGGCGTTGAAGCCGGTGACTTGATCGTGAAGATCAATGGTGCGCCTACCCGCGGCCAGACCATGCAGGAAGCGGTCGATAAGATGCGCGGCAAGCTCGGTGAGAAAATCACCCTGACACTGGTGCGCGACGGCGGTGCTCCGTTTGACGTGACCTTGGCTCGCGCGACGATTCAGGTCAAAAGCGTCAAGGCGCAAATGCTCGAAAACGGCTACGGTTATATCCGCATCACACAGTTCCAGGTCAAAACCGGCGAAGAAGTCGGCAAGGCGCTGGCCAAACTGCGCAAAGACAACGGCAAGAAAATGAGCGGGCTGATTCTTGACCTGCGCAACAACCCGGGCGGCGTGTTGCAAGCGGCCGTGGAAGTAGCCGACCACTTCTTGACCAAAGGCCTGATCGTATACACCAAAGGCCGCATCGCCAACTCCGAGCTGCGCTTCTATGCCGACCCGGCCGATGCCAGCGAAGGCGTGCCATTGGTGGTACTGATCAACGGCGGCAGTGCTTCGGCATCGGAAATCGTGGCGGGTGCTTTGCAGGACCAGAAACGCGGCGTGCTGATGGGCACAGAGAGCTTCGGTAAAGGTTCGGTGCAAACCGTGCTGCCGCTGGCCAACGACCGCGCCATCAAAATTACTACCGCGCTGTACTACACACCTAACGGCCGATCGATTCAGGCCCAGGGTATCTCGCCCGACATCGAGGTCCGCCGCGGCAAGTTCACCACCGATGTGGACAGCGAGAATTACAAGGAAGCGGATTTGACCGGGCACCTGGGCAACGGCAACGGTGGGGCGGACAAGCCAACCCTATTGACCAAAGCTGCCGCTGCGAAGGCACGTCCCCAAGATGACGACTACCAGCTGAGCCAGGCTCTGAGCTTGCTCAAAGGCCTGAGCGTTACGCGCGGCAACTGACATGCGCTTATGGTTGCCTACGTGGCTGTGGGCGCTTTCGTACAGTTTGATTGGCGTTGCCCAGGCGGCGCCCGTTGAACCGGTCAATACCGGCAATGCGCTCCACGTTGCGTATCTCAGCCTGGTCATCGACGATCTAGGGCAAAGCCCTTCCGGCGACAGTCGTGCCCTGGCCCTACCTGGCCCGGTCACGCTGGCGATAATGCCGGACACACCTCACGCAACAGAATTTGCTCGCGAGGCTCATCGAGCGCGCAAGACCGTCATTCTGCATATGCCCATGGACCCTGCAACCGGGCCATTTGCCTGGCACCCTGAGCTTCCCCTTCCAGAACTTGAAAAGCGTTTGAACGCGGCGTTGCTTGCCGTGCCGTACGCAGCGGGCATCAACAACCACATGGGCAGCCGCATGACGGCGGAACCGGTAGCGATGACGTGGCTGGTGGCTGAATTGCAGCGGCGCCATCTGTTTTTGCTCGACAGCCGCACCAGCGCTAAAACCGTGGCCGCCGCTGAGGCTCAGCGCATCGGTCTGGCAAGCTTGTCCCGGGATATTTTTCTCGATGACGAGCGCACGACAGCGGCCATCACTGGGCAGCTGAATGCGGCCATCGCATTGGCTCACAAACAGGGGTCGGTGGTTATGATCGGCCACCCCTACCCCGTCACCCTCGACGTGCTTGAACGGGAGCTGCCGCGCCTCAAGGCCCAAGGGGTCGTCTGGATAGAGCTGCGCCAGATGATTAGCCTGCGCGGCAACCAGGCAATGGCTGGGCATGGCAAGAATGGCGTTTATCGCTGACTACAGAAGATTAAATTTTCCGTAGGAGGGTTGCAGCGACACTACAAATACCGACCCAATATCTCGTCGACCTTGCCCTCGGCGCGCATCTGGTCCAGGGCTTTTTGCAGTTTCGCGACTATTTCATCCGGTACGTCTTTGTTCAGCGCAAGGAACAACTGGTCACTGTTAAAACGCAGCACGGTTTTGAGGCCGGTGACGCCCTCCTGACGGGCCAGGTAGCGGCCTGCGGGATCACCCGTCGCCCACAAATCAAGCTGACCATCGGCCAGCTTTCTCGCGTTGTCCTGATCACGCAGCACCAACACCGGTTTTAGCCCGTCGGCAGCTAGCTGATCGGCAATGCGATCGCCTTTGTAAGCGCCGATTCGGTATTTTTTGGCCTGTTCAAGGCTGCTTAGCTCGATGCCGCTGCTGGCCTTCGCCAGCATAATCCAGTCGTCCGCGCCAAGCGGGCCTACCCACTTGAAGAGCTTCTCCCGATCAGGCGAGCGCGCCGTAGAGAAAACGCCGTAGCCCGGAGTGTCCATCGCCAGTTTGTAGATACGGTCCCAAGGGAAACGCAAGGTCATGCTATAGCCGACCCCGGCTCGCTTGAAGGTTTCGCGCAGTATCTCGGCCGAGATACCTGCAATCTTCTGGTCTGGAGCAAAGTTTTTGCCGTCAGTCGCCATGTTGTAAGGCGGAAAGTTTTCCGTCAGCAACACCACCGAATAACCTGACGTTGCGCCCACAACAGGCGTATCGCTATCAGCGTTCGCACCATGGGCTACGCCTAGCAGCAAAAAACCAATACCCGTTAGTACAATAAGAACACGCTTAAACATGCGTCAACCCCTGTCCATGACCGCCTCAGAGTGAACGTCGACGCCACCAATATCAAGTGGCCATCAATGCTTATTCAACGCATGACAATACCGCGACTGGCCATGTAGGCCTTCGCTTCAGGAACGGTGTATTCGCCAAAGTGAAAGATGCTCGCTGCCAGCACCGCACTAGCGTGGCCTTCTAATACACCGGCGGCCAAGTGCTCAAGATTTCCGACCCCGCCTGAAGCGATCACCGGAATCCCTAGCGCGTCGCTGATGGCCCGGGTTACACCCAGATCAAAACCGTTTTTCATACCGTCCTGATCCATGCTGGTCAGCAAAATCTCACCGGCCCCCAGTTCTTCCATTTTCTTGGCCCACAACACAGCGTCCAGTCCTGTCGGCTTGCGCCCGCCATGGGTGAAGATTTCCCAGCGGGGCGTTTCGCCCGGTAAAGAAACACGCTTGGCGTCAATAGCGACCACGATGCATTGCGAACCAAAGCGGGCAGCGGCTTCGCCAACGAAGTCGGGGTTGAATACTGCAGCTGTGTTGATCGAGACCTTGTCCGCTCCCGCATTGAGCAGGTTGCGGATGTCTTGCACCGTGCGCACGCCACCGCCTACGGTCAGCGGGATAAATACCTGGCTGGCCATGCGTTCGACAGTGTGCAACGTGGTATCACGGCCGTCGACGCTGGCAGTGATATCAAGAAAAGTGATCTCGTCCGCGCCCTGCTCGTCGTAGCGGCGAGCAATTTCGACCGGATCACCGGCGTCGCGTATGTTCTCGAACTTGACGCCTTTGACCACTCGACCGTTGTCGACATCAAGGCAAGGGATAATGCGTTTGGCCAGGGCCATAGGGCCTATTCTCCGAAAACGGTTGTGGACCTGTAGGAGCTAACTTGTTGGCTCCTACAGAACAGTCAAAGTCTTACGATGGCTTATAGCTGTCACAAAAAGCCTGAGCTTCTGCCACGTCCAGCGTCCCTTCGTAAATCGCCCGGCCTGTGATTGCGCCGATGATTCCGGGTGCCCTGGCATCGAGCAGCGACTTGATGTCGCCCAGGTTGTGAATCCCTCCGGAAGCAATCACTGGAATCCGAGTCGCTGCTGCCAATGCCGCAGTGAATGGAACGTTGCAGCCCTGCATCATGCCGTCTTTGGCGATGTCGGTATAAACGATGGCCGACACGCCGTCCGCTTCGAAACGCTTGGCCAGATCGATCACCTGAATCGTGCTGATCTCAGCCCAGCCATCGGTGGCGACGAAGCCGTCCTTGGCGTCCAGACCGACGATGATTCTGCCGGGGAATGCACGGCAGGCTTCGGCGACGAAGGCAGGGTCTTTCACTGCTTTGGTGCCGATAATCACGTAGCTCACGCCAGCTTTAACGTAATGCTCGATGGTTTCAAGCGACCGGATACCGCCGCCGATCTGGATCGGCAGTTGCGGGTAGCGTTTGGCAATCGCTGTAACCACGTCACCGTTGACCGGCTGACCTTCGAACGCGCCATTCAGATCGACCAGGTGCAGACGACGGCAACCGCCCTCTACCCATTTGGCAGCCATGCTCACCGGGTCATCGGAGAACACCGTGGAATCTTCCATACGGCCCTGGCGCAAACGCACACAGGCACCGTCTTTAAGATCGATAGCGGGAATAATGAGCATGCGTTTTTCCTTCGTCAAAAGAGCGGCAAGCTGCAAGCCATAAGCTGCAAGTCTGCGTATCTACCAATTCTTGCAGCCTGAAGCTTGCCGCTGCCTTTAGTTCTTCTCAAGCGCCCATAGATCGCTTTCGATGCTTTCGAACCTTTCTTTAAGGTGCGCCTGCACATCGAAAATCGCCCGATTGTAATAGTGCGGAGCAATTTCGCGGGTAAACAACTCGAGGATTTCTGCCGCTTCGAACGAACCCAGGCTCAGTTCGAAGCGGTCCTCCATGAAGCGCTTGATCTTATGGTTCGCCTCACTCTCCTGTTCAGGCGTGAGGGTCAGGATCGGCGGCTTGGCCTTCTTGGCCATTACCAGCGACCGTCCCATGCGGCGAAGTTCTGCAGCAGTTGCAGGCCATGGGTATGGCTCTTCTCCGGATGAAACTGCACGGCAAAACGCGAGCCTTCGGCCAACGCAGCAGCGAAATCCAGACCGTAATGACCGCTGCCTGCCACCTGCCGCTTGTTGGCGGCCTCGATGTAGTAACTGTGCACGAAATAGAAACGCGCCAAGTCCGGAATGTTGTGCCACAGCGGATGATCGACGGTTTGGGTGACTTCATTCCAGCCCATGTGGGGCACCTTGAGGTGCTCGCCATCGTCGTGCAAATCCTTGCCGAAAAAGCGCACCTGACCCGGGAACACGCCGATGCAATCAACGCCGCCGCTTTCTTCGCTGCGTTCGAGCAAGGCTTGCATGCCCACACAAATGCCGAGAAACGGGCGGTCCTGGCTGACTTCGCGTACCAGCTCGTCAAAGCCAAGGCGGCGGATCTCAGCCATGCAATCGCGAATAGCGCCAACACCTGGGAACACCACACGGTCCGCTTCGCGGATCACTGTGGCATCGCTGGTAATCAATACCTTGCCGGCGCCAACGTGCTCAAGCGCCTTGGCGACTGAGTGCAGGTTGCCCATGCCGTAATCGATAACCGCAACGGTTTGCATCAGAGCACGCCTTTGGTCGATGGCATTTGTCCGGCCATACGGTCATCCAGTTCTATCGCCATGCGCAGCGCGCGGCCGAAAGCCTTGAACACGGTCTCGATCTGGTGGTGAGTATTGGTCCCACGCAAGTTGTCGATGTGCAGCGTGACGTTGGCGTGGTTGACGAAGCCCTGGAAAAACTCCTGGAACAAGTCCACGTCGAAGCCGCCCACGGTAGCGCGGGTATACGGCACATGCATTTGTAAACCTGGGCGGCCAGAAAAATCGATGACCACACGGGACAGCGCCTCATCGAGCGGCACGTAAGCGTGGCCGTAACGACGAATGCCTTTTTTATCGCCAATTGCTTCGCTAAAGGCTTTGCCCAAGGTAATACCGACATCTTCCACCGTGTGGTGGTCGTCGATAGCCAAGTCGCCTTTGCATTCGATATCCAAGTCGATCAGCCCGTGCCGGGCAATCTGATCGAGCATATGCTCAAGAAAAGGAACGCCGATATCAAATCGGGCCTTTCCGGTGCCATCCAGGTTGATCGAGGCTTTGATCTGGGTTTCCAGAGTGTCGCGCTCGACGGACGCCTTACGTTCGGCCATCACCAACTCCGCAAATCATTGGGCGAAAAAGGCGAGCATTATAGGCCTAGAACAGGCTGGCATGAAGTATCAGATATGCCGCACATCCAGTGGGGCCAAATTCCTTGGCGAAGAGGCCCGGGTCTGGGTCAGAAACATAGTCTGTAGGAGGTTCCTCCACGTCTCCGACGCCGCGCTGTTGCGCAGCTCCAGATTATTTTTAAGCCAATAATTTATGCGTTGTTTGATAAGAGCCAACACGTTGGCTCTTACCGAGGCCGTGAGCTGTTCGTCAGTGAAACAACACTGCGGTTTTCAGCAAGGTGATCCAAACGCCCCACGCCAACGGGATACCCACAACCAACCAGGCCGCGATCACCCATGGTTTGCTGGCGGCGGATGCTTTCCACTCCAGCACGGTGGTGTGATCTGCACCCACGTCGTGCCCGTAAGATTGCTCCACGGCCAACTCGGCGTCCGTCATGAAGTATTTGTCGGCCACCGGACGAACCAGCAGGTTGCAGATAAAGCCCAGGATCAACAGGCCCGCGAGGATGTACAGCGTGATGTCGTAAGCGTCGGCACGTGCTACACCGATGCTTAGTTGATACTCGCGCAAGTAGTTAACTAGCACTGGACCCAATACGCCTGCCGCGGCCCATGCCGTTAACAACCGGCCGTGAATCGCGCCGACCATCTGTGTTCCGAACAAGTCTGCCAAGTAAGCCGGAACAGTTGCGAAGCCGCCGCCGTACATCGAAAGAATCACGCAGAACGCTGCTACGAACAGCGCGACGCTGCCGGAGTGACCCAGGCTCGGTACCGACGCGTAAAGGATAAAACCCAGCACAAAGAACACGAAGTACGTGGCTTTACGGCCAATGTAGTCCGAGAACGTTGCCCAGAAGAAACGCCCGCCGATGTTGAATAAGCTCAACAGACCGGTGAAGCCCGCTGCAATGGCTGCGATCTGGCCCAACTGACCCGCGTCAAGTTGACCGAACGACAGGCCGTTACCCAGCAACTTGCCGGCGAAGACTTCCTGCAACAGCGGCGAAGCCATGCCAAGAATACCAATACCGGCAGACACGTTCAGGCACAGCACCAGCCACACCAGAACGAACTGAGGTGTTTTCCAGGCCACACTTACGTGCACGTGACGGTGAGTAATCATCGCGTTGTTGGCTTTTTTCGCCGGGGCGGTCCAGCCTTCAGGTTTCCAGCCGGTTGGCGGAACGCGATAAGCCAAGGCACCGCCGATCATGAAGACGAAATAAATCGCCGCCATGGCCAAAAAGCTCTGCCAGACGCCCACACCAGTTGGCGAAGCGAAATGACCCATCAGGGCCGCAGCCAGTGGCGCGCCTACCATTGCGCCGCCACCGAAACCCATGATCGCCATGCCGGTCGCCATGCCGCGCTTGTCCGGGAACCATTTGATCAAGGTCGACACGGGCGAGATGTAACCCAAGCCCAGACCGATACCGCCGATCACACCGGAACCCAACCACATCAGCCATATCTGGTGGGTATAAATACCCAACGCAGAGATCACCAGCCCGCCGCACCAGCACAGTGCCGATACCACACCGGCCTTGCGCGGACCCGCATGTTCCAGCCATCCGCCCCAGATCGCCGCAGAGCACCCCAGGAAAATGAAGAACAGGGTAAAGATCCAGCCCAACATCGAAATGGGCCAATCACAATTAGAGGAAAAAACCTGTGTTACAAAGCTCGTGTCCGGCGCGCAGGCAACGGCGGCGCTAATGCCGAGTGCTTTAGACAATGGCAGCCAAAAGACCGAGAAGCCATACGCCATACCGATGCACAGGTGAATAGCTAAAGCGGCAGGTGGAACTAACCAACGGTTGAAACCAGGCTTTGCAATAATGCGCTCTTTAGATAAGAACGCAGGCTGTGCGACGGAGCCGCTCAGCATGGCACTTTGATTCATTATTATTACCCTCAAATGGATACAGCACCCGCAGGTGACATCTAACTACGCCACCAACCTTCCATGCCGGGAGACGTTATTGTTTTTATCGGCAGCAATTCCGAACACACGACAAAAAGACGCAGCAGAACCTGCTGGTTTACAGAGGTTAGCATTCGGCACCAAGATAGAAAGCACTGTGCCATTACTTATTTTGTTACAAATATTTAGCCTGCTACGCTCATGCCAGACGAAGACTGAGGAAACCCAATGCCCATCGTTATCGAACCAATACACTCAGCGACCTATCAGGATCAAGAAGACTTACAGAAGATTTACGGCGACGCCCCCGATTGGCTTTTGGCACCCTTTGGCGATGGTCAGGCGCTCATCGAATCCTGCCTGAGCGAAGGCACATTGTTGGCGGCGCGCTTCAATGATCGACTGCTGGGCGCTGCGCGCGTTCAACGCCAAAGCACCATTTGGCACCTGTCGCAGCTATGCGTTAGAAAACTTACCCGTCGCCGCGGAGTCGCTGAACGCTTGCTGGTCGAGGCGCAGAAAATGGCCCGGCTAGCAGGCTGTGAACTGCGCCTGGTGGCGCCTGTCGGACATCTTGAGGCCCAAGCATTGGCGGCCAAATTCCATCTGATTCTCGATCCCCAGCAGGCTCAAAGCTGAGGAAATGTGACAGCAAAAAAAAAGCGCCCGCGTCACGATTCCGATCTAGAACGTTATACTCGCGGGCTAAATATTGAATGAATCAATCACAAGGATTCGCCCATGAAAGCGTTCGGCAAAATCCTGGGTCTGGTTATTCTCGGGTTGTTGCTGATCATCGTGGCTCTTGGCTTTGCCCTGACCCATTTCTTTGATCCCAACAATTACAAAGACGAGATTCGCCAATTGGCCCGTGACAAGGCCCACCTGGAGCTGACTCTAAAAGGCGATATTGGCTGGAGCCTGTTTCCATGGCTTGGCCTAGAGCTGCACGACGCCAGCGTCGCCACTCTGACTGCCCCGACCAAACCTTTCGCCGATCTGCAAATGCTCGGATTGTCGGTTCGCGTGCTGCCGCTGTTGCGCCGCGAAATCCAGATGAGTGATGTGCGCGTTGAAGGCCTCAACCTGACGCTGAACCGTGACGAAAACGGCCACGGCAACTGGGAAGACATCGGACGCCCAGCGCCGACTACCCCCGCATCAACTCCGGAAAGTGCGACTGCAGACGCCAGCAAACCAGCGCCCGTTGCGTCAGAAAAATCTTCACAACCGCTCAAGCTCGACATCGACAGCCTGACTATCAACAACGCCCATATTGACTACAGCGACGCCAAAAGTGGCCGGCAATTTACCGCCGAGAGCATTCAGTTGAGCACCGGGGCCGTGCATGAAGCGACCAATATTCCCATAAAACTGACTTCGTTCCTCAGCACCAACCAACCTGTGATGCGCGCCAAAACCGAGCTGGTCGGCCAATTACGCTTCGACCGTGCGCTCAAACGCTATCAATTCGAGGACATGCGTCTGTCCGGAGAGACATCAGGCGACCCACTGGACGGCAAGACCTTGACGTTTGCCGCACAAGGCCAATTGCTGGTCGACCTGGCAGCCAACGTTGCGGACTGGAACGGCCTGAAATTTTCGGCGAACCAGTTACGCGCCCTGGGCGAACTGCATGTGCGAGATCTGGACAAGACGCCTCAGGTTAGCGGCGGTCTTTCCATCGCCCAGTTCAGCTTGCGAGACTTCATCGACGGCATCGGTCAGACCTTGCCCGATATCTCGGAAGGCAGTTTGAGTAAAGTGGAACTGGTTGGCCGCTTCACGGGCAGCCCGAACAGCTTCGCCGTCGAAGACCTCAATATGAAAGTCGACGACAGCACCTTCACGGGTCGCGTTGCCGTCGATGACATTGCCAAGCAAGCGATTCGCGTCCAGCTAAAAGCCGATACTTTTGACGCCGATCTTTATCGTCCGGCCAAAAGCGAAGTCGCCAAGAGCGCGGGCGCGGCACGCAAATCTGAAGTAACCGGCACGGAAAACCAGGCGTTCGCCACCGTGGGCGGCACCACGCCGTTGCCCAATCCACCGACCCAGGTCGCGTGGAGCACCGAGCGACTGCTGCCGGTGGAGCGCCTACGCAAACTCGACGTTCAAGCTGACCTCAGCTTTGGCCAACTGACCGTCGACAAATTGCCGATCCAGAATGCCGTGCTTAAAACTCAAGGCGTCGGCGGGCAAATCAGCCTGGACAGCCTGCGCGGTAACATCAATAACGGTGATTTTGAAATCAAAGGCACACTTGATGTGCGCCCCGATGTGCCCTTGGTGAGCCTGCAAACGCGCATCAATAAAATCCCGGTGGAACGCTTCTACCGCAGCGAAGGTAATTCTCCTGTGAGGGGGTTGTTAACCTCGCACAGCGACATGACCAGCAAAGGTAACAGCCAGAAAGTGTTGATCGACGGGCTCAACGGCACCGCCAGCTTCATGTTGAACAACGGTGTGCTGGTCAACGCCAACCTCGAACAACAACTTTGCGTGGGCATCGCCAAGCTCAACCGCCAAACCTTGAGCGGCGAACCCCACGGTAAGGACACGCCCTTCCAACAGCTCAACGGCAATTTGGTTATCCGCAACGGCGTTGCCAACAATCCTGACCTGAAAGTGCAAATCCCTGGGTTGGCCGTCAATGGCAACGGCGATGTCGACCTGCGAGTGTTGGGTATGGATTACCGCATCGGCATCATCGTCGAAGGCGACAAGGGCGACATGCCGGACCCTGCCTGCCAAGTCAACGATCGTTACGCCAATATCGAATTCCCTGTGCGCTGCCGTGGCCCGGTTGAATTGGGCGCCAAGGCTTGCCGTGTCGACAGCGAAGCGCTGGGGGCAGTCGCGGCCAAGCTGGCAGGCGACAAGATCGAACAGAAAATAGATGAAAAACTGGGCGACAAAGTTAATCCACAGCTCAAGGAAGCGCTAAAAGGTTTGTTGAGACGATGAAAGCTGAGCAATTTTCAACGGCAGTACTCGAATGGTACGACCGCCACGGCAGACATGATCTGCCTTGGCAACAGGGGATCACGCCGTACCGGGTATGGGTGTCGGAGATCATGCTGCAACAGACTCAAGTCAGCACTGTTCTGAACTACTTTGATCGCTTCATGGAAGCCCTGCCAACCGTGCAGGCGTTGGCTGAAGCGCCAGAAGACGAAGTCCTGCACCTGTGGACCGGGCTTGGTTACTACACCCGCGCGCGCAATTTGCAGAAGAGCGCAAAAATTGTCATGGCTGAGTACGCTGGCGAGTTTCCCCATGCCGTCGAAAAGCTCATCGAACTGCCCGGTATTGGCTTGTCCACCGCCGGCGCCATCGCCAGTTTGAGCATGGGCTTGCGCGCGCCGATCCTCGACGGCAACGTCAAGCGCGTGCTGGCGCGTTATACCGCCCAGGAGGGCTACCCCGGCGAGCCCAAAGTGGCCAAACAGCTATGGGCGAACGCTGAGCGCTTCACGCCGCATAGCCGAGTCAACAATTACACCCAGGCGATGATGGACCTGGGAGCGACGCTGTGCACCCGCAGCAAACCCAGTTGCCTGCTCTGCCCGCTGGAAAAAGGCTGCGAAGCGCACCTACTCGGTCTGGAGATTCGCTACCCGATTCCTAAACCGCGTAAAACCGTCCCGCAGAAGCGCACGCTGATGCCAATGCTTGCCAACCGTGATGGCGCTATTTTGCTTTACCGACGCCCTTCTACCGGGCTCTGGGGCGGATTGTGGAGCTTGCCGGAGCTGGATCAGTTCAGCGACCTGGAGCATCTGGCCAGCCAGCACGCGCTGGAACTGGGCAAACATCACGAACTGCCGGGGCTGATCCACACCTTCAGCCACTTCCAACTGTCCATCGAACCCTGGCTGGTGCGGGTCGAAGAGTCCGCCCACCACGTGGCCGAGGCCGACTGGCTCTGGTATAACCTCGCCACCCCGCCGCGCCTGGGCCTCGCTGCCCCGGTGAAGAAGCTGCTGAAACGCGCAGCCGACGTATTGAACGCAGGAGAGTTGTGATGACCCGCACCGTAATGTGCCGTAAGTACAAAGAAGAATTACCCGGCCTGGAACGCGCCCCGTACCCTGGCGCCAAAGGCGAAGACATCTTCAACCACGTTTCACAAAAAGCCTGGGCCGACTGGCAGAAACACCAGACCCTGCTGATCAACGAACGTCGCTTGAACATGATGAACGCCGAGGACCGTAAATTTCTTCAGACGGAAATGGACAAGTTCCTGTCCGGCGCCGATTACGCCCAGGCAGAAGGCTACGTCGCCCCCGAGAAATAACCCTTTGCAGGCACTGTGGGTCGTAAGCGACGGTAATAACTGAATATTTTTAAAAACACGCTTGACGACCCCCCGAAAAACAAGTCTAATGCGCCCCGTTGCCCAGATAGCTCAGTCGGTAGAGCAGGGGATTGAAAATCCCCGTGTCGGCGGTTCGATTCCGTCTCTGGGCACCATAAATACCGAAAAACCTCTGCGTCGAAAGGCTCAGGGGTTTTTTATTGGCCGTCGTTTGACCACATCCCGCTTGGCTATTCAAAACGTATGCGTTTCAATAGCGCCCATTAGCAGCATCCGCCTGCAAGGACTTACGCTTATGGCTTCGCCAGACAAACAGCAAAAACGCGCCAAGCGAGCGAAATCCAAAGCCAAACAGAACCGTTCGGGCAAACCGGCCCAAGGGCTGTTTCATCCGGTTCTCGCGTCGCCGCTGGTCAATGAACCGTTCGATGACGTTGAGATTGACCTGTCGACGTTCGATTTCGAAGACGTGCTCGCCAATGGTTTCGACCCGGCCGACTTCGACGATCTGTTCCAGGCCATGAAAGCCGCCGAGTTCATTAGCCAGTTGGCGATGTGTGTGGTGTTCTTGCAATATCCGGTTCTGGAATTGGTAATCGCCGAGGAAGAAGAAGAGAACGCTACCGACTTCCTCATGAGTTTACTCGTCGCCTACCGTGCGAATTTTTACGACGAAGACGAAGACACCGCCGTTGCGTGGATGGAAAGCAAGGCTTTCCAGGCTGACTACAACGAGGCGTCACGTATTCTTGTAGGCAAGAACAACCAGCAGTCGCGCTGAAGTTTTTTTTACCGACTCACACCGTGAGTCGTCGTATTTCCTCTGCATTATTCTTTTTGAGGTTCGTGACATGCGTACAACTCTTTCGGCCCTGACCCTTGCTTTGGGATTGCTTGCGGCTCAAAACGCGTCGGCTGGCGATGCACTCACCTCGGCCCTAGGTGGCGGCGTCGGTGGCGCACTGGGTAACGTTGTAGGTCAAAAAATGGGCGGCGGCAGCACCGGCGCGGCGTTAGGCGCTGGTGTCGGTGGCGCAGCTGGCGGCGCGTTGACCGCCAAGAAAGGCCACAAGACCAAAGCAGCATTGGGTGGCGGCCTCGGCTCAGCCGGCGGTTCGTTGCTGGGTAACAAGTTGGGCGGCAACGGCACCCTCGGTGCGGGCCTCGGTGGCGCAGCAGGCAGCGCATTGATGGCTAAATAACACTGAATGAAAACACGTCCGGACAGCGCAAGCCGTCTTGGATATCAATAAAAGACCCGCCCCGTGCGGGTTTTTTATTGCCGGGATTGCGATGCTACCGCGAACATCAGCATTTGAGATAATGTTGCGCTATTCCATAGCCGGACCCCGCTCACGGAGCAACCGAATGCAGATGTATAAAAAATTTCTTCTGACCGCGATGGCCACCTTGGTGTTCGCGACCGGTGCGGTTGCTGCAGACAAACTGAAAATGGGCGTCCAGGCTGCCTATCCGCCGTTCAACAGCAAAGACGAAAGCGGTCAGGTCGTGGGCTTTGATGTCGACATCGGCAACGCCCTGTGCGCAAAAATGAAAGTTGAGTGCGAGGTAGTCACTTCCGATTGGGACAATATTATCCCCGCACTTAACGACAACCAGTTCAATTTCCTCGTGTCGTCGATGTCGATCACCGAAGAGCGCAAACAACTCGTCGACTTCACCGACCCGTACTATTCCAACAAGCTGCAGTTCGTGGGCCTGATCGCGGCGGGCTCGGACGAATCAATTCCGTTCAAGGACACCCTGGACGGTAAAACCATTGGCGCAGCGCGCGGCACGCTGGCGGCGGCCTGGCTGAAAGACAATCTTGCCCCAGGCGCCACTATTCAGCTGTATGACACCCAGGCAGATGCCTACGCCGATCTGAACGCCGGAAATCTATATGCAGTCCTCGCCGACAAATTCGTCAGCTACGAATGGCTCAAAAGCGAAGCCGGGATCCCTTACGAATTCAAAGGCGAGCCTGTCGTCAACAATGACAAAATCGGCATCGCCGTGCGCAAGGGTGATCCACTGCGCGAGCAATTGAATACTGCGTTAAAAGACATCATCAGCGACGGCACCTACAAGAAAATCAACGACCGCTACTTCCCCTTCAGCATTCTTTGACTTTTGACCAACGTTCTACAGGGCGAGCAGATTGGCAAACGGTTCCGGGAACTCGACGCTTTCCTGATCGCCCATCAAACACTCTGGCGCCCACGTCCTTTTACTCACCGCCTACTGCCGTGGGAGCCTGAGCACGCCGAGTTGGCTACCTGGCTGCGTTCACGCTCACTGGAAAACGCCGAAGCCGCTCACAACCAACCATACTCGCTGCAAGCGCCTGCCCCTTTCACCCAACTGGCGGCGCAGTCCGCTGCACTGAGTGTTTTGGGAGATCTACCCAGCGTGGCACGCGGTGCGCTGCCAACGCGCATGAACACAGACGTGCCGGGCCGCAAACAGCAACAGATCCAAGCATTCGCCGCATCCCTGAACTTTCAACGAGAGCCCAGGCACTGGCTCGACTGGTGCGCTGGCAAAGGTCACCTAGGGAGACATCTGGCTCACGGTGGCCAAGCATTGACCTGCCTGGAAAACGATTCGCAGTTGGTCGACGCGGGCGCCCAACTCAGCCGCCGGATGGGCATTAGCGCCCATCACCTGCAACAGGATGTCCTTGCCGCCAACGCTATTGATCGGATTTACCCTCGGCATACGCCCGTGGCCCTGCATGCGTGCGGCGATTTGCACGTGCAACTGATGCGCCTCACCGCTGACGTCGGTTGTACTCAGTTGGCCATTGCCCCGTGCTGTTACAACCGCACCCGCGCTACGGCTTATCAGCCACTATCATCCCAGGGGAAGGCTTCGGCCTTGCGCCTGTCCCTTGAAGACCTGAGCCTGCCGCTCAGCGAAACCGTCACCGCAGGCGCTCGCGTCCGGCGCCAGCGCGACCAGTCGATGGCCCGACGCCTCGCGTTCGATGTGCTTCAGCGCGACCTGCGCAGTGTTGACGAGTATCTGCCCACGCCTTCCCTGCCCGTCAGTTGGCTGAATAAACCGTTCGTCGATTATTGCCGCGACCTTGCCGCACTCAAGCACCTACCTGCGGTGGGCCAGCAAGACTGGAAAACGCTTGAACACGCCGGCTGGCAACGCTTGGCCGAAGTGCGCAATCTCGAACTAGTGCGCGGATTGTTTCGGCGCCCGCTAGAACTGTGGTTAGTTCTCGATGGTGCTGGCTATTTGCAGGATCGCGACTACTCTGTCCAACTCGGTACATTCTGCACGACCGACATCACGCCACGTAATCTGATGCTTCTCGCTGAGCGCCAACAGGGTGAAATCAAACCACCGCCCTGTGGATAACTCTGTTGATGAAAATCCGACCAGTGCGATAAAAACATAGCTAGCTAGCTAAACGGCTTTGCCGTGTTTTTTTTAGGGGGCATTAAATCTTCCAAAAAACAGCCACTTGCAGCGACCTGAGAACAGCTTCACAAATTTGATGGTTTTTGCTCCAATTCCGACTCCGCTTGTGCATAAGCGTCACAGCGAATCCGAATAACGGCCGCGTTTTTGGTGTGTCCCATTGACCAAATTGGGCGCAGCTGCTGCGCTGTCCGATTTGGAATCGCGCCATCTTTCGCCCGCTACTTAGTTGTGCCTGTACTAATAACAACCAGTAACGCCTCCGCGCTCGATAGCCATCGCGCCACTGGTCGGTGACTTTCTTTTCGCACCACTTCGCCCTCAGTCTCGGGAGAAACCGTCAATCCTCAACGTCGGTTCGCTGGCGAACACCTCAGCCAAAAAATCGATGAACACTTTCACCTTGCCGGACACACGACGCCCACCCGGCCAGACGGCATTCACCGGAAACGCCGGCGGAACGAACCCTGGCAAAACCTTGACCACCCTGCCCTCGGCAATATCGGCGGCGAACAGCCAGGTCAAAGTGTGGGCGATCCCCAACCCGGCTAACACCGAAGCACGCAGATGTTCGGCATCGTTGGTACTTACCTGCGCTTTCGGCGCGATGGTCACCGGCCCGGACGGCGTACTGAACTCCCACGCACGCTGCGCACCGCGAAACATGTAAGCAATGCACTTATGCTGCTCTACATCGCCCGGCACCATCGGCGTGCCGAACGTCTCTAGATAAGCCGGCGACGCCACGCTGCCGTACTCCACACGACCAATCCGCCGCGCCATCAAACTCGAGTCCGACAGATGCCCAATGCGCAGCGCGACATCGATGCCGTCCTCGATCAAACTCACATGCCGCTCAGAAATATCCAGTGCAAGACTGACATCCGGGTACCTGGCAAAGAATTCGGGAAGCCTGGGGATGACGTACAGACGACCAATCCCCGGCGACATCGCCACCCGCACCAACCCCGAAGGCGCGATCTGACCATGACCGATCCGCGATTCAGCCACCTCGACATCGTCCAGCAAACGCACCGCCGACTCGTAATAATCTTGCCCCGCGCTGGTCAGACTCATCCCACGCGACGTCCGACGCAACAACTGCGCCCCCAACCGCGCCTCCAACGCCGCAACCTGCTTGCTGGCCGTCGGCTGACTGATCCCGGCAGCCGACGCCGCCTTGGAAAAACTTCCAGTGTCCGCGACACGGATAAACAGCTGTAGCACGTCAAGCCGATCCATCTTGCTCATCACCCGGCATCAGAAAATGGGCGCCACCGAGGGCGTCTGAAGGGGAAGATTAAACCGAAAACAGGAATTGGATATTTTTCTATGGGAATCAGCTAGCTAGGGGTTTACATCGTAAGAAAACTGGATATACTCTGCGCCCATTAGCCGGTATAGCTCAGTTGGTAGAGCAACTGACTTGTAATCAGTAGGTCCCGAGTTCGACTCTTGGTGCCGGCACCATACAAAGTTCCAGAGAAGGCTTTCAACATCTCTGAACTCCC
The DNA here is from genome assembly GCF_028293835.1 of Pseudomonas sp. Taxonomy (GTDB): domain Bacteria; phylum Pseudomonadota; class Gammaproteobacteria; order Pseudomonadales; family Pseudomonadaceae; genus Aquipseudomonas. Next base: position 54,440 of record NZ_JAQGNX010000116.1, read on the forward strand.
GAAAAACCCGCCTTCTGGCGGGTTTTTTCGTTTTGGGGTTCCGTCGGATTCCCGTGGATCTTGGTGGATTCCAACCGGTTTAAGGATAGAGCTTGGGGTGAAGGTCACTTCGATAAAAGGGAGTACCTTATGTCGCGCACCACAGCTCCACTCTCTGATTCGGCTTGCCGCTTGGCAAAACCTATGGACCGCGCCTACAAGCTTTTCGACGGCGATGGCCTCTATCTCCTAGTCCAACCCAATGGCCGCAAAGGCTGGCGGCTCCGTTACGTCAAACCTGACGGACGGAAGGACTGACCTCGTTCGGCAACTACCCCGTCATTGGCCTCGCCGATGCGCGCCGCAAGCGCTTGGAAGTCAAGCGAATGCTGGCGGATGGCGTTGATCCCATAGAGACCAAGCACCAAGCCAAGGCGGAAGCCGTAATCAAAGGCAGAACCTTTGAAAGCGTTGCGCTCGACTGGCATACGGAAATGTCGGCCAAGTGGGCACCAGGCCATTCCAAGACAGTGATGAGCCGCCTCAAAACCCACGTATTCCCGCTGATCGGCGCCCGCGCCATTGTTGATCCCGACACCCATGACCTTATGCAGCCCTTGGACGCGATCAAGAAGCGCGGAACGATCGACGTTGCTTTAAGGGTACAACACTACCTGCAGAGCATCATGCGCGAGGCAAA
>NZ_JAQGNX010000166.1 GCF_028293835.1 Pseudomonas sp.
CGACCTTGGCTCGGCTGCTGACTGCTATCTAAAGGAAGCATTGAACCACTACAGGTGTTTAATCGGACCTCCAAGACAGATACAATGGGGTTTGCCCAACTTCGATGACGGCGATGCCAGCGGGAGCGGCGCGAACAGGGCTCTGATGTCTTCGCTTTCCAGCTTCCAGTCGCCTGCGGTGCGACCATCCAGTACGCCGGAGGCCAGGGCTGCCTTTTCTTGCTGCAGGCGCTGGATTTTCTCTTCAACCGTGCCGCGGGCGATCATTTTGTAGACGAACACCGGCTTGTCCTGACCAATACGGTACGCACGGTCGGTGGCCTGGTTTTCCGCCGCCGGGTTCCACCATGGATCGTAATGAATCACGGTGTCGGCAGCCGTCAGGTTCAGGCCGGTACCGCCGGCTTTGAGGCTGATCAAAAACACCGGCACCTTGCCACTCTGGAAATCCTGCACCGGCGTGCGTCGGTCGCGGGTTTGGCCGGTGAGCAGCGCATATTCGATGCCACGCTGTTTCAGCTCGGCCTCGATCAGCGCCAGCATTGAGGTGAACTGCGAGAACAACAAAATCTTCCGGCCCTCGGCCAGCAACTCCTCAAACATCTCCATCAGGCTGTTCAGCTTGGCCGAACTGCCGTGCCGTCCGGTAGTGGGCTCGCTGTTGACCAGACGCAAGTCACAGCACACCTGACGCAACTTGAGCAGCGCTTCTAGAATGATGATCTGGCTACGGGCGACGCCCTTGCGGGTGATTTCGTCGCGGACCTTCTTGTCCATGGCCAGACGCACGGTTTCGTACACGTCGCGCTGGGTGTCGTTAAGCTCGACCCAATGCACGATCTCGGTTTTCGGTGGCAATTCGGTGGCGACTTGTTCTTTGGTGCGGCGCAGCAGGAACGGCTTGATTCGCGCGTTCAGGTGCTGCAAGCGCTCCTCGCTGCCGTCTTTCTCAATGGCTTTGCGGTAATTGCTGTTGAAATGTTTGCTGTCGCCCAGCCAGCCCGGCATCAAAAAGTGAAACAACGACCAGAGCTCGCCCAAGTGATTTTCCAGCGGAGTGCCGCTCAGGCACAGGCGTTGCCGTGCATTCAGGCTGCGCGCGGCGTCAGCGGCCTTGCTGCCAGGGTTCTTGATGTACTGGGCTTCGTCGAGAATCAGCACGTGCAACGGTTGCAGGGCCAAAAGCTCCACATCCCGCGGCAGTAACGCGTACGTGGTCAATATCAGGTCGTAATCTTGCAGGCTTGCGAAGTCGCGTTTTCTACCTGCACCGTACAGCGCCAGGACTTTCAAGTCAGGGGTGAAGCGTTCGGCTTCGTCCATCCAGTTCGGTATCAGGCTGGTAGGCATCACTGCGAGGGAAGGGCGGTCCATGCGACCCGCCTGTTTTTCTACCAGCAGATGCGCCAGGGTTTGCAGGGTTTTACCCAGGCCCATGTCATCCGCAAGAATGCCGCCGACTTCAAGCTCGCGCAGGGATTGCATCCAGCTTAAACCTTCAAGCTGATAAGGACGCAATGTCGCGTTCAACCGTTCAGGGACACTGACTGAGAAGTTCTTGATATCGGCCAGCCGATCGGCAAACCGACGCAGCCGCTCGCCACCTTCCCAAATCAGAGGCAGGCCCTCCAGCTCGGTCAGACGCATGGCGTCAGCGGTGTTCAGGCGCAGGGCGTTGTTGCCGTCGTCGCGCCAATAAAAATCGCCCAATGTGGCCAATACCGGTTTCAGCCGGCCATAAGGCAGGGCTACCTGAATCGGTTCGCCGCCTTTTTGCGTGAAGTGATTGAGCTGTACCAGCAGTTGTTCATCGTCGCGACGCTTGGCGATTCCGCTGGCGCTCATCAATTCGGGATGACTGCGCAGCAGATTGATCAGAATCGGCAACAGGCTCAGGCGTTCGCCATTGACGATAATCCCCAGCTCCAGGTCGAACCAGTCGTTTTCCGACTGTTCTTGGATGACCGCATACCAGTCTTCCACCGGTGTGACGTCGAAGGTGAAATCGTCATAGATATCGATCTCCCAGCCCCGTTCGCGCAGCCCTGGCAGTTTGTGAGTGATGAACTGCAACCAGGCTTTATCGTTGGGCAGTTCGAACATGTCCCCGGCGCTGTCGGGCATGGCCTTGCTTTGACGGGTCGCCAGTTTGAAACCGAGCTCCTGCATTTCCTCGTAACAGCGTTTTTCCTCATCGACATAGCGATGGATACGCAGGGTCTCGGTTGGGTCGTGAAACACCAGGTCGTCGGGGTTACCGGTGGCATATTACGGCCCATATTTCAACGCCAGGGCGTCCCGGTGCTTGAGGTGCCGTTGCATCCGGCCATTGCGCGGTTCGTAAGCGCTGTATTCGACGCTGGCGAGTGCCAGGCGCGGTAGCGGGAAGTAATCGACTACGCGTTCCGGCAGGGACGGTTTGTGTTCAATGGCGGGAGCAGGCACCGGCGTGGGCTCGGGAACATCCAGGGCGGCGAGGATCGACGGCTGATTTTCCGGGGCTTGCAGGAAGAACAAGGCGGCAGCGCAATGTTTACAGTTGTTGCGCACGGGACAGGTGCATTTGGCGACCACGAACTGGCTGTACTTTTCCGGGTCTTTGAGCTTGAGCGTCTGGGTGTAGATTTCCAGGCTTGAGCCTCGGCACAGCGTCTGGACCAACTCCGCGCTCAGGTGGTGCAACATGATGCGTTGTTGCCGGGCATAGTCGCGCCCTCGCTCAAGGCTCTGAGCTTTGAAACCATCTGCCCACGAAGAGGCTAAAACTCGTTCAAGAATTGACGACACAGTTCATTACAGCCCTACGCCGCAGCGGTGCTCAAAAGGCAAGGAGCGCGGTGCGCTCCTTGAGTGCTTTGTGATAAACGTCGACCAGTATGGCCGGGCGCGCGGTGCATGTGGAGGGCTTTTATGCATTCAGGCTTTTTTTGGCGCAAGGCGCTCAAATAAAGCTTCCAGGGTATTGAAGCGTTCTTCCGGGCGCTCCATGGGCACCATGAACTTGAACAGCGTGGCGCCTTCGAACTTGTACCGGTTCGGCTGACCCTGAATCAGCTTGATCAGTACCAGTGGATCGACCTGGGTGCTGGCGCTGAATTCGATGCGCCCACCTTGCGGCCCTGCGTCGACTTTCTTGATACCCAACTGCTCGGCTTGCAACTTGAGCAACGTCAGGCGCACCAGGTTCTTGGTCGGCTCGGGCAGCAAGCCAAAGCGGTCGATCATTTCCACCTGCAAGTCCTTGAGTCCGTCTTCGTCGGCGGCGTTGGCGATGCGCTTGTACAAAATCAGGCGCGTATGCACGTCCGGTAAATAGGCTTCGGGAATCAAGGCGGGCAAGCGCAAGTTGATTTCCGGACCGCCGCCCAGGGGCTGGTCGAGGTTCGGTTGCTCGCCCTTGCGAATGGCCTTGACCGCACGTTCGAGCATTTCCATGTACAGGGTAAAGCCCACGGCCTGAATCTGCCCGCTCTGACCGTCGCCCAGTAGTTCGCCGGCGCCACGGATTTCCAGGTCGTTGGTAGCAAGCACAAAGCCCGCGCCGAGGTCCTGGGTGTTAGCAATCGCTTCCAGACGCTTCTCGGCGTCCGGGGTGATTTGCGCCCGAGGCGGCGTCAGCAGATAGGCATACGCCTGGTGGTGACTGCGCCCCACCCGACCGCGCAGCTGGTGCAGTTGCGCCAGACCGAATTTATCAGCCCGCTCGATGATGATGGTGTTGGCGCTCGGCACGTCGATGCCGGTCTCAATGATGGTCGAGGCGATTAGCACGTTGAAGCGCTTGTGGTAGAAGTCGCTCATCACTTGTTCGAGATCACGTTCACGCATCTGCCCGTGACCAATGCCGATGCGCGCTTCCGGCACCAGTTCAGCCAGGTCAGCGGCGCATTTCTCGATGGTTTTGACGTCGTTGTGCAGGTAGTAAACCTGGCCGCCGCGCAGCAATTCACGCAGCAGGGCTTCCTTGACCGTACTTTTGTTGTTTTCCATGACGAAGGTACGCACTGACAAGCGACGTGCCGGAGGTGTAGCGATGATCGACAAGTCGCGCATTCCCGATACAGCCATATTCAGCGTGCGCGGAATCGGCGTGGCAGTCAGGGTCAGGATGTCGACCTCGCTGCGCAGTGCCTTGAGCTGTTCTTTCTGGCGCACCCCGAAACGGTGCTCTTCGTCGATGATTACCAGTCCCAGGTTTTTGATCTTGACGTCGTCTTGCAGCAGCTTGTGGGTGCCAATCACGATGTCGATCTTGCCCTCGGCCAAGTCGGCTACAGCGGCGTTGATTTCCTTGGTCGACTTGAAGCGGCTCATCACCTCCACGCTCACCGGCCAATCGGCGAAGCGGTCGCGGAAGCTGTTGTAATGTTGCTGAGCGAGCAGCGTGGTCGGCACCAGAATCGCCACCTGGCGGCCACCGTGCACAGCAATGAAGGCTGCGCGCATGGCCACTTCGGTCTTGCCGAAGCCCACGTCGCCGCACACCAAGCGGTCCATGGGCTTAGGCGCAAGCATGTCGGCGCGCACCGCGTCGATGGTGGTCTGCTGATCCGGGGTTTCTTCGAACGGGAACCCAGCGCTGAATGTCTCGTAATCGGCTTTCGGGTCGGCGAAGGCATAACCTTCACGGGCGGCGCGGCGGGCGTAGATGTCGAGCAACTCAGCGGCGACATCACGTACTTGTTCGGCGGCTTTTCGCTTGGCTTTCTGCCAGGTTTCCGAGCCCAGTCGATGCAATGGCGCCAAGGCGTCATCGCTGCCGGTGTAGCGCGCGATCAAATGCAGGTTGGCCACCGGCACATAGAGCTTGGCTTCTTCGGCATACGCGAGCATCAGAAATTCAGCCACCTGATTCTCGACTTCCAGGGTGGCCAGGCCCAAATAGCGCCCCACGCCGTGGTCGATATGCACCACGGGCGCGCCTTCGCGCAGTTCGGTGAGGTTTTTGATCACGGCGTCGTTGTTGCCGCCGTCGGTGCGTTTCTCCCGACGTCGACGCTGCATTACACGTTGGCCGAACAGCGGGCTTTCGGCGATCAGTGCCAGGGCCGGTTGTTCCAGTACGAGGCCTTCGTCGAGCGGCCCGATGGTGATCGACAGGCGTTCTTTGCCCTCGACGAAATCCGTCCAGCCGTCGACGGTTTTCGGACGCAGTTTCAACCGTTCCAGCAGTTCGAGCAGGACTTCACGGCGCCCGGCGGACTCGGCGGTGAACAACACGCGGCCGGGAAACTCTTCAAGGAATTTTGACAATGCGGCCAGCGGTTGCGTGGCTTTTGATTCAATCGCCAGGTCCGGCAACGGCAATACCGGGAACCGTTCGCGACCAACGCCGGTTTCCACGTCTTGTTGGCTGGCAACCACTCGAGGCCAGCTTTTCAGGCGGGCGAAGCACTCTTCTACCGGAAGAAACAACTCACTTGGAGGCAGTAAAGGCCGCTCAGGGTCGACCTTGCGCTCTTCATAGCGGTTACGAACGTCGCTCCAGAAGTTCTCGGCCGCTTGCTCGATACCGGGAAGTGAGAACACCTGGGTGTCCTGGGGCAGGTAATCGAACAGGGTCGAGGTTTCATCAAAGAACAGCGGCAGGTAGTACTCGATCCCGGCTGGGGTAATCCCGCTGCTCAGATCCTGAAAGATCGGGCACTTGCGGAAGTCCACATCGAAACGCTCCCGGAATCGCGCCTTGAAGCGGGTGACGGCATCTTTTTGCAGCGGGAATTCACGGGCCGGCAGCAGGCGAACCGACTGTACTTTGTCGATTGAGCGCTGATTCTCCGGGTCAAAGGTGCGCAGGGTTTCGATTTCGTCGTCGAACAGGTCGATCCGGTACGGCAGTTTGCTGCCCATCGGAAACAGATCAATCAGGGCGCCGCGCACCGCGAATTCACCGTGCTCGTATACCGTATCAACGCAGCGATAGCCGCTGGCTTCAAGCCGCGTACGCATTTGGTCGACGTCGAGCTTTTGGCCGATGTCCAGCACCAGGCTGCTGCCCAATAGAAACTTGGTCGGCGCCAGTCGGTGCAGGGCCGTGGTGATCGGCACCACCAGCACGCCGTGGGCCAGTTCAGGCAGCCGGTAAAGGCTGGCGATACGCTGGGAAATGATGTCCTGGTGCGGCGAAAAAAGATCGTACGGCAGGGTTTCCCAGTCAGGAAAATGCAGAACCGGTAAATCAGGCGCAAAGAAGCTGAGCTCTTGTTCAAGACGCTCGGCGCTTTGGCTGTCAGCGGTCAGCAGCAGGGTAAAACGCTTTGCAGCGCTGGCAGCCTCGGCAATCGCGAGGCTGAGGGCAGCACCGGGCAAATTGCCCCAGTGTTGTTTACCTGCCGCAGCAGGGAGTATCGGTAGACGCAGAACGGGCACGGAAGGTTGAGCTCCAAGCGTTGCGACAGGGGCGGCGATTGTAGCGAACGAATGTGTGTGCTGTCAGTTTTCAGCGTTTTACCTCGATGGAATTTATGTAGTGCCGTGTGATCTCACTGTCACGCATTGCTCATAAACAAAGGCGGCGGCATAATGTAGTCCCTTTTGTCAGCCCCTACATGTGGAAGGTTACCGTGACTCAGAAGCCCGACCAGTGTCTTGGTGAATGGATCGATCGTGAGGCCCTCGCCGAGGCGATGATCCCTCTCATCGGTCAGCTTTACCGCAATAATAACGTGGTGAGCTCGATCTATGGCCGCAGCCTGATCAACCGTTCAGTCATCGCAATTCTTAAAGCACATCGTTTTGCTCGTCACCGTCAAGCGGATGGCGTTGAGTTGTCCGTGCACGAGACATTCCCGCTTCTTAAAGCCATGAGCGAGCTTAAACTCGGTGCCGCTTCGGTGGACCTGGGTAAGCTGGCCGTGAAATACAAGGCCGAAGGCAACGGTCGCAGCGCCGAGCAGTTCGTACGTGATGAATTGGCCGACGTAGTGGGCCAACAGAGCGCGACTTCAGGCAAAGGCACTGATGTCGTGTTGTACGGTTTCGGCCGGATCGGTCGCCTGTTGGCGCGGATCATGATTGAAAAAACAGGCGGCGGCGATGGCTTGCGTCTGCGGGCCATTGTCGTGCGCAAAGGCGCCGAGAATGATCTGCTCAAGCGTGCCAGCCTGCTGCGTCGCGACTCGGTCCATGGTCCGTTCGATGGCACCATTACTATTAATGAAGCCGACAGCACCATCACCGCCAACGGCAACCTGATTCAGGTGATCTACGCGAAGAACCCTACTGACGTGGATTACACCCAGTACGGCATCAAAAACGCCTTGCTGGTGGACAACACCGGTGTATGGCGTGACGCCGAGGGTCTGGGCCAGCATTTGACCTGCCCGGGTATTGCCCGCGTTGTGTTGACCGCGCCGGGCAAAGGCAAGCTTAAAAACATCGTGCATGGCATCAACCATGATCAGATCACCCCGGACGACTTGATCGTCTCGGCGGCTTCTTGCACCACAAACGCCATCGTGCCGGTCCTCAAAGCGGTCAATGACAAGTTCGGCATTGTGAACGGTCACGTTGAAACGGTTCACTCGTACACCAACGACCAGAACCTGATCGACAACTTCCACAAGGGTGATCGTCGTGGCCGTAGCGCCGCGCTGAACATGGTCATCACTGAAACAGGCGCTGCCACAGCCGCTGCCAAGGCACTGCCTGAGCTGGCTGGCAAACTCACCGGCAACGCCATCCGCGTACCGACGCCTAACGTGTCCATGGCGATTCTCAACCTGACCCTTGAGAAGCCAACTACCCGGGATGAAATCAACGAGTACCTGCGCTACATGGCAATGCACTCGGACCTGCATAAGCAGATCGACTTCGTTCACTCCCAGGAAGTGGTGTCTACCGACTTCGTTGGCTCGCGTCATGCCGGCGTGGTCGATGCCGAAGCCACGATCTGCAACGACAACCGCGTTGTTCTGTACGTATGGTACGACAACGAATTCGGTTACAGCTGTCAGGTAGTTCGCGTAATGGAAGACATCGCCGGCGTTAACCCGCCAACGTTTCCACGCTAGGTAATTTGCGATAAAAATGCCCCGACGAATCGGGGCATTTTTTTGTCTGCTGTTCGGTCTTCATTTGATGTTTAAGCGGTCAGTACCAAATTCCAGACAAAAAAATGCCCCGACGAGTCAGGGCATGTTCATCACCACATTTACCAACAGCTATCAGCCGTTAGCAGGAACTGCTTGAGGCGCTTCCAGACGGTTTTTGCCTTTGCGGAACAGCACCAGCGTTGCGACCAGACCCAGAAGGGCCGCGCCGCTGAGCCAGATGCCTGGCGCTGCTTTGTTGTCCAGTGCGTGGATCAGGTAGGTACACGCCAGTGGTGTGAAGCCACCGAAGGTTGCGGTTGCCAGACTGTAGGCCAACGAGAAGCCGGTTGTCCGTACATCGACAGGCATGATTTCGGTCAGCGCAACAACCATCGCGCCGTTGTACGAGCCGTACAGGAACGACAACCACAGCTCAACGATCAGCAAGTTTTCGAAGCTTGGGTGGGCCACCAGCCATGACAGTGCAGGGTAAGCCGTTACCAGGGCGAGGATGGTCGCAGCCAGCAGCAGCGGCTTACGGCCGATGCGATCAGACAGCGAACCCATTACGGGCAGCCAGATAAAGTTAGAGATACCGACACAGACCGCTACCAACAAGCTATCGAGGTCTGACAGATGCAGCTCGTTTTTACCAAACGTCGGGGTGTAAGCAGTGATCAGGTAGAAAGACACAGTGGTCATGACGACCAACGCCGTACCGCCCAGGACCAGACCGAAGTTCTGGCCGATGGAGCGCATGACTTCGCCCAACGACGGACGATGTTTGCGTGCCTGGAACTCAGGCGTTTCTTCCAGTGAACGACGAATCAGGAAGATGGCAGGAACAATCATGCAACCGATCAGGAACGGCACGCGCCAGCCCCAATCACCCATTTGTTCCGGGCTGAGCCAATGGTTAAGAGCAACACCGAGCAAGGCGGCGAATACCACGGCAGCCTGTTGGCTAGCCGATTGCCAGCTAACAAAAAAGCCTTTACGGCCGGGTGTGGAAATTTCTGCAAGGTAAACCGAGACACCGCCCAATTCCACGCCAGCAGAGAAGCCTTGCAGCAGACGTCCCACCAACACCAGTAACGGCGCCGCAACTCCCATCGTCGCGTAACCAGGCACGCAGGCTATCAGCACCGTGCCCATGGCCATCATCGCCAATGTAATGATCAGACCTTTGCGTCGACCGTGACGGTCAATGTACGCGCCGAGAAAGATTGCACCCAGCGGACGCATCAAGAAGCCGGCACCGAAGGTCGCCAGCGACAGCATCAGCGAAGCGAAAGCACTGTCGGTAGGGAAAAAGGTCTTGGCAATGGCCGTGGCGTAAAAGCCATAGACCATGAAGTCGAACATTTCCAGAAAGTTGCCGCTGACAACGCGAAATATCGCCTTGCCCTTGCCCGTATTCGAGGCCATTTCTTATTACTCACTTAGGCTATGTATCTGGGAATCCGTTGTCATTATCGTTGTTGCACTGTGGCCTCCTGCCTGCATGCAACACGTAGATGTAACAATATGTTTAAAGAGTCGCCAAGACAACTAAAAAGGTAGCCTTAAGTCCGATTCAGCAGGGCTTTGCGCAGGCTTTTCGACAGCCCGTCCGGGGCCAGCCAGAGAGCAAGGTAGACACTGGCCAGCTCTTGGCTAGCACTGCTGAAGATCGCTCGACCGGCCTTGATCACGTCGGAACGGTCAAAGATATCGCATAATGGCCGCGCTTTTTTGACTACAAATGAGCAAGCTAACTATTTTTTTGCCCGACGCAGGGCTTTGCGAGCGACAAAATGTGGCGATGTAGTGCAGACAACATTAGGCTACGACGCGACCAAGGGTTAATGTTCGCGGCGTCCGCGGTTGGTTAGACTGCGCCCCAGGTTTTGATCCTTCACGTCGCTGGCCGCGGCGTGATTTAGCCAGAGACGCCAGAGTGGCGTTTCGGCCCGTTCTAAAGGAGTACGCATGGCTGTCTACAACTACGACGTAGTGGTACTGGGTTCAGGTCCAGCGGGAGAGGGCGCGGCAATGAATGCCGCGAAATCAGGGCGCAAGGTCGCGATGGTTGATAGCCGTCAGCAGGTCGGCGGTAACTGCACTCACCTGGGCACCATCCCGTCCAAGGCGTTGCGTCACTCGGTCAAGCAAATCATCCAGTTCAACACCAACCCGATGTTCCGGGCGATTGGCGAGCCGCGTTGGTTTTCGTTCCCGGATGTTCTGAAAAACGCTGAGAAGGTCATCACCAAACAAGTCGCCTCGCGCACCAGCTATTACGCTCGCAACCGGGTTGATGTGTTTTTTGGCACGGGAAGTTTTGCCGACGAGCGCACGGTCGATGTGGTTTGCTCCAACGGTGCAGTGGAAAAGTTGGTGGCTAGTCAGGTCATCGTCGCTACCGGCTCGCGCCCTTATCGTCCGGCTGATATCGACTTTTCCCACAAGCGTATCTACGACAGCGACACCATCCTCAGTCTCGGGCATACCCCGCGCAAACTAATCATCTACGGTGCCGGGGTTATCGGTTGCGAATACGCATCGATCTTCAGTGGCCTGGGTGTAATGGTTGAGTTGGTGGATAACCGTGAGCAATTGCTGAGCTTCCTTGACTCGGAAATCTCCCAGGCGCTGAGCTATCACTTCAGCAACAACAACGTGATGGTTCGCCATAACGAAGAGTATGAAAGAGTCGAAGGGTTGGAAAACGGTGTGATTCTGCACCTCAAGTCCGGCAAGAAGATCAAAGCAGATGCCTTGCTATGGTGTAACGGGCGTACCGGTAACACCGACAAGCTGGGCCTGGAAAATGTCGGGATCAAACCCAACGGCCGTGGGCAGGTTGAAGTCGACGAGAACTACCGCACTAACATCCCCACCATCTTTGCTGCGGGCGACGTGATCGGCTGGCCTAGCCTGGCCAGTGCCGCCTACGACCAGGGCCGTTCTGCGGCGGGCAGCGTGGTCGACAATGGCAGCTGGCGTTTCGTCAACGACGTGCCGACCGGGATTTACACCATTCCGGAGATCAGCTCGATCGGTAAGAACGAACACGAGCTGACCCAGGCTAAAGTACCGTACGAAGTGGGCAAGGCGTTCTTCAAAGGCATGGCGCGCGCGCAAATTTCCGGCGAGCCAGTGGGCATGCTGAAAATTCTGTTCCACCGTGAAACCCTGCAAGTGCTGGGTGTGCATTGCTTCGGTGACCAGGCTTCAGAGATCGTGCACATTGGTCAGGCGATCATGAACCAGCCGGGCGAAGCCAACTCGATCAAGTACTTCGTGAACACCACGTTCAACTACCCGACCATGGCTGAGGCCTACCGGGTAGCTGCTTACGACGGCCTCAACCGGCTTTTTTAAGCGGCTCCGGCCGGTGGCCTGAGCCGGTCGGGGAGACCGATTTCAGTGATTCCCAAGGGTGGCAGTGGCCAAACCGGGAAAGTCTGTAATCAGGCTGTCTACGCCGAAGTCGGCGAGCCTGCGCATGAGCGCAGGCTCGTTGACCGTCCACACCGACACGTGCAACCCCTGGCGCTGTGCTTTCTGTAAGCGCTCAGGTGTGCACAACGTCCAGTTCAGCGCCAATAGCTTGCAGCCATAATTGTGCGCGACCTTCAGCGGGTCCAGCCATGCGTATTCGGCGACCAGCCCCCTGGACAAGTCGGGGGTCAGGTCCAACGCTGCTCGCAGCACTTCTCGGGAGCTGGAGGTCACGGTGACCTTTTCCAGCAAGCCATGCCGTTGAGCCAGTTCGCGAATCGCCAATACGGTCGACGCGGCGCGGGTGCGCGAAGCGCTTTTGACTTCCAACTGCCAGTGCTCAAAATCGCACTGCTCGAACAATTCTTCCAGGCGCGGGATCGGGCAGGGTTGAATCCAGCCCGGACCGCCTTTGCGCGCGTCGTACGTCACCAGATTGGCGGCCGAATGCTCAACAACCTTGCCGCGCCGGTCCGTGGTGCGCTTGAGCGTCGGGTCGTGGATGACCATCAGTTCGCCGTCGCGGGACAGGTGCAAATCCAATTCGCAACGACGAACGCCGTGTTTAAGGCACTCCTTGAAGCTGGTCAGGGTGTTTTCCGGTGCTTCGCCTTTGGCGCCGCGATGGCCATAAATAAGCGTCACGTTTTCTCCTAGTGGGCGTCAGTCAATTCATATTCAAAGCGATAACTGGCCGGCGGATTAGCACCGGCCGCAGTAGGTTTCACACAGCCCGCGTGGGAGCGAATTCATTCGCGAAGGGGCCGAAACCAACGCAGTACTACCGCTGTTTTACGGTTCCGGCGTATCACTGTGTTCTTTCGCCAAGCGCCGTTGCTGGGCTTGTCGTTGCAGGATGTGTCGGGCAAGCAGCTGCCGCTGGGCGTCCAACAGGTTCTCAAACTCGGTGCCAATCTCGTAATTACCAATTTCGCGAGCGTCGCAATGAGTGACTTTAGCGTTCATCATCAAGCCCAATGCCTCGGGCAACAACACCATTTTGATCGACAATCGGGTGTCGGCGGGGATGGGCAGGGGATGATGAAATTGCACGCCGCCTTCGGACAGGACGACCTGCTGGGGCTCGCCAATCTTGCCTAGAGCGGTGTGCGCAACGACTTGGCCAAGCAAGTCGATACGCTTGCTCAAGGCCCTCAGAAAGCTGCTCAATACGCGGTCTTTATCGCCCAGCTGGCGCAATAAATGCTGAGACTCGAATTCACTGACGTGCAGTTCACTGAGCAGATTAAACAGCGTGGAAGATTCCTGCGACGGCGCCTGGTGGGCTGAACCCGGGCCGGACAGGTGGTTTATTTCCAGTGCGATCGTGTCCTCGATACGGTAGTATTCGCGGCGATCTTCTTCATCTAATGTCGACATGGCGAACCCATGGTAGCGGCGGTGGTCTGAGTGTAAAGCTGCTCGTTAAGCCTCGCCACAAGGACGTTCCCAATTCCTCCGAACAAGCCCCTAAATGTTCAGACCTCTTTTTGTATTTATTGGCACGCGTTATACCCGTGCGAAACGTCGTAATCATTTTGTCTCTTTCATTTCACTGACGTCGATGATCGGCCTTGCCCTTGGCGTGGTCGTGATGATCGTCGTGTTGTCAGTGATGAACGGGTTCGATCATGAAATGCGCACCCGCGTCCTCGGCATGGTGCCCCATGCCACTATTGAGGGCGATCAGCCTATCAATGACTGGCATGCACTGGCGGACAAGGTCAAGACGCACCCCGAGGTGCAGGCCGTCGCGCCGTTTACCCAAATGCAGGGGCTGCTGAGCAGCAACGGCAAAGTGCAGAAAGTTCTGCTCAATGCAATCGATCCCGCTGAGGAGCGTAAGGTCTCGATCATCGATAACTTCATGCAGAAAGGTCGCCTGGATGACCTGACGCCTGATAGTTTCGGCATTGTGATCGGTGACAAGGCCGCGACCAGTCTCGGGGTAGGCATCGGTGACAAGCTGACGTTCGTCACCCCGGAAGTCACCGTGACGCCCGGCGGTATTTTCCCGCGAATGAAGCGTTTTACCGTGGTCGGTATTTTCCACGTCGGTGCCGGTGAGCTGGACGGTTTCCTTGGTCTTACCAATCTCACCGACCTGGCGCGCCTGCACCGCTGGAAACCGGATCAGGTGCAAGGTTTGCGACTTAAGTTCGACGATCTGTTCGAGGCGCCACGGGTAGCGTGGGAAATTGCCCAGAAACTCGGTGATCACGACTTCTATGCGCGTGACTGGACCCGCACCCACGGCAATCTGTATCAGGCCATTCGCATGGAAAAAGCCATGATCGGCCTGCTGCTGTTGCTGATCGTTGCCGTCGCGGCCTTCAACATCATTTCAACCCTGGTGATGGTGGTTAACGACAAGAAGGGCGATATCGCCATCCTGCGGACTTTGGGCGCCACGCCTGGGCAAATCATGGGCATTTTCATGGTTCAAGGCACGGTGATTGGTGTCGTGGGCACATTCATCGGCGCGGTGGTGGGAATCTTCGCCGCACTTAACGTCAGCGCGGCTGTTTCCGCTCTGGAAGGCCTGATCGGGCATAAATTCCTGAGTGCGGATGTGTATTTTATTGACTACCTGCCATCGCAGTTGATGGCCGAAGACGTGGTGCTGGTCTGCGGCGCCGCCTTGGTGTTGAGTTTCCTCGCCACCCTGTATCCAGCCTGGCGTGCCGCACGCACCCAGCCTGCGGAGGCGTTACGTTATGAGTGAGTCGGGTATGAGTGATAAGGCAGTGCTGAGTTGCCGCAATCTGGGCAAGTCCTACGAGGAAGGCCCGGAGTCCGTGGTGGTTTTGTCGGGTTTGCAGTTGGAGCTGCACCCGGGGGAGCGCGTGGCGATTGTTGGCAGTTCGGGCTCCGGTAAAAGTACCTTGCTCAATTTGTTGGGTGGTTTGGATACGCCTTCCCAAGGCAGTGTATGGCTGGCAGGCGAAGAACTCTCGGCCCTGGGCGAAAAAGCTCGCGGGCTGTTGCGCAACCGGTCGCTGGGCTTTGTTTATCAGTTTCACCACCTGTTGCCGGAATTTACTGCGCTGGAAAACGTTTGTATGCCGCTGTTGATTGGCCGTACGGCGATTCCGGAGGCGCGTCAACGTGCTACGGCATTGTTGCAGCGCGTTGGGCTTGGGCATCGGTTGGCGCACAAGCCATCGGAGCTGTCGGGCGGTGAGCGGCAGCGCGTGGCCATTGCGCGTGCATTGGTCAACCAGCCGGGCCTGGTGATGCTCGACGAGCCCACCGGCAACCTCGATCAGCACACCGCTCAGGGTATTCAGGATCTGATGCTGGAGCTCAGCACCTCGTCGCGCACGGCGTTTTTGGTGGTGACCCACGACATGAACCTGGCCAGCCAGATGGATCGGGTGTTGCGCCTTGAAGAAGGCCGCCTGGTCGAAGGCTGACCCATTAACCCGATGCGCTAACGGCGTCGGGTTTTTCACACTATCTACGGTGCTCCGAGAATGTTCAGACCGTTATCGATTTTTATTGGCACGCGCTACACCCGTGCCAAGCGCCGCAATCATTTTATTTCGTTCATTTCCATGACCTCGATGATAGGCCTCGCCCTGGGCGTGCTGGCGATGATCGTGGTGTTGTCGGTGATGAATGGCTTTCAGCAAGAAATGAGCACTCGGATTCTCGGCATGGTTCCCCATGCAGTGATCGCCGGCGTGAAGCCGCTGGACGACTGGAAACCGGTCGCCGCCGCAGCGATGAAAAATCCCGAAGTGACCGCTGCGGTTCCGTTCACCGAAATGGAAGGCATGTTCTCTTATAAAGGGTCGATGCAACCGATCCAGATCAGTGGCGTCGACCCGGCGCTGGAACATCAAGTCTCGATTGTCGCTCAGCACATCACGCAGGGCCGTCTTGAAGACCTCAAGGCTGGCGAGTTCGGTGTGGTGGTCGGTGAGATCACTGCCCGGCGCTTTCGTTTGAACGTCGGCGATAAAGTGACGCTGATCGTGCCGGAAGCCAACGCCACGGCAGCAGGCGGTATTACGCCGCGCTTGCAGCGGCTGACAGTGGTGGGCGTTTTCAAGGTTGGCGCGGAGCTGGACGGCACCATGGCGCTTATCAATGCTGCCGACGCTGCGCAGATTCAGCACTGGCAGCCAAATCAGGTGCAAGGTGTACGGTTGGCGCTAAAAGATTTGTACACCGCGCCGCAGGTTTCAGCGGCGATTGTGGCGGGTCTGGGTGCCGACTATCGCGCCGATGACTGGACACATAGCCAGGGCAGTCTGTTCAGCGCCATGAAAATGGAAAAGACCATGATTGGTCTGCTGTTGTTGATGATTGTTGCCGTGGCTGCGTTCAACATTATCGCCACGTTAATCATGGTGGTGAACGATAAGGGCGCTGACATCGCGATCTTGCGCACCATCGGCGCTACGCCGGGACAGATCATGACCATCTTCATGGTTCAGGGCACAGTCATCGGCATCGTCGGTACCTTGATTGGCGGGGTCCTCGGGGTTATCGCTGCGATTAATGTCAGCGCGATGGTGGGGTGGCTGGAGCGGGTCAGCGGCCAGCACATCTTTAGTTCGGACGTGTACTTCGTCAACAACCTGCCGTCTCAATTGCAGGGCGGCGATGTGCTGCTGATCTGCAGCGCCGGGTTCATTTTAAGCTTCTTGGCCACCTTGTACCCCGCCTGGCGCGCCGCACAGATCCAGCCTGCGCATGCTTTGCGGTATGAGTGACTGGTTTACCGCAAACCTGTAGCGGCTACCTTTTTGGCGAGGCGACTCACCTGATACACCGCCTCGCCAACCAGTGGCTCCTGCAGGGTTTTGATGTGTCCCTGGGTTCGTAAATTCAATCCAGGCTGAAAGCCGCGCGCAAACCCTATAAACTTGCCCGCATAATTTTGTCAGGTCTCCGCTATGCATCCCGCAGCCGAACATTCGCCGCTGGGCAAGTCCAGCGAATACATAGCCACGTACACGCCTTCTTTGCTGTTCCCGATTCCCCGTGCCGCAAAATGGGCCGAACTCGGGCTGACTGCTGAAACGTTGCCGTACCAAGGTGTCGACTTCTGGAACTGCTACGAGCTGTCCTGGTTGCTGCCCTCTGGCAAGCCGGTCGTGGCCATTGGTGAATTCAGTATCCCGGCGGACTCGCCGAATATCATCGAATCCAAGTCTTTCAAGCTTTACCTTAATTCGCTGAACCAAAGCGCGTTTGCTGATCATGCGGCGCTGGTGGCTACGCTTGAGAAAGACTTGTCTGCCGCAGCGGGCAAGCCGGTGGGCGTGCGTATTCGCAGCTTGGCGGAAATAGAAAATGAAGGTGTGGCGTCTCTGCCTGGCGTTTGTATCGACGGGTTAGACATCAGCGTCGACAGTTACGAAACGCCGCGCCCTGAGCTACTGCGTTGCGACGACTCGCGAGTGATCGAAGAAACCTTGCACAGCCATCTGCTCAAATCCAATTGTCCGGTAACCAGTCAACCCGACTGGGGTAGCGTTGCCGTGGAATACCGCGGCTCGGCCCTGGATCACGCCAGCTTGTTGGCTTACATCGTCAGCTTTCGCCAGCATTCGGATTTTCATGAGCAATGCGTCGAGCGGATTTTTCTCGACCTGCAACGGTTGCTCAAGCCTGAAAAGCTGACGGTTTACGCGCGTTACGTACGCAGGGGCGGGTTGGACATCAACCCTTACCGCAGCACCGAAGCGATGACCCACGAGAATCGTCGGTTGGCGCGCCAGTAAAAAGAAAAAACCCGTCAGCAGGACGGGTTTTTACGTCACATGAAACCTGCGAAACTTAGATACCGATGTTGCCAAGTGTCTGCACGATATTGCGCAGGGTCACGGCAATCGCCGGGTGCTTCAGTTCGAAGCGCTCCACGGCGAGGTTAACGCCGTCGGACAGGCTGGCATCCTGGGTGATGGATTCAAGTTGGATCCTGTCCTCGATTTGCGTCATGAGCTCATGCAAATTCGCACGTTCGGATTCGGAGAGCGGTGGATTCTTCTCCAGTTGCTCGCGCAGGGTGTTGAGTTGTTCTTGCAGTTCCCGGGCAGGCATAGCGTGCTCCCTTAGTGAATAGTCTCTGGCATGGACCCCAGTACCTGGCTAAAGGTCCTTGATAGACGTAAGACTAATCCACTCTAACCCTAAGTGCATGATCTCGATCAAACAGACGCGATCAAGGCTTCTCGCCTTTGGTGCGGCGCACGCTGAGATCAGCCAGACAGGACGCCAACTCTCCCACGTGATCGACCACTGAATGCACGCCAAGGCTATACAGTTGCAATGTGGCTTGGCCTCGTCGGTATTCGCGCTCAGCGTCGCTCAATGCTTGCCAGTCTTTGGGTGACAAACCACAAAGCGGCCCGCAGGTCGCCAGGCCGATGGTCCACACTCCGGCATTTAACCCGGATTGCAGCAGGCGTGGATCACCGCTGACTAACACGCAGCCGTCCAGTTGCTGCACCTTCAAGCTCATCAGCGCCTGCCAAACCGCATCCGGAGCCGGCCAGTCAGCGCAGGTGCTTGATCGCTCGGCCGGTTTAATCCAGCTACCCAGCGGCTCTGCAAGTCGTTGGCTCAGCGCTTCGGGTAATTCATCCAGCCAAGCACAGGGCACACCCTGATGACTCAAGGTTTGCAGGATTGCCAGCGTGCCAGGCGTAACGTTGGCGCGCTCATTGATTGCATCCTGAGCGGACTGTGTGTCCGGCAAATCGCTGTGTGATGACGCGCTGGCGCGAGCGCCGAAGTCCACCAGACAACCGCTGAGCCCGAAGAGCAGGGCGGTAAAGGCTGGGGCGGGTACAGGCAGGTGGAGGGCGGTTGATGCAGGCATGTTGGCGTCCCTGAAATATTTCCTACGCTACGGACGCTTTATGACAGTTACGTGACCGATGATTGTTATATCAATCATTGTTTGTGAGCATTGTCACTATCAGTGTCAGGAAGGCTGCCAAAATTGCCCCGGTAGGCCGTATACTGCCGGCCTTGACGTGCAGGGCAGCAGCCCACCTTATTTAATCAGGAGTGTCAGCTATGCCCGTGACTGGTGCAGG
This sequence comes from Pseudomonas sp., assembly GCF_028293835.1. GTDB lineage: Bacteria > Pseudomonadota > Gammaproteobacteria > Pseudomonadales > Pseudomonadaceae > Aquipseudomonas. Next base: position 18,578 of record NZ_JAQGNX010000166.1, read on the forward strand.
CTTTATCAATCGCTTGGCTCAGCTGTGCTTTATTGCCGGTGTAGCTCTGGTCCCCGTGGTAGCTCAGGCGGCAGACGAAGATCCATGGGAAGGTGTCAACCGCGTTATTTTCCGTTTCAACGACACGCTTGATACCTACGCGCTGAAGCCATTGGCCCAGGGTTATGAGTTCATCACGCCGCAGTTCGTTGAGGACGGTATCCATAACTTCTTCAACAACATTGGCGACGTGCGCAATTTTGCCAACGACGTGCTACAGGCCAAGCCACACGCTGCTGGCATCGACACGGCGCGTCTGCTGTTGAATACCACGCTCGGTGTCGCAGGCTTTATTGATGTCGGCACCCGCATGGGCCTGCAGCGCAACGATGAAGACTTCGGTCAGACCTTGGGTTACTGGGGCGTTTCAAGCGGTCCATACGTGATGCTGCCCCTGTTTGGCCCAAGCACCGTGCGTGATGGCCTTGCCAGGTTTCCTGACACCTACGACTCACCGTATCACTACATGAATGACATCAAATGGCGCAACTCGCTTGAGGGTCTGGATGTTGTCGATACTCGAGCCAGCCTGCTGTCGGCCGAGAAACTGATCAACGGTGACAAATACACGTTTATCCGTAACGCTTACTTGCAGAACCGCGAGTTCAAAGTGAAAGACGGCAAGGTGACAGACGATTTCTAATCGGCTTTGATCAAAAAGGCGACCTAAGGGTCGCCTTTTTATTTTCCGCTCTTATTCGCTGTGTTAACTCACCTCGTGAGTCGTGAAAAAAATAGTATCAATTCATCGAAATAATCGTGAGGCCGATTTTTTGGCCGCCTTCTTCCAGGTCTGCCAACCAGACTACTTCGGTTTCGGCTTCCAGTCCTTTGAGCGCGGAATGTTCGGAATCAATCCGTACACTTAGCTTGTCGCCCACCTTGAAAGCCCGGGACGCCTGCACCTGCATGCCCGAGCCAGACAGGTCGACGCACACTGCGGGGATGATCTGGCCGGCGTACAACAAGGTGATATCAGCATCCACACGCATGCGGATGTAATCTCTCTTCTCCGCGTAGTCCCGATCATTTTGGCTCATGGTTAGTCCTTCGATTCAGTTGCTGATTTGTCTGTTCTTATAACTCTCTGCGATTTGTGATGTAAAGACTCTAAGCGACCATAGGCATGAGCTTGAAACGCCCGTCGGATGGGAGTACCGTCTGCGCCTTGAAGGGCACCTCTGAATGGCAAAGCACCGGACTAAAAGTCTGCCGCAGCCAGTTTAGAGAGGCTAGAAGCGAATCCAGTAAGCGCTCCGGTACCATCGGGTCGCCTACGCCAACCTACTCTGGCGCCGTTTGCCCACATGCAGAAAACCAGTGCCACGCTGCTGATAATCGATGACGACGAAGTAGTGCGAGCGAGCATCGCCGCCTATTTGGAAGACAGTGGCTTCA
>NZ_JAQGNX010000012.1 GCF_028293835.1 Pseudomonas sp.
CGGCGCCGTCGAATGGATAATGGATCAAGCGTAATTTCGAGGGCGGCGGGGTGACCATCGCATCGAAATAGCCCTATTCCAGGCCCAATGCCAGTGCAAAGCCATCGAACAACCGGCGACCCAGGGCAAAAATCGCAGCGTAATAGGCTTGGACTGACTCTTTGAAATTGGGCAGCAGTGGCCATTCATTTGGGCCAAGCAAAGGGGTATTGGCCAACACCAAAGGATCATCGGCAGGCACTTCGAAACCGACATCGAAAGCCTCTTTGTGATCCGGCTTGCCCTTGGCATAAACTTCTTCGCCCTCGGGCACGAAGCCCTTATGGGTTTTAGAGGTGCCAATGTAATGCTGCATTTTGGTTTCGAAGGACTGATCGAAAAAGTCCTTGGCAGCCCGGTACAAATCTTTGATCAGTTGCGCTTCGATACCGTGGTTCTTGATATACAGAAAGCCAACCTCACGCGCAGCGGCGCCCAATTGGTCGGCCACCACTTGACGCTCGGCGAGGTCGGCGCTGAACAGCCCGGCAATGTCCACTACCGGGATGCTGTTGAAGTTGGCGGCCAGCGCAGGCGCTGTGCCGGGTGACAATTCGGGCATGGTTAAGCGCTCCTTAATGGCGGGACGAATGAGTGAAGCGTTTGAAATGTTCGCGTTCGGCCTGGCCCATCCAAACGTTCAGTGACCAAAGATCAGCCACCGGAACATTGGTGAATGGCAAATGATGCAAATAACCGTCAGCGCCAAATTCGGGCGTCAGGGTGCTGACTTGATAGCCACGCGCTTGTTGCGAGCGCCAGATCGCCTCCCAGTGTTGCTGATGGAAGGCCAGTTCTTTAGCGTATTCCGGGGCGGCGGGGTGCGGCACTTGCGGGCCTTGGTCGTATCCAACCCGTGCTTGAATGTGATGGACACGCTCAACGAAAGCGCTGAGGTCATCTTCGGGGTCGTCGAGCAAGCGTTCGCAGGTGACGATCCAATGGCTGATGTCGCTGGTGAACAGCAAGTCAGGCAGTTGGCGAATCAGTTCCAGGGTCACCCAGGGATTGAATAGCGAGCGTGAGCGGTGGGTTTCAAAACTGCACACTTGGCCGTGTTTGCGCGCCAGCTCCAGCGCGCTGCCGAAGAAATCCACCTGTTGCGGCAACTGCCAGCGGTCATTGCCCGCCAGCACGTTGACGAACCGCGGCGACAGCTCCGCGGCCCATGCGAGCTTTTTATCGAGGTCTTGCAGGTGTTCGTCCACCGGCGCTGCTTGCTCGGGCAGCACGTTGTAAGCGGTGAACACAGTGCTGATATAGCCAAGCCGATTAGCCCGGAGAAAGGCGGCGAACGCCGCACGCTCGCTGGCTTCCAGCGGAAGACGCGCTTCCATGCCGTCAAAACCGGCTTCGAGTAGCTCTTCCAACGCCTGCGCTTTGCTGGCGGTATAGCCCCACAACGTGCGGAATATTTCCAGTTTCATTGACGACCTCAAAGATTCCTCGGGCTACGGCACAGCACAACAACGGCAAGACCGTATCGAGCAATAAAGGGCAGCAGCAGAAAGGTAATCCTTGGGCCGAATCTCTGAGGTCCGGTCCCGTATCAGGGTGATCTTAGGTGGGGTTTAGGAAAAGGAAGAATAGGAAAGCTCAAATCGATAGTTCAGAGATTTCTAAACTATGTCCCGAAGGTTATAAATCCCCTACAGATCTTCCAGTGGGAGCGAACGTGTCACGGACACCCAGCTATCCATATCAGCCATAGAGGGCTAGCCTGCCCACCATGATCAGTCTACAAACAGTTGAACCTGTGTCTCCCCCAGCAATAACGGGCTGTTAAGCTCAGTCACCGCCCGGATGTAATCCCACAACAAGGTAATCCGCTTGAGCTTTCTCAAGTCCTCCCGGCAGTACATCCAAAACTGCCGTGTAATGTTCACTTCGCTCTCCAGCACCGGCAACAACCGTGAGTCTTGCGCAGCAAGAAAACACGGCAGGATCGCCAATGACCGGCCTTGCAGTGCTGCTACATATTGGGCGATGACGCTGGTGCTGCGTAGGCTGGCGCTAGCGCCGGGCAGCAGGTTGCTCAGGTAAAGCAACTCTGAGCTGAACGCCAAATCATCGACGTAGCTGATAAACGGGTGACTGGCCAAGTCCGCGCTACGTTGGATGGGCGCATGGTTGTCGAGGTAGTCCTGAGTCGCGTACAGCCGCAAACTGTAGTCGCACAGCTTGCAGCACACATACGGCCCGTGTTCCGGACGCTCCAGTGCGATAACGATGTCCGCCTCGCGCTTGGACAAGCTGATGAAGTGCGGCAGCGGCAGGATATCCACGGATATTGCCGGATAGGCATCGAGAAAGTGGGTCAGCTGCGGGGTGATAAAGAAACTGCCGAAACCCTCGGTGCATCCCATCCGTATGTGGCCTGAGAGTGCCACCCCAGAGCCCGAAACCTGCTCGCAGGCCAAGTGCAGCGTGCTTTCAATCGACTCCGCATACCCCAGCAAACGCTGGCCTTCAGAGGTCAGGATGAAACCATTGCTGCGCGACTTTTCGAACAGTAACGTGCCCAGCGAGGCTTCCAGTGAATTGATCCGCCGTGACACCGTCGTGTAGTCCACCGCCAGGCGTTTGGCCGCGGTACTGGCTTTGCGGGTGCGGGCGACTTCGAGGAAGAATTTCAGGTCGTCCCAGTTCAGCAGATTCAAAGACGTGATGTTTTTTTGCATATTGGTCCGGCTTTTATGTGCGTTCTTATTAGATGTTTGCACATCTATACTCCAAAACACGTCCATGACCAACTTCAGGATCTGCGGCTCAGGAGACCCAATTCAGCAAGGCCGCTCAACACATCGCTAAACGAAGCTACATGCCATGACACCCTGCACAAAAATAATAAGCGGAGGAGTTTATGAAGAACGCTGCAACTGTGGGCGCAAGTTCAATCGGCGTCAGTCCTGCCAAAAAGATCGCATCCTATCGGCTCGCCGGTATGGCAAGCATGGCCGGTACCACCATCGAGTGGTATGACTTTTTCCTCTACGGCACTGCTGCCGCACTCATTTTCGGCAAAATATTTTTCCCCGCGTTAGACCCTATCACCGGAGTGTTGGCTGCTTTCGCCACCTATGCCGTGGGTTTTCTCGGCCGTCCGTTGGGCGGCATTATCTTTGGCCACTTCGGTGACCGTATCGGGCGCAAGTCCATGCTGTTGCTCACGCTGATGATGATGGGCATTCCAACCATCGTTATTGGGCTGATTCCGACCTACGATCAAATCGGTTATTGGGCCGCAGTGATTTTGGTGCTGATGCGCTTCCTGCAAGGCATGGCGGTCGGCGGCGAATGGGGAGGGGCGGTGTTGATGGCCGTCGAACATGCGCCCGAAGGCAAAAAAGGCTTTTATGGCAGCCTGCCGCAAACCGGTGTTGGTGCGGGTTTGGTGCTGGCGTCGCTGGCCATGGGCCTGGTGGCTAAACTGCCTGAGGCAGACATGCTTTCCTGGGGATGGCGCCTGCCGTTTATTGCCAGTGTCGTGCTGCTCGGCATCGGCTGGTTGATCCGCCTCAAAGTGCCTGAGTCACCCGCGTTCGAAAAAGTCAAAACGCAGAACACCGCCGTCAAAGTCCCCCTGTTCCAAGTGCTGCGTAAACACCCCCGGGAAACCCTGACCATTATCGGCGCCCGCACGGCGGAAAACGCCTGGTTCTACATGTCGGTGACGTTCGCCCTGGCCTACGCCGCCAGCCAACTGCAGATACCACGGGCTGATGTGCTCAACGCCATTACAGCGGGTGCGGCCTTGTCGTTATTCACCATGCCGTTCTGCGGGTATCTCTCGGACAAGGTTGGCCAGCGCCGTTTGTACTTCGCTGGGTTATTGCTGCTGTGTGCGTTTATTTATCCGTTCTTCGCCATGCTCGAAACCCGCGAGCCGGTGCTGGTCTGGTGGGCCATGGTACTGGCGGTCGGCGTGGTCTTCCCGATCATGTACGCCCCGGAATCGCTACTGTTCGCCCGGCAATTCCCGGCTGAGATTCGTTACAGCGGCATCTCGGTGTCCGTGCAATTGGCTGGCGTGCTGGGGGGCGGGTTCGCCCCGATGATCGCCACCAAATTACTCGCCTATGCTGATGGCAGCCCGCACTACGTCATCGTTTACCTAATCGGTATGGCCGTTATCGCGCTGTTCTGCACCGCGTTGATGAAGCCCGATCCTGCGCGTTATCGCGCCCCGTGAATCAGATCGTGAAAGCACAGTGCTTGATCTGAATCGTTCGCCGCCCCTCCCGGGGCCGCTTGAATACTGGAGAAATTGAATGAACGCTTTACAGAGCCTGACAATCAACAACACCGCTGGTGCTGTTCCCCGGGTCAAACTGCTGATCGGTGGTGAATGGGTCGATTCACAAACCATGCAATGGCGTGACATCGTCAACCCGGCGACCCAAGAAGTGCTGGCGCAAGTGCCGTTCGCTACCGACGCCGAAGTAGACGCCGCGGTCGCTTCCGCTAAGCAGGCCTTTCAGACTTGGCGCTACACGCCAATTGGTGCGCGGATGCGCATCATGCTCAAGCTTCAAGCGCTGGTCCGTGAACACTCCAAGCGCATCGCCGTGGTCTTGAGTGCTGAACAAGGCAAAACCATTGCCGATGCTGAGGGCGACATTTTTCGCGGTCTGGAAGTGGTTGAACACGCGTGCTCCATCGGCACCTTGCAGATGGGCGAATTCTCGGAAAACGTTGCTGGCGGCGTCGATACCTACACGTTGCGTCAACCCATCGGCGTCTGCGCCGGGATCACCCCGTTCAACTTCCCGGCGATGATTCCGCTGTGGATGTTCCCGATGGCCATCGCCTGCGGCAACACCTTCGTACTCAAACCTTCCGAGCAAGACCCGATGTCCACCATGTTGCTGGTTGAACTGGCAGTCGAAGCCGGTGTGCCGGCTGGCGTGCTCAATGTCGTGCATGGCGGCAAGCAAGTAGTGGATGGCATCTGCACCCACAAAGACATCAAGGCCGTGTCCTTCGTTGGTTCGACCGAAGTCGGCACGCATGTTTATAACCTGGCTGGTCAGCACGGCAAGCGCGTGCAATCCATGATGGGCGCGAAAAACCACGCGGTGGTGCTGGCGGATGCCAACCGCGAACAAACCCTCAATGCACTGGTGGGCGCCGGTTTCGGTGCGGCCGGTCAGCGCTGCATGGCTACTTCGGTGGTGGTATTGGTGGGCGCGGCGAAGCAATGGCTGCCGGACCTCAAGGCATTGGCGCAAAAACTTACGGTGAATGCCGGGAGCGAAGCGGGCACCGATGTCGGCCCTTTGATTTCCAAGCGTGCGAAAGAACGCGTGCTGAGCCTGATCGAAAGCGGTGTCCGCGAAGGCGCCACGCTTGAGCTGGACGGCCGTGGCGTATCGGTTCCAGGTTTTGAGGGGGGCAATTTTGTCGGCCCCACCCTGTTTTCCGGCGTGACCACTGAAATGCAAATCTACACCCAGGAAATCTTTGGCCCGGTGCTGGTGGTGTTGGAAGTCGACACCCTGGATCAGGCGATTGCCCTGGTCAACGCCAACCCGTACGGCAACGGCACTGGCTTGTTCACCCAAAGTGGCGCAGCGGCGCGCAAGTTTCAGAACGAGATCGACGTAGGCCAGGTCGGGATCAATATTCCGATCCCTGTGCCGGTGCCGTATTTCAGCTTCACCGGCTCGCGTGGTTCGAAACTCGGCGATCTGGGCCCGTACGGCAAGCAAGTGGTGCAGTTCTATACGCAAACCAAAACGGTCACCAGCCGCTGGTTCGATGACGACAGCGTAAACGATGGCGTTAACACCACCATCAATCTGCGCTGAGTAGCCAATACCCCCTGTAGGAGCCAACTTGTTGGCGAGTTTTTGACGTGCCGGGTAGGGCGCTTCGCCAACGAGTTGGTTCCTGGAGATTAAGGAGAACACCATGAAAATCGCATTCATCGGTCTCGGCAACATGGGCGCGCCCATGGCCCGTAACCTGATTAAAGCAGGCCATGCCTTGAACCTGTTCGACCTTAACCAGGCCGTGCTGGCGGAACTCGGCGCGTTGGGCGCCACGGTCAGCGCGTCGCCCAAAGACGCCTCCCAAGGCGTTGAACTGGTCATTACCATGCTGCCCGCCGCAGTGCATGTGCGTAGCGTGTACCTCAGCGACGACGGCGTATTGGCCGGTATTGGTCAGGGCGTGCCTGCGGTTGATTGCAGCACCATTGATCCGCAGACCATTCGCGATGTCGCGGCGGCTGCGGCCAGGCAAGGGGTGATGCTCGGCGACGCACCGGTGTCGGGCGGCACCGGCGGCGCACAAGCCGGCACGCTGACGTTTATGGTCGGCGCCAGCCCGGAACATTTCGAAATACTGAAGCCCGTACTGGCACAGATGGGTAAAAACATCGTCCATTGCGGCGACGTCGGCACCGGGCAAATCGCCAAAATCTGCAACAACTTGCTGTTGGGCATCTCGATGATCGGTGTTGCTGAAGCCATGGCCTTGGGCAATACGCTGGGGATAGATACCGGTATTTTGGCCGGCATCATCAACAGCTCAACCGGGCGTTGCTGGAGTTCCGAGGTGTATAACCCTTGGCCTGGCATCGTCGAAACCGCGCCCGCTTCCCGCGGCTACACCGGCGGTTTTGGTGCCGAATTAATGCTCAAGGACCTGGGTTTGGCTACCGAAGCAGCACGTGTCGCCCATCAGCCGGTGATCCTCGGCGCCGTGGCCCAACAGCTGTACCAGGCAATGAGCCTGCGGGGTGACGGTGGCAAGGATTTCTCGGCCATCATCGAGTCCTATCGCAAGCCTGAATAAACCCGGAGTTTGAAGGTCCTCAATAGGCGGGTATCATCCCGCCTATTGGCATCGATTCCGGCGCCTGCCTTATATGCGTGTAAGCCTGAATGTCGCTGAAGTTCTGGAAGTCCATGGGCATCAAGCACAGCTTGAAGCAGAGGATCGTAGTGGTCTTCGCGCTGATGAGCGTGCTGGTGGCCGGTGTGTTCGCCGTTGGCATTATCGCGACGGTGCATGTGGTCGAGAAACGATTGACCACCGCCAGCCTCGGCCGTGACCTGCATCGGTTAATGGTCATGGACAACGTCGAAAACTGGAGCCACAAGCCAGAGAAAGAAGAGTTGTTCTACGTCGAAGGCGGCGCGGGCGATCTTGCCATGGCCGACGATTTAACCGACTTACCCCCAGGCTTTCATGAGGTTCACCGCGGCGAAGAAGCCTATTACGCCATGGCCGAAACGGTGGCTGGGCGTCGATATGTGCTGCTGCGGGACCAACGCAATTTTGAAAAACGCGAACGGATTCTGTTCGGGATTGTGTTTGTCGGTTTCATCCTCAGCATTCTGCTGGCGATTTTGTTGGGCCGACTGTTGGCGCGCCGAGTGATGGCGCCGGTGGTCAATCTTTCGCGTCAGGTTCGCTACCGCGACCAGATTCTTGAACTCGCCCCAGCGTTGTCCCCCAATTATGCCCGCGACGAAGTCGGCGAACTGGCCGTGTCTTTTGACGCCACCCTGGGTCGTCTGCGCGCGGCACTGGTTCGCGAAAAACTGTTTACGAGTGACGTCAGCCATGAGCTGCGAACACCATTGATGGTGTTAGCCAGTTCATGCGAATTGTTGCTGGAAAGTCCGGTGCTTGATGATCGGTCGCGCAATCAGGTAAAGCGAATTGCCCGGGCCAGTGCCGGCATGAGCCAGTTGGTTGAGACCTTCCTGATGCTGGCGCGGGTTGAAGGTAACGAAAGCCGCCACGGCCCGCGCTCAACATTGCTGGAGGTCGCTGAAGAGTTGGTCGACCTGTGGCGCAAGCCGATAGCGGAGAAAGGCCTGGAATTGATATTCGATCCCGGTGAGACCTTGCCAACGCTATTCAACGCCACACTGGTGCATTCGGTGATGGGCAACCTGTTGCGCAATGCCTGGCACTACACCGACGCGGGCGTCATTCGCCTGACATTGAACCCACACGGGTTCACCGTGGAAGACAGCGGCATAGGTATTCCCGAAAGCCTTCATGAAGCCATGTTCCAGCCCTTCGTCAGGGGCGACGAACAGCGGGGCGAAGGGCTTGGGCTGGGACTTTCACTGGTGCAGCGTATCTGCAACAACCAGCACTGGAACGTAACGCTCAGAAGCCTGGAGCCCAGCGGATGTTGCTTTACGGTTGAGCTTGATCCCCTCCCGGTCGTCGCGCCCCAATAACAGAGTGAGAGCAGTCCCCCCGTGTCTAAATCTACAGACGGTAATTCTCCCCTCGATTCCTTTGAGATCGAGACGCCCTCGCCACTCTATGCGCGGGTCAAGCACGCCATCATTCAAAAGATTCACTCGGGGGCATGGCTGCCGAATTCAAAACTGCCGTCGGAAAGCGAACTGCTGAACCTGCTGGGCGTCAGCAGGATGACCATCAATCGGGCCTTGCGTGAGTTGACGATTGAAGGTTTGCTGATTCGTGTTCAGGGCGTTGGGACCTTTGTTGCCGAGGCGAAGGGCCACGCCGCGCTGTTTGAAATTCATAATATTGCCGAAGAAATTGCTTCTCGCGGTCACGTTCATCGCTGCGAAGTGATCACGTTAGAAGAGGTCCCTGCGAAAGCCGAACCTGCGTTGCCTTTCGCCCTGGAGGGGGTGCAACGCTTGTTTCACTCGGTGGTTGTTCATTTTGAGAATGACGTGCCAGTGCAGATTGAAGAGCGATTCGTAAATGCCTTGATCGCTCCGAAATACCTGGAGCAGGATTTCACCCGCATCACGCCATATGCCTATCTGATCCAGCTGGCGCCTTTGACCGAGGGCGAGCACGCCGTCGAAGCCATCCATGCGAAGTCGGCAGAGTGCCGATTACTGCAAATCAAGCGTAATGAGCCTTGCCTGTTGATCCGCCGCCGCACCTGGTCGGCCAAAGGTCAGGTCGGCAGCGCGCGGCTGGTGTACCCCGGGTCCCGCTATCGACTGGAAGGCAAATTCGGTCAGTAACAGATCAGTATCTTTGCGTTACGTTTTGGTGCGATCTGACGTTGAGTTGTTACAAACAGGTTCATTTCTGCCGCAGAAAAAACCGGCATCCCAGTCGGTGATGCCCTCAGGTACTTCCGCTAATAAAAATTAACGTACTGATTTTTATAAAAAATATTCCGTAATATTCTGCTTGTCTAATCGACTATTAGATTTATGGCCCTGCATTTGCATCAGCTTGTATATACAGGCTGGTATAAGCGTTGACGCATCAGCGGCTAGCACCGGTTTCGTCCACTATTGGGGTATCACCCGGGAGTACGACCATGGGCAGCAGTCCTTTCACTCAGCAACTTCAAGGTGTTCGCGTGTTGGACATCAGTCGGGTTTTGGCCGGCCCGCATTGCACCGCGATGCTGGCGGACCTCGGCGCTGACGTTATCAAATTCGAAATGCCAGAGGAGGGCGACGACGCTCGCCATCTCGGGCCTTTTCAAGATGGACAAAGCGTTTACTTCGGGATGATCAATCGCGGTAAACGCAGCGTGGAAATTGACTTTAAGTCCGAGTCGCAGCGGGCGCGGTTTTATGAATTAGTGGCGAGTGCAGACGTCGTAGTCGAAAACTTTCGTCCGGGGGTTACTCAGCGTTTAGGTATCGATTTCGATTCACTCAAGCAGTACAACCCGCAGCTGATTTACGCGAGCATTTCTGGCTTTGGCCAAAGCGGGCCTCTCTCGAAACGGCCGGCTTATGACATCGTTGCCCAGGCCATGTCTGGGCTGATGAGCGTGACAGGTTTCAGCAGCACCGGGCCGACGCGCAGCGGCGAAGCCATCGGCGATCTTTGCGCCGGGGTCTACGCGGCATGGGCGATCAGTTCCGCTTTGTTTGCTCGTGAGCGGCATGCTCCCGGCGCGCAATACATTGATGTGGCCATGTTCGATGTTTTGTTCAGCCTGCAAATGACCGGGCTGTCGAACCTGTACGCCAATGGGGAGGCGCCCGGCCTCGTGGGTAATCGTCACCCGGTGTCGACGCCGTTCGATACCTACCGTGCCTTAAATGGCCTGGTGGTGATTGCGGTCGCTAGCCAACGTCTGTTTGCCCGGCTGTGCGAGTGCATGGGCATGCCTGAATTAGCGGCTGATGCACGATTCGTCAATGACTCTCAGCGCACGCGTAACGAGCCGCTTCTGCGCTCGATCATCGAAGGTTGGACCGGTCAGTTTTCGGTCGACACGTTGTGTGATGTGCTGCTGGATGCGGGCGTGCCTTCGTCACCCGTCTGGAACCTCGCCGAAGCCGCCAGCAGCGAACAGGCGCGGGTACGCCAACTTCAGTTCTTGCCCGCAGGCTCTTATCTGCCGCTGGTTCCGCAGCCGGTATTTTTCAATGGTTGTAAACCCCACGTCTCCACCGTCGCGCCAATCCTCGGCGCTGACAACCACACCTTCGGCTTCAGTCAAACAGGAGCACGCGCATGAACTTTCAAATGGACGAAACGGAGCAGGCAGTGATTGAAAGTGCCGAACAAGTGGCCAGGGAAGTCATACGGCCGTTGGCGCAGCACTATGACGAAAGCGAAAGCTTCTGTGCGGACAGCATCAAGGCGTTGGGCGACCTGGGCTTCATGGGCATCAATTTGCCCCAAGCCTACGGTGGACTGGGAATTGGCAGCCTGGCCATGAGTTGCGTAGTCGAGGCGGTCGCCGGGGCCTGTGCATCCACCGCATCAGCATTGACTGCGCACTTCCTCGCCACTGATTCGATTTTGCTGGGCGGCACCGAGGCGCAAAAGCAAGAGTGGCTGCCGAGAGCAGCCAGCGGTGAGTGGCTCGGTGCGTTCGCACTGACCGAACCCGCCGCCGGTTCTAACCCGGCCGACATGCGCTGCCGTGGGGTTCGTGAAGACGGTGGATGGCGTTTGCGTGGCAACAAGCACTACATCACTAATGCCAAGGAAGCGGGCTTTATTGTGCTGTACGCCAAAACCGATGCCGACGCCGGGCACAAAGGGATCAGTGCCTTTTTGATTCCTCAGGGCACGCATGGGATCACATTCTCCAGTCCGGAAAAAACCATGGGCCTGCGCGGCAGCACGATTTACGAGTTGGCACTGGACTGCTGGCTTGCGGACTCAGCACTGCTGGGCGTTGAGGGCGAGGGCTTCAATACGGCGATGGCGGTTCTGGACCGCGGGCGAGTCGAGGTGGCAGCCATGTCGCTGGGCATCGCCAGCGCCGCCATGCGCTGCAGCCTTGAATGGGTGCGCGAACGCCAGATCGGTACCAAGCCGTTGGCCGCTTACCAAGGCACCCAGTGGCGGTTGGCGGAAATGCACGCTCAGCTGGAATGTGCGCGCATGCTTACCTGGAAAGCCGCCGCGCGTCGCGACAGTGGCCAACGTTTCAGCCTGGAGTCGGCCACCGCCAAACTGGTTGCCTCCGAATGCGCCGGGTTCATTACCGACGCCGCCCTGCAACTGCACGGCGGTTACGGCTATATCCGCGACCTTCCGCTGGAGCGTTTCGTGCGTGACGCGCGGATTTTGCGCATCTTCGAAGGCACTTCGGAAATACAGAAAATGATAATTTCCCGTGGTTTGCTGGATGGGGTTAAGTAGTGGCAGGGGCCTGTCAAACAACGCTTAAGTAGCGTCTATACTCGCTGCTGACTCAGGCGTTTAGCCTCAAGCAAACACAAAATACTTACGGACCGTTTCGACGACTTCCCAGATACCTTTCATCCCCGGTTCAACGATGAATATATCGCCGGCACGCAGGTGAATCGGCGCCATGCCGTCCGGGGTGATGATGCAATAGCCTTCCTGGAAATGGCAGTATTCCCACTTCACGTAGTCCACGCGCCATTTGCCCGGAGTACAGATCCAGGTGCCCATAATCTTGCTGCCGTCTTCGGAGGTGTAGGCGTTGAGGTTGACGGTGTGCGGATCACCTTCGAGCTTTTCCCATTTACAGGCATCAAGCACGGGCAGCGGATGAGTATCACGAAGAACGGTAATCGGCGTAGACATGGCAACTCCAGAGGTGGGCGCGCGGTTAACAGCGCGGGAACACCATAGGGCGGTTGCTTGATCGTCAGTTGTCTGTGTTCGACACTGAAGTGTCCAGAAACGCTGTGCTCAGGTCTTTTATCAACGCCTTGGCATACCCCGGCAGCGCGGAAAAATCCGTCGCACACAGGACCAGTTTTCGATCAGCCCACGGGTCGTTTAACGGAACGCTCTTTACCGTGTGCGTGTGCTCATAACGATCAACCGCCGCTTGCGGCACGATGCCCAGCCCCGCACCCCGCGCGACCATGCGCAACACCCCTGCAAAGCCTTCGGCCCGGGCCCGAATGCGCAAACGCTTGCCCACGTGCAAGGCCTGTTCTTCGAGATAAATCGCCATCGCGTTGCTGGCAGTCAAGGCTACATGCTCGTAGTCCAGAGTCTGCGCAAAGCATAGGGACTGGTGTGTGTTTAGCGGGTGCTCCGGTGGCATGACTAACGCCAGCGGGTCATCCCGGAAGGGCAATGTTTGTAGGTCGCTGGCGTCAACTGCGTCGGAAATGATGCCGATGTCTGCCGCGCCCTGGCGTACGGCGTGGAGGATTCGCAGGCTTGGGTGTTCTTCCAGGTCAACGTCGATGGAGGGATGTTTTATCAAGAAGTCCGCTAACAGCTCCGGCAGGTATTCGGTAAGTGCCGAGGTATTGCACAGCAGTCGGACCTGGCCCTTGAAGCCCTTGGCATAGTCCGTCAAACAAAACTGCATGCGCTCGACTTGCTGCAAAATCAAGCGGGCGTGCCGGGCCATCGCTTTGCCCGCAGGCGTCGGCGTCACGCCACGTCGTCCGCGCTCCAATAATGGAGTGCCCAGCGATCCTTCCAGCGCCCGAATCCGTGCGCTGGCGGAGGCCAGTGACAAATGACTGCGGTCAGCGCCGGCAGTGATATTGCCGCTCTCGGTAATATTGAGAAATAGCCGCAGGTCGATCAGGTCAAAGTGCATTTGAGTTCACCTGTTTAAGCAGCCTCTGTCTCTACCTGAGGCAGGCTCAGTATATGGCAGCTTTTCAGAAACGTCTGACGGCTACAGTATTGGTTCATGAATATACTTTTCGAACTTTACCAACATCTTGGCTGGACACTGTCCTTGCTGGTGTTGTGCGTCTTTATGATGGCCGGTGTGGTCAAGGGCGTTATTGGTCTTGGCTTACCGACGGTGGCTATGGGTTTGTTAGGGCTGACTATGCTACCGACGCAGGCTGCCGCTTTGTTGATTATTCCGGCGACGGTGACCAACGTCTGGCAACTGGCGGCGGGCGGGCAATTGCGGGCATTGATCAGGCGATTGTGGCCGATGCTGTTATTGATTTTTCTCGGCACCGGCCTCGGTACGCTCTGGTTGGGCATGGGCTCGGATCAATCCATGGGTCGCGTATTGGGCGGGGTATTGGTGCTGTATGCGCTGAGCGGGTTGTTGCTGCCGCCTCTGCACGTTGCGCAGCGATTTGAGGCGTGGCTCGGGCCGCTATGTGGATTGATCACGGGCATCGTGACATCAGCCACTGGGTTATTCGTAATTCCTGCGGTGCCTTATTTACAAGCGCTGGGCCTGGACCGTAACCAGTTGGTTCAGGCGCTGGGCTTGTCGTTCACCGTCTCCACGTTGGCGTTGGCAGCGGGGTTGTATTGGCGTGGAGCGCTAGATGGCGGCGAGATGGGCGCCTCGGTGGTGGCGTTAGTGCCTGCACTACTAGGCATGTTGCTTGGCCAGTGGCTGCGTCAACGCATCAGCGCGGTGGTGTTTAAACAAGTGTTTTTCGTTGGGATGGGATTGCTCGGATTGCATCTGGCGGCAGGTTAATCGGTTCACTGCAACAATGTTCTGGTGATTAGTGCGTGTGGGTCAAATGTGATTTGTGCGTTTCGGGCTTATTCCGTCGACGGTGCATCGGTATTCTGCCGCCATCCGATTTCCCGTCTTCTCAATGAGAACTCCCATGAAAAAGATTTTGCTACTGAACGGCGGCAAGAAGTTCGCGCACTCCGATGGCTTGTACAACGCCACGTTGCACGACGCCGCACTGGCCTTCCTTGACCGCTCGGGCTTCGACATCAAAGAAACCCAGATTGATGCCGGCTACGACGTCGTTGAAGAAGTGGCCAAGTTTGTCTGGGCCGATGTCATTATTTACCAAATGCCGGGCTGGTGGATGGGCGCGCCGTGGATCGTCAAAAAATACCTCGACGAAGTCTTCACCGAAGGCTACGGCAGCCTGTACGCCAACGACGGCCGCACTCGCTCCGACGCCTCGCAACGCTATGGCAGCGGTGGCCTGCTGCACGGTAAGCGCTATATGATTTCCGCCACTTGGAACGCACCGCAGCAAGCGTTTGACGACCCGGCTGACTTCTTTGAAGGCAAAGGCGTGGATGCGGTGTATTTCCCGTTCCACAAGGCCAACGAGTTTTTGGGTCTGACGGCTTTGCCTACGTTCCTCTCAGTGGACGTAATGAAAGTCCCGGCGATCGAGGCTGACGTGAAGCGTTATGAGGCGCACCTGGCAGCGGCGTTTAACGCTTAACCAACAGCGCAATCACTGTAGGAGGGTCCGCCACGTCTTCGACGCCGCGCTGTCGCGCATCAAACACAAAACCTAGAGATTATTTTTTCGGTCAATAAGTTATTCGTTGTTTGATAAGAGCCAACGTGTTGGCGATATAAGCACCACCACGGTGGGTTCAGTTTACTGCGGCTTACTGCGGCGCCTGCCTCGCCAACAAGTTGGCTCCTACAGGGGGTGCAGCTACGCACTGATGATC
The DNA here is from genome assembly GCF_028293835.1 of Pseudomonas sp. Classification (GTDB taxonomy): domain Bacteria; phylum Pseudomonadota; class Gammaproteobacteria; order Pseudomonadales; family Pseudomonadaceae; genus Aquipseudomonas. Next base: position 14,836 of record NZ_JAQGNX010000012.1, read on the forward strand.
TGATCTGTCTTTTGCTTAAAACAACGCTAGTATCTAGCCAGTTTTGAGCGGGGGACAACAGTGAAAGCCAGATCTGATGAGTTGCAGGTGTTCGTTTCGGTGATCGAAAGCGGTTCGATATCGGCCGCTGCCGAGCAGGTGGGGCAAACGCCGTCGGCGATCAGCCGGACGTTGTCGCGGCTTGAGGCCAAGCTGGAGACCACGTTGATCAACCGCACCACCCGGCGGATGGACCTGACCGAAGAAGGCAAATTCTTCCTCGAAAAGGCCAAACACATTCTCGCCCAGATGGATGACCTGGAAGAGCGCTTGTCTCTGCGCCAACATACCCCCGCCGGACGCCTGCGAATCAACGCCGCGTCGCCGTTCATGTTGCATGCGGTGGTGCCGTATGTGGCCGAGTTCCGCGCGCTGTACCCCGATATTCTGCTTGAACTCAACAGCAATGACCTGATCATCGACCTGCTCGAGCAGAGCACCGACGTGGCGATTCGCATCGGCACGCTGGCCGATTCGACACTGCACGCACGCTCCCTGGGCAGTAGCCCGCTGAACATCCTCGCCAGTCCCGCTTACCTGAAAACACACGGCACACCGACCACCGTTGAGGCGCTGGCCGATCATTCGCTGATCGGTTTTACTCAAACCGAAACCCTGAATCATTGGCCGCTGCGGCATGCCGAAGGGGATCGACTGCAGATCCAGCCGGCCTTGTCTGCCTCAAGCGGAGAAACATTGCGTCAATTAGCCTTGGCCGGGGAGGGCATTGTCTGTCTGTCGCACTTCATGACCCACGAAGACATCCGCCTCAAGCGCTTGCAGGTTATTCTGCCCGAGGCCAACAGCGGTTATCGGCAGCCGATCCACGCGGTGTACTACCGAAATTCGCAGTTGGCGCTGCGTATTCAATGCTTTTTAGACTTTATCCAAAAAAAGCTGGCAAATTACGCCGCGTGAGGATCAAGCCTTTACCGATTATTTACTGTGCCGGGCTCGTTGCGTGAGGCCGCTGCAGTTAGGCTTGCTCGCTATAGCCGAGCTAACTGATAGGGATGAATGTGTGGGGCGCATGAATTTTCAACCGAGACACTGGCTTGCTGTGGGTGTGCTGATTGGCACTATAGGTCTGACAACTGGCTGCGCTACCAACCCGGCGGAACCGCACATAAAGTTTATCGAACTGATTAACAAAGACCTGATCACCGCGTATCAACCGGCCCATAACGAGGTATCCGGTTGGGATGATACGTGGCAGCTAGGACGGCAATCGGTGGATGTCGCCTGGCTGGCCCCTATTAGCCACGAGCGTTTGCCGCTGATTATTTACCTGCCAGGGCTTGGTGAGCCAGCCACAGCGGGCGAGCAATGGCGCGACGCCTGGGCGCAAGCTGGCTATGCAGTGTTGTCGGTTCAGGGGCAAGCCTACGGGCCAGCACTCTACCTCACGGGCCAGGCCCAGGCTGGCGTGTTTCGTGAATTGGCGGCTGATCGTTATTCCAGCGCGTCCTTGCGTGACCGGCTGAACACGCTGCAACAGGTGCTAACTGACGTTCGGGCGCGAGCGGCCAAAGGCGACGCACAGTTGGCGGCTATAGATTGGAATCAAGTAACCGTGGCCGGTTTTGACCTGGGTGCGCAAACGGCTGCTGCGGTGGCAGGTGCGGGACAAGCCGGCGGTGCATCGGGCGTTGATGTGCAGCCCAAAGCCGTGCTGCTGCTCAGTCCCTATGTCGACGTCGAGGCCAGGCCCGAGGCGTTTGCGCGTATGGCTTCGCCGGTGCTGACGATCACCAGCCCGGACGACGAAGACCCATTCAATTGGGTCAGCTCAAATCAGCAGCGGGAATTACTCGGTGCGTCGGTGACGGCTGCCGGCAGTTATCGCTTGAAGTTGGCGCGCGCCACTTACAAGACCTTGTCCGGCTCGGATCTGGTGCCGGTTCCAGCCGAGGGAAAGGCACCTAAAGCACCGCCGCCAGGCGACGAACACACCCCCGGCGGGAAAAGCCATGCCAAGACCAAACTCGTAGGGTCTGAAGGTGGGCACAGTCCTGTTGGGGCCGAGCCGGTTCCGGATCATAAACAAGTCGCTTCCATTCAGGCTGTCAGCCAGGCATTTCTCGACAGTCGGGTAAAGCACAACCCGGCCGCCAGCGAATGGCTGCAGAAAGCTGCGCCAGGATGGTTGGGGAACGCGGGCTGGCTGCAATAACTGGCTATTTGTGACATCAGCGCAACAGTCATTTGGTCCGGCAGCCATTTTTCATGGGCGCTGACTTCCTGATAATGGGTTTAGATTTTTTGAACCCATTAGGAGTTACCCCATGAATATTTTCATCACTGGTTCCGCTGGTTTCATTGGTGGTTCCATCGCCACCGGTCTGGTCAAAAAAGGTCACCACGTCACCGGTCTGGTGCGCAGTGCCGAACAGGCGGACGAAATGATTGCGTTGGGCATTACGCCGGTGCTTGGCACACTGGACGACAGCGCACTGTTGACCGAGCAAGCGAGCAGGGCCGATGCCGTAATCAACGCCGCCAGCAGTGATCATCGTGGGGCTGTTGAGGCGTTGATTGCCGGCCTTAAAGGTTCCAACAAGGCCTTTGTGCACACCAGCGGTTCAAGCATTGTTGGCGATGCGTCCGGTGGCAAGTTCAGCGATGTGATTTATGTTGAAGATCAATTGCCAGAGCCGACTGCAGATAAAGCCGCTCGCGTTGCCATCGATAATCTGGTGCTGGATGCAGCAAAGCTAGGCGTACGTTCGGCGGTGATCTGCAACACGCTGATTTACGGTCACAGCCTGGGTGTCAAACGTGACAGCGTGCAGTTGCCACGCTTGCTGAAACAGGCACAGAAAAGCGGCATCGTTCGGCATGTGGGTCCGGGGCAGAACATCTGGTCCAACGTTCATATTGAAGACGTGGTTGAGCTGTACGCATTGGCGCTGGAAAAAAATCCGGCCGGTACGTTCTACTTCGTGGAAAGCGGGGAAGCGGCGTTCAGTGACATGAGCAACGCGATTGCCCAAGCGTTAGGTCTGGGCGCTGCGCGGGATTGGCCGCTCAAAGACGCCGAAGCCGAGTGGGGTTATGAAATGGCTAACTATGGACTGGGCTCAAACAGCCGAGTGCGCGGCACACATGCCCGGGAACTGCTGGGCTGGGCGCCGAAACGTACGTCGGTGATTGACTGGATCGTTAATGAAATGATCCAGGGCCGGGTATAAATCTGCAAGAGCCAACACATAACTTATTGATTAAAAATAATCTGTAGGTTTTGTGTTTGCTGTGCGCCAGCGGGGCGTCGGAGACGTGGCGGAACTCCTGCAGATCTGGTTTTCGTCAGCGCTTAGTGATGCTCGCGAGTAGCGCGGAATTTCACGTCGGGCCAGCGTTCTTCCATCAATGCCAGGTTGACCCGGGTCGGTGCGAGGTAGGTCAGGTGACCGCCGCCGTCCACCGCAAGGTTTTCCACGGCTTTGATCTGAAACTCTTCAAGCTTCTTCTTATCGCTGCAATCGATCCAACGGGCTGACCACACGGTGATGGGCTCGTAAGCGCATTCGACCTTGTATTCTTCCTTCAGACGACTCGCGACCACATCAAACTGCAGCACGCCCACAGCGCCGAGAATGATGTCGTTGCTGCGTGTGGGGAAGAAAACCTGAGTGGCGCCTTCTTCGGCCAACTGCTGCAAACCCTGACGCAATTGCTTGGACTTCAATGGATCTTTCAGGCGTACGCGGCGGAACAATTCCGGGGCGAAGTGCGGGATGCCGGTAAACCCAAGGTTCTCCCCTTCGGTGAAGGTGTCACCAATCTGAATGGTGCCGTGGTTGTGCAAGCCGATAATGTCGCCGGCGAAAGCTTCTTCCAATTGTTCGCGCTCAGAGGAGAAGAACGTCAGCGCATCGCCGATCCGCACTTCTTTGCCCAAACGCACATGGCGCATTTTCATGCCCTTGTCGTAACGACCCGAACAGACGCGCATGAATGCGATCCGGTCGCGGTGCTTGGGGTCCATGTTCGCCTGGATCTTGAAGATGAAGCCGCTGAACTTCTCTTCGTTGGGTTCCACGGTGCGTTCGTTGGCGACGCGGGCCAAGGGTTGTGGCGCCCAGTTAACGACCGCGTCCAGCACGTGATCGACACCAAAGTTGCCCAACGCGGTGCCGAAGAACACCGGCGTCAGTTGGCCGTCGAGGAATTCCTGTTGATTGAATTCATGGCAAGCACCCTGCACCAGTTCCAACTGATCAACGAAACGGTGGTATTCGTCACCCAAGTGGGCGCGGGCTTCGTCGGAGTCGAGCTTCTCAATGATTTTAACGTCGGTGCGCTCATGACCATGACCGGCGGTATACACAATGATGTAGTCGTCGGCCAGGTGGTACACACCTTTGAAATCGCGGTAGCAACCAATCGGCCAAGTGATGGGCGCCGCCTTGATCTTGAGGACGGCCTCGATCTCGTCCAGTAGTTCGATGGGGTCGCGAATGTCACGGTCGAGCTTGTTGATGAAGCTGACGATCGGCGTGTCGCGCAAGCGGCAAACGTCCATCAAGGCGATGGTCCGTGGCTCAACACCCTTGCCGCCATCAAGCACCATCAACGCCGAGTCCACCGCCGTCAGTGTGCGGTAGGTGTCTTCCGAGAAGTCTTCGTGGCCCGGCGTGTCGAGCAGGTTGATCATGTGATCGCGATACGGGAATTGCATGACCGAGGTGGTGATGGAAATGCCGCGCTGCTTCTCCATCTCCATCCAGTCGGACGTCGCGTGGCGGTCGGACTTACGTGATTTCACCGTGCCCGCGATGGCAATCGCCTTACCCATCAACAGCAGTTTTTCCGTGATGGTGGTCTTGCCCGCATCCGGGTGAGAAATGATGGCGAAGGTGCGGCGTTTCGCGACTTCGGCGGCCTGGTTGGTCATGGGAAATCGCCTGGCAGGTGATGAAAAAAAGGGCGCAGATTATAGCTCAATTGAATGCAATAACCGAACCGTTCAGTCGATGGCCGGTGGCCAATTACTATCTTTTGTGGGAACCTTTTGCGCAGTCGAGACGTCCACTCCCCTGATATGGCCTGCACCAGGGGCTGATAAATCAACACGTTAGCTTGACGAAGCTACGCTAATGGCTTGTGTTTTCGCCGAGGTTAACCCCTGACCGGCGACCCACCCGCTGCTCTTCGCGAACGTTATTGCGGCTGTCAAAGCTCTTCGAGCTGTTTGAAGTGACCAGCTACGGCAACGCGTTCGCCGACGGAAAAAAGGAGTCCGCCTGTGGCTAATCGCTATGGCAAGGGGCTATTGGGAGGTGCGGTTGTTATTGCGCTTCTGGCCCTGCTGGTCCACTGGATCGGCATCAGTACCATCGTAAAGTACCAGGATGACCTGTTGTTCTACCTGCAGGCGCATTTGATTTTAGTCGTGGTTTCAATGTTGGCAGCGCTGGTGGTCGGTATCCCGGCCGGTATTGTCCTCAGCCGACCGAATATGGTTGGCAGCGCCGAACGCTTTATGCAGATATTCAACATCGGCAACACCGTTCCTCCCCTCGCCGTACTGGCCATTGCCCTCGGGATTCTCGGGATCGGCAGCGGGCCGGCTATCTTCGCGCTGTTTCTCGCCTCGTTGTTGCCTATTGTGCGCAACACCTATGAAGGCCTGAAAAACGTTCAAGGTTCACTCAAGGAAGCTGCCGTCGGCATCGGTATGACGCCGCGCCAGGTGCTGCTGCGTGTCGAGCTGCCGAATGCCGTGCCAATCATTATTGGTGGCGTACGCGTAGCGCTGGCGATCAATGTTGGCACCGCACCGCTGGCGTTCCTGATTGGCGCGAACAGTTTGGGCAGCCTGATTTTCCCCGGCATTGCCCTGAACAATCAGCCCCAATTGCTGCTCGGCGCCGCCTGTACCGCCTTGCTCGCGCTGTTGCTCGATGGCCTGGTGACGTTGTCGAGCCGCCTCTGGCTTGAACGCGGCCTGTCCCGCTGAGAGAAAGGAAAATCCAATGAAAAAATCATGCTTATTCATAGGCTTTGCCTTGCTGCTCGCGGGTTTTGCCAACGCCGCTGAAAAACCGGTGATTCGTCTCGGCGCCCGGGTATTCACCGAGCAAACGATCCTTGCGGAAATTACCGCGCAGTACCTCAGAACCAAAGGCTACGACGTACAGGTCACGGGCGGCCTGGGTAGCAACCTGGCACGCAGCGCGCAGGAAAGCGGTCAGTTGGACTTGATGTGGGAATACACCGGCGTGTCGCTGGTGGCTTACAACCACGTTGATGAAAAGCTCGACAGCGCTCAGACCTATGCCCGGGTTAAAGAGCTGGACTTGAAGAAGGGATTGGTCTGGCTGGCGCCGTCCAGGTTCAGTAATACCTACGCGCTGGCACTGCCGCAGAAAATCGCCGATCAATACCCGCAGGTCAATAGCATCAGCGACCTGACCACGGTCTTGAAAGACGAGGCCAAGGAAAAACATATCGTTGCCCTGGACACCGAGTTCGCTAACCGTTCAGACGGTTTGATCGGCATGGTCAAGGCTTACGGAATGGACCTTACTCGCGAGAACATCCGGCAGATGGACGCGGGTCTGGTGTACACCGCGCTGCGTAATGCGCAGGTATTTGCCGGATTGGTCTACACCACCGACGGTCGTTTGAATGCTTTCCATCTCAAACTGCTGGCCGACGACAGGCATTACTTTCCGGACTACACGGCAGCTCCAGTGATCCGCAAGGACTATCTCGATGCCCACCCGGACCTTACTGCGCAACTCAAGCCGCTGGCCGAACTGTTAGGGGACGACACTATGCGCACATTGAACGCGCGGGTGGATGTCGACCACGACAGCCCTTCCATCGTCGCCGCAGATTTTTTGCGCGAACACCCACTCAACTGATCAAGGAGAAGACATGAACATCTTGAATACCTTCTCCCACCTGGACTGGCCGCTGATTCTGCACCTCACCTGGCAGCACATTACGCTGGTGGGGATCGCGGTCACCCTGGCGATTCTGGTCGGTGTGCCACTTGGCGTGGTGATGACGCGCTTTCCAACCCTGGCCGGGCCGCTGCAAGCCGGCGCTACCGTGCTGCTGACCGTGCCGTCCATTGCGCTGTTCGGCCTGCTACTGCCGTTCTATTCCAGGTTCGGCCAAGGCCTGGGTCCGATGCCTGCCATCACGGCGGTGTTCTTGTACTCGCTACTGCCGATCATGCGAAACACCTATTTAGCGCTGACCGGCGTCGAACCGGGTATCCGCGAAGCCGCCAAAGGCATCGGCATGACCTTCAGCCAGCGCCTGCGCATGGTTGAACTGCCTATCGCCGTGCCGGTGATCCTCGCCGGTGTACGCACCGCCGTGGTGATGAATATCGGCGTCATGACCATCGCCGCCACCATCGGCGCCGGCGGTCTGGGTGTACTTATTCTTGCTTCAATCAGCCGCAGCGATATGTCGATGCTGATCGTTGGCGCGGTGTTGGTCAGTCTTCTGGCCATCTTCGCCGACCTGCTTCTGCAATGGCTGCAACGCACGCTGACTCCAAAAGGATTACTGAAATGAACAGTCCCAAGCAAATGATCGAGCTGCAGAACCTGACCAAGACTTTTCACACCAACGGCAAAGACGTTACTGCCGTTAATTCAGTAAGCCTGACGGTCAACGAGGGCGAAATTTGCGTGTTCCTCGGCCCGTCGGGTTGTGGCAAGAGCACTACGCTGAAAATGATCAACCGCCTGATCATGCCAACCTCCGGCAAAGTACTGATCAACGGCGAAGACACCAGTGGCCTGGATGAAGTGACCTTGCGTCGCAACATCGGCTACGTGATTCAGCAGATCGGTTTGTTTCCGAACATGACCATCGAAGAAAACATCACCATTGTTCCGCGCCTGCTGGGCTGGGACAAACAAAAGTGCCGTGACCGCGCCATCGAACTGATGAGTATGGTCAAGCTTGAGCCCAAGCAGTACCTGAGCCGTTATCCTCGCGAATTGTCCGGTGGTCAGCAGCAACGGATCGGCGTGATTCGCGCGCTGGCCGCTGACGCACCGCTGTTGCTGATGGATGAACCGTTCGGCGCGGTCGACCCGATCAACCGTGAGTCCATTCAGAACGAGTTTTTCGAGATGCAGCGGGCACTGAACAAGACCGTGATCATGGTCAGCCACGACATCGATGAAGCCATCAAACTGGGCGATAAAATCGCGATATTCCGCGGCGGCAAGCTGATCCAGATCGACCACCCGGACACCTTGCTGGCGCACCCGGCCGATGACTTCGTGAAGAGCTTCGTCGGCCAGGACAGCACATTGAAACGCCTGCTGTTGGTCAAAGCCGAGGACGCGGCAGATAACGCACCGTCGGTCAGCCCGGAAACTCCGGTCGCCGAAGCGCTGGAATTGATGGACGAACTCGACCGCCGTTACGTCGTAGTGACTGACGCCGAAAACAAAGGCCTTGGCTACGTTCGTCGTCGCGACCTGCACCGTCAAACCGGCACCTGCGCGCAGTTCTTGCGCGAGTTCAACGCCACCGCAGCGTTCGACGAACATTTGCGAATCCTGCTGTCGCGTATGTACGAATTCAACCGTTCGTGGCTGCCAGTGATGGACGCCGAACGGGTGTTTTTGGGTGAGGTCACTCAAGAATCGATTGCCGAGTATTTGAGCTCGGGTAAGTCCCGTGGCGGCAAGACCAGCATTGTTTCCCCGGCGGATTTGGTGGCTGAAGGCTAGTTCTCCGTAGGAGCCAACTTGTTGGCGAGAGGCTATGCGTGGCACATAAGGTACGACGCTACGCCAACAAGCTGGCTCCTGCAGGGGATATGCACTGCTCCAGGCGGGAACATCACCCTGTCACACAGGTCGGTTACATAGATCAATGACAGACTGCTCGCGACGGACGTGTGCAAAAACGCGACATTTTTTGTTGATCTCAACGCTCTCACGTCCTAAAGTTCGCGCCGAACGTCCATGCTGGAAACGATCCATCCGGCTCAAGTACTGACGACGAGACCGCAAGGCCAAGGGAAGCGCTTTTTCTCATGGCCTTTTTGCTTTCGGCGAAGGCCTTGGGAAGTAGGCGAACCAAAGTGGGGATACACACGGAGGACGTTCATTCGCACCCATTGATCAATCCCGTTTGCCAGTAGGAGATCCCAGCATGCCGATCAAAGTCGAAGACTATTTTGAGCTCACCACCTTCAACAAAATGAAGGCGTTTGCCGATCAGCAAGAAACCCCTTTCGTGGTCATCGACACCGCGATGATCAACAAAGCCTATGACGACCTGCGTTCAGGCTTCGATTTCGCCAAGATTTATTACGCCGTCAAAGCTAACCCAGCCGTTGAAATCATCAATCTGCTTAAAGACAAAGGCTCAAGTTTCGATATCGCTTCGATCTATGAGCTGGATAAAGTCATGGGCGAAGGCGTGACCGCCGATCGCATGAGCTACGGCAACACCATCAAGAAGTCCAAGGACCTTCGCTACTTCTACGAGAAGGGCGTGCGTCTGTATGCCACTGACTCCGAAGCTGACCTACGCAACATCGCCAAGGCCGCACCGGGTTCCAAGGTTTACGTTCGTATCCTCACCGAAGGTTCGACCACTGCCGATTGGCCGTTGTCGCGCAAATTCGGTTGCCAGACCGACATGGCCATGGACTTGTTGATCCTCGCCCGTGAGCTGGGTCTGGTGCCTTACGGCATCTCGTTCCACGTGGGTTCCCAGCAGCGCGACATCAGCGTCTGGGACGCCGCCATTGCCAAGGTCAAAGTGATCTTTGAGCGCCTGAAAGAAGAAGACGGCATTATTCTCAAGCTGATCAACATGGGTGGCGGCTTCCCGGCCAATTACATCACCCGTACTAACAGCCTGGAAACCTACGCCGAAGAAATCATCCGCTTCCTCAAGGAAGACTTCGGTGACGACCTGCCGGAGATCATCCTGGAACCGGGCCGTTCGTTGATTGCCAACGCTGGCATTCTGGTTAGCGAAGTGGTGTTGGTCGCGCGCAAGTCGCGTACTGCCGTTGAGCGATGGGTGTACACAGACGTGGGCAAGTTCTCTGGCTTGATTGAAACCATGGACGAAGCCATCAAGTTTCCCATCTGGACCGAAAAGAAAGGCGAACTTGAAGAAGTTGTTATCGCCGGTCCTACCTGCGACAGCGCCGACATCATGTATGAAAACTACAAGTACGGACTCCCGCTGAACCTCGCTATTGGTGACCGCTTGTATTGGCTGTCTACCGGTGCGTATACCACCAGTTACAGCGCGGTTGAATTCAATGGCTTTCCGCCGTTGAAATCGTTTTACGTATAAGTCTACAGACAGGATAAAAGGGTCCTTTAGGGCCCTTTTTACTGTGGGACGCCCGATGACAGCCTTCAAACTTGCTGCAGTTCGTATTTAAGCTCTTTCAGGAGTATTACGCTGTCAGTGAGATGCGTCTCGAACTCTCGGATTTGTAAGCGGTCTACAAACATCTGAGCGAAGATTCTGGTGGTTCGGTATAGCAGCTCATCAATGAGCGCACGGTAGGACCGCACGTCACCTGCACTCGAGTGAGTCCTCTTATAAATGCTTGCCGTGTTTTTTTCCGCTTCACTCACTGCGTTCAGTGCTTTGTCGTTATGAGGCTTGGTTAAATCAATCTTTTTATGCCGTGCGTAGATACTGATTGCACCTTTCATAAAATCACTGATGCGCGGCACGATTTCAGGGATGCTATCTGTTACATTTGATAAGTAAAACGTTGTGTCGGCGCTTTTTTTCGAATAGTCATTAAGGTACCGTCTTGACTGATCAACCATTCCCTTGATAGTGGCCGATTTAATCACCTTGAAATGGTCTGCCAACGTAAAGGGTGCCCGCTGAAAATCCAGGCCATGGAGCGGCATTTTTCTCTGCGCAGTCGTCATCGTTGCAGTGGCCGCAGCCAGTTGGTCGGACAGCGTGATCAAGTCATCTATGAAAAGAATGACGTTGGCGTGCTCGGCTTGCGTTCTGCTTAGATCCACCAGCCATGAGTTCAGTCGATTTCGCGCGATGGGCACAACTAGCCTGATAGAAGGCTCCAAGACACGTCTGTACTCACTGAGCGATTGCAAATCAAGCGTTACGATAACGGATTCAACTTGATCGGGAAGCGCTCTAAGGAATGATTTGTAATTTTCAAGTATGTCAAACATGCCTAAATAGGCTGATGCGTTTTTCATTAGTAATTCACCAGTGAATGCTGAGGCAGGAGCAGCCGAACGTAACGGCCTGGCAGTGAGTTCGGCTGCTATTGATCATCGTCGAGAGTATTGCCGTGCGGCTTAGCCAATAAGCTTCACGTAAACGGTTAGTTTGTCCAGGCCCGCAAAAAATTCAGCGGCACCGTCGTCTTCGTCTGTTAATTGTTTAGTGATTACCGCCAGGAAAGAACGGAATGATGTGACCACTTTTTTGAATTCCATGGCCAGCTCTAATTGCTGATCGTTTAGATCGTGAATGGCATTAAGATAAAGTACGCGTTGCGCAACCAACGAGTTGCTTTGCTCCAGCGCAGCTACTTCAGTGGTTTTAGCCTCGATTCGCTCACGAACTATGTTCCTGGCTGCAATCAGAGAAAGATAGTTGAGGGCCGCGTTGGCGTCCTCCAGCGTTTTTCTCATTTGCTCAAGGGCCAAGGCTATCAGTGCCGCTTGAGGCGGTAGCAGTCCCATGGAGATAATTTTTTCACCGGTAAGGGTTAAGTCCTGGGCCGTGTTGATCAAGCCTGTTCCCTCAAGCGCTTCAATGGCGTCGGTCAAGACTTTGCGCTGGTCGGTCAGTGTGTCTGCGTCTTGCTTGAGGTTGTCAATGCGCTCAACGAATGTAGCGGTATCTTTTTCCAGGCCAATCAGATACGACTTTGTACCAGACGTGTTCAAGGCGTTGTCGATAGCATCCAACGCTTTTGCTAACTTGCTGTACTCAACGCCCATAAAATTAACCTGGCGAGTCTGCAGTTTTTTTAGTGATACGTTAATCTCCTCCAGGAACACCGGGTCGGTGGATCCAACCGACGCGTTGTTCAACGCATTGAATTTTTTGACGGCCGTAGTGAATTCAATGCTGACAGCACGGCAGACTTTGTTCAGGGTCGCACGGCTGTTGACTGCATTGGAATACCATCTGCGGCAGCTGGCGTGTAGATCCGGCAGGTACTGAGTTTTGCTGAAGGCAACATCAGCGACGGACCACGCCTTTAGCATGGCGGTTAAGCTGCTGTTTATAACGTCCAGATCAGGGGTTGTAAGTTCTAAGGCTTGGGGGGTGACGGTCTTCATAGTAGTCATGGTGGTGGATTCGCTAATTAGTATGGGTTTAAGGTTGGTAAATCTGGTTGAACTCGGTATCGGCATCAATGAAAACTTGCTGCAAATCCTCAACGTCATTGCTCATCTGCTTCCAGGGTTCCACAACTAAGGCGAACTCGATGGAAAACATAATTGCACTCATGCCATCAGTAATTTCTTCAGTCGCTTCTTTTGAGCTCTGCGCGTATAGCGTGATCGAATCCCACACAGACACTAGGTTTTTAGTGGCTTTATCAGCGCTAAAGATCAGCGTGTCGAGGTTCTGCAGGTCCAGCTTGATTTGGGCAAGTCGTCCAAGTGTTTGTTCCTGGGCTTCCAGAAGCGAGATATCTGCTTGTTGCAAGTCGCTTAGGGCATTCCGTTCTTTACGGATTTTTTCTGCCTCGACGCCGATGTAAATAGCCATTCCCAAGCCAAAAAGATTCAACCCGGCAGCGGCACTCAATGATTTTTCTACGGCTGATTTGTATTCCCTTGTTTTTTCATCAATCGCCACCGCTCGCTCTGCGATCTTATCGGTTAAAGCCTTAACTTTAGCATTCAGTGAGGGGGCCTCAACGGCGGCCAGTCGGGTACTGATTTGTTGTTGTACATTGTTAGCAAGGTCGTTTGCAAAACTGCTTAATGCATCATTAATCGCCTGCGCCTTGCGATGTTGAGCCGTTACACCTCTCAGCATGATCGAGATACATTCGCCGAACGTCGCTGCTATCTGGAGGTCCTCGGCGTCTAGCGTGAGATCGGGGAAGGCGGTGCCCATCGTTATCTTCGCAGCCGCCAAATCGGCATAGCTTCTAATGCCCAGACCTTTCAAGATGTTAGCGGCTTTGATTTCCCCAATAATACGGTCCATGGCGTTGCCATAAATGATCATCTTCGCGCCAAACAGTTTCAGCTCTGTGGTGACGAGTTTGATGTCGCGGTAAATCCTGTCCCACCGCTTGGCGTGGTTATGGATGATAATAAAACTTCCCCGGAAATCTTCAGGCTTGTTACCAATGCCTGCGTCAACGTTAAAGTTGAGATAGGCTTTTACATCTACCATAGACGTAGGCAACCTTATCGCCTTGTAGGCATACTTGCGAATAGCCACGATCTGCGATTGGGTTAAGATGATGCCTTGTGCACGGTTGCTTTCCGGGTGTTTCCCTGACGACATTGTGATGAAAGTTTCATAGGCGCCGATGGCGTTATCGGTGATTATATTGCCAGTAGGTGTGTCAGTCATAATATTCAATCCGTTGCTTAGTTATTAACGCCTTCCTGGCGTGAAAATAATCTTTAAGTGCAATACAGCTGGTTATGCACTTGCTTGCAGGCTAGAGGATTTAAGTTTGGGGTGTCAAAAGTGAAAGGCGGGCGTAGGCTGTAGGAAAATGCGTAAATCAGGTAGGGCTTTGCCGATGGCGGCGTCGTGTGCTGGACGTTGTCAAAAATAGAATATGTATCTGCTTATTAATCCGTCGTTCAGGTATCGCTACGAAGCATTGACGTCAGGGACGGTTTCAATCAATGCCTGGGCAACCCGATCAGACTCGCTACCCAGCTCCGCAGCTCGTCGGTGGTAGCAAGATGCTTTGGCGCGTATTTCAGGATGTTTGGCGTATAGAAGATGCGTTCGGCTGACGCGCAGAAAATTCAGGTTTCCACTCATTAATGCGCGATCCAACCACGTCAACGCGTCAGGAATAAGGTGTTGTTCAGCTAGAACTGCCGCATAGCTAAACTGCCCTCGAAAGTCGCCGGCTTCTGCGGAGCGCCGGTACCACTCATGTGCCGCTGGGATGTCGACGGCACAGTAGCGTCCCTCTTCCAGATAGCGCCCCAGCAAGTTCATGGACTTTGCGTGGCCCATATGAGCGGCTTTGCGGTAGCACTCAAGCGCTTGAGTCTGGTCTTGGGCTACGCCTCGGCCGGTCGCCAACAAGTTTGCAATGTTGTACAGACCCCAATCCAGTCCTGCCTCGGCAGCCGTCTGATAATGAACAGCGGCACGTGCCAAATCCAGCTCACCACCCCAACCCTGCTCGTAACAGCGGCCGAGCATGTTGTGCGCCATGACATGGCCGTTTCTGGCCGCGATCTGGAACCAGACCACCGCCAGTGCCGGGTCCTTCTGAATGCCGGTGCCGTCCAGCAGAAGTTGTCCAAGCAACGCCTGGGCATCAACTAAACGCGCTTTGGCCGCACTGAGTATCGCCTGGGCCGCACGTGAGGGGTTATCTGCCAGCATGGACCTGAGCTGCTCGCCATTGAGGGTTTCTGTTCGTCGCAGTGCATAGGTCACAGGATTACACCTCAACCCAGCGGCGCAACAGGTTGTGATAAGTGCCCGTCAATTGGATCAGCGAAGGATGGTCGGGCAGGTCTTGAGTCAGCTGTTGCAACGCGGCGTCCATTTCAAACAAAAGGGCGCGCTGGCTGTCTTCGCGAACAAGGCTCTGAGTCCAGAAAAATGAGGCATAGCGAGCGCCGCGTGTAACGGCATTGACTTTATGCAGGCTGGTGCTCGGATACAGCAACAGGTCACCCGCTGGTAATTTGATGCTCCGGGTGCCGAACGTGTCTTGTATCTCCAACTCGCCCCCGTCGTATTCGTCGGGGTCACTGAAAAACAGGGTCGACGACAAATCGGTGCGCACCCGTTCCGGACTGTTCCTGGCCTGACGAACCGCGTTGTCGATATGAAAATCGAAGCTGCCGCCAGCGGTGTAGCAGTTAAGCAGCGGCGGGAAGATTTTGCGCGGCAGGGCCGCCGACATGAACAGCGGGTTGGCCCACAGCCGCTCGATCAGAGCCGCTCCTACTTCCACTGCCAAGGAGTGGCCTTCAGGCAGTTGCAGGTTATGTTTGGCTTTCGCCGACTGAAACCCAGCGGTAATTTTGCCATCCGCCCAGTCCGCTTGTTCCAGCGCCGCACGGATACGCACGACCTCGTCGCGGGAAAATATTCCGGGGATATGTAGGAGCATTCGGATGTTCCTGTGAGAACAAATCACGGATGATAGTAATTCTCATCAGATGTGTAAACCGGTTTCTGGGTAGTGATAAATTCATCTAAAGAACCTACACACGATTTCGAATGTCAATCATTCGCAATTGCGATAAAGAATTATTTCATCTATATTCCGCGACCTTAGTTCTTTGGGGAAGGAATCCACCCATGTCGCGACACCACGTTCAGCCCTCGGCTCAGTCACCGCGTCTAGTTGCCTCTGCGATTGGCGTTGCCATTTCTGCGTTCTCTGCCTCGCAACTAGCACAGGCCGCTGAAGGTACTAACGACGCGCCTCGCGGCACTGCGATATCTCTTGATGCCACGAGTATTACCGGGGAAAGCCAAGCGCAAACCTCTTATCAGGTAGAGAAAGCTTCTTCGTCGAAATACACCGCGCCGCTGGTTGATACACCGCGCTCGGTGACCGTGATACCGCAGCAAGTTCTCAAGGATACGGGGGCCACTTCGTTGCAGGATGCATTGCGCACCGTGCCGGGAATTACCTTTGGTGCCGGCGAGGGCGGCAACCCCCAGGGTGATCGGCCATTCATTCGCGGCTTCGACGCCCAAAGCGATACCTACCTGGATGGGGTACGTGACACCGGATCGCAATCGAGGGAAATCTTCGACATCGAATCGATTGAAGTCAGTAAAGGCCCGAACTCCGCATTTGGTGGTCGTGGTTCCGCGGGTGGTAGCTTGAATATCGTCAGCAAAGCACCGCAAGAAAACGACTTTCTGAACGGTGGTTTCACCTATGGCTCCGACCAGACTCGACGCTACACGCTGGACGTAAACCGCAAGTTTACCGACACCGCAGCGTTCCGTTTGAACCTCATGAGCCACGAGCAGAACGTGGCCGGTCGTGACACGATCAACTACGACCGCTGGGGCGTGGCGCCGTCGGTAACCTTCGGCCTGGGCACACCGACACGGGTCAATGTCAATTACTACCATTTGGAAAGTAATGACCTGCCGGACTCTGGCATTCCGTACGGTTACAGTTCTGCCTCGGCCACCGCTGCCCACGTGCACGATAAGCCCAACGATGGTGGCGACAGCAATAACTTCTACGGATTGAAGGACCGAGACTTCCGCAAGACCCGCGCCGACATCAGTACCTTCTCCATCGAGCACGACATCAACGACCAGATGACCCTGAAGAATACGTTGCGCCACGGCAGTACCAGTCAGGATTACGTCGTTACACAGCCGGACGATAGCCAGCACAACGTAAACCAATACGGCACCGTGTGGCGCCGTGCCAACACCCGCGTCAGCAGCACAGAAACCACCACTAACCAGACGGATTTATTTGGCGAGTTTCGCGCGTTCGGTTTGAAAAACAACTATTCGACCGGCCTGGAGATCACCCGTGAAGAAAGTACCGTCACCGGCTATACGGTTACTCCGAACGCCAACCCTGCCGGGGGTGGTTGCCGTCCGGGTGTAGTTGCCAGTGGCACCTGCACCTCGTTAAGTAACCCCACTCCTGGCGACGACTTCACCGGCACTGTAGTGCGCAACTACGCAGGTACTAACACGGTGGGCAACACGCGCGCGTTGTATGCGTTCGATACGATTGAGCTGGATCCAAAATGGTTGCTCAACGTAGGACTGCGTTACGACTCCTTCGACACCAAGGCGAAGAACACCACCGCCGGCAAGACCAGTAACGACAGTAACTTCTGGAACTGGCAGGCTGGCCTGGTGTGGAAACCGGTCGAGAACGGCAGCATTTATGTGTCGTATGCCACTTCGGCAACACCGCCTGGCGCTTCGCTCAACGAGGGCAGTGATGGCAATCCGCTGACGGCTGGAAATAGCACGTTCCAAAGTGATCTGGAACCAGAAACCACCAAGAATTATGAGTTGGGTACCAAGTGGGACGTATTTCATGATCGCCTGTCGCTAACCGCGGCGGTTTTCCGTACCGAGAAACAAAACACCCGGGTGCTGGTGCAGACCAACACGTACGAAAACGCCGGTGAATCTCGGGTTGATGGTGTGGAACTGTCAGCCAGCGGCAAGATCACCGAGAAGTGGCAGGTTTTCGCAGGCTATAGCTACTTGAAAAGCGAGCTGGTTGATGCGGGTCTGACCGGCCGTAACGGCGCGGTTACCGTGGGTGGTATTTCGGCTGCGGGAAACGAAATGCCAAACACGCCAAAAAACAGTGGCAGCCTGTGGACCACGTATGAAGTGATGCCAAAACTCACGGTGGGCGGAGGCGCGTTTTATGTCGGTGATGTTTATGGCGATGCCGGTAATACCGTATATGTACCGTCCTACACGCGGTATGACGCCATGGCCAGCTACAAGCTGACCAAGAACGTTGATCTGCAACTCAATCTGCAAAACCTCACCGACAAAACCTATTACGACAAAAGCTATGCCGCGCACTTTGCTACCCAGGCAGCAGGTCGCACGGCGCTGATGGGGGTCAACTTCCACTTTTAACCCCATAAGTCTTAGAACCCCGCTCGGTCATCCGCGCGGGGTTTCTTCATCTGCGGATGAGAATATTTTCTATTCAGGCCGCATAATGCGCCCTTGCTGATGGGATCGAGGTCATTAAGGTGTTGAAGAAAGCCCTGTTTCAAGTGCACTGGTTCCTCGGCATCAGCGCGGGTCTGGTGCTGGCGATCATGGGGATTACCGGAGCGATTACCTCGTTTCAGGATGAGCTTCTCGAGATTCTTAATCCCCACGCATTGCAGGTGGAACAACGTGCTGGCGGGGTTTTGCAGCCGGTCGAACTGGTGCAGAAACTCCAAGCCAGCACTGGCAACACAGTGTCCGCGCTGTGGCTCGATACTGTCGGTGATAAAGCCGCACGCGTATCGTTTACGCCGCCGCCGGGCCAACGCCGTGGGGAGTTGAAATACTTCGATCCCTATACCGGGCTGATCATGAAAACCGAGTTGTTCGGAGAGTATTTTTTCCAGCTGGATTTGCAGATGCACCGTTATTTGGTGCTGGGAGAGTTCGGTAAACAGCTCACTGGCGCTTGTACGTTGATCCTGGTGTTTTTTTGTTTGTCCGGCCTGTATATGCGCTGGCCGCGTCAGTTGCTCAGTTGGCGGGTATGGCTGACGATGGACTGGGCGAAAAAGGGTCGAGCGTTCAAGTGGGATCTGCACTCGATTTTCGGTACCTGGTGCCTGCTGTTTTATTTGGTCTCGGCCTTGACCGGTTTGATGTGGTCCTACGATTGGTACAGCAATGGCGTAAACCGATTGCTCGGTGATGCTCCTTCAGGCGAGATGCGCAAAGGCGGTCGCGGTGGCCGTGGCCAGCAGGCGCCAGAAGGCCCGTTGCCGACCGTGGATTACGTCAAAGTGTGGGACAGCATTCGGGCTGTTGCGGGCCCCGAGCTGGAAAGCTGGAACCTGCGTTTGCCGCCGGTTGCCGGCCAGCCCGCAACGGTTTTCTACCTGCTGCGTAACGCCGAACACCCACGGGCGCTAAACCAGATCACTCTTGACCCGGCGACGGGCGCTGTCAGCGGGCAGTCGCGTTATGCAGACAAGAGCCTGTCGGCCAAACTAGTCGTCAGTAATTACGCGCTGCATGTTGGCAGTTATTTTGGCATCGTCGGGCGCATCGTCATGTCGCTTGCAGCCTTGATGATGCCGCTGTTTTTCATCACCGGTTGGCTGCTGTATCTGGATCGGCGCCGTAAGAAGCGCCAGGTAGCAATCGCTCGTGGTGCGTTGGCATCGAATGTCGACACCGCTGCACCGGTCTGGTTGATCGGTTTTGCCAGCCAAAGCGGTTTCGCCGAGCAGATTGCGTGGAAGACTGCCGGGCAGTTGCAGTCCGCTGGATTGTCAGTGCGTGTGCAGCCATTGGCGCGGTTGACTGAGCTGGATTTGCAGCAGAGCCGTAACGCGCTGTTTGTCGTGAGTACCTTTGGTGACGGCGAGGCGCCAGACAGCGCCCGTGGTTTTGAACGCACCTTGCTGGGTCGATCATTGTCGCTACCTGACCTGAACTACGCGGTATTGGCGCTGGGTGATCGGCAGTACCAACACTTCTGCGCCTTTGCCACACGCTTGCATGATTGGTTGGCAGCACACGGTGGCAGTTTGTTGTTTGCTCCCATTGAAGTCGACAGCGGCGACAACGGTGCATTGCAACAATGGCAACAGCGGCTTGATGGGTTGACGGGGAGCCAGTCGACCGCGGCGTGGCAAGCACCTGAGTTCGAGCGCTGGACCCTGAGTCAGCGTGAGTTATTAAACCCGGGAAGCGTCGGATCGAAGGTGTTCCTGTTGAGCCTGATGCCGCCCGCGAAGTGCGTCTGGGCAGCAGGCGATTTGCTGGAAGTTATGCCGAGCAACGGTGCAGTGCCACGTGAATACTCCATCGCCTCGATTCCGGCAGACGGCAGCTTGCAGTTGATCGTCAGACAAGAGATCCATCCGGACGGAAGCCTCGGGCTGGGCTCTGGTCTGTTGACGGAGCACGCCTTGTTGGGGTCATCCATCAGTGTGCGTCTGCGGCGAAACAGCAGTTTCCATTTGCCGAGTGAACCGGTGCCAATGATTTTGTTGGGCAACGGCACGGGTCTGGCCGGTTTGCGCAGTCTGCTCAAGGCGCGGATCGCTGAAGGGCAAACGCGCAACTGGCTGTTGTTTGGCGAACGCAACGTGGCCCACGATTTTTATTGCCGCGAAGAACTGCAAGGCTGGTTGGCGAACGGCGATCTGGCGCGACTGGATTTGGCGTTCTCCCGCGATCAGCCGGAGAAAATTTATGTGCAAGATCGGCTGCGAGAGTCAGCGGATGAATTGCGCAGGTGGCTGGCCGATGGCGCATCGATCTACATCTGCGGCAGCTTGCAAGGCATGGCGATGGGGGTCGAGGAAGTGCTGGTGGAATTGCTGGGCGCGGGCGAGGTTGAACAGTTGGTCGAGCAGGGGCGCTTTCGGCGGGAGGTGTATTGAGGCGTTCGCGTAAATCTGTAGGAGGCGGTGATGCAACGCAATTCCTGTGGGAGCGAATAAATTCGATCCCACAGAGTCAGCGCAATTTGACGATTAAGCAGTATTCCCTTCGATGAACTGCTCGGCGTAATGGCAGGCAACCTGGCGGTTGTCGACTAGACGCAAGGCAGGTTCGTCGGTGACGCACCGCTCGGTCGCGTACGGGCAGCGCTTATGAAATGCGCAGCCGGTTGGCGGGTTGAGCGGGTTCGGCAGTTCGCCGATGATTTTGATCTTCGGCTTCAGCGGGTCCGGATGAATCGTCGGCGTCGCTGACAGCAGCGCCCGCGTGTACGGGTGCAAGGGCCGGTTATAGATCTCTTCCTTGGGGCCCATTTCCGCCGGACGACCCAAATACATCACCAATACGGTGTCGGCAACGTGACGCACCACCGACAGGTTGTGGGAAATGAACACGTAAGCAGTGTTGAACTGCTGCTGCAAATCCATGAACAGGTTAAGCACCTGAGCCTGAATCGACACGTCCAGCGCCGACGTCGGTTCGTCCGCCACCAACACTTTAGGTTGCAGCATCATCGCCCGAGCCAGGGCGATACGCTGACGCTGGCCGCCAGAAAACATGTGCGGGTAGCGATGGTAATGCTCAGGACGAAGACCGACCTGTTGCATCATCGCCTGTACTTTTTCCCGGCGTTCTGTGCGCGACAGATTGGTATTGATCAGCAGGGGCTCGCCCAGTTGATCGCCGACTTTCTGCCGTGGGTTCAACGACGCGTAGGGGCTCTGGAAGACCATCTGCACATCACGGCGCAGTTGTTTGAGTTCGGCTTTGCTGGCGCCGGTCACTTCCTGGCCGGCGATTTTCAAAGACCCGGAAGAGGGCTCTTCAATCAAGGTCAGGGCGCGGGCCAACGTTGATTTTCCGCAACCGGACTCACCGACCACGGCCAATGTCTTGCCGGCTTCCAATTCAAACGACACGCCGTTAAGGGCGCGAACCAGTGCATGGCCCTTGAACAGGCCGCGTGAGACTTCGTAGTGACGGGTCAGGTCGCGTGCAGTAAGAACGACGGTCATTACGCGACCTCCTGATTCAGCGGATAGAAGCAGCGGGCGAAGCTGTGGGCTTTCAAGTCCAGTGCTGGACGCTGGGTCCGGCAGTTGTTTTGAACGTACGGGCAACGCGGCGACAACAAGCACCCTTGTGGTCGGTCATAACGGCCCGGCACCATGCCTGGCAGGGTCGCCAGACGGTCGGCACCCATGCTGTGCTCCGGGATCGCTGCCAGCAATGCTTCGCTGTACGGATGACCGGGAACGTCAAACAAGCCCGGCACCTGACCCACTTCCACTGCCTGGCCGGCGTACATCACGCATACCCGTTGAGCGGTTTCAGCGACCACTGCCAAATCGTGAGTGATCAGCACCAAGGCCATGTCCTGCTCTTTTTGCAGGCTCAACAGCAGGTCCATGATCTGCGCCTGAATCGTCACGTCCAACGCCGTGGTCGGTTCGTCAGCGATCAGTAGCTTTGGTTCGCCGGCAATGGCCATGGCAATGGCAACACGTTGGCTCATACCACCCGAGAGTTGATGCGGGTAGGCATTCAAACGGGCCGCAGCGCCGGGGATCTCTACCTTTTCAAGCAGCTCCAGCGCACGTTGCCGCGCGGCCTTGCCATTCATGTTCAAGTGTTGACGCAGGACTTCTTCGATCTGAAAACCCACGGTGTAGCTGGGATTCAGGGCCGTCATCGGGTCTTGGAACACCATCGCCATGTCTTTGCCGATAATGCGCCGGCGTTGGCGGTTGCTGAGCTTGAGCAGTTCACTGCCGTCGAAGTTAAGCGAGTCGGCGGTGACGACGCCCGGTTTGTCGATCAGGCCCATCAGCGCCATCATGGTCACCGATTTACCGGAGCCCGATTCGCCGACAATGGCCAGTACTTCGCCCTTTTCGACGCTGAGACTCAGACCGTCGACCACCGGAATGGCCGTGGCGTCGCCGAAGCGGACGTTGAGATTCTTGATTTCTAGAAGTGACATACGAATCTCCTCAGGCGGCATTTTTGAGTTTCGGGTCCAGCGCATCGCGCAGGCCGTCACCCATCAAGTTGATTGCCAGCACGCTGAGCAAAATGGTCAGGCCAGGCAGACTTACCACCCACCAGGCGCGTTCGATGTAATCCCGAGCCGAGGCCAGCATCGTGCCCCACTCTGGGGTTGGCGGTTGCACGCCCAGGCCGAGGAAGCCCAATGCCGCAGCATCGAGAATCGCCGAGGAGAAACTTAAGGTCGCTTGCACGATCAGCGGTGCCATGCAGTTAGGCAGCACGGTGACGAACATCAGGCGCGGCAGTGTAGCGCCAGCCAGACGAGCAGCGGTCACGTAATCGCGGTTCAGTTCGCCCATGACCGCAGCACGGGTCAGTCGTACGTACGATGGCAGGGACACAACGGCAATAGCGATGATGGTGTTGATCAGGCCAGGGCCGAGGATCGCGACAATCGCCACGGCCAGCAGCAGCGAAGGCAGCGCCAGCATGATGTCCATCAGACGCATGATCGACGGACCGAGAATGCGTGGGAAGAACCCGGCCAGCAGGCCCATCAGAATCCCTGGAATCAATGACATGACGACGGAGGACATGCCAATCAGCAGCGACAGGCGCGAACCCGTGATCAGGCGCGATAGCAGGTCGCGACCCAGCTCATCGGTGCCCAGCAGGAACTGCCATTGACCGCCCGCCAGCCAGACCGGTGGGGTCAGCAGGAAGTCACGGTATTGCTCGCTTGGGTCGTGAGGGGCGACCCACGGCGCGAACAGTGCGCAGAAGACCACCAGGATCATGAACATCAGGCCGGCAACGGCACCTTTGTTCTGCGCAAACGCGCTCCAGAATTCTTTGTATGGCGACGGGTACAGCAGGCTTTGATCGACTGCTACCGCGGGAGTAGTGGTGCTCATAGGAATGATCTCAGCCGTGGTGACGAATGCGTGGGTTGGCAAAGCCGTAGAGGATGTCTACTACGAAATTGACCAGAATCACCAGGCAGGCGATTAGCAGGATGCCGTTTTGCACCACGGGATAGTCCCGGGCGCCAATAGCTTCGATCAGCCACTTGCCGATACCAGGCCACGAGAAAATGGTCTCGGTCAGAACCGCACCGGCGAGCAATGTGCCAACTTGCAGGCCGAACACCGTCAATACCGGAATCAATGCGTTGCGCAGGCCGTGGACGAATACCACACGGGCAGGCGACAGGCCTTTGGCGCGGGCGGTACGCACGTAGTCTTCACGCAGTACTTCAAGCATCGAAGAGCGGGTCATCCGGGCGATCACCGCCAAGGGAATGGTCCCCAGCACGATGGCCGGCAGAATCAGGTGATGCAGCGCATCGAGGAACGAACCAGGCTCGTCGCTGAGCAAGGTGTCGATCAACATAAAGCCGGTTCTGGGCGGGATGTCATACAGCAGGTCGATGCGTCCGGACACGGGAGTCCAGCCTAACGTCACCGAGAAAAACATGATCAGGATCAGGCCCCACCAGAAGATAGGCATTGAGTATCCCGCGAGCGAGATACCCATTACCCCATGGTCGAACAGGGATCCTCGTTTGAGTGCTGCGATCACCCCGGCCAACAGACCAAGGATGCCAGCGAAAATAAGGGCCGCAGTCGCCAGTTCCAGAGTGGCGGGGAACAGCGCGGTGAATTCAGTCCACACGCTTTCACGGGTGCGCAACGATTCGCCAAGATCGCCGTGGGCGAGCTTACCAACGTAATCGAGGTATTGAGCGTACAGCGGTTTGTTCAGACCAAGGCGTTCCATGGCTTGGGCATGCATCACCGGGTCAACCCGGCGCTCCCCCATCATCACTTCCACAGGGTCGCCCGGAATCAAGCGAATCAGGGCAAAGGTCAGCAGCGTGATGCCGAAGAAGGTGGGTATCAACAACCCCACGCGGCGGGCAATAAAACTAAACATCTTGTGGTGTACCTCATCAGCCGGTTAGGCGTGCACCGGCGAAGCTCAGGTTATGAGCGACGCCGGTATTTTTTTCTACTTCACCTGTGTGGTGGCGAAGTTATTAGTGGTCAGAGGGCTGATGTGATAACCCTCGACATTTTTGCGCATGGCAGTGAACAGCTTGGGATAAGCCAGGCTGATCCACGGTTGTTCCTTGTGAAACGCTTGCTGGGCTTGCTTATACAGTGCGGCACGTTCAGCTGGATCAGTGTTGGCGCGAGCCGACGAGATAGCGTCTTCGAACGTCTTGTCACACCAGCGCGCGTAATTCTCACCATTTTTCGCCGCATCGCAACTCAGATTTGGGGTGAGGAAATTATCCGGGTCGCCGTTATCACCGGCCCAACCCGCAAATACCATGTCATGTTCGCCATGTTTGGCGCGTTTGAGCATCTCGCCCCATTCCAGAACGCGAATATCCACCTTGATACCGATTTGCGCCAGATCGGATTGCAACATCTGTGCCCCAACCAGCGGGTTAGGGTTTGTAACCGCGCCGCCGTTACGGGTAAACAGCGTGAAAACGGTTCCCTCAGGCACGCCGGCTTGTTTAATCAGTTCGCGGGCTTTGGCAAGGTCGTGGGGTGGGTTCTGAATATCTGCGTCGTAGCCTAGCAGCGTCGGTGGGTACGGGTTAACGCCCTCGGTCGCTTTGCCCATGCCGAACAGTGCCTTGATATAGGACTTTTTGTCGAACACCATATTGATTGCCTGGCGCACGCGTACGTCGCTCAAATACTTGTGAGAAGTATTCATCGCGATATAGCTGGTCATCATGGCTTCCATCTCGTCGATCTTGAGATTGGGGTCAGCCTTGATGTTGGCGATATCATCAGGTTTCGGGTAAAGCGCAATCTGACACTCGTTAGCTTTTAATTTTTGTAGACGGGTGTTGTTGTCGAGCGTAATCGCAAAGATCAGCGCTTCGCTGGGCACTTGCCCCTTCCAGTAATCAGGGTTGGCTTTATAGCGGATCTGGGCATCCTTGGCATAGCGAACCAGGATGAACGGACCCGTGCCGATGGGCTTGCTGTTCAAGTCATCGGTTTTTCCGGACTTGAGCAACTGGTCGCCATATTCAGCCGAGTAGATCGAGGCAAAAGCCATGGCCATGTCACGCAGGAACGGTGACTCGGGGCGGGTGAGGGTGAACTTGACCGTGGAATCGTCGAGTTTTTCGACGCTTTTAAGCAGTTCTGTAAAGCCCATGCTTTCGAAGTAGGGAAAGCCGATCAACGATTTGTCATGCCATGGATGCTTTGGATCGAGTTGGCGCTGGAAGCTCCAAAGCACGTCGTCGGCACTCAAGGTGCGAGTCGGTTTGAAATAGTCGGTGGTCTGGAATTTCACGCCTTGGCGCAGGTGGAAGGTGTAGGTCAGGCCGTCTGGGCTGATTTCCCAGCGCTCGGCCAAACCCGGAATGACATCGGTGGTGCCAGGTGCGAAATCTACAAGTCGATTGAGGATGGTCTCGGCAGCCGCGTCGGCGGTAACGGCGGTCGTGTATTGCACGATGTCGAAACCTTCAGGGCTGGCTTCCGTGCAGACCACCAGGGGTTTGGCTGAAACGCTGAGGGCGACACTGAAAACAGCTAGCGCAATCGAGGTACGTAGACAAAGCAATTTCATATAAACCCTCCGTAAACATCTAAGTGGTGACACCTGGCTAGCTGACCGCAGGTTGCCCCGCGAGCCAGCCATCAGGCGCCGTGGTTAGCGGATTAGAGAATGTTGAATGGAATCGTGGTCACGATTCGCAACTCTCGGATGTTGCCGTCAACCTGGTTTTCAGTGGCGCGGTGCGTGGTGTAGCTTGCTTTCACAGAGCTGGCCTTGAGGGGCCCGCTTTGCAGGGTGTAGGCCGTGCCGAAGCCATATTCCTGGTGGTGTTCACCGTTCATGGACGTCACGTCGTACGCCGTGCCTTTGTAGTGTGTGCCGTCGATGTCGAAGCCGCGTGCCGAGTAGATGCTGAACTTCAGCCCCGGTACGCCGTATTCGGCCATGTTCAAGCCGTAGCCGATTTGAATCGACTTCTCGTTCGGGCCGTTGAAGTCCGACAGCAAGGAGTTGGCAAGGAAGATGCCGTTGGTTTCGTGGGCGTAGTCGAAGAAGGTGTCGCCTTCAACCTGCTGATAGGCCACGGTGAAGCTGTGGGCCTGGTGCGCCAGGGTGAAGGACAAGCTGAACGTATCGTTGTCGATTGCGCCGAGTTTGCTTTGGCCGCTGTCTTTGGTTTTGTAGTAGTTAAACCCAGTGCTCAACGCCAACACCTGGGAGTCGCCCAAGTCGTGGTTGATGCCCACGTAGTATTGCTTCCAGAAGTCTTCCAGGTCCGACGCATAAAAACTTGCGGTCAGCGCTTTCGAAGGTTTCCAGTCAACACCGGCCGTGCTCAAGCGGTCGGAGGTGGCGGAGCTACTGGCATATTCGGAGCGGAACTTGGTCAGGCTTTGTTCGGTTCGCGGCGACACGCGGTCGAAAGTGCCCGCCTGGAACGACATATTGCTCAGTTCGTCGCTCTGTACCGCAAAACCCTGGAAGCTTGAAGGCAGCACACGGTTGCCAATGAAGGCAACCATTGGCGTGTTCATCGACTGGCGGCCAGCGGTGACGACCGTGTTGGAAATACGGGCCTTGACGTTACCCAGGCCCAGCTTGCTCCATTGATTGATGGCATCGCCGTCGCTGTCTGTGAGCGTTCGGTTGCCGCCACCGGCGATGCGCGCATGGCCTTGTTCGAGTGCCACTTCGTTGTAAATAGCAGCTTCGGTGGCGAAGCCAACCACGCCCTGGGTGAACCCCGAGGAGTAATCAATGATCGTGCCCTGTGTCCAGCTGTTGCGACGAGGCGTAGAGACAGTCGTACCGTTTTTTTGGTAATGGAAAAGGTCGTTACGGCTACTTTCTTCTTTCGAAAAGAAGTTCTTTGTCGAACCCTTGATTTGTGAGCCTTCGATGAAGCCTTTGGCGTCATCCTGAGCGTTGGTGGAATTAACCGTTGTCGGTTCGAAACCCTGACTGACGCTCTCTGCCTGTGCCATTGCTCCTAATGTGGAGATGGACAAAGCTAATAATGCCGTACCTGTTTTTTTCACGTTGAAGCTCCCTTACTGCTTTTATAGGGCCAGTTTTTTTGGTGGATCTGGCTTGGATGGTGCTCTGCGACCGTTCTGTTCGAAGTGTTGGCAAGTGCCAACTGTCAAATCGTTGGAACGGCTTTGCTCGGGACGAAATACTCCCCCGTGCATAAGAACGGTTTAACTTTTTGCGAATAACAAACTTCCTGAGGCCTCGAAGCTAGAGTGTTCGGGCTGTGCAGTAAATAGCCCGGAGTGCTATAGAACTCGTAGGAAAATTCCGCAATAGCAGTAGGCAACTGCAATTCAGGCAGTTGATTACTTCACGTAGCGTGTCGTGGCGTATGGGAATCAATGTCGCTGCGCCGTATGTAACGGCGCAGTGACATAGTTCTTATTTGCTAACGCTTACACCGTAGAAGGAGTTCAGGCCAAACGGACTGATCTTGAAATCCTGCACGTTGTTGCGCATAGGCTGATAGACGGTTGAGTGCGCGATTGGAGTAATCGGCACGGCGTCTTTGAGAAGGTGTTGCGCCTGTTTGTACAGTTCGATGCGCTTAGCCTGGTCAGGAGTTGCCTTGGCTTGTTTGATGATGTCGTCGTACGGCTTGTCGCACCACTTCGAGAAGTTGTTGCCGTTCATCGCATCACAACCAAACAGCGTACCCAACCAGTTATCCGGGTCACCGTTGTCGCCGCTCCAACCAATCAACATCGCGCCGTTTTCACCCGCTTTGGCGCGCTTGATGTACTCGCCCCATTCGTAGGTGACAATTTTGGCCTTGATGCCGATCTTGGCCCAGTCGGACTGAAGCATCTCAGCCATCAACTTGGCGTTCGGGTTGTAAGGGCGCTGAACCGGCATCGCCCACAGGGTGATTTCGGTGCCTTCCTTGATCCCGGCTTCCTTGAGCAGCGCTTTGGCTTTCTCAGGGTTGTAGCCTGCGTCTTTGATGGTGGTGTCATACGACCATTGGGTCGGCGGCATGGCGTTTACAGCCAGTTGGCCCGCGCCCTGATACACCGAATCGATGATCTGCTGTTTGTTCACGGCCATGTCCAGCGCCTGACGAACTTTCAGCTGAGCCATTGGGTTAGGCTCGTCGCTGCCTTTGATTTTCGGCATCACGTTGTAAGCGATGTAACCCAGGTTAAAGCCAGCCTGGTCAGGCATCTTGAGGTTCGTGTCAGCTTTGAGCGTGGCAAGATCCGCAGGGCGTGGGTACAGGGTGATCTGGCACTCGCCTTTCTTCAGTTTCTGTATCCGTACCGACGCGTCGGTAGTGATAGCGAAGATCAGGTTGTCGACTTTGACGTCTTCAGGCTTCCAGTAATCCTTGTTGCCGGTGTAACGGATGTTGGAATCTTTCTGGTAGCTCTTGAACACGAACGGACCAGTGCCGATTGGCTTCTGGTTGATGTCCTGAGCCTTGCCTTCTTTGAGCAGTTTTGCGGCGTATTCAGCGGACTGAATAGACGCGAAGCTCATGGCCAAATCCTGGATGAATGCGGCATCAACCGTTTTCAGCGTGAACTTGACGGTGTGGTCGTCAACTTTCTCGACCTTGGTGATGTTCTCGTCCATGCCCATGTCGGTGAAGTATGGAAACTCGGTCGGGTAGGCTTTACGGAACGGGTCATCTTTGTTCAGCATGCGGTTGAACGTGAACAGCACGTCGTCGGCGTTGAACGTGCGCGTTGGTTTGAAGTAATCCGTGGTGTGAAACTTCACGCCGTCACGCAGGTGGAAGGTGTAAGTCAGGCCATCAGGGGAAATATCCCAGCTGGTTGCCAGGCCCGGAACGACTGCGGTTCCACCGCGCTCGAATTGGCTGAGACGGTTGAACATTGTCTCGGCCGCTGCGTCAAAGTCGGTTCCGGTGGTGTATTGGCCTGGATCGAAACCGGCCGGGCTGCCTTCTGAGCAAAACACCAGGGAGGACGGCGCTGCTTGAGCGAAAGGCGCACAGGCGAGTAAGCCTGCACTGAGTAAAAACGGAATGACCGCTTGTTTGAGCATGGTGGCCTCAGTTGTTGTCATTTTTTAGTAGAGGGCGACCTTGTGAGTCGACCGAGCGGATACTTATGCAGGCGCCATACCCAAAGCAAGATGATGGCGCCAATGAAGTAGCAAACAGTGGCACGAACGTACAGGAATGTCGCATAAATATAATATGGCGCGCATTTGATCGTTTGCGTGGTCGCTTTTAGAAACATGTGCGCACCCGGAAAGTGCAACCAAACGGGTGGAATGCACCCGCTTAGAGCAAAGGTGTTACTGGAGGCTATTTGCTGAGGCTTACGCCGTAGAAGGGGGTAAGGCCAAACGGGCTTAGTTTAAAGTCGTGTACTTCCTTGCGTATTGGCTGAAAGACCTTCGAGTTGGCGATCGGCGTAATCGGTACTTGCTCCTTCAAAATATGCTGCGCCTGTTGATACAGCTTGATCCGTTCGCCCCGGTCGCTAGTGACTTTGGCTTGCTGCACGAGTTTGTCGTAGGCCGGGTCGCACCATTTAGCGAAGTTACTGCCGGTCACCGCTGCGCAGCTATACAACACGCCCAGCCAGTTGTCCGGATCGCCGTTGTCACCGGTCCAGCCATAGGTCATGACGTCATGCTCGCCATTTTTGGCGCGCTTGATGTACTCGCCCCATTCGTAGCTGACAATGTTGGCTTTGATGCCGATTTTTGCCCAATCGGACTGGATCATTTGCGCAGACATTCGCGCATTCGGGTTGGATGCACGTTGCACAGTCATGGCCCATAAGCTGATTTCCGTGCCCGGTGCGATACCCGCCTCCTTGAGCAATTGCCTGGCCTTGGTCGGGTCGTACGGTGCGTCCTTGATCGTCGGGTCATAACTCCATTGGTTCGGCGGCAAGGCGTTTTGCGCCAGCTGCCCAGCGCTTTGATAAACCGCTTTGATGATCGCGGGTTTGTCGATGGCCATGTCCAGCGCCTGGCGCACTTTCAACTGGTCCAGGGGTTTGTGGGTCACGTTATAGGCCAGGAACCCCAGGTTGAAGCCGGGCTGGCTGAGCACGGTGATGTTGGGGTCTTTCTCCAGTAATTCGATGTCCTGCGGCCGTGGGTAACCACTGACCTGACATTCATCCGTCTTGAGTTTTTGCACACGCACGGCGGCATCGGTATTGATCGAAAAGATCAGGTTGTCGATCTTCACGTCTTCCGGTTTCCAATACGCGGTATTGGCGCTGTAACGAATCTGCGAGTCTTTCTGATAACGCTTGAACACGAACGGCCCGGTGCCGATCGGCTTCTGATTGATGTCGGCGGCTTTGCCTTCTTTGAGTAGCTGTGCGGCGTATTCGGCGGACTGGACTGAGGCAAAGCTCATGGCCAGGTTTTGGATGAATGCTGCATCGACATTGTTCAGGCTGAAACGCACGGTGTGATCGTCAATCTTGTCGACACTTTTGATTGTGGTGTTGAGGCCCATGTCGTTGAAGTAGGGCGACTCGGACGGGTACGCCTTGCGAAACGGGTGATTTGGATCGAGCAGGCGATTGAAAGTGAACAGCACATCATCAGCATCGAAATCCCGGGTCGGCGTGAAGTAATCAGTAGTGTGAAACTTCACATTCGGGCGCAAGTGAAAGGTATAGCTCAGGCCGTCGCTGGAAACATCCCAGGCAGTTGCCAAGCCAGGTTCGACGTTGGTGCTGCCACGCTCGAACTGAGTTAAACGGTTGAATACCGTTTCAGCGGAGGCATCGAATTCCGTGCCGCTGGTGTACTGGCTTGGGTCGAACCCCGCCGGGCTGGCTTCCGAGCAATACACCAGGGTGCTGGCAGCCTGGGCGAAAGGGGCGCAGGCCAATAGGGCAGTGGCGAGCAACAAGGGTTGGAATGTTTTTCCCATGGAAGCCTCGAAGGGGTGCGGTAGTCGCGTTGTCTGAGAGGTCTGACAGACGAGTAGACAACAAAGAGTACCGCACTGCTTAGGCTACGTAGGGCTTGGAGCCCAATTACTGCATTTGTACTTCGATGACACCGTCGGCGTTAACGCTGACCTGACTGGTGCCGGCTTCTACATCCGGAGTCGGGGCGGCGTCAGAGCGTGCGGCTTTCATCATCATGACCGGCGCACGCAGGTACGGTTGTGGAAAGCCCGAGGTGTTGAGGTTCAGATTAACCAGTTTGTAGCTCTTGCCACCCAGGGCGTCGGTGACCAATTGCGCCCGCACCTTGAACGCCGCAACGGCATCTTTAAGCAGCGAGTCTTCGGCAGTTTTGCGGGTAGGCGGTGCGATGGCAAAGTCCATACCGCCGATTTTCAGACCGTCCAGCAGTTCTGCCGTGAGTTTGGACAGTGCGGCAAAGTCGGCGCTTTCCAGACGCAGCTCGGCATGTTCGCGCCAGCCGGTGATTTTTTGCCCCTTGTCATCGTAAATCGGCGAGCTGTTGCGGGTGCTCTGGCGAACAGTGACGTCTTTGACTTCCCGGGCTTGCCCTAATGCTTTGTTCAGCGACTCGGTAATTTGCGCGGCGAGCTTGGCCGGGTCATTGTTCTGCGCTTCGGTAAACAGCGTGACCATCATCAAGTCGCGAGGAACTTCCTGGCTGACTTCAGCGCGCACGGACACCTGGTTGTAACGCGCTTCTTCGGCCAGGGCAGGCAGGCTGATAAGCGTAGCGACGCCGAGGGTGAAAAGGGCAGCGGCGGGGCGAAGGCTGAACATAAAAACTCCTTGTTGATAAAGCATCTGCAACGGTTAGCCGTCACACAGAAAACCATCAGACTGTAGATCATCCAATCCGGTTCCTGAGGGATTTACTGTAGCAACTGTGTTCTCACGTCAGCTACGACGCCTCGCCAACAAGTTGGCTCCTATGGATAGGACGTCTTCTATATAGCTGTGGCGCTTTGACGCAGTCACGGTGTTTTTACATTTGCTTCGTTATACTCGCCCCGATTCACCTGCAGCGCTCATCAGGAGAGCTCATGCTCGCCCCCGTCCAACTGCTTTCAGCTACTCGTCAGAACCTCTGGCGCCTCACTGTCATTCGTACCTTGGTGCTGGCCGCGCAAGCGGGTTCGGTGGGCGTGGCTTATCTGCTGGATTTGTTGCCGCTGCCCTGGATGCAATTGGCGATTACCCTCGGGGTCTCCATGGTGCTGTGTGTACTGACAGCCATCCGCTTGCGCACCACGTGGCCGGTCACGGAGCTGGAATACGCGGTGCAACTGGCTTTCGACATGCTGATCCACAGCGTATTGCTGTATTACTCCGGCGGATCGACCAACCCTTTCGTTTCCTACTACCTGGTACCGCTGACGATCGCCGCAGTGACCTTGCCGTGGCTGTATTCATTGATCCTTTCCGGCTTGGCGCTGACCAGTTATACGCTGCTACTGGTGCAGTTCTACCCCATGGGCAGGTTCCCTATCGCCCGGGAAAGCATGCAGATCTACGGCATGTGGCTGAGCTTTGCGTTGGCCGCCAGCGTCATCACTTTTTTTGCGGCAAAAATGGCCGAAGAACTTCGCCGCCAGGAACAACTGCGCGCCGAGCGTCGGGAAGAAGGCCTGCGCGACCAGCAACTACTGGCCATTGCGACCCAGGCGGCTGGCGCAGCCCATGAATTGGGTACACCCTTGGCGACCATGAGCGTGCTGATCCGGGAAATACGCGAAGACCATAAAGACCCGCTGTTGCAGGAGGATCTCGCGGTGCTGCAAGAGCAGGTTCAACAGTGCAAGCAAACCCTGCAACAGTTGGTGCGTGCTGCTGAAGCCAATCGCCGCATGGAGCTGGAAGAGCGCGACGTGACCGGCTGGCTCGACGAAGCGCTAAACCGCTGGCATTTGATGCGCCCGGAAGCCAGTTATCGCTTCCAGCTGCTGGGCCTGGGACCGGTGCCCCGCCTCGCCCCCCCGCAGGACTTGACCCAAGCGCTGCTCAATCTGCTGAACAATGCCGCCGATGCCTTTCCGGAAGGGTTGGAAGTGCGGTTGGATTGGGACTTGCTGGAAGTCTGTATCAGCATTCGTGACCACGGCGCTGGCGTGCCGCTGGCCATCGCTGAACAAATCGGCAAACCGTTTTTTACGACTAAAGGCAAAGGCTTCGGCCTCGGTCTATTTTTGAGCAAGGCCAGCGTGACTCGCGCGGGTGGCTCGGTAAAACTCTACAGTCACGAAGAGGGCGGCACGCTCACCGAGCTGCGCCTGCCCCGTGACGCCCGAGGAGACAAGCATGAGTGACGAGATTCAAGTCGAAGGCGAAGAACTGCCGCATTTATTGCTGGTAGACGATGACGCGACCTTCACCCGCGTGATGGCGCGGGCCATGAGCCGTCGCGGTTTTCGCGTCAGCACCGCCAGTTCGGCCGAAGAAGGCCTGATGCTGGCGCAAAGCGACGTTCCGGAGTACGCCGCGCTGGACCTGAAAATGACCGGTGATTCGGGGCTGGTGCTGTTGCCGAAGCTGCTGGAAATCGATCCGGAAATGCGCATAGTCATCCTCACCGGTTACTCGAGCATCGCCACTGCGGTCGAAGCCATCAAGCGTGGGGCCTGCAATTATCTGTGCAAACCGGCCGACGCTGACGACGTTTTGGCTGCCTTGCTGTCAGAACACGCAGACCTGGACACCTTGGTGCCGGAAAACCCGATGTCAGTGGACCGTTTGCAGTGGGAACACATTCAGCGTGTGTTGACCGAACACGAGGGCAACATCTCCGCGACCGCTCGGGCGTTGGGCATGCATCGCCGGAC
The DNA here is from genome assembly GCF_028293835.1 of Pseudomonas sp. Taxonomy (GTDB): domain Bacteria; phylum Pseudomonadota; class Gammaproteobacteria; order Pseudomonadales; family Pseudomonadaceae; genus Aquipseudomonas. Next base: position 49,010 of record NZ_JAQGNX010000012.1, read on the forward strand.
CTTGCAGCGTAAATTGCAGAAGCGCCCGGTCAGGCGCTGAACAGGGGCTGAACAAAGTCTTCGGGCTTCGCGAAGCGCCGCGTTGATCATCTATGATCGGCTCGACGCGTTTTTTCTATCCCTATCGAGCTTGAAATATGAATCGCAACGCCGAGTATTCTGGGGTCAACGACGCCGTCAGAGGAGAATTCTTCCGCCGGGTCTGGAAGCTGATAACGCCGTTCTGGCGCAGCGAAGAAAAAGGCATGGCTTGGCTTTTGCTGGTTTCCGTCATCGCACTGTCGCTGTTTAGCGTGGCGATTTCGGTGATGATCAACAGCTGGTACAAAGACTTCTACAACGCTTTGCAAGAAAAAAACCTGGCAGCGTTTACCCACCTGATCTTGTACTTCTGCGGCATCGCGGCGATCGCGATATTCGCCGCGGTGTACCGTCTTTACCTGACGCAAATGCTGACCATTCGCTGGCGTCGGTGGTTGACCGAGCAGCATTTCGCCAAATGGCTGGCGCACAAGAACTACTACCAGCTCGAGCAACATGGCTACACCGATAACCCCGACCAACGACTGTCCGAAGACCTTAACAGTTTCACTTCCAGCACCTTGAGCCTGGCGCTGGGCCTGATCCGCACCGTGGTCAGTCTGGTGTCGTTCTCGGTCATTCTGTGGGGCGTGTCGGGCAGTATCGAGATTTTCGGCGTCACCATTCCTGGCTACATGTTTTGGGCCGCGCTGCTATATGCGGCGGCGGGCAGTTGGCTGACGCACAAAATCGGCCAGCGCTTGATCAAGCTGAGCAACCAGCAGGAACGTTACGAAGCTGACCTGCGTTTTGCCCTGGTGCGGGTGCGTGAGAATGCTGAGAGCATCGCCTTCTCCAATGGCGAGCCCAACGAGAATCAGCGACTGACCTCGCGCTTCGGCATGATCTGGAGTAACTACTGGAACATCATGAAGGTGTCCAAGCGGCTGACCTTCTTTACTGCCGGTTACTCGCAGATCGCGACCGTGTTTGCATTTGTCGTGGCGGCTCCGCGTTATTTCTCCGGCGCCATCGAACTGGGCGGGCTGATGCAGATCAACTCGGCGTTCGGCAACGTGCAAGAGAACTTCAGTTGGTTCATCGACGCGTACACCTCTCTGGCTTCATGGCGTGCCACCTGTGATCGTCTGTTGAGCTTCCGTCAGGGCATGAGCGACAACGAAGCTCACGCCTCCGAGATCAAGCTGGACCGTGACGGCAACGCACTGCATTTCGATCACCTGGCGCTGAAATTGGCCGACGGCCGCGATTTGCTGGCTGGCGCTAATCTGGACATTGCTCAAGGTGACCGAGTGATGCTCAGTGGTCGATCCGGCAGTGGCAAAAGCACCTTGCTGCGAGCCTTGGGCGGACTTTGGCGCGACGGGCAGGGCCACGTGACGTTACCCGCCGAGCGTTATCTATTCCTGCCGCAACGACCGTACCTGCCAATCGGCACCTTGCGTGAAGCGTTGAGTTATCCACAGGCGCCGGAAGCGTATCCCGCCGAGCGCTACGCTCAGGTGCTGGAGGCCTGCCGTTTGAGCCATCTGGTCGCACGTCTGGATGAAAGTGATCACTGGCAGCGCATGTTATCCCCAGGCGAGCAGCAGCGTGTAGCGTTTGCCCGAGCGCTGCTTTATGCGCCTGGCTGGCTATACCTGGACGAAGCTACGTCGGCCATGGATGAAGAAGACGAAGGCGCGCTGTATCAGGCGCTGATCGATGAATTACCGCAGGTCACCCTGCTCAGCGTCGGCCACCGCGCCAGCCTCAAACGCTTCCACCGTCGTCATCTGCGCATTGATGGCGGCCAATTGCGTGAACAGCCCCTGCCAGAGGCGGTAATTTAGCCTTTCTCAAAGCGACCGGGTTTTACGAATGTGATCGTACAACCCGGTTGAGCTATCATGTGCACTTATAGAGTTTTAGAGATTGATCTCGGATATGGATAATCAAGTCCCTGCGCCACGTGTTCGCAGAAAGCATCGCAGCCTGGCCCAAGAGCTAGTCACCGAACTCTCCGAGCGGATTCGTGGCGGCCAACTGACACGTGGAGACAAGTTGCCGACCGAGTCGGCAATCATGCAAGAGCAGGGCGTAAGCCGCACCGTGGTGCGCGAAGCAATTTCGCGTCTGCAGGCCTCCGGGCTGGTGGAAACGCGGCATGGCATTGGCACCTTTGTTTTGGATACGCCGAGCCCGAGTGGTTTCCGTATCGACCCGGCGACCATTGTCACGTTGCGCGATGTGCTGGCGATTCTTGAGTTGCGTATCAGCCTTGAAGTGGAATCAGCCGGGTTGGCAGCGCAGCGCCGGACCCCGGAACAGCTTGCGGCGATGCGCACGGCGCTGGACGCGCTTATCGAAAGGGCACAAAACGCCAGCGACGGCGTGTCGTCCGACTTCCAGTTTCACCTGCAAATTGCTCTCTCGACCGGTAACCGTTACTTCGTCGATATCATGACGCACCTGGGCACCAGCATCATTCCACGGACTCGTCTCAACTCTGCACATTTGGCCCACGATGATCAGCAGCACTACATGAGTCGCCTTAACCGCGAGCATGAAGAGATCTTTGAAGCCATCGCCCGACAAGACTCCGACGCCGCCCGGGCCGCCATGCGCTTGCACCTGACCAACAGCCGCGAACGCCTGCGCCATGCCCATGAAGAGGCTGAAAAACAGCAGGCTTGATAGTTGCTGGCAACACACCTTAGTAGCCAACTTGTTGGCGAGGCGTCAGACCTGACGCACCGCATCAAGCCGCTCGCCAACACGTGGGCTCCTACAGGTGTGGCCGTTCCACAGGTTTGTGTCACTCGTCAAATTCTTCAATACCCCCTTGAGTCATTCTATTTCTAGTTGTACGATGACATACAACATCGGCTAACGGCTGGTGCGCTTCCTTCCACATTTGCTATGCAGGGTGTTCGAATAATGAATCCACAAGAACTGAAGTCCATCCTTTCCGCAGGTCTGCTGTCTTTTCCTGTTACCGATTTCAACGCTCAGGGCGACTTCCACAAGGCTGGCTATATCAAACGCCTTGAATGGCTCGCCCCGTACGGCGCTACTGCTTTGTTCGCTGCAGGCGGCACCGGTGAGTTTTTCTCCCTCGCTGCCAGCGAATATTCTGAAGTCATCAAGACCGCTGTAGACACCTGCGCGACCAGCGTACCAATCCTGGCCGGCGTCGGCGGCTCTACCCGTCAAGCCATCGAATACGCTCAAGAGGCCGAGCGTCTGGGCGCTAAAGGCTTGTTGCTGCTGCCGCACTATTTGACCGAAGCCAGCCAAGACGGCGTTGCCGCCCACGTTGAGGCCGTGTGCAAGTCGGTCAAAATCGGCGTAATCGTTTACAACCGTAACGTTTGCCGCCTGACCGCTCCTCTGCTTGAGCGTCTGGCCGAGCGTTGCCCGAACCTGATCGGCTACAAAGATGGCCTGGGCGATATCGAGCTGATGGTGTCCATCCGTCGTCGCCTCGGCGACCGCTTCAGCTACCTGGGCGGTTTGCCGACCGCCGAAGTCTACGCCGCTGCTTACAAGGCGCTGGGCGTTCCGGTTTATTCGTCTGCGGTGTTCAACTTCCTGCCAAAAATGGCCATGGATTTCTACCATGCCATTGCCCGTGACGACCACGCCACCGTCGGCAAACTGATCGATGATTTCTTCCTGCCATACCTGGACATTCGTAACCGCAAGTCGGGTTACGCCGTCAGCATCGTTAAAGCTGGCGCGAAGAT
>NZ_JAQGNX010000051.1 GCF_028293835.1 Pseudomonas sp.
TCAACCGCTTCGGTCGATTTCCCGAATCCCCCCTAAAGGCCTGGATTATGAGCAAGCAACCCTCCCTGAGCTACAAAGACGCCGGTGTAGACATCGACGCCGGTGAAGCATTGGTCGAACGCATCAAGAGCGTCGCCAAGCGCACCAAGCGTCCGGAAGTCATGGGCGGTCTGGGTGGCTTCGGCGCCCTTTGCGAAATCCCGGCTGGCTACAAGCAACCCGTGCTGGTCTCCGGCACCGACGGCGTGGGCACCAAGCTGCGCCTGGCGCTGAACCTGAACAAACACGACACCATCGGCATCGACCTGGTCGCCATGTGCGTCAACGACCTGATCGTCTGTGGTGCCGAGCCGCTGTTCTTCCTCGATTACTACGCCACCGGCAAGCTCAACGTCGAAACCGCGACCCAGGTTGTGACCGGCATTGGCGCCGGCTGTGAACTGGCCGGTTGCTCGCTGGTAGGCGGCGAGACCGCGGAAATGCCTGGCATGTACGAAGGCGAAGACTACGACCTGGCCGGCTTCTGCGTCGGTGTCGTGGAAAAGGCTGACATCATTGACGGCTCGAAAGTCGCTGCCGGTGATGCCCTGCTCGCCCTGCCCTCTTCCGGTCCGCACTCCAACGGCTACTCGCTTATCCGCAAGATTATCGAAGTGGCTGGCGCCGACATCGAAACCATCCAGCTCGACGGCAAACCGCTGACCGACTTGCTGATGGCGCCAACCCGTATCTACGTCAAGCAGTTGCTCAAGCTGATCAAGGACACTGGCGCAGTCAAGGCCATGGCCCACATCACTGGCGGCGGTTTGCTGGATAACATTCCCCGCGTACTGCCTGCCGGTACTCAGGCTGTGGTCGACGTCGCCAGCTGGCAGCGTCCGGCTGTGTTCGACTGGTTGCAGCAGCAAGGCAACGTTGCCGAGACAGAAATGCACCGCGTTCTTAACTGCGGCGTGGGCATGGTCATCTGTGTTGCTCAGGAACACGTCGAAATCGCTTTGAATGTACTGCGCGAAGCGGGCGAGCAACCATGGGTTATTGGTCAGATTGCAACGGCCGATGAAGGCGCTGCACAAGTCGAGCTGAAAAACCTCAAGGCACACTGATGTCAACGTGTGATGTGGTGGTGCTGCTGTCCGGCACCGGCAGCAACCTGCAAGCCATGATCGATCGCCTGCACGGCGTCGATCAACCGGCCCGAATCCGCGCGGTGATTTCCAACCGCGCCGATGCGTTCGGCCTGCAGCGCGCCAGGGAGGCGGGCATCGAAACCCGCGTCTTGGATCACCGCACCTTTGAAGGTCGCGAGGCCTTCGATGCGGCACTGATGGACTTGATCGACACCTTCAATCCCAGGCTGGTGGTTCTGGCCGGATTCATGCGAATCTTGAGTGCGACGTTCGTTCGGCACTACCAGGGCCGCTTGATCAATATCCATCCTTCGCTGTTACCTTTATATAAAGGCTTGCACACTCACCAACGGGTGCTGGAAGCTGGCGACCAGGAGCATGGCTGTAGCGTGCATTTTGTGACCGAGGAACTCGATGGGGGTCCGCTGGTCGTACAGGCTGTAGTTTCGGTAGAGTCAGATGATTCGCCAAGCAGCCTGGCGCAGCGGGTGCACGCTCAGGAACATCAGATTTATCCGCTGGCCATTCGCTGGTTTGCCGAAGGCCGATTGAGCCTTGACGAACACGGCGCATCGCTGGACGGCCAGTTACTTGGGGCCCGTGGCCACTTGATTCGAACCTAGGAGATATTATGCGTCGCGCTTTGTTGTTCGCTTTCGCTTTGCTCGCACTGCCTGCTGTTCAGGCCGCTGACCTGCAACCCTATTCTGCTACGTACACCGCTGACTGGAAGCAATTGCCCATGAGCGGGGGTACGGCTGAGCGCAGCCTCACCAAAAATGCCAACGACACGTGGTCCCTGAGTTTTAAGGCCTCGATGATGATTGCCAGCCTGACCGAAGTCAGCACGTTGAAAGTCGATAAAGACGCCCTGCTGCCACAAACCTACAACTTCGAACGCGGCGGTTTGGGCAAGTCCAAGAAAGTCGACATGACCTTCGACTGGGCCGCCAAAGTCATCAACGGCTCTGATCGCGGCACTGCGTTTACCGTGCCACTGAACCGTGGAATTCTCGACAAGTCGACCTATCAGCTGGCGTTGCAGAACGACGTTGCCGCTGGCAAGAAAAGCATGAGCTATCAAGTCGTCGATGGCGATGAAGTAGACACTTATGACTTCCGGGTGTTGGGTCTGGAGAAAGTCGCTACTAAGGCCGGCCAGGTCGACGCGATCAAAGTGGAACGCGTACGTGATCCAACCCAAAGCAAACGCATCACTGTGATGTGGTTCGCCAAGGATTGGGATTACCTGCTGGTTCGCCTGCAACAGGTTGAAAACGACGGCAAGGAATACAACATCATGCTGCAAGACGGCACCGTTAACGGCAGAACCGTTAAAGGCAGCTGATCGGCCTGATCACGAAACACCCAAAGCCCCGCTGATTTAGTGGGGCTTTTTTTATGACTGTAATACTACAAAAAATGTAGGAGCGCGCTTGCCCGCGATCGGCTGCCAACCAGTCGCAATCCAGCCGACCCAGCCATCCGGTTGGGTCGGCAACTGGGACCGCTTCGCGCTCCATCGCGGGCAGGCGCGCTCTTACAGGGGTGTGTTCGCCGGGGAACAGCGTTATTTCGAGACGCGCAGGCTTTAGCCGAAACTGAACGGGAGCTGTCCGAATTGCAAGTTGCCTGCGTCAGGCCATTTCTACCCTCGCCCCTGAGGACCCCGGCTTAGAGCCATTCCTGCAGTTTTAACAAAGGTGTATTGCACATTTCGCCTATTTACTTAGGACGCTAACAAAATATATAAGAAGCCCTGCGGCGTGTTGTCGCAGACACCAAAAGTGCAGGAGTCTTTCAGATGACCGTAAAAGTTACCGAACGCGACTTTTCCCACCTATCCCACGAAAGTCAGGCTTCTGGCCAGCAGGTCTGGGATGTACATCAACAGGATTTGTTGGTTGGGATGTTCCATAACGAGACGGAAGCTCATCAGTACAAGGCTGAACTGGAAAATCTGGAAAGCCAACGCACTTCGTAAGACGTCATTTCGGAATCGCAGTCAAAACAAAACCCGCCTCGGCGGGTTTCGTTTGTGTGCAGCAGCAACTATTTATTTCTACATCCAGTTACCACATCAAGTCATCAGGCACTTGATACGCCGCGTACGGGTCATCGGCATCCGGCGCTTCGGTTGGGACGTTGAGCAGCACAATACGCCGTGGATCGCGCTCCTGAATCTTCAGCGCGGCTTCACGGGGGATAATCTCGTAGCCGCCAGCGTGATGAACAATGGCCAACGATCCGGCGCTGAGCTTGTTACGCATCAAGGCATTGACCGAGATGCGCTTGACCTTCTTGTCGTCAACGAAGTTGTAATAGTCCTCGGTGGTCAGCTTCGGCAGCCGCGACACTTCGATCAACTGTTTAACCTGAGCGGTACGCGCTTTCTGCTCAGCCTTCTCTTGCTGCTGACGGTTGAGTTCCTGATCGCGCTTGGCTTTTTCCGCCATGGCCTCCTGGGCCGCACGTTTTTGTGAGTCGTCGGCAGTGATCTGGCCCTTGTGCACCAGGCGTTGTTCTTTCTGCTTGTCTTTGCCGACCTGCTTGGCCTGCTTTTGATTGACCAGGCCTGCTTTGAGCAACTGGTCGCGAAGGGAAATGCTCATGATGCGTTCTTTTCCTGACGTTTGGCTTCGCCCCACAGAGCGTCCAGTTCTTCGAGGGTGCAATTTTCTATGGGACGGCGGGTTTCGCGCAAGGCCTGTTCGATGAATCGAAAGCGCCTTTCAAATTTAGCGTTCGCTGCACGCAGGGCAGTTTCCGGATCGACCTTGAGATGACGCGCGAGATTGACGACCGAAAACAGCAAATCACCGACCTCCTCCGCCACCCCATCGGTATCGTCATCCGCCATGGACTCGAGCACTTCATCGAGTTCCTCGCGGACTTTATCAAACACCGGCAACGCATCGGGCCAGTCGAAACCGACTTGGGCGGTGCGCTTTTGTAATTTGATCGACCGCGACAATGCCGGCAAAGCGCCGGGCACGTCATCGAGTAGCGATAGCTGTTCCGGGACCTTGGATTTCTCGGACCGCTCTTCAGCTTTGATTTCTTCCCAGCGCTGCTTGACCTGGGCTTCGTCCAAACGTGGAGTTTCCAACGGCGCGTATAAATCGCCGGTTGGGAATACGTGCGGGTGACGGCGAATCAGTTTGCGGGTAATGCTGTCGACTACGCCATCGAATTCAAAACGCCCTTCTTCCCGGGCCAGTTGACTGTAATACACCACTTGAAACAGCAGATCGCCTAACTCACCCTGCAGATGATCAAAGTCACCGCGCTCGATGGCGTCGGCCACTTCATAGGCTTCTTCCAGGGTATGCGGGACGATGCTGGCGTACGTCTGCTTGATATCCCACGGACAGCCGAATTGCGGGTCGCGCAATCGGGCCATGAGGTGAAGTAAATCCTGAAGGTTGTGCATGTAAATACTCTCGTTCACACATTCCCTGTAGGTGGACGATCAGACATCAAGGAGTCCGGTTACGCCGGGTTTCGATGATGTTCGGCAACTGGGATATTCGCCCCAACAGCCGCCCCAGTGCATCCAGTCCCGGAATCTCGATGGTCAGCGACATCAGTGCCGTGTTGTCTTCCTTGTTCGAGCGGGTATTCACCGCCAGCACGTTGATCCGCTCGTTGAGCAGGACCTGGGAAACGTCACGCAGCAAACCGGAGCGGTCGTAAGCGCGGATAACGATGTCCACCGGGTAGGTAAGCACCGGCACCGGACCCCAACTGACTTGAATGATCCGCTCAGGCTCGCGACCGCCCAACTGCAGCACCGACGAGCAATCCTGACGGTGAATGCTGACACCGCGACCTTGGGTGATGTAGCCGACAATCGCATCGCCTGGCAACGGTTGGCAGCAGCCAGCCATTTGCGTCATCAGGTTACCAACGCCCTGAATCTGAATATCGCCGCGCTTGCCAGGTTTGTAGCCGGTGGCCTTGCGGGGAATCAGTTCCAGCTGTTCGTTGCCACGTTCCGGCTCGACCAATTGCTGGGCCAGATTAACCAACTGCGCCAACCGCAGGTCGCCGGCACCCAGGGCCGCAAACAGGTCGTCGGCGACCTTCAGATTGGCCTTTTCCGCCAACTTGTCGAAATCAACTTGAGGCAGCGCGAGCCGGGCCAGTTCGCGCTCCAGCAGGGTTTTACCGGCAGCGACGTTCTGGTCGCGGGCCTGTAATTTGAACCAATGAACGATCTTCGCCCGCGCCCGCGACGTGGTGATGTAACCCAGGTTCGAGTTCAGCCAATCGCGGCTCGGTGTACCGTGCTTGCTGGTGATAATTTCAACCTGCTCACCGGTCTGCAGGCTGTAGTTGAGCGGCACGATGCGCCCGTTGATCTTCGCACCACGGCAGTTGTGGCCGATCTCCGTGTGCACACGATAGGCGAAGTCCAGTGGCGTCGAGCCTTTGGGCAAGTCAATGGCGTGTCCGTCCGGAGTGAATACATAAACCCGGTCCGGCTCGATATCGACCCGCAACTGGTCCGCCAGGCCGCCGATATCGCCCAGTTCTTCGTGCCACTCGAGCACCTGGCGTAGCCAGGAAATTTTCTCTTCGTAATGATTGGAGCCGGATTTGACGTCCGTGCCTTTATAGCGCCAGTGCGCGCACACACCCAGTTCCGCCTCTTCGTGCATGGCGTGGGTACGAATCTGTACTTCCAGCACCTTGCCTTCAGGACCGATAACCGCCGTGTGCAACGAGCGATAGCCGTTCTCTTTAGGGTTGGCGATGTAGTCGTCGAACTCCTTGGGAATGTGTCGCCACAACGTGTGCACGATACCCAGCGCGGTATAGCAATCACGCACTTCGGGCACCAGCACGCGCAGCGCCCGAACGTCGTAGATCTGGCTGAATTCCAGACCTTTGCGCTGCATTTTGCGCCAGATCGAATAGATGTGTTTGGCACGACCGCTGATGTTGGATTTGACCCCGGTCTGCAGCAACTCATGTTCCAGCTGCCCCATGACGTCGCTGATAAACCGCTCGCGGTCCAGGCGACGCTCATGGAGCAATTTAGCGATCTGTTTGTACTGGTCAGGTTCCAGGTAGCGGAAGGACAAATCCTCCAGCTCCCATTTGATATGACCAATGCCCAACCGATGCGCCAGCGGTGCATAGATGTCGAACACTTCCCGAGCAACCCGGTTGCGTTTTTCGTCGGCGACGTTTTTTACCGCCCGAATCGCGCAGGTGCGTTCAGCCAGCTTGATCAGCGCAACGCGGACATCGTCGACCATGGCCACCAGCATCTTGCGCAGGTTTTCTACTTGCGCCTGACTGCCCAATACCAATGATTGACGCGGACTGAGGCTGGCACTGATTGCAGCCATGCGCAGCACGCCATCAATCAGTTTAGAGACCGTGGGACCAAAGCGCAGGGCGACATCCGGGAGCTGGATTTTGCCCTCGCGCACACCGCGGTAGATAACCGCTGCCACCAGGGAGTCTTGATCGAGCTTGAGGTCAGCAAGGATCTCGGCGATTTCCAGGCCTGCCTGAAAACTCGAGGTTCCTTCTGCCCACAGATTCTTTGAAGCGTTGTCCTGTTGCTCGGCGTGGCGCGCAAACTCGCACGCTTCCTTTAATGCTTGGCGGTCTACCGCCAGGTCGACGCTGACTACATGATCGAGCCATGCATCGAGATTGATACTGCCATCGGTGTTGATCGGCTGGTGCGCTCTCACCTGTACCATGTCGCTTACCTTCCCTACGGCGCGATAACATGCGCCTTCAGTCGCTGGCCTTCTTCAGCAAACGCTCCTTGCCGGGCAAAGCAAGGGCTGGGCGTTCGCGGGCCAGTCGGATTAAACGAGATTCCCTGTAAACAGCCGACTCGCTTCCCTAAGCCGTACTGTTTACTTACTCGCTTCAAATAAAGCCATCGCCTCGACATGCGCCGTCTGGGGAAACATATCGAGGATACCGGCACGTTTTAATCGGTAGCCCTGCTTGATCAATTCGACAGTGTCCCGGGCTAAAGTTGCAGGGTTGCATGACACATACAGCAACCGTTCGGCACCTAGCGCAGCCACCTTGCGCACGACCTCGAAAGCGCCGTCACGCGGTGGGTCCAAGAGTACCGCAGAAAACCGCTCTGCGGCCCAGCCTGCATCTGCCAAAGGCTGGGACAAATCCGCTTGAACGAACTGCACGTTGTGCAAATCATTGCTCATTGCGTTGGCCGTGGCACGTTCGACCATGGTCGCAACGCCCTCTACCGCCACCACTTGCCGAACCTGTCTGGCCAGCGGCAACGCAAAATTACCCAACCCACAAAACAGATCGAGAATACGCTCATCCGCCTGGGGTGCCAGCCATTCCATTGCCTGGGCAATCATCGCCGCATTGACCACGGCATTAACCTGAATGAAATCCCCAGGCCGGTAAGCCAGCTGCAAACCCCACTGTTCCAGTGGATAGCCCAAGGTTTGCGACGGATCCACCGGCTGCGGCGCACCTTCACCGTGCAGCCATAACTGCGCTTGATGGGTCAGGCAAAAACCTTGCAGCAACGCCAAGTCTGCCTCGGCCAACGGCGCGGTATGGCGCAACAACACAGCGGGCGCGGAGCCGCTGAATAATTCAACGTGGCCCAGAACCTGCGGTTTGCTGAACTGACGCAACAGGGCGGGCAACTGCGTCATGATTGGTTGCAAGGCCTGTACCAGCACCGGACATTCGTCGATGCCGATGATGTCTTGACTTGATGCGGCTCGAAAACCTACGTCCAGGCGCTTGGCCTTGGCGTCCCAGCGCACGGCGACTCGCGCCCGACGGCGGTAGGCAAATTCCGGACCGGTCAACGGCGCCGCCCATTCGTCCGGCTCGATGCCGGCGACACGGATTAATTGCTCGGCGAGCATGCGCTGTTTCAGGGCAAGCTGTTCGTCATGGGAAATATGCTGAACGCTGCATCCGCCACAGCGGCCGAAATGTTTACAGGGTGCGGGACGGCGCATGTCGCTGGGCTGGAACACGCGTTCGGTGCGGGCTTCGACGACTTTGCCGTGGGCGTTAAGCACCCGGGCTTCGACTTCTTCACCGGCCAGGCTTCCGGCGACAAACCAGGTACGGCCTTCGACGAAAGCGATACCGCGCCCGTCGTTGGCCAAACGCTCGATGGTCAGTCGTTGTTTTTTGCCGGTGGGCACTTGCGGCGCTTTGGTGCCGCCGGTGGGCTGGAAACGCAGGCCTCGCTCTTGCTTGGCCATCAGTTAGGTTCGTCGTAGATGCCGGTCGACAAGTATCGGTCGCCGCGGTCACAAATGATAGCGACCATGACCGCGTTCTGGACTTCCTGGGACAAGCGCAACATACCGGCCACCGCACCGCCAGAGGACACACCGCAAAAGATGCCTTCTTCCCGGGCCAAGCGGCGCGTCACGTTTTCGGCTTCCTCCTGGGCCATGTCGACAATACGGTCAACACGGTCGGCTTGATAAATCTTCGGCAGGTACTCTTGGGGCCAGCGCCGAATACCTGGGATCGAGGCACCGTCCATTGGCTGCAAACCGATGATTTGCACGTGGGAATTTTGCTCCTTGAGGTACCGCGAAACACCCATGATGGTGCCCGTGGTACCCATGGAGCTGATGAAGTGGGTGATGGTGCCGCCGGTCTGCTGCCAGATTTCCGGGCCGGTGCTGGTGTAGTGCGCTTCAGGGTTATCACCGTTGGCGAACTGGTCGAGCACCGTGCCATGGCCTTCGGCCTGCATCCGTTCAGCGAGGTCGCGGGCGCCTTCCATGCCCTGTTCCTTGCTGACCAGAATCAGCTCGGCGCCATAGGCAGTCATTGCAGCCTTGCGCTCGGCGCTGGAGTTGTCCGGCATGATCAGGATCATCCGGTAGCCCTTGATCGCAGCGGCCATGGCCAGCGCGATGCCGGTGTTGCCAGAGGTCGCTTCGATCAGGGTATCGCCCTGGTGGATTTGCCCGCGCAGTTCGGCACGGGTGATCATCGACAGCGCCGGGCGGTCTTTCACCGACCCAGCCGGGTTGTTGCCCTCAAGCTTCAGCAGCAGGGTATTGGTGGTGTCCCCGGCCAGGCGTTGTAAACGCACCAGCGGGGTGTTGCCGACGCAATCGGCAATGGTTTGATAGTGCAGGGTCATGGCGTCTTCGCAATCCAGACTGCGGGGCCGCCTATCATAACGGCAAACGTCCAAAGCCCATATCACGCAAAGTGCGGCCTATATAACGGAAGACTATAAGCCGCTTCTGTAGGAGCTGCCGAAGGCCGCGATAGGTCGGGAGCCGGTCGCCCTTATGATTGCAGCGCCTGTTCGATAGCCAACAACTTGGCTCCTACAGCGGTTAGTAGAGGCCGGCGCGCAAGCAACTCGCTACACTGGCCTCTTGAATAGTGTGGCCCGGATGCTGGAGAGAATGGCGTGCTGAATAAGCTGGGTATCAAAGGCCGTGTGCTGCTGCTGACTATTGTTCCGGCGTTGCTGATGGCAATCGTATTGGGCGGCTATTTTACGTGGATGCAGTTGTCGGACCTGCAAGCACAGTTGCTGCAGCGCGGCGAAATGATCGCCGAAGAACTCGCACCGCTGGCGGCCCCTGCCCTGGGCCGCAACGACCGCGTGTTGCTTGAGCGAATCGCCGGACAAGCATTGGAGCTTGGTGACGTCCGCTCGGTTTCGTTTCTCGATCCAGACCGCACCCTGTTGTCCCATGCTGGCCCAAGCATGATTAACCAGCAACCCGTCGGTAACGGCACCCACTTGCTGCAACGTTCCGGCAGCGACGCGACCCGGTTTTTGTTGCCAGTGTTTGGCCGCCAGCGGCATTTGACCGGTGACATGATCCCCGAGGAAGACGACCGCCTGCTGGGCTGGGTCGAGCTGGAACTGTCCCACACCGGAACCCTTTTGCGTGGTTATCGCAGCCTGTTCGCCAGCCTGTTGCTGATTGCCACCGGGCTGATTCTGACCGCCATTGTGGCCATGCGCATGAGCCGCACCATCAGTGTGCCCATCAGCCGAATCAAACTCGCGGTGGCGCAATTAAAAGATGGCAACCTGGAGGTCCGCCTGCCGCCGCTGGGCAGTCTGGAGCTGGACGAACTGGCATCAGGCATCAATCGCATGGCGGCCACCCTGCAGAACGCCCAGGAAGAGTTGCAACACAGCATCGATCAGGCCACCGAAGACGTTCGGCAAAACCTCGAAACCATCGAGATCCAGAACATCGAACTGGACCTGGCGCGCAAAGAGGCACTGGAAGCCAGCAGGATCAAATCTGAGTTCCTCGCTAACATGAGCCACGAAATTCGGACCCCGCTCAACGGCATACTCGGCTTCACCCATTTGCTGCAAAAGAGTGAGATGACCTCGCGTCAGTTGGACTACCTGAGCACCATCGAGAAATCCGCTGACAGCCTGCTGAGCATCATCAACGAGATCCTCGATTTTTCCAAAATTGAAGCGGGCAAACTGGTCCTCGACAGCGTTCCGTTCAATCTGCGTGACCTGTTGCAGGATACCCTGACCATCCTCGCCCCTGCCGCCCATGCCAAACAGCTGGAATTGGTGAGCCTGGTCTACCGCGACACGCCCCTGGCATTGCTCGGTGATCCGCTGCGACTCAAGCAAATCCTCACCAATCTGGTCAGCAACGCGATCAAATTTACCCGGGAAGGCACCATCGTCGCCCGGGCCATGCTCGAAGATGAGCAAGAGGACAGCGTACAACTGCGTATCAGCGTGCAAGACACCGGCATCGGCCTGTCCAGTCAGGACGTGCGGGGGTTGTTCCAAGCCTTCAGTCAAGCGGATAACTCGCTGTCACGGCAACCGGGGGGCACCGGGCTGGGGCTGGTCATCTCCAAGCGTTTGATCGAGCAAATGGGCGGCGAAATCGGGGTCGACAGCACGCCAGGCGAAGGTTCGGAGTTCTGGATCAGCCTTAATTTGCCGAAAACCAGAGTCGACCTGGAAGACCTTCCTTCAGCGCCGCTGCTTGGACGGCGGGTCGCGGTCCTGGAAAACCATGAGCTGGCACGTCAGGCGTTGCAGCATCAACTGGAAGATTGCGGTCTTGAAGCAATCATTTTCAATAACCTCGAAGCGTTGATCAATGGCGTCACCGCCGCCCACGAAACGCCGCAGGTGATCGATCTGGCCGTGCTCGGCATCACCACTCACGAGTTGCCGCCGGAACGCCTGCGCCAGCATCTCTGGGACCTGGAAAATCTTGGCTGCAAAGTATTGGTGCTGTGCCCAACCACTGAGCAGGCGCAATTTCAGTTGGCCGTGCCCAATGCGCAAAGCCAATTGCAGGCCAAGCCTGCCTGCACGCGCAAACTGCGCCGCGCGCTGTCTGAGCTGATCAACCCGAAACAACAACGCAGCGATGTTCCCGAGCCGCTGTCGAGCCGGGCGCCACGTTTGCTGTGTGTCGACGACAACCCGGCCAACCTGCTGCTGGTGCAGACACTGCTTGAAGACATGGGCGCCGACGTTGTGGCGGTCGACAGTGGCTACGCCGCAGTCCATGCGGTGCAAAAAGAAGCTTTCGACCTGGTGCTGATGGACGTGCAGATGCCTGGCATGGATGGGCGACAGGCCACCGAAGCGATCCGGGCCTGGGAAGTCGAACGACAGAGCACGTCGCTGCCGATTGTCGCCCTGACTGCCCACGCCATGGCCAACGAGAAGCGCGCGCTGTTGCAGAGCGGCATGGACGATTACCTGACCAAGCCCATCAGCGAGCGGCAACTGGCGCAGGTGGTGCTCAAATGGACCGGCCTGGCCCTGCGAAATCAGGCACCGGAACGGCCCAACGAAAACACCCGCAATGGCGTTGACCTGCATGTGCTGGACCACGAGGAAGGTTTACGCCTGGCGGCTGGCAAGGCAGATTTGGCGGCGGACATGCTGGCGATGCTGTTGGCATCACTGGACACCGACCGCGAAGCCATCCGCAGCGCCCGGGAAGCCAACGATAAATCCGCCTTGATCGAACGCGTGCATCGCCTACACGGCGCGACACGTTATTGCGGCGTGCCACAGCTGCGCGCGGCGTGCCAGCGCAGTGAAACCCTGCTCAAAAAGGACGCACCGGAAGCGGAAACCGCCTTGGACGAATTGGCCATGGCGATCAACCGGCTGGCCATCGAAGCACGGGTGACTGCTTGATCTGAGGCAATAGCAGCCCGCGTGCATAGCTTAATGTAGGAGCTGCCGAAGGCTGCGATAAGGCCGGAACGGCCTTTCCGCGATAGATCGTCGCAACCGGTCCGCGGTTGATCGCAGCCTTCGGCGACTCCTACGGTGATCATCGCGAGCAAGCTCTTACAAGGAAAATCCTATGCGAACGCTTGTCTTCAGCAGCCAGACCTACGACCGTGAAAGCTTCCTCGCTGCGGCCTCACCAAGCGCCATGGATCTGCATTTCCAGCCCGCTCGCCTGAATCTGGAGACCGTTGCGCTGGCCCACAGCTATCCGGTGGTGTGCGCGTTCATTAACGATGACCTCAGCGCCCCGGTGCTTGAACAATTGGTCGCAGGCGGTACGCGCCTGATTGCCCTGCGCTCTGCAGGGTATAACCATGTGGATTTACCCACCGCGCAGCAACTCGGCCTCAGCGTGGTGCGTGTCCCGGCCTATTCCCCCCATGCCGTGGCTGAACATGCCGTGGCGTTGATTCTGGCGCTGAACCGGCATCTGCATCGCGCCTATAACCGCACCCGCGATGGTGACTTCAGCCTGCACGGGCTCACCGGATTCGACTTGGTTGGCAAAACCGTGGGCATCGTTGGCACCGGGCAGATCGGTGCCACTTTCGCCCGGATCATGGCCGGGTTTGGCTGTACCGTGCTCGCTTACGATCCTTACCCCAACCCGGCCGTGGAAGCCCTCGGTGGGCGCTACCTGAGTTTGCCGCAGCTGTTGGCTCAGGCGCAGATCATCAGCCTGCACTGCCCACTCACCACTGAAAGCAAGCACCTGATTAACAGCGCCTCATTAGCGCAAATGCAATTCGGCGCCATGCTAATCAACACCGGGCGCGGCGCACTGGTCGATACCCCGGCCTTGATCGAAGCGCTGAAAAGCGGGCAGCTCGGCTATCTCGGCCTCGATGTCTACGAAGAAGAAGCCCAGCTGTTCTTTGAAGATCGTTCTGATCGACCGTTACAAGACGACGTGCTGGCGCGCTTGCTGACTTTTCCTAACGTGATCATTACCGCGCACCAGGCCTTTCTGACCCGTGAAGCACTGGGCGCCATTGCCCAGACCACCCTGGACAACATTGCCCGCTGGGCGGAGGGCTCACCCCAGAACCTAGTGCAGGGCTAAAAACTGGTAGGATGCGCGCAGATTTGGAGGACCCAATGGTCGAACACGATTTTCGCTACAGCCTGCTTAACCCACAACACACCTTGACCGAAGTCCGTGCGCTGGCGCCTGGGCGCTATCAAGTCACCGGCAACGGCGGCTCGATTCATGCGGACGATGTGCTATTGGTCACGCTTAAAGGCAGCAAGGACTTGTCCATGCGCCTGACCGTCGACAAAGTACGGCACCTGATCAACCCCCGCGGCCAATGGGTTGCGGTGGCACAAGGGCCAGCGTTTGCGGAACTGGCGATTCATCAGTGGCAGGTCAATTGCAACGGTTGTCAGACTGAGCTGAAATTCGAGTTCGCGGTGGACGCCAAGCTCGGTACCAAGGCGCAAAAGCCCGCAGCCGCTGCGCGAATTGCCGAGTTGGGCTGGAAAACCGAGGGTGCCAAGCACTTCTGTCGCAAATGCCAGGAGCAAGCCGCATGATGCGAGCCGTCCTGCTGGGTCTGCTCGGCAGCACGCTGCTGGGTTGCGCTGCTGAGCTGCCGCAGGTGCAGCAAAACCAAAGTTATTTATTGGAATGGATTGGCGAGCGTCCGCTGGTGGACCGCAGCCACTTGACCATGACCTTGGGTGACGACGGTCGCGCTTACGGCAACGCCGGCTGCAACCACTGGTTCGCCCCGTATGCGCAAGAAGGCGAGAAGTTTCACTTCGGCATGGTCGGCAGCACCCGCCGGGTCTGCTCACCGGCCTTAATGGAGCAAGAACAACGCTTCCTTGATGCCCTGACCAAGGTCCAACGCTGGGATATTTCACCTATCGAACAACTGCGCCTATGGCCAGAACAAGGCAAGCCGCTGCGGTTCTGGCTGGAAGACAGCTGATTCGGCGGCTGCCTGATACGAATGGGTGGTACCCGTGCGCAAGTTGCGCGGACTTGGAGCCAACTTGTTGGTGATATCAGCAGCACAGCGGTGTTTCAGATGTACCGCGTCGCCTGCCTCGCCAACGAGTTGGCTCCTACAGAGTATTTCAGAAACCCGGGCGAATTCATTCGCGAAGGCTATCAACCCTCCCCGCGCAATGCCGCCAACCGCTGACTGACCCCCGCTGCCGTCTGTTCACCCAGCAACGTCTCGCGCACTTTGCCTTTGTCGTCGATGATGTACGTCACTGGCAGCGCTTCGCTGTGCGGCAAGTCGTAATGTTCAGCGGGATCTTGTGCCAACACCGTAAAACCAATACCCAGCGCGGCGCTGGCCGACTTCAAGTCGTCGCCCTGCAAGCCGTCAAAGTTAACCCCGAAAACACTCACCTGTTGGTCTTTGAGCTGATTGGCCAATGCATTCAACTCGGGGATCTCGGTACGGCACGGACCGCACCACTCCGCCCAATAGTTGATAACCAGCCAATGCTTGTCGACCTGCTCGCTGGCAACTTTGTGCCCGTTCTGATCAAGGCCCAGGTCCACTCCGCAACCGCTGAGTACCAAACTGCCGAGAAGCGTCACCCATACTGCCAATCGCCTTGCCATGTGACCTTCCTTCATCGAAATATTCACGTTAACTGCGACCAATCACCGCCCCGGCCTCCTGCAAGGTTCAGGAGCGCACGCCACGTATGTAGAATAGCCGCCACCTTACGCAAGATGCGACCCGCAAATGACCGACATGACGCTTTATCACAACCCGCGCTGTTCGAAATCTCGCGGGGCACTGGAACTGCTCGAAACCCGAGGCCTTACGCCGACTATTATTCGCTACCTGGAGACGCCCCCTGACGCCACGCAATTGCGCGGTCTGCTGGGCAAGCTGGGCATTAATGCCCGGCAACTGCTGCGCACCGGCGAGGATGACTATAAAACCCTCAACCTGGCCGACTCCAGCCTGAGCGACGAGCAGTTGATCGCGGCGATGGCGGCTCATCCGAAACTGATTGAACGGCCTATTCTGGTCGTCGGCGACAGAGCCGTCATCGGTCGTCCGCCGGAGCGCGTGCTGGAGCTTGTCTCTTGAGCGCGCCGTATATTCTGGTTCTGTATTACAGCCGCAATGGCTCGACCAGCGAGATGGCGCGACAGATTGCCCGGGGTATTGAGCTAGGCGGCATGGAAGCGCGACTGCGCACGGTGCCGGGGATTTCTTCCGAGATCGAAGCCGTCGCACCGAGCATTCCAGAGGCCGGCGCCTTGTACGCCAGCCTTGACGACCTGAAACACTGTTCCGGCCTGGCCCTGGGCAGTCCGACGCGCTTCGGCAACATGGCCGCACCGCTGAAATACTTTCTCGATGGCACCAGTACCCTGTGGCTGACCGGCGCATTGGTGGGTAAACCGGCCAGCGTGTTTACGTCCACCGCTAGCCTGCACGGCGGCCAGGAGACCACGTTGATGTCGATGCTGTTGCCGCTGCTGCATCACGGCATGCTGGTTGCCGGCTTGCCTTATAGCGAAGCCGCGCTGTTGGAAACCAGCGGCGGCGGCACCCCCTATGGCGCCAGCCACCATGCCGGGGCCGACGGCAAGCGTAGGCTGGATCAGCACGAAATCACCTTGTGCCGCGCCTTGGGCCAGCGCCTGGCCAAAACCGCTGTCTTGCTGGAGACGCCCCGTGGCTAAAGCGCCTAAAGTCTTGCCCGCGCTGGAATGGCTGGAGCCACGGGTTCGGCTGACGCGGATTGTCAGTCTGATCTGCTTTTTCGGGCTGATGATTCTGCTGGCAGCGTATTACCTGATCTTTGCCGACCTGCACGGCGCTCGACCCTGGGTGATACTAAGCATCGAATGGGTGCCACTGCTGCTGTTGTTACCCGGCATGCTCACCGGCAGCGCTCGCGGCCACTCTTGGACCTGCTTTGTGGTCAATCTGTATTTCATCAAAGGCGCACTGGCGGTGTACGACCCAAACCGCAGCGTGTTCGGCGCATTGGAGATGATCGCTAGCGTGGCGGTGTTTACCAGCGCCTTGCTCTATGTCAGATGGCGTTTCCAGTACAACCGCAAAGTGGCGGGTGAAGGTTCAGTTTGATGCACCCCTGACTGTAGGAGCCAACGTGTTGGCGAAGCGGCGTATTGGGCACCGTCAAAGGCTCGCCAACACGTTGGCTCCTACAGAGGGTGTGGGGTTTCAGTGATCAATGATTCACCGTATACGCCAGCATCATCGACAATTGGCACATGGGCCGGCCGCTTTCGGCGTGCCATTGGTTAAAGGCGCCTTGCACTGCGGCCAAGTCTTTGAGGCTGGTGGGCGCTCGGTCGATGATGTCTTGGGCATTTAGCCCGGCGACCATGTCATAGGTCGGGATGAACGTGTCTTTGCCCACCATCCGCAAGAAGCTCGGCGCGGACATTCCCCCCAGCTGATAACCGTGTCGGGACAAATATTTCCACAAACCAACAATATCGGTCACTGGCCAATCGGCGATGAAATTGCCGAAGCTGCCGTGCTCTTTATTGATGTCCAAAATCATCTGTGCATTGCGCGGCACGCTCTTCAGTTTGCCCAAGTGGCGAATGATCCGGGCGTCCTGCATCAAGCGCTCAAGGTGTTCAGCACCCATCAACACTACTTTCTCAGGATCAAAACGAAAGAACACTTCTTCGAATGTCGGCCATTTGGCATCGACCAAGCTGTGTTTCAGTCCCGCACGAAATACTCGCTGAGCCAGCGCCGAGAGGTAACGGTCGTTGCCGATCTTGCGCAATTGCGCGGTGGATCTGGCGTCTGGCAGGTGCGCTTCGAGCGCTGCGACGGAACCAAAACGGTTCAGGTTGTACTCGTGAAGCCATTTGTAATCGCGCATGCCTTTCCTACAGGTTCAAAACGTTGACGAAGCGCGAGGCTGCGGTTTCATCGATACGCAAATGGGTGAAGTCAAACAGGTTACGGTCCGCCAGTTGCGACGGCTGCACGTTTTTCAGTGCGCTGAAAATGCTCTCGGTACGGCCCGGCGTCTTGCGTTCCCAATCCGCTAACATCTCCTTGACCACCTGACGCTGCAGATTTTCCTGGGACCCACAAAGATTGCAGGGAATAATCGGAAACGCCTTGAAGTCGGCAAACGCTTGAATGTCTTTTTCGATGCAGTACGCCAGCGGACGAATCACCACGTTGCGCCCATCGTCAGCGCGCAGTTTGGGCGGCATGGCTTTGAGCGTACCGTTGAAGAACAGGTTCAAAAAGAAGGTTTCGATGATGTCATCCCGGTGGTGCCCCAACGCCATCTTGGTCGCACCGATTTCATCGGCATAGGTGTAGAGCGTGCCACGGCGCAGACGAGAACACAGTGAACACGTGGTTTTTCCTTCCGGGATCAGTTCTTTAACCACCGAATAGGTGTCTTTTTCGATGATGTGGTACTCCACGCCCAGCGTTTCGAAATACCTAGGCAGCACATGCTCGGGGAACCCTGGTTGTTTCTGGTCCATGTTCACGGCAACGATGCTGAACGTGACCGGCGCTACCTTTTGGAAGTGCAGCAGCACGTCAAGCAAGGTATAGCTGTCTTTGCCCCCCGACAGACACACCATCACTTTGTCGCCCTCTTCAATCATCCTGAAATCGGCCACTGCTTCGCCAGCGAGGCGGCGCAGACGCTTCTGCACTTTATTTTGCTGAACTGAAAGGGTGCCCATGGTGCTGATATCCGCTGGCGATTATTCGGAAAAGGCCAGCATTTTACGCGACAGCGGGATTCGATGCATGTCGGATGTGCTTTATCCAGCGCGGCCTCCGACGCCGCACTTTCGCAAATGATGAGCGTCCACTCGAACTCAACATCGTTAGCTCCGCATCTAATTTTTATGACTATTAAATAACATGTCGCGATTAACAGCGTTTCTTAGAGCATAAATTGCTCTAAAGCAGTGCAACTAGGCTTCCTATACTGCTGCACAAGGCCGCGTCCATTCCTATACCGAGGCTGTGGCCTCAAAACACCTGCCGAGGCGCTTGCCCGACAGGCGCTCCGCTGGGGGGCGACGGTAAATAATAATAAGGAGTAACCGGCATGATGAATCACGTTTTGGGATTATTTACTCATCCTGATCGCGAGTGGAAACAAATCCGTGGCGATAAAGAAGAAACCATCAGCCACATGTACTTGACCCATACGTTGATTCTGGCGGCAATACCCGCCATCTCTGCTTACATTGGCACTACTCAGATTGGCTGGGTCATCGGTAATAGAGCGCCGGTGATGCTGACTCATGAAAGTGCAATATGGATGACGGTCATGTCCTACATCGCCATGTTAGGCGGGGTAGCAGTCATGGGTGGGTTTATCCATTGGATGGCACGCACCTATGACGCCAATCCAAGTCTGGCGCGCTGTGTCGCATTCGCAACCTATACCGCGTCACCTTTATTCGTCGGCGGGCTGGCGGCTCTTTATCCACATATGTGGCTAGGGATGATTGTCGGCGTAGCGGCAATTTCCTACACGGTGTACCTGTTGTACGTCGGCCTACCGACCTTCATGAACATACCGTCTGACGAAGGCTTTATGTTTTCAAGCTCGGTTTTGGCCGTTGGCTTGGTGGTACTGGTCGCGATTATGGCGTTCACCGTCGTATTGTGGGGCATCGGGGTAGGACCCGAATATACCAACTGACAGCTCTTGCAAGCCCTACAACACGAGATGACGAGCCGCCTGCGGGGCGGCTCGGTTGTTTTTGATTACCATTGGGCAGCTTGAGTTTTCGGCGAACCAAGGCTTTGCGGCATACTTGCTGTCTCTGGAGAGCCTTTAAGAATGCCCGAACACATCACATCCCGTGTTGAAGTCTGCTATCAGCAAGCCGAAAACTTCTTCAAACGAACCTTCAAGCGCCCGGTGGTCAGCCTCAAACTGCGGGGGCAGAAGGCTGGCGTCGCGCATTTGCATGAAAATATGCTGCGTTTTAATCCGCAGCTGTACCGGGAAAACCGCGAAGATTTTCTCAAGCAGACGGTCGCCCACGAAGTGGCGCACCTGATCGCTCATCAGTTGTTCGGCGAACGTATTCAGCCCCACGGCGAAGAATGGCAGTTGATCATGCGCGGCGTGTACGAACTGCCGCCTAATCGTTGCCATACCTACGCCATCAAACGCCGCAGCGTAACCCGCTACATTTACCGCTGCCCGTGCGTCGACAGCGATTTCGCGTTCTCCGCTCAGCGCCATTCACTGGTGCGCCAGGGACGACGGTATTTGTGTCGGCAATGCCGGGAAACGTTGGTGTTCAGCGGTGAAATGCGGGTTGAGTGATTCAGCCTGCGGCACCTCGGGGGCAGTTCCCCTAAGGATTGCAAAAAAAATTCGTAAAAAAACCCATCCGAAGATGGGTTTTTTTTATTGCTGCTGAACGTTAAACAGTTTCACGGGATGCAGGGGTTGTGAGCGAAACTTCTTTCACGCCCAGATCATCTTCCGGACCCGTGTTGCTGATAGGACGACCGCCTGAGGTCAGTTCGGCTTGCATCTGGGTTTCGTCCAGCTCGCCTACCCACTTGGCAACTACCAGTGTGGCTACAGCGTTACCCACCAGGTTGGTCAGGGCGCGGGCTTCGGACATGAAGCGGTCGATGCCGAGGATCAGCGCCAGACCGGCAACCGGCAAATGGCCAACAGCCGACAGGGTGGCAGCCAACACGATGAAGCCGCTACCGGTAACGCCAGCAGCGCCTTTAGAGGACAGCAACAACACCACCAGCAAGGTGATCTGATGCGTGATGTCCATGTGGGTATCGGTCGCCTGAGCGATGAACACCGCAGCCATGGTCAGGTAGATTGCCGTACCGTCGAGGTTGAACGAGTAGCCAGTCGGGATAACCAGACCCACGACCGACTTGTTCGCGCCCAGGCGTTCCATCTTGACCAGCATGCGCGGCAATGCGGATTCCGACGACGAAGTACCCAGTACGATCAGCAATTCTTCACGGATATAACGAATGACTTTGATCACGCTAAAGCCGTGTGCCCGGGCAATGCCGCCCAGCACAACCAACACGAACACCACGCAGGTGATGTAGAAGCACAGCATCAACTGACCCAGTTGCACCAGCGAACCTACACCGTAGGCACCGATGGTGAACGCCATGGCGCCGAACGCACCCAGTGGCGCGAGCTTCATGATCATGTTGATGATGTTAAACATGACATGGGCAAAGCGATCAATGAAGTCCAGCAGCGGCCGGCCGTAAGCACCCAGGCGGTGCAGGGCGAAACCGAAGATCACCGAGAACATCAACACCTGCAGGATATCGCCCGTGGCGAATGCACTGAAGATGGTGTTGGGAATGATGTTCAGGATGAAGCTGACAACGCTTTGATCAGCACCGGCAGCCACATAGGCCGCTACTTTCGAGGAATCGAGGGTGGCGACGTCGATGTGCATGCCGGCGCCCGGCTGTACAACGTTGACCACAACCAGACCCACCAGCAGGGCGATGGTCGACACAATTTCGAAGTACAACAGCGCGTAACCGCCGGTTTTGCCCACGGACTTCATGGTCTCCATGCCGGCGATGCCGCTGACCACCGTGCAGAAGATAATCGGGGCGATGATCATTTTGATCAGCTTGATGAAGCCATCACCCAGTGGTTTGAGCGCAACACCGGCTTGAGGGTAGAAGTGACCGATTAGAATGCCAATAACAATGGCTACGATCACCTGGAAATACAGGGATTTGTACAAGGGCTGACGAGTCGTCATTGCGAAGTTCCTCAATAGCATCGCTGGGCACCATCCATCTGATGCGCGCGACACTTAAAGCGCTTAACCCTCCTGCACTGGAGGGATTTGTTTTGTCGAGTTGCGGGGGCAAACCATTCGCAAACCTCTTGGCCCTATCGCAAAGCGTGTGCCATGTTTTGCAAATGCTCTACACGCCAATGAATCCGCTGACTGTCGCTGAACAGAAGGACGTTAAGGGCCTGGAACATGGCGGCTTTCCGCCGCATAAGGCAAAAATAGCATCTGCAATGGCGGATATCCGCCGCACTGATAAGTTATAGCTTAGTAAGTATTTACGTAGCGAGGAAATGAATACGAAACGCTGCGCCGCCTAACGTGGAATCGCCAAGGGTCAAACGCGCGTTGTAGCTTTCGATGATGTCTTTGACCACTGCCAACCCGATGCCTTGCCCCGGATTTTGCCGATCCAGGCGCTCACCGCGCTGCAGAATCCGTGCGCGCTGGCTTTCGGGAACGCCGGGACCGTCGTCTTCGATGCACAGTTCATCGCCGTGCATCGAAGGGCGCAGGCTGACACGCACCCGGCCAAGGCACAGGCGATAGGCGTTTTCCAGGAGATTGCCGAGCATTTCCAGCAGGGCGCCCTGTTCCATGGGAATCAGGTATTCGTCCGGCAGCTCGACAATGACGTTGACCTGCTTATCGCGGTAGACCTTATCCAGCGTGTTGCACAAGCTTTCAACCACCGGTTTCAAGCTGACGTGGTGACGGACCAGGCCGCTTTTGCGCAAGCTGGCACGTTGCAACTGGTAGTCGATTTGTTGGCTCATGCGTTCGATCTGCGACTGCAGAATTCGCGCCTGCTCGAGGTCTTCGGGCCGTTTGGCGATGGTTTCGCTGACGCCCTGCAACACCGCCAGCGGGGTCTTCAAGCTGTGAGCCAAATCGCCCAGGGAGTCCCGATAACGAATGCGTTGTTCGCGCTCGCTGAACAACAGCCGGTTAAGTGAACCGGTCAAACGCAGTAATTCTCGCGGGTGCTCTTCGCTGAGGCTTTCGCGAGAACCGGCTTCCACTTGGTCCAGTTCCTGACTTAGCCCGCGCAAAGCGCGCAAACCCCAGGTCAGTCCCAGCCAGAGCAAGGCC
This sequence comes from Pseudomonas sp., assembly GCF_028293835.1. Lineage (GTDB taxonomy): Bacteria > Pseudomonadota > Gammaproteobacteria > Pseudomonadales > Pseudomonadaceae > Aquipseudomonas. The sequence goes on from NZ_JAQGNX010000051.1 coordinate 22,283, forward strand.
AGCAATACGATTAAACCTGCGCCGAAGCCCAGATAAAGCTTTTGCCGTAACCCAGAAATGATTTCCTGGTATTCGCGCACCGGCTGTAAGGCGACGATGCTGAACGCCGCGTTACGCCCGCCTAACAGTTTGATTTCAACGTCGTAGACGAAGAACTCTTCGCCATTGCCTTCCTTGATCTTGGTGAAATTGCTACCGGTGCCGTCATACCGAGGGTGGTAGTTGATGTTTTCTTCGGAGGTGGCCCGGGAACGCCAGACCAACCGACCTTCGCGGTCGTAGATGTAGCCCAGCAGGCGGCTGTCTGGCAGGTTGAACTGCTCGCCTGGCAACATCAGTGGCATTAGCAAATGCCCGTCTTCGACTCGGGCAGCGGAGATCAGGGTCGTGACATCTGACGCCAGGCGCTGTTCGATGGCGTCTTCCAGCGCCAGGCTGTAAGCACCCTGCAGCGCCGGTAACAACGAGAGCATGAAAATGACTGCCAGCATGGCTGCCGCCAGCATTAATCGCACGCGCAGTGATCGAATCACTTACAGCGCTCAGTGAACAAGTAGCCCAGGCCACGCACGGTTTCGATGGGCTTGAAAGCAGACTCACCTTCCAGTTTGCGGCGCAAACGGCCGACCAGCACCTCAATCACATTCGGATCGCGCTCGTCGTCATCGGGATAAAGTTGTTCCATCAACCGCTCCTTGGCCACCACTTGTTGGTGATGGCGCATCAGGTATTCCAAAATCCGGTATTCGTAGGCCGTCAGCGCCAAGGGCTGCTCATCGAGGGACGCTTGCTTGCGGTTCAAATCCAGCAGCAAGGGTCCGGCGGTGATGGTCGATTGAGTGAAACCACTGGACCGACGCAGCAATGCATTAAGGCGTGCCTCCAGCTCTTCGAACTGGAACGGCTTGACCACGTAATCATCCGCGCCGGCAGCCAAACCTTCAACCTTGTCTTGCCAGTTGCCGCGAGCCGTCAGGATCAGGATCGGAAATGCCTTACCCTGAGCACGGAACTGACGTATCAGGTCGAGTCCGCCCATGCCTGGCAGACCCAGGTCGATTACCGCCAGATCATGGTTGAATTGTTCTGCCTGGTATAAGGCCTCTTCGGCATTGGCCACGGCTTCGACCACGTGACCGCTTTCGGTCAGGCGGGTCTGCAAATGATGGCGTAGTAACGCCTCATCTTCTACCACCAGCAGTTTCATGCGGCTCTCCCAGGCAAAATCATTCCCTCTCAAGGCTAAGGCTATACAGCGTGGCCAAAGGCACTGCGCCCAGACCGCTGAGTGTGCGGTCTGGGCAGCAAATGTCCAGCGACAGGCTGAAACGATTAAAAGATATAGGTCGGGCGCTGTTTTGGATCATAGCCGCCCTTCAGCGTGGCTTGACTCAGCTTGACGCCGTTGTGGGTGCCAGATGCGTAGTGGATCGTCGAATAAACGTTGTATTCGGCGGTACGCAGACCGGGATTGGCTTTATTGACTCGTTGACCCGCGTTGGCACGTAACAACGCACCGGGAAGGTTTTCAGCCTGTACAGCGGCGCTGCCGCCGAGGAACGCTAGCGCAAAAAACAGCTTATTTAAGGTAAGCATCAATAAGTCCTCTCGCGCCGGGCGCATTTGGGTACGCGGTCAGACTAATCACTGCGCCCTGAACCCACCCTGAACGTGCCCTGAACTTATCCTGAACGGATTCACCCTACCCGACCTGCGCAATCGTCTAGGCTGTTTGACGAATCAACGTCGTTATACGATTTATAAAAAAACTAAGGGGAATCAACATGCGATTCTGGACAACGCTAGCAATGGTGGGCTTGACCGGGTTGGGCTTGGCCGGAGTGACTCAGGCCGCCGTCAAGACCGAAACCATCAATTATCAAAGCGCCGACGGCACCCAATTGATCGGTTATTACGCCTACGACGATGCGATAAAGGGTCAGCGCCCAGGCGTGCTGGTGGTGCATGAATGGTGGGGCTTGAACGATTACGCCAAAGGCCGCGCCCGTGAGCTGGCAGCATTGGGTTACAGCGCCATGGCGGTGGATATGTACGGCGAAGGCAAGAATACCGAGCACCCCAAGGACGCCATGTCCTTCATGATGGAGGCGATGAAAAACAGCACCGGCGCCGCCCAACGCTTTGACGCCGGGCTTGCGCAGTTGAAGAAGCAACCGCAAACCAATCCGGCGAAAATCGCCGCTATTGGTTACTGCTTCGGTGGCGGCATCGTCCTGGACGCCGCTCGTCGCGGCGATCCGCTGCTGGGAGTGGTGTCGTTCCACGGCATGCTGGCCACCAAGACGCCAGCCACGCCGGGCAGCATCAAAAGCAAAATTCTGGTCGAGCACGGCAACAGCGACACCATGATCAAGCCAGACAGCGTGGTGGCTTTCAAGTCGGAAATGGACAAAGCCGGGGCTGATTACCAATTCGTGGGTATTGATGGCGCCAAGCATGGTTTCACTAACCCTGATGCAGATCGCCTCGGCAAAGGCGACAACGCTCCGGACATCGCCTATGACAAAGCCGCTGATCAGAGCTCATGGGCGGATATGCAGGCCTTCTTGAAGAAAGTGTTTGGCTGACAAGGAGCCAACTTGTTGGCGATCCGCCTGGCGCCACGGTTTGTCTGACTCACCGCGCTGCCTGCCTCGCCAACCAGTTGGCGCCTACAGGCGGCTCGGTGTCCCTACCAAACCCTGCGCCAAACCGGCAAAATACCAGGCATGACTGAGCCTTCGATCCTTCCCGCCTGTTGCCCCACGCTAATTACCCACTGGCCGTTGCCCCATACACTGCCTGGCGTGGTGTTGGTCAGCGGAGCGTTTGATCCAAAGCAATTATCGGAAAGCGACTTCCAGCGCAGCCGCATTGACGCCCCCGCCAATATTCAACGCGCCGTCGCCAAACGGCAGGCTGAGTTCCTTGCCGGCCGGCTCTGCGCACGGGAGGCCTTGCAGCAACTGGACGGCCGCCACTACGTCCCCGACATCGGCGAAGACCGTGCGCCGGTCTGGCCTGTGGATATCTGCGGTTCAATTACCCACAGCCACGGCTGGGCAGCGGCAATCGTCGGGCAGCGGACACAATGGCGCGGTCTCGGCATGGACATGGAAAATCTACTTAACAGCGACCGCGCGCAACGGCTGGCCGGAGAAATCCTCATCCCTGACGAACTACAGCGCATGGCAGCCGGCCCCACCGACAACGTAGCCTTACTGGTGACCCTCACCTTCTCCGTGAAAGAAAGCCTGTTCAAAGCCCTCTACCCGCTTGTGCAAAAACGCTTCTACTTCGAAGACGCCGAAGTCTTGCACTGGTCCGCTGACGGCAGCGCTCGCCTGCGCCTGCTGATTGACTTATCCCCCGAATGGCCCAGCGGCTGCGAACTGGACGCGCAGTTCAGCGTGAGAGATGGACAACTGTTAAGCCTGGTCAGCATCACGGCGCCCTGATTCAAGTGGCACTCAGGGCTTTTGCTGACGCGGCCACGCCAAACTGAAACACGCGCCGCCCAGATTCTGGCTTTGACTAATCAAAGCCCGGCCGCCATGCCAGTGGATGATCCGCCGCACAATCGACAGCCCAAGGCCGTGACCCCCCGATGCCCGCGTGCGGCTGTCGTCTACCCGCATGAAGGGCTTAAAAATTCGCTCCCAAGCGCTTTCCGGCACACCGGGACCGTCGTCCTCTATGTCGATGCGACAGCGTTCCGGTCCCACCTGATAGCTGACCCGAACCTGAGTCTCAGCGTGGCGCATGGCATTGCTCACCAGGTTCTGTAGCGCCCGGTGCAGATAACGCGGCTCAGCCTCGACCCAGGCGCCGTCGTTATCCGCCGACGCCACGCATTCCCCTCGACTGACCATGACCGTGGCACGCAACGGCGCCAATTCAGCGATCACCTGATTGACCAACGCATCCAGACTGATCCGCTGGAAATTCAGGGTCGGCGAGCCCTGTTCCAGTCGCGCATACGTCAACATCTCGTCCACCAGCTTGTCGAGGTCCTGAATATCACTGTCCATGCCGACCCGGTATTTATCCCGCGCCGCTTCAGTGGTCGCCTCGCCGATCATTTCCAGGCCAAAGCGCAACCGGGCTACCGGCGTACGCAACTCGTGGGAAACGGCACGCACCAGTTCACGCTGCATGCTTAATGAGCGCTGTAGATGTTCGGCCATGCCATTGAACGCCGAGGCCAAACGCCCTACAGAATCAGAACCCGACGCTGGGACCCGGGTTTCCAGGCTGCCCTTGGCGATGCGCGTCGCGGCGGCCTCAAGACCCAGCAAGCGCCGCTCGAGGCGGCGCACCAGCAAGTACACCACCAGCCCAATCAGACACAGGCCAAGAAAACCGATGAGCACCAACAATTCCGGCGGGTACGGGTTCATCTGGTACAGCGGACCGATCTCCAATACCCATGGGGTATTGACCATTCCGGCGAACACCCGGATCGAATCACCGCCTTTGCCCAGGGCCATCACCGTGTCGCCTTCATCGACCCGGCGGCGTTGATCGACATCCATGTCGGCCTTATCGAGACGAATCAATCGCATGTCAAAACCAAAGCCCTTTTCCAGCTTCAGGGTATTAAGGCGTTGGGGTTGCTCAGCGACCGGAACCCGTACCAACTCATCAATGAGTAAATAAATAGTCGCGCGAGCCAGTTGCTCGCTGATTTGCCCTACCTCGCCGCTTAGCACCAGTTGTTCGCTGTCGCTGACGAGTCGATAAACCTTGGCGGCATGCGGTCCGGTTTGCTCGACCACCACTTGACCGCGCAGCATTCGGCTGCGGTCGCCGCTGTCGAGGGCGGTGTCTTTGAGCGCTATCAGTTCCAGCGGAATGCCCATCAAGCGTCCCCACGCCGCCAGCGCACGAGTCTGGTCAATGGCGATCATGGGTTTCAGATTGTCGGCCATGAGGGTGAACGTGCCGTGGGCCAGGCGCTCGCGGTATTGCTCGCCGCGCACCTGATTGACCAGGTGCAGGGTCAACACTCCCAGCAGCGCCACCAGCACCAATACGCCAAGCATGCCGCCATAAATGCGCAGGAAGATGGAATTCATGGCGTCAGTAGTTCAGTACATAACAGGTAGGGTCTTGCGCGGCCTCCGGGACAAACAGATAACCTTTGCTGCGAATGGTCTTGATCAAGCGCGGATGAATCGGATCGTCACCGATTTTCGGCCGAATACGCGAAATACGTACGTCAATCGACCGATCCTGGCCGTCATAGCCAAAACCACGCAGCGCCGTGAAGATTTCTTCCCGGGACAAAATCCGCCCGGCGTTGGCTACCAATAACCACAGCAGATCGAATTCAGCGCTGGTTAACTCGATGCTGCTGCCCTGCAACCAGGCTTCGCGCAGGGCGTTATCGACGATCAGCGGACCGAATACCAGCCGCCGCGTTTTCTCTTCAGACTTGATTTCGGATTTAGCCTCAGCCGTCTCGTTGCGTCGCAACAGCGCGTGGATGCGCGCCAACAAGACGCGAGGGTGCACCGGTTTGCAGACGAAATCGTCGGCACCCATATCCAGGCCTTGAATTTGATCGGAGTCATCGGTGCGCGCGGTGAGCATCAGGATCGGGCCGTCGTAGCGATCACGAACCCTGCGACAGATGCTCAAGCCATCTTCACCGGGCAGCATCAGGTCAAGAATCACCAAATCAGGTTGCTCGGCAATGATGCGCGCCACGGCCATGGCGCCATCACCTTCGATATTCACCCGCAGGCCATTGCCCTGAAGGTAGTCACGGGTCAGTTCAGCCAAACGCTGGTCGTCTTCGACAATCAGCACCTGCCAGGCTTCTTGCTCCACGGGTAACCTCTTCTGTCATTGTTCTTATTAATAGAGACATCGTGCGAATCAGGCGTCAAAGGGCTTGATTGAGGGCGAGTTTAGCAACAGCTCGCGCTAAGCACACGACATGCCAGTTTGCACTCAAAACCTGCGTTTTTCGTGACGAACTTCACGCCTGAAAAAACCTGCGAATGACGGCAAAAACAATGACAGACGGTCCGGTCCAGTAGTTCTGCGGCCTACACGGGTTTTCCAGATTTCATACATGATTTACCCACAGATTTATCCACAGGCGCTCGTTGCATTTCATGGCCAAAACGCTTTATCTTGTAGCTCGGCGCGAAAAAAACCCTACATGTAGGGTTTACCGCCTGAAACCAAGCACAACTTAATCGAGAATTTCAAGCTGTTTTCTTGCTGCTGTTTGGTTGAATCGCAGCGTTTTCAGCACGCCAAACTGCTCAAGTAGATGGCAACCGCCTTGCCTCATTTCTATGGGGGCAAACCGGTACGCGAGTTGCAACAAAAGACGAGCATCCTTCATACGATTTCGGTAGCGGGCGTGTCCCGTGACCAACGACTTCAACGCCAGGGAAAGGCCAAAGCCTTCCTTATCCGTTTTGAAGTCTTTCCAACTGACCACTTGGTCGGTTGACTGCCTTGAGATGGAACGCTGGGCACCAATTAGTGCCTAAACAAACTTAAAGAACGTGGAGACACCCATGCAAACAGACACAACTCGCGAGAATTCGCCGACCGCTACTCCGCACGCCGACCACTCCCAACAGGATTTGTCCGCCACTGCACCGGGTCAGCTGCGGGTGATCAAGCGTAATGGGACCGTCGTTCCTTACACCGATGACAAAATCACCGTCGCCATTACCAAAGCGTTTCTTGCAGTTGAAGGCGGTACCGCCGCCGCGTCGTCGCGCATCCACGATACCGTGGCGCGCTTGACCGAACAGGTCAGCACCACGTTCAAACGTCGCATGCCTTCGGGCGGCACCATCCATATTGAAGAAATCCAGGACCAGGTCGAACTCGCCCTGATGCGCGCTGGCGAACAGAAAGTCGCCCGTGACTATGTGATCTACCGTGACTCCCGCGCCAAAGAGCGCGCCGTTCGCTCCACCGATGAACCGGTACAAGCGCACCCATCGATCCGCATCACCCGCGCTGATGGCAGCCTGGCGCCGCTGGACATGGGTCGTTTGAACACCATCGTCACCGAGGCCTGCGAAGGTCTGGCGGAAGTCGACGCGAACCTGATTCAAAGCGAAACCCTGAAAAACCTGTACGACGGCGTTGCGCTGAAAGACGTCAACACTGCCCTGGTAATGACCGCGCGCACCCTGGTAGAACGTGAGCCTAACTACTCCTTCGTGACCGCTCGCCTGTTGATGGACACCCTGCGTGCCGAAGGCTTGAGCTTCCTGGAAGTGGCCGAAAGCGCCACCCACCACGAAATGGTCGACCTGTACGCCAAAGCACTGCCGTCCTACATCGCGAAAGGCATCGAGTTCGATTTGCTGAACCCTATCCTAGCGACCTTCGACCTGGAAAAACTGGGCAAGGCGATCAACCACGAGCGCGATCAGCAATTCACTTACCTGGGCCTGCAAACCCTGTACGACCGCTACTTCATCCACAAGGATGGCGTGCGTTTCGAATTGCCGCAGATCTTCTTCATGCGCGTGGCCATGGGCCTGGCCATCGAAGAGAAGAACAAAGAAGACCGTGCCATCGAGTTCTACAACTTGTTGTCTTCGTTCGACTACATGTCGTCGACCCCAACCTTGTTCAACGCCGGCACCCAGCGTCCACAGCTTTCCAGCTGCTACCTGACCACCGTTCCAGATGACCTGTCGGGCATTTACCACGCCATCCACGACAACGCCATGCTCTCCAAATTTGCCGGCGGCCTGGGCAACGACTGGACGCCGGTTCGCGCGCTGGGCTCTTACATCAAGGGCACCAACGGCAAATCCCAAGGCGTCGTGCCGTTCCTCAAAGTGGTCAACGACACGGCAGTTGCAGTTAACCAGGGCGGCAAACGCAAAGGCGCAGTCTGCGCTTACCTGGAAACCTGGCACATGGACATTGAAGAGTTCATCGAGCTGCGCAAGAACACCGGTGATGATCGTCGTCGTACCCATGACATGAACACCGCCAACTGGATCCCTGACCTGTTCATGAAGCGCGTCTTCGATGACGGCCCGTGGACCCTGTTCTCGCCTTCCGAAGTTCCGGACCTGCACGACCTGACCGGTAAAGCCTTCGAAGAGCGTTACGAGTATTACGAAGCACTGACCCAGTACGGCAGCAAGATCAAGCTGTTTAAGACCCTTCAGGCCAAAGACCTGTGGCGCAAGATGCTCTCGATGCTGTTCGAAACCGGCCACCCTTGGTTGACCTTCAAAGACCCGTGCAACCTGCGCAGCCCGCAGCAACACGTCGGCGTGGTTCACAGCTCGAACCTGTGCACTGAAATCACCTTGAACACCAACAAGGATGAAATTGCCGTTTGTAACTTGGGCTCGATCAACCTGCCAAACCACATCGTGAACGGCAAGCTGGACACCATCAAGCTCAAGCGCACCATCGACACCGCCGTTCGCATGCTCGATAACGTGATCGACATCAACTACTACTCGGTGCCGCAAGCGCGCAACTCGAACTTGAAGCACCGTCCAGTGGGCCTGGGCATCATGGGCTTCCAGGACGCGCTGTACTTGCAACACCTGCCATACGGTTCCGACGCTGCCGTGGAGTTCGCCGACCGTTCCATGGAAGCGGTCAGCTACTACGCGATCCAGGCGTCTTGCGACCTGGCTGATGAGCGCGGCGCTTACGAGACGTTCCCGGGCTCGTTGTGGTCCAAGGGCATTCTGCCGCTGGATTCGCAACAGATCCTGATCGAACAACGGGGCCAGAAGTACATTGATGTCGATCTGAACGAAACCCTGGACTGGGCACCCGTGCGTGCCCGTGTGCAGAAAGGTATTCGTAACTCCAACATCATGGCCATCGCACCGACCGCCACCATCGCCAACATCACTGGCGTTTCGCAGTCGATCGAACCGACGTATCAAAACCTGTACGTGAAGTCGAACCTCTCGGGCGAATTCACCGTGATCAACCCGTACCTGGTTCGCGACCTTAAAGCTCGCGGTCTTTGGGACTCGGTCATGATCAACGACCTGAAATACTACGACGGTTCCGTACAGCAAATCTAACGCATCCCGCAGGAACTCAAAGACCTGTACGCCACCGCCTTCGAAGTGGAAACCAAGTGGATCGTCGACGCCGCCAGCCGCCGCCAAAAGTGGATTGACCAGGCTCAGTCGCTGAACCTGTACATCGCCGGCGCCTCGGGCAAGAAGCTTGACGTGACCTACCGCATGGCTTGGTACCGTGGCCTGAAGACCACTTACTACCTCCGTGCCCTGGCCGCGACCAGCACTGAGAAGTCGACCATCAGCACCAGCAAGCTCAACGCAGTATCCAGCGGCAACCACGGCGATGACTCCATTCTGGCGGCGCCAAAGCCATCGGAATTCACCACCGCCGGACCAGCGCCAGTGCCGCAAGCCTGCGCGATTGATGAGCCGGACTGCGAGGCTTGCCAGTAATCGTGAACCAAAGTTGGCTGCCTATAGGAGCCGACTTGTTGGCGAGCTTTACTGAACTGTAGGAGCTGCCGAAGGCTGCGATAAATCGCACCAGCGGTTGAAAAACCAAAGCCTCTCGGCCAGCTCTTTCCGCTACAATGGGCCCTTGAAAAATAGGTCCTTGAAACTCGGAGGCCGTCTCAATGCCTAACCTCTCTCTCGATGCAAAAAAAGCCTACTGCGCCAAGACACGCAGATCCAACTACGCAGCCAGCCTGCGCCTGGAAGGTTTCGAGAGCACTCCGCTGGATGCTGAACGCATTCTTCCGTCTCGTGAAGAATTGCTAAAAACCTATCGTAATAAACAAGCCTGATGCTAGATAAATATGGCGTCGGACAAGACCCGTACTGTTATCCCGGTACCGCGGTCCTGCGGAATCTTCTTGGTATAACCGAATTCGGAATCCTGTCCGAAGCAGAGCGCGCACTCTCTGAAGTCGCCGCTGAATCCATCGAGTTTGCGCCGCCGCCCTACGATCTTTCTTACCTCAGAACCCTGCATCAACGGCTGTTCTCGGACCTTTACGATTGGGCTGGTGAAGTTCGCACGGTGGACATCTCGAAAGACGAGACCCATTTCTGCATGACCAGCCGAATCGAACCTGAAGCTAACAAGCTGTTCGGCTCCTTGGCCAATGCCAACTGGTTTCAATATCTGGATCGTGCAAGCCTTATAACCGCTAGCGCAGAACTGTTTGGCGACCTTAACGTTGTGCATCCTTTTCGCGAAGGCAACGGCAGAGCACAACGGATTTTATTTGAACACATCATTGTGAACGCGGGTTATGGAATCAGTTGGTGGGCCGTGGATGCCCAAGAATGGATTCAAGCGAATATTGATGCGGTGGTCTGCGATTACGATGCGCTGAAAAGCGTATTTGAACGGTGTATCGGGCTGCCGATTAGCGACTGATTGAACGGATATACGGGACGATTAAGTCCCACTTTTATTTTGCCATTCGTCGCCGGTTGTTTAGTTTGAAAAGAACGTCTTCCGGGCCGTTTTCCGTCACAACGCCCGGTATCAGTGGCCTAACGAATTTGATCCAGACCACGTCTTGAATCTTTGCCGTAATCGACCTCATCCAAGCGATTGCCGAGAGAGCAGCAGCACTATATGCTGCGTCTCAAGCAATAGAAAACCACTAGATAAGCGATTCACGCCCAAATTTGGCGCTCATTTTTGTCAAGAGTGAAATGCGCTAAAAATCAAAGAAACCTGCAAAAAACACGCGCAAAAACGCGGAAACAGACGAACCAGTGCGACGCAAAAATCTGTATAATCTCGCACTCATCGAAGGGTACTCAAATGACCGTTTGCGCATGCAAAGCTGGCTCACCTGATAGCAACCCCGAAGACTCGTTCCGTGTGCGGTCCAGGCAACGACCGCCAGCTTTGTAGATCCAAACACTGTAAGGCACTCGAGTAATCTCGACTCATTCCGTTGCCAGCATGTAAATGCAGCGCTGGCGGCTTATACCTTAAATTTTAACCGGTCGCCGTTGGCGGCCCTTGGGCAGGAGCCACATACCATGCTGAACTGGGATGAATTCCACAAAGAAGACGGCGAAACCGTCGCCCGTGCTACCAACGCCGGCCACGCCAACGAAGCCAACATGGACCGCCTCGACAGCGCCGGTGGCGCTGCGGCACAAGAAGCCCGCGCAGTCACTGCCAGCGACTCGGCCGCGATCATTCGCGCCAAGGCCGCTCTGGACAGCCTCGACGTCGCCGAAGGTCTGGCTGAACTCGAAGGCGCCAGCGCCCGTGTAGCCGTTGACGAAAAGATGATGATCAACTGCCGCGCCGACCTTAACCAACTCGTGCCCTTCAAGTACGACTGGGCCTGGCAGAAATACCTCGATGGCTGCGCCAATCACTGGATGCCGCAAGAGGTCAACATGACCGCCGACATCGCCGTATGGCGCGATCCGGAAGGCCTGACCGACGACGAGCGCCGCATCGTCATGCGCAACCTCGGCTTCTTCTCCACCGCCGACTCCCTGGTGGCCAATAACCTGGTGCTGGCTGTTTACCGCCTGATCACCAACCCGGAATGCCGCCAGTACATCCTGCGCCAAGCGTTCGAAGAAGCGATCCACACCCACGCCTACCAGTACTGCATCGAATCGCTGGGCATGGACGAAGGCGAGATCTTCAACATGTACCACGAGATTCCTTCGGTCGCCAAAAAAGCAGCCTGGGGCCTCAAATACACCCGTTCGATTTCCGATCCGAAGTTCGAAACCGGCACCGTCGACACCGACAAAGAACTGCTGCGCAACCTGATCGCTTACTACTGCGTACTGGAAGGCATCTTCTTCTACTGCGGCTTCACCCAAATCCTCTCCATGGGCCGCCGCAATAAAATGACCGGCGTCGCCGAGCAGTTCCAATACATCCTGCGCGACGAATCCATGCACCTGAACTTCGGCATCGACGTGATCAACCAGATCAAGATCGAAAACCCACACTTGTGGGATGCTGAAATGAAGGAAGAAGCCTCGCAGATGATCTTGCAGGGTACTCAGCTAGAAATCGAATACGCCCGTGACACCATGCCTCGTGGGGTGTTGGGCATGAACGCGGCGATGATGGAGGACTACCTGAAGTTCATCGCTAACCGTCGTTTGAGCCAGATTGGGTTGAAAGAAGAGTATCCGGGGACTACTAACCCGTTTCCTTGGATGAGCGAGATTATGGACTTGAAGAAAGAGAAGAATTTCTTTGAGACTCGGGTTATTGAGTATCAGACGGGGGGGGCGTTGAGCTGGGATTGATTTTTTTGGCTTAGGGTTTGGCTGGGTTTGTAGTGGGGAAGCCAGGGGCAGTGATGTCTCTGGCTTTTTTATTTAAGCTGTCCCGTCCTGAATAAGGTTTACACCTTCTGACCTATCCTCAGGAGGACGTAATGGATTCAGGGAAAAGGCGCAATCTTCCGCTGGTGGTAGCTCTCACTGGGGCGCAGCATCAGCAACGCTAAAACTTTTCTGCGGTAATCAGAGAAGAGAAATGTGGCCAACGTCATGGAGAGCCTTCGCCGATGCTGCTAATAAAGCAGCAATTCAAGCCTAAAAAGCAGCAACTTCCGACGATTTA
>NZ_JAQGNX010000057.1 GCF_028293835.1 Pseudomonas sp.
TGCAAAAGAAGATTGAAAACCTCCACGCCCGCAGTGCGATCCCCCGGATCATTGGCATGCGCCTGTATGTGTATGGCTTTTCCCGAGGGGCTGCCGAGGCCCGGGCCTTTGCCACCTGGCTGGAAAGACTGACCCAGGTCGAGGTCGAGGGCGAAACCCGTTACTTGTTTGCCGGGATACCGATCTGCATCGCCTTCATGGGCTTGTTCGATACCGTCGCCTCGGTGGGCGCGGCCTATGTAGCGCCCTTTGCAGCCGGGCACATGGCATGGGCCGATGACTCCCTGCGCTTGACGGAGTCGGAGAAGTTTCTTGAACGTTGCGTGCACATGGTCGCGGCCCATGAACAACGGGCCTGTTTCCCGCTGGACTCGATTCGGCGCAAAACCAACCCTGACGAGCCGAACTGCCCTTCCACTTACCGCGCCGGGACGTTCGAGTACCTGTACCCCGGCATGCACTCCGATGTCGGGGGCGGTTATACACCGGGTGAACAGGGCAAGGCGTTGGCCGGACCTCAGGATGTGTTGTCGCAAATACCGTTGCAGCACATGTATGCCGAAGCTTATGCAGCGGGGGCACCATTGCAGGCACCTTCGGTTGCGCTCAGTCCCGAGCAAAAAGAAAAATGGCCTTGGCTAGAAATGTCTTACACGACGGCAAATGCCCTCGCCGTCTCCGACACCCTAACCCACCGCTTCAACACCTGGCTCGACGCCCACAAAACCGGGCCCCTGAAAGAAGCCATGGAAGGTGAAATCGAGCTGATGACAGGCTGGCGAATCAATCGTTATGCCAGCTTCCATTTCAGGAAAACCTCCGCGTACCGGCATATCCAGGGCAAGGACATGACCGATGTGGAGGGGGATGCGTTTGCAGCGCTGCACACTCGACAACTGGCCGAGGGCAAGGCCGCGTATGAAGGGCAGCCGCTGGCACCGTTGGCCGGTAAGGAACTGGAGGAGTACGAGAATAACCTGAGCATCAAAGCGATCTACGAAGGCCGAATTGGCGCGGTTAGACCCATGATGATCAATACCCATAAAGGCTACGAGCCGACCCGCGATCAGCACCAGTTCGAAAGCGCGATGATCGAATTCGCACGGGACTACGACCCCGCTAAATGGTCGCTGACACTGGCCGGTGACGCCCTCAGTAAAGCGGCTATTGCCCATGTATTATTCGGCGGCCTGGTGTACATGACCAACGAGCAGGACGAGGCTGAAGAATATGCCCGCATGCGTACCGCCGGTAACAAAGCCCACTATGCGTTATACGATCCCAAGAAAGGCGAGCCACTGGACGAGCGTGCCCGCACACTCACCGACTTTTTCGATGAGCAGGTCCACGACTCCCGCGCCTGGTTCATGAACGACGCACTGGGTGAGCGCGAAGTGTTCACCGATTACTTCCGCTACCGCTGCATTTTCTTCGACGACGAGACCAACAAACAACTGTCCCTGCTGGCGACTGCTGGCCAAGTGGTGGGTGTGGCCGTCGCCGTTGCCAGCATCGGCTTGAGCATCAAGCGTCATGACCCACGTTATCTGGTGGGTTTGGTTATTCCATCGCTGGGCATTCCGGCGTTTCGCGGCAAGGTGGGCCTGCCAAGTGTCAGCGCCTTCGACACCCTCACCGGCATGGCCCTGCCGATGATCGAAAACCTCGACGCCATCCGCGCCTACAGCAAAGACACTGGCAATGTGTTGAAACTGGCGAAAGCCTTGCCGACACCACCGGCCCTCAGCGAAGAGACCGCGACGACGCCGGAGCTGAAAACAATCCTTAAAGCCAACGAAACCGCCAAGGTTGCGAAGCTGGCCAAAGAGCTGTTCGACAGCCTGCCCGCAGAACAAAAAACCGGTTGGCTGGATCAGATCAAAGGTGTGGCGGGTAGCTGAAACGGATCAACTGTAGGAGGTCGCCCGTCGTCCAGACGCCGCGCTGTCGCGCAGCAAACACAGAACCAGTAGGAGTTGCCGAAGGCTGCGACTGACTGATTTTATTCGGGAAGCGGCCAGTTCGGTGTATCAGCATGACCGCATTGCCTCATCCCCAAGTCAACCCGGTCCCTCAGGGGGTTCGCGCATGCCGGCGTCGCTCTACCCGCACACGAAAAAAAGGCGACCGAAGTCGCCCAAAGTGCCTTGCGTGCTCGTGTACCGAAACGACTCTTTTCTATTTGCGTTTGTGTGAGTCCTTCCAGATGAAGAGTCCCAGGCCTGCAAAAAACAACACCATCAGGCCGACGGTAAACACACCTGCGATAACCACATTATCGAGAAACATGACCGCCACTCCTGACCAACCCTGTTCGATAGAGCAAGGTTAACCGGGGCGTTGGAACAGGAAGTTGACGCAGATCAATAGCGGCCACGACGAGGCGCGGCAGACAGCGATTAGCTGATCTGCGTCAAAAAAAGGAGGGATGACGCCATCATCAAGGCTTTTTAGGTTTGCCTTTGGGCTTTTTCTTGCCTTTGCCCATGGGCAACGCTTGCTCGAAAGCCTGGCGGACTTCATTCAAGCGCTTGTCATTCAGGTCGTGTGTACGCTTGGCGCGCTCGGCGCTCAAGTCTATCAATTTATCGTCTTCGCTCATGGCCTGTACGTCTTGAACACGGGAGTGCTGACAATAATGCTTGGTGATGACGGCCGTGACCAGCGGTGATCAGCGTTGTTGCGAGACAAAATGTTCGCAGAGGGCTGGACGCCCCGGTTTCTGTAGAGATCAAACTTCCACATCGACCCACAGGCCCTGCCGCGGCTCATCGTCAATCAACGGTACAACCGGCACGGTGTTATCAGCATTCACTAAGTGACCGGGTTCTGCCAGATGCTCCTCGGGATCGTCCGGCTCACCGTTGCGGCGTTTTTCTTGCCGACGCCGTTGCTCTTCGCGCAGCAGCAGGGTGCTCTGCTCCGGATCACGGTTGCGCAGGTCAATCGTGCTTTCGTTGGACGGCGGCTGCACGGGGACCACAGGCGGAATGTCCGGCCGTTGTTTGACGGGATCGAGCTGCGAAGTCACGGGGACCGCGCTAAGCGGAAGCATAGGTGGCAGCATTAAATGTGATCTCCTTTGGCAAGCTGTCGGCTGCCGGTTCGTCGACTTGAGCCCCTGGATGGGAAAGTTTCGACTATGTTCTTGCCAGCAAGTGCCTGGAGCGGCCATTTCAAGGCACTTATCCAATGAATACTGCCTGTTTTGACGGTGCCCTTTGGTTTGAGTGCCTTGATCCGTTAATATAGTCGGCTTTTTCACGGCGGGAGTCAGGCAGCATGGCGCAGCAGTATCAACCGGGGCAACGCTGGATTAGTGACAGCGAAGCCGAGCTGGGTTTAGGCACCGTACTGGCACAGGACGGCCGCTTGTTGACCGTGCTCTATCCGGCCACTGGCGATACACGCCAGTACGCGCTGCGTAACGCACCGCTCACTCGCGTACGCTTTTCGCCGGGCGACACCATCACCCACTTTGAAAACTGGAAGATGACCGTCCGCGAAGTCGACGATGTCGACGGCTTGCTGGTCTACCACGGTCTCAACGCGCAAAACGAAGCGGTCACCCTGCCGGAAACCCAGCTGTCGAACTTTATTCAGTTCCGCCTGGCCACCGATCGCCTGTTTGCCGGGCAAATCGACCCGCTGCCGTGGTTCTCCCTGCGCTACCACACGCTGGAACATACCAGCCGCCAGTTGCAGTCCTCGTTGTGGGGCCTGGGCGGCGTTCGCGCGCAACCCATCGCGCACCAGCTGCATATCGCCCGGGAGGTCGCCGACCGCATCGCACCCCGGGTTTTGCTGGCCGATGAAGTAGGCTTGGGCAAAACCATTGAAGCCGGTCTGGTGATCCACCGTCAGTTGCTTTCCGGTCGGGCCAATCGGGTGTTGATTCTGGTGCCGGAAAACCTTCAGCATCAATGGCTGGTGGAGATGCGTCGCCGTTTCAACCTGCAAGTGGCACTGTTCGACGCCGAGCGTTTTATCGAAAGCGATGCCAGCAACCCATTCGAAGACACCCAACTGGCGCTGGTAGCGCTGGAATGGCTGGTCGAAGACGAAAAGGCTCAAGACGCGCTGTTTGCTGCGGGCTGGGATCTGTTGGTGGTGGACGAAGCACACCATTTGGTATGGCACGAAGAGCAAGCCAGCCCGGAATACTCGCTGGTTGAACAACTGGCCGAAGTAATTCCCGGCGTGCTGCTGCTGACCGCGACACCTGAGCAATTGGGCCAGGACAGCCACTTCGCCCGTCTGCGCCTGCTTGACCCAAATCGTTTCCATGACCTGCACGCGTTCCGTGCCGAGAGCGAGAACTATCGCCCGGTGGCCGAAGCCGTTCAGGAGTTGCTGGATAAGGGCCGTCTTTCGCCCCAAGCGCACAAAACCATCCATGGTTTCCTCGGCGATGCTGGCGAAGCCTTGTTAGCTGCGGTTAATGACGGCGATACCGAAGCCAGCGCGCGACTGATTCGGGAGTTGCTGGATCGCCACGGCACCGGCCGCGTGCTGTTCCGTAACACCCGGGCCGCCGTGCAAGGTTTCCCGGAGCGCAAATTACACCCGTATGCCCTGCCCTGCCCGGCTGAATACCTGGAGTTGCCGGTCGGCGAACACGCCGAGTTGTACCCGGAAGTCAGCTTCCAGGCCCAGCCGGACATGACCGAAGAACAACGCTGGTGGCGCTTCGACCCGCGCGTCGATTGGCTCATCGACACGCTTAAAATGCTCAAGCGCGTCAAAGTGCTGGTGATCTGCGCCCATGCCGAAACCGCCATGGACCTGGAGGACGCGCTGCGCGTGCGTTCCGGCATCCCCGCGACGGTGTTTCACGAAGGCATGAACATCCTCGAACGTGACCGCGCCGCAGCTTATTTCGCCGATGAAGAGTTTGGCGCCCAGGTGCTGATCTGTTCGGAAATTGGCAGTGAGGGCCGCAACTTCCAGTTTGCCCACCACTTGGTGCTGTTCGATCTGCCCGCGCACCCGGACTTGCTCGAACAGCGGATCGGTCGTCTGGATCGGATCGGCCAGAAACACATCATTGAGCTGCACGTTCCCTATTTGGAAACCAGCCCGCAGGAACGCCTGTTCCAGTGGTATCACGAGGCGCTGAACGCGTTCCTGAACACCTGCCCAACCGGCAACGCCCTGCAACATCGCTTCGGCCCGCGCCTGCTGCCGTTGTTGGAAAGTGGCGACGACGGCGAGTGGCAAGCGTTGGTGGATGAAGCTCGCGAAGAGCGTGTACGCCTGGAAGGTGAGCTGCACAGCGGTCGCGACCGTTTGCTGGAGCTGAATTCCGGCGGCGCGGGCGAAGGCGAAGCGCTGGTCGAGGCGATTCATGAGCAAGATGATCAGTTTGCACTGCCGATCTACATGGAAACCCTGTTCGATGCGTTCGGTATCGACAGCGAAGATCACTCGGAAAACGCATTGATTCTGCGCCCTAGCGAAAAAATGCTCGACGCCAGCTTCCCCCTGGGCGATGACGAAGGCGTAACCATCACCTACGACCGCAACCAAGCGCTCGCCCGTGAAGACATGCAGTTCATCACCTGGGAACATCCGATGGTCCAGGGTGGCATGGACCTGGTGCTGGCCGGCTCCATGGGCAACACCGCCGTGGCGCTGATCAAGAACAAGGCGCTGAAACCCGGCACCGTGTTGCTTGAACTGCTGTACGTCAGCGAAGTGGTTGCGCCGCGTTCGTTGCAATTGGGCCGCTATCTTCCGCCCGCTGCCTTGCGCTGCCTGTTGGACGCTAACGGTAACGATTTGTCGGGGCGGGTTTCGTTTGTGACCCTGAACGAACAGCTGGAAAGCGTACCGCGTGCCAGCGCCAATAAGTTCATTCAGGCACAACGGGATGTGCTGAACCCGCAGATCAATGCCGGGGAGGCACGGATTGCACCGAAACACGCAGAGCGCGTGGCTGAAGCACAACGTCGTCTGGCAGCTGATACTGAAGAAGAACTGGCGCGTTTGACGGCGTTGCAAGCGGTTAACCCAACCGTACGTGACAGCGAATTGATCGCCTTGCGCAAGCAGCGCGAACAAGGCCTGGCCATGCTAGATAAAGCCGCGTTGCGCCTGGAAGCGATTAGGGTGTTGGTCGCGGGTTAAAAATCTGTAGGAGCCAACTGGTTGGCGAGAGGCTTGACGCAGTTGTCAGGTCAACGCCTCGCCAACCCGTCAGCTCCACAGATGTGTGATTTCTTTCCCGATGTCAGGCTGTAACCGCCGGCATTTTTGGCTCATCCGTCGCCATTCCCGCTTTCATCCGCGCCGCATCCCTCGCGAAACTGCGAGATGCCTGAAGCAGAAATAACAAGGTCAGAAACAACGCTACCGGAATCAGCAACATCGCATCGTGCAGCCCGTCCGCCTTGAACACCTCGGTCATCTGCTCGACACCCGCTGAAGCCATTGCTGCCTTGGAGAAGTGGTCGGACAGTAATCCAACCACCACCGGCCCCAGACCACCCCCCAGCAAATACAGCCCGGCAAAAAACACCGCCATGGCCGTCGCACGCAGGCGCGGCTCTACCACGTCCTGGATCGCGGTGTAGACGCAGGTGTAGAAGTTGTAGGAAAACAACCAACCCACGCTGAAGACGGCTATAAACACGCTAATTTCGATGCGTCCAGCATGCAAGGCGTAGCCGGTGGTCAACGTCGACACGACCAAACTCAGCGCCGCGAATATCAAACGTCCGCTGGCATAACGCTGGTGGACTTTATCGGCAATCCAGCCGCCGACAGTCAAACCCACTAGCCCCGTCACACCGACGATTAATCCCGTCGCCACGGCGGCCTGTTGCAGCGGCAATAAAAAGTAGCGTTGCAGCATCGGCACCATGAACGAATTACAGGCATAGGTGGCGAAGTTGAAACTCAGCCCCGCCAAGACCAGCCAACCAAACGTTGGAATCGCCAACACTCGGCGAATCGGCTTGTGGATCTTCTCCTGGGAAATACGCACACTTTCAGCCGCGCCGCGCTTGGGCTCGCGGATGAAAAACATAAAGATCGCCAGCAATAACCCTGGAACCGCTGCGATAAAGAACGGTGCGCGCCATGAATCGAATGCCTTGACCATCGCCCCGGTGGTGAAAAACGCCAGCAACAGCCCCAATGGCAGACCCAGCATGAAAACGCCCATGGCCCGCGCGCGCCGGTGAGCAGGAAACAGATCGCCGATCAATGAGTTCGCGGCCGGGGCATAACTGGCCTCACCGATACCGATACCCATACGCACCAACAGAAAGCCCCAAAAGCTGCCGACCAAGCCATTGACTGCTGTCAGGCCACTCCAGGTCGCCAGGCCCCAGCCCATTAACTTACGGCGCGAGCCGGTATCGGCCAAGCGGCCCAGGGGCAGCCCTGCAATGGCATAGACGAGTGTGAATGCGGTGCCGATGATCCCGATCTGGAAGTCACTCAGGTGCCACTCCAAACGCAACGGTTCAATGATGATGGCCGGAATGGTGCGGTCGTAGAAGTTGAACAGGTTTGCCAGGAACAACAGGAACAGGATGCGCCAGGCATTCTGCGCTTGGGTCGAGTTCTGCATGGGGTCCGTCTCTTTTATTGTTATTCGGTGTCCTGCGCACCCGAATCAAATCTTGCGTGCAAGCGCCTGATTCAGTCGGGCTTTAATGTGCAATCTAGAACTCGCCAGGAAATCTGTCTGTAAACATTCGTTACGCTGATAACGGGTGATCGACAAGGGTTTACAGGCGTTAACTCCATTTGCTATCAGCGGTAGCCGAACTATCCAGACCGTCCACGAATGACTCACCGTTGCAGCTTGCCAGTCATCGAATGATGACAATCCCTTCCTTGACGTCAAAAATACCGTTCATCCGATTAAAGACCACCAGTTTGCGGCCGACAAAGCGAACGCTTGCACGGAAAACCCCTAGGGTTTGCTAGGGTTAAACCCTATCGCTCAAGCCCACGACGCACTGTAAAGTCGTTATTTCTTACTCCGTGATGGCGCGATAACACTAGTCGAGCAGCCATCCACTCCAGGTATATGGCGAACGATGACTCATAAAAACGATCCGGCCAGCGCGGTCCCAGAAATCCTGTTTACCGCTCCTGGCGCCCCCGTCATCCGCAGCGCTTACAGTCAGCAGCCGATGCCGGCGCACCAGTACCTGTACTTCACCGAGACCGACACCGATCGCATCCTCGACAACCTCGACGGCCTACGTGACATTGTGTTTCCGCCTTCGATTCATATCGACTACCAGGAAGAACTGCGTCGTGACCAACAGTTTCCATCGGTGTGCCTGATTGGCTTGGGTCGCTGTGGCTCGAACATTGCGCTGGACGTTGCCGAACTGGTGTACAACGCGCGCAAGTTCTATTTGAATCAATTCAATAACGAAGACCGCCTGGCTGATGAAAAAGGCTACAGCCCAACCCGCTGGATTCGTAACAATCTGCGCCTGGTGCAGAGCAAATCGTCCAAACCGGTGTTTCTGGTAGAGCCACTGGTGATGCTCGGCGATCTGGACAAAGACATTGCTGGCCGTATCCGCTTCTCTGGCAAGGGCGAGAAAGGCGGTTTCATCAACGACTACAGCAAAATGAAAATCATGGACCTCTCCGAGGTGCATGCCGGTGGTGCCGGTAACGCACCCATTCTCGGTCAGTACCTGGCCAAGATCATCCTGAACAAGGACCCTCAGAATTTCTCCAGTACCGACTGGAAACTGATTCACTCGTACCTGATCGATTCGTGCGGGATAAAGGCCAACCAGTCGCGTTTGTATTTCTACATTTTCAGTGCGGGCGGCGGTACCGGTTCAGGCATGGCGTCGGAGTTCGGTCTGGCACAGCAATACTCGTACATGAACAAGACGTTCGACACCAAACCCATGAGCGAGAACGACGGCAAGCGCGGCCGCTCGTTCGTGTTCGAGCCGATCTTCACCAGCGGCATCTGCATCCTGCCGAACATTTCAGACCACCGCAGCGAGATGTCCGAAGCGCTGCACATCAACGCCGGGCGTCTTCTATGTAAATATCTGGCCGAAGAATGGGATTTCTCTTACAACTTCGAAAACGAAGACAGCAGCGAAGCCAGCGTAATGGGGCGTATTCGGCCCTGGAACGCAATGATGTTGATCTCCAACGACATCATGCGTTACGCCAAGGAAAGCGATGACGGTGGCAACATCGACAACATCGACGTCAACGCCATGGAACGTCACGCCAACCAATACATTTCGCAGCAAATCTTCAACATCTTGACTGCACAAGCGGTTACCACCGATTACGATCAAAACTACTTCCGTCGGGCCGGCATCGACATCGGTGAAACCATTCGGCTGGACGCCAATGACCTGTTTATGAGTCTGGCTGGGCCAGTGGCCATTGCTTATGCCGAATCAGTCGTGCCAGAACAACCGGCGCCGAGTTCGGACAAATTCAAAGTATTCGAAAAAGAGCCACCACGGCTCAATATCGATGACCTGTTTTTCCGCTCCATCGATCTACCGCATTTCAACAAAATGACCCAAGCCATCGAAGGCATCAGCTTGCTGCCGATTGAGTCGAATCGTTATCGCGCGGCGTTGGAGCAGTACAAATCATCCGGTTATGACGCTGCGGCGCTGCACGACCTGCACTTCTTCAAGAACTGCTCGTCAGTGGTCTCGATCGTTTCGCTGCCCAAAGACTACAAGCTGTCCTATATGGACCTGAACCGGCTCAAGACCCACCTGAACAGCCTGTTCCCTAACACCACGCTGAAACGTTATGCGTTGGTCATCGGTGCGTCGGCCAACCTGTCGTTGACCACCCTTATCGCGAAAAGCCCGTGCCTCTCAGATGACTTTCTGACCCTGATCGTGGCCTTCATCAAACGTTGTTTTGCCCGCACCGAATACCGTTTCGACGACACGTTGGACAATGCCATCCTCGACTTCATTGTCAGCGAACATTTCGATGAAGGCCGTATTGACGATCTGCTTAACGAATATGAAAACCCGGCAAAAATCCTCGATACCAACTGGTATGCAATCAAGCCAATGTACGAGAAGAAATACCGGGAACTGATTGACGACAAATCCAAGTTTGTTTCGATCAACGATATTCGTATTTCCCGCGACAGCGTGAAGAAGGCTGTCAAATACCTGCGGGAAATTTACCGTCACCGGATTGGCAAGACCAAGGTCATCTCGCTCAACCAGCACACCGGCAAAACCGCATACTAAGGTGTAGAAACGGTTTGAAAGAGGTGGGATTTTTCGCTACGGCACTTCGCCATCGTCCTCGATGGCGGTTACCGGGCTACCCACCCGCCTGACTTACCGCACCCTTTCAGGGCGACAGATCAGACCTGCGCCCTGTCCTGAATCAGTACCCAGGGCGCTACAACCACGGCCCAAAGCGACGGATCACGCTTCAAAAGATCCAATGCCCTTGATTCATCTACCTTGCTGACCTGTCCAGCTGCAAGCCACGCCGCGACTTTGTCCGCCTGGTTAACGGCCACGGCCTCTGCGACCTCGACCAAATCCAGCGGCGCCTCGACCCACAACAGGGCACCTCTTGCAAAATATGGTTGCAATTCATTCCAGGTGATTGAGGCGGTTTCGCCGAGCAGTTTGGCATAGAGGGTGCTAGGTTCTTGCGTCATGGGTTTCACCAAAGAGAAAATCGGCGCAATCATAGCGCCGCAAATTCTCCAGACAAACCCAGATTTAAGTGATTGATTGCATGGGAGGTTCGGAATCATTTGGGGTACGGACCCACTTGTGCGGCAGGCAAGTGTGAGAAGTCGGTGTGATTCTGTATCTTTCTGTCAATTAAGCGACACACTCGGTTTTGCCCCTAGTAGCCCGCTTTTCAAGGGATAAACCGGCGCTCTACACTGTACCGGTACAGTTACCGGGGAATGACCGAGGTCACAAATTCGGTCCTGCAGCCTCGGCCGCCAGGATTATAAAAATTAAAACACAAGAGTGGAGCATCATGACTAAGGGTATTAAGCAGGTTTCCAAGCTGTTTGCTGCATTGGTTCTGGCCGGGGTTGCCAGCCATTCGTTCGCAGCTGACACCATCAAGATCGGTATTGCCGGCCCTAAAACGGGCGCAGTCGCTCAATACGGCGACATGCAGTTCAGCGGCGCAAAAATGGCGATTGAGCAAATCAACGCTAAAGGCGGCGTCAACGGCAAACAACTCGAAGCCGTTGAATACGACGATGCCTGTGATCCGAAACAAGCGGTAGCGGTCGCCAACAAAGTCGTCAACGATGGCGTGAAGTTCGTTGTCGGTCACCTGTGCTCCAGCTCGACTCAACCGGCTTCAGATATCTATGAAGACGAAGGTATCGTGATGGTGACTCCAGCGGCCACCAGCCCTGAAATCACCGCCCGTGGTTACAAGATGATTTTCCGGACCATCGGTCTGGACAGCGCCCAGGGTCCAAAAGCCGGTAATTACATCGCTGATGTGGTTAAACCCAAAGTGGTTGCTGTCATCCATGACAAGCAGCAATACGGTGAAGGCATCGCTACAGCGGTGAAGAAAACCCTCGAAGGCAAAGGCGTAAAAGTTGCCGTATTCGAAGGCATCAACGCTGGCGACAAAGACTTCTCTTCGCTGATCGCAAAACTGAAACAGGCCAACGTCGACTTCGTTTACTACGGCGGCTACCACCCGGAACTGGGTCTGATCCTGCGTCAGGCTCAAGAAAAAGGCCTGAAAGCCGGCTTCATGGGTCCAGAAGGTGTGGGCAACGCTTCGATCTCGCAGATCGCTCAGGACGCTTCCGAAGGTCTGTTGGTAACACTGCCGAAATCGTTCGACCAGGATCCTTCGAACAAGGCTCTGGTTGCAGCGTTCGCAGCCAAGAAAGAAGACCCAAGCGGCCCGTTCGTGTTCCCGGCTTACGCTGCAGTTGAAGTGATCGCTGATGCCATCACCACCGCTAAAAGCGAAGACACCGCCAAAGTAGCAGCCGCTATCCACGCAGGTACGTTCAAAACGCCAACCGGCGACCTGAGCTACGACGCGAAAGGCGACCTGAAAGACTTCCAGTTTGTGGTCTACACCTGGCACAAAGACGGCACTAAAACCGAAGCTCCGATGAAATAAGCTTCGCGCGTGTGACTCACCCAAAGCCCACTGCATCCACAGTGGGCTTTGTTTTACGAGGTAAACGGGTCGAGACCTGCGCTACAGCAACTCTTCCCCCCTGAAAATCTTGAAACCGTCACCAGTGCCTCACTGAGCTCACGTCAAACGTGGACGAATACCATGACGCGCGAGCGGCTAACGATTTCACCAGTGGACACTCAGTAGGTTTTTAGGAGCGCTTTAATGCCCGAGATAGATTTCTATCACTTTTTCCAACAGCTGATAAATGGTCTGACCGTTGGCAGCACCTATGCCTTGATCGCCATCGGCTACACCATGGTTTACGGCATCATCGGCATGATCAACTTCGCCCATGGCGAGGTGTACATGATCGGCTCATATGTCGCCTTTATCGCCCTGGCCGGTTTGAGCGCCATGGGGCTGGATAGCTTGCCGCTGCTTATCACTGCCGCGTTTGTCGCCAGCATCGTTGTTACCAGTGCTTATGGTTACGCCATCGAGCGCGTTGCTTATCGCCCTTTGCGCGGCAGCAACCGGCTGATTCCGTTGATCTCGGCCATTGGTATGTCGATCTTTCTGCAGAACACGGTGTTGCTCGCTCAAGACTCCAAAGACAAATCGATTCCCAACCTGATTCCCGGAAACTTTGTGTTCGGCACCACCAGCAGTCATGAGGTGGTGATCTCGTACATGCAGATTCTGATTTTCCTCGTGACCCTGATCGCGATGCTCGCGCTAACCTGGTTCATCTCTCGCTCCCGCCTGGGCCGCGCCTGCCGGGCCTGCGCTGAAGACATCAAGATGGCCAACCTGCTTGGCATCAACACCAACAACATCATTGCCCTGACCTTTGTTATCGGTGCCGCACTGGCGGCGGTCGCTGCGGTATTGCTAAGCATGCAGTATGGCGTGATCAACCCCAACGCCGGTTTCCTGGTCGGTATCAAGGCGTTTACCGCTGCGGTACTTGGCGGCATCGGCAGCATTCCTGGCGCCATGCTTGGCGGTTTGGTGCTGGGCGTTGCCGAAGCCTTTGGTGCCGACGTATTCGGTGATCAATACAAGGACGTGGTGGCCTTCGCGCTGCTGGTACTGGTGTTGCTGTTCCGGCCGACCGGCCTGCTTGGCCGCCCGGAGGTTGAAAAAGTATGAGCAAGAATCTCAAGTCGGCGCTGTTCAGCGCCCTATTGGTGTTGGCCGTCGCGTACCCCATTCTCGGTTTGAAACTGGAAATCGTCGGGGTCAACCTGACCGTGATTGGCGCCAGCAATGCGATGTTGATTGCGATCTTCGGCTGCGCCATCGCCATGTTTCTGCGGGTGCTGTTTCAAGACCAGATCAACACGGTTTGGCAGGCAACGCCGAACATGCCGCGCGTTTCTCCCCAGACCACCCGTTTCCTGACCCTGCCTTCCACCCAGCGCTGGATCGTGCTCGGTATCGTCATTATCGCCCTGGTGTGGCCGTTCTTCGGTTCGCGCGGCGCGGTGGACATCGCCACCCTGATCCTGATCTACGTCATGCTCGGCCTCGGACTGAACATCGTGGTCGGCCTGGCCGGGCTGCTTGACCTGGGTTACGTCGGTTTCTACGCCGTTGGCGCTTACAGCTACGCCATGCTTTCGCATTACTACGGGCTGGGCTTCTGGATATGCCTGCCGATCGCTGGCCTGATGTCGGCGTTGTTCGGCTTTCTGCTGGGCTTCCCGGTATTACGTTTGCGCGGGGATTACCTGGCAATCGTGACCTTGGGTTTCGGTGAAATCATCCGTCTGCTGTTGCGCAACATGACCGACCTCACGGGCGGCCCTAACGGTATCAGCAACATTCCAAAACCTAGCCTGTTCGGCCTGACCTTCGAACGCACGGCGACTGAGGGGATGCAAACCTTCCACGAGTACTTCGGCATCGCCTACAACTCGATAAACAAGGTGATTTTCCTGTACCTCGTCGCGCTGCTGCTGGCGTTGTTGGCGCTGTTCGTTATCAACCGTTTGCTGCGCATGCCTATCGGCCGTGCGTGGGAAGCACTGCGTGAAGACGAAATTGCCTGCCGCGCGTTGGGTTTGAATCCGACGATTATCAAACTCTCGGCCTTCACTCTAGGTGCCGCGTTTGCCGGTTTTGCCGGAAGCTTCTTCGCTGCCCGCCAAGGACTGGTGACGCCCGAGTCGTTCACCTTTATCGAGTCGGCAATCATCCTCGCTATCGTCGTACTGGGCGGCATGGGCTCGCAACTGGGGGTGATCCTCGCCGCCGTGGTGCTAATCCTGATGCCTGAGCTGATGCGTGAATTCAGCGAGTACCGCATGTTGATGTTCGGCGCCTTGATGGTGCTGATGATGATCTGGCGTCCACAAGGTCTGCTGCCCATGCAACGTCCCGAAATGAAACTGAAAGCGGAGCCGCATTCATGAGCCGTCCGCTTCTGCAAGTCAGCGGCCTGAGCATGCGCTTTGGTGGCTTGTTGGCGGTCAACGGCGTGGGCCTGACCGTCAACGAAAAACAGGTGGTGTCGATGATCGGGCCGAACGGCGCCGGTAAAACCACCGTCTTCAACTGCCTGACCGGGTTTTACAAACCTACGGCGGGCACTATCCTGCTGGACGGCGAAGCGATTCAGGGCCTTGCGGGCCACCAGATCGCCCGTAAAGGCGTAGTGCGCACCTTCCAGAACGTACGCTTGTTCAAGGAAATGACCGCGGTGGAGAATCTGTTGGTGGCCCAGCACCGCCACCTCAACACTAACTTTCTGTCAGGCCTGTTCAAGACTCCGGCGTTTCGCAAAAGCGAGCGCGAGGCGATGGATTACGCCGAGCATTGGCTGGAGCAGATCAATCTCAAGGAATTTGCCAACCGCCAGGCTGGCACCCTGGCCTACGGTCAGCAACGCCGCCTGGAAATAGCTCGCTGCATGATGACCCGTCCGCGCATCTTGATGCTCGACGAGCCGGCAGCCGGCCTTAACCCCCGGGAAACCGAAGACCTCAAGGCGTTGATTGGCGTGTTGCGCAACGAACACAACGCCACGGTGCTGCTGATCGAGCACGACATGAAACTGGTCATGAGCATTTCCGACCACATCGTCGTGATCAACCAGGGCACGCCACTGGCCGACGGTACGCCGGCGCAAATCCGCGACAATCCTGAAGTGATCAAAGCCTACCTGGGGGAAGCGTAAATGCTGCAATTCGAAAACGTTTCCACCTTCTACGGCAAGATCCAGGCGCTGCACTCGGTCAACGTCGATATTCGCCAAGGCGAAATCGTCACCCTGATCGGTGCCAACGGGGCGGGCAAATCCACCTTGCTGATGACCCTGTGCGGTTCGCCGCGCGCCCACAGTGGCAGCATTCGCTACATGGGCGAGGAGTTGGTCGGACTGGACTCCTCGCAGATCATGCGCAAAAGCATTGCGGTGGTGCCGGAAGGCCGTCGCGTGTTTGCCCGCTTGACCGTGGAAGAGAATTTGGCCATGGGCGGGTTCTTCACCGAAAAGGGCGACTATCAAGAGCAGATGGACAAGGTCTTGCAGCTGTTCCCTCGGCTCAAGGAGCGTTTCAATCAGCGCGGCGGCACCATGTCGGGCGGCGAGCAGCAAATGCTCGCCATTGGCCGCGCATTGATGAGCAAACCCAAACTACTGCTGTTGGACGAGCCGTCGCTGGGCTTGGCACCAATCATCATTCAGCAGATTTTCGAGATCGTCGAACAACTGCGCCGCGACGGTGTGACGGTGTTCCTGGTGGAACAAAACGCCAACCAGGCCCTGAAAATCGCTGACCGTGCGTACGTACTGGAAAACGGTCGGGTGGTGATGCAAGGCACCGGCGAAGAACTGCTGGTTGACCCGAAAGTGCGGGATGCTTATTTGGGTGGTTGATGTGTTTGTAGCGTGACAAGAAACGGCCTGCGGGCCGTTTTTTTTGTGGTTTTGTTGTGGTGAAGCTTTTTGTAGGACGCTTCTTCGCAATCACAGGAAGCGTCCTACATCTCACGTTGGCTCCCACCGATATCCCTTAAAAGCCCAGTCCGGCAGAGTCGCCGCATCTTTTCGATGTGGAGATCCTGCCCATGCATCAGGCCAATATTCCGACCTTCACGCTGAGCATCCAAAGCGTTGAAGATCGTCGCTCACCCCTCGGTCAGCAGCTTCAAACATCGATTTCGAACGGCCGGGAGTCCTGACATGGCGCTACCCGAACTAAGCACGGTGCCCTGCTGCGAAATCAACAAGCTGATCGTGCAGGTCGTCGGCAAAAGCCACCCGGACGCCCAGCGGTTGGCTTTTTATGAACACGACAGTTTGAAACGACTGGATGCCCTGACTGATTCGGACCGTCCCGAAAGCCTGACCAGTGACTCTTTGGTTAATAGCGCCTTACACGTGTGGAGTTGGTCCAACACCGTCAAGCACCGTCTGTGGATAGAGATCGCCAGCGTCGAAGGCCCACCGATCCGCGTACCGCTGCCCCCCGTCTCGATTACTACTCGAGAGTTCGATGGTCAGTGGAATCAGATCGTCCCAATCGTGCCGTTTGTTGCACTCCCCGGCGTCAACAGCAGCCACGATAAAGGCACGCCGGTGCTGTGCCGTAGCGGGTTTATCTATGTATTTCTTGATGGACGGGTTTGGCGGGAGTTGGAAGTGCGGGTTGATGACGAGCGGACCACTTATCACGACGTGGACTTCAACCAATACCGCATGGGCGACGTAATCGAGCCGCACCCGCGACTGGCTACCGGGCAAGCGCTGGAAGACATCTGGCTGCCGTCCAACTGGAACAACGGACAAATTTCGCCGCAGTTGTGTTTTAGCGAAGTGCAACTCAATGCCCCGCGCTTGCATCGTCTGGAACAGGATTCCGAGTTACGCGCGCAGCGCTGCCAAAGCCCGGATCTGCGCAGTTCTCTAAACAAATTTAAGCAAGTATTCAAGAACAAACCCGACGGCACGGCCATGCTGGAAGCGTTCAGCGATTTCGACGTCCATGCGCCCGCCAGACAATCCGAAGCGGGCTTAGCGCAGGTGGCATGGCTCAATCTTAAAAAGCATGCCTTTCCGGTGAGCATCGTGGCCCCACAGAGAGCACGACAGCCGGGCTTCGAGTGGATGCTGGACCAGCCGGCACGCTATCTGTGTGACTTGAGCGGCCAGTTTCCGGTGCTAGCGTTGAGCAAGGCGCATCAACACTTCACCACCTGCGAACGCGGGGACGCAGTGTACAAACCAACATGGGTTGAAACGGGTGCGTGGGCCCACTGGTTAGAGCTGGCGTGTACCGTCGCCAGTCCGCTGGCCCATGAACTATGGGCAGAGCAACCGGCCCTGCCAGATGCCCTGCACTCTGCCCGCAAACGTGAACTGTACGGCGTGCTGTTAGAGGACCCGTATTACCGCCAGCGTCACTTGCGTACCCGCCTGGATGACCAGCGACATCTTTTGCAACTGTGCGCCGCCCGCGCCAGCCGCTACGCCCATCACGCCAGCGCCTTGCTAGTGCAGCAATTGGTCGTTCCACGGGAGATCAGCGGCGGCCCGAACCCGATGCATCGAAAGCTTGATGTTCTTAAGCTGCAAGGCCGGCTCGACCTCAACCGCTTCACCGCCAGCAGCGAGCGCCTGCAACTCTGGAACGCGCTGGACATGACCCAGTCGCTGCTCGCCGACTGGCTGAAAGCCCCCACGTCTCAACACACGCTGGCTGACCACCTCGCTCTGGACGGCTTCGAATATGCCGCCGCACTGCATGCGGTCAGTCAGCTATTTACCAGCCTGGCGATCTTGCCAGCACAAATGGACCCGCTGGCGGTCAACGGTGAAATTGGTGATGCAGTGGCCGGGGTCAGTTCGTACCACCCTAAATGCAGCGTCGGACAACGATTGATCAGTGAGATTGCCAATGGCGAACAACACATGCTGCATCTCATGCTGTGGCCGGATCTGGCAGTGCATGACCTCGATACGCCATATATACAGCCGCCAGTAGTCGAAGCCAATCTCGGAGACGGTAGCTTTCGCGGCGCTGAGCTGGCACAGACGGGTGAAAAGCCAATCCCCCATGAAGCCCGACTGATCTCTCTTGATGCGCAGTTACTCTCCGCTTTATTAACCAGTGGAAGCCTCAATACTGGCCTGACCACCCTGCTCAAAGGCGTCGCAAACAGCTTGGTCAACGTGTTTGAAAACCTGCATGGCGCCGTGGAGGCCGCGGAACGTGCAATACAGGCGGCGAACAATATTCAAATCCCCATGGCTGAGCGCAAAACCAGCGTTTTGAACCAGGCCCTGCAACGCAGAGCACTGGCGCAAATGCGCGCTACGGTCCCGTCGGCCTTCGGCGACGCGGTTTTGGTCTCCCATGCAGATGCGCTGACCAAGGACTACTACGTCTTTGGCCTCAGCGACTTGCCGACAAAATCCACGCAGGTTCATAACCTTCAAGGCGAACACCGCGGCGCATCGGGCCATAGCATAGGACCGTCGCCAACGTATCAAGCCCAGCTTGAAATATCGGCTGACAGCAAAGTCGTCGCAATGCCCCGTGGGCATCGGACGGCACAAACCATCTCACTTGCAAACAAACAGATCAATGCCGCGTGGCAGCAGGATTTGGCTGAGCAGAATGCGGCGACGAAGGTTAAGACCAGTGCGTTGGAAAATGCTGTTGGGGCAAGTGAATCGCTGAAGAAAGGACACGTGTATCGAGCGTTAAATTCGGTGCCGTTTGCGGGGGCGGTGGTGATGTTGGAGATGTGGAATGTGAGGAATGAAATAGCGGGAAGGCTTGCCACTGAAAGAGAAAAAGGCCCAATGAGGGCAATGGGAGGGTTGGCTGGAGCGGGAGTCGACTTAGTACTCGCTCTGGAATTTTTGACCATGAAAGTTGCAGGTAGCCAATCCGTTTGGGCCGCAGGTCGAAAGCCCATCTTTGTCATATCCGAAGCGTTTGCCAAGCGTGCGCTGGGCTCCATGAGCGAATACTTCGTGAAAGAACTCTCAGCTCGTGCAGTTGCCCAAATCGCCGCTGGCTTGATCTTCGCTGCTATTAATCTTTCAGATGCATGGGACGCGTATCAAGTAGGCGATAACGTCATGTGGGGATATCTGCTCATGGCGGCCAGCGGCATCGTGGGGGCGTTTGGCACACTCATGGTCAGCGGTGGTGCGACCTTTTTGGGACTCACCCCGGTGGGCTGGGCCGTATTGATATCGCTGGGTGCGGGCATAGCCGCCACCGTTTGGCTGAGCAAAAAACCTATCGAAGACTGGCTGTCCTTGGGGCCGTTTGCTGACCCCGACAACGCCGTTGCGCATCTGCAAGACCCTAAGCAGGCACTGTACCGTTTAGTTGGGCTGCTCGCCGACATCCGTATCGCGATCACTGCTAATCCTGAATACGAATTCAATGCCAGGATGGACACTTGGGAAACGACGCCGTTTGATGTGCGCCAATCAGAGACGCTTATACGCATTGAGAGCAATGTTCCCGGTTTAATGAACGATCTGGGCGTGAGCGGTATTCATGTCAAAGTGGTCCAGGAAAAAAACTGGGCGCTCTATGACATCTGGAGCGGCGTTAACTCCGAACTGAAGGAGCTGAAGCCAGTACTGGCTCCGAACGCCTATCGAAAGAAAGCCAATACAATGGAGATGTTTTTCAAAGCCTGCACCAGACCGGAGGTTGAGCGAGCCCGTCATCTCGGGGTCCAGGCCTTTCGTTACCGATACCTGGTCCGCGCTCAAGTAACGATGAACGAGGGGGACACTCAGTGGATATTCCCTGCGCCGCCACCAAAAGACCCAATAACCTTTGGACCGGCCTATGCCAATGCTAATTTCCAAGCCCTCGATCAATTATTCTGGGCTGACGAAACCACTCATAAAGCGCCTGTCCGCCCATGAGTACCGAGCAAGGCTCTTATTACGCCGCCACGGCATATCGCTCTGATCGAATCCCCAAACAGCAGCCGTCGGCAGAGCGACCCTGGACCCGTGGATTCGCCAAGATGCGTCTTCCTTGGGGTAAGACCCAAGAGGTTGCACCGGAAGATATCCTGACCAGGAGAAAGCCCAGCTCCTTAAGATTTCAAGAGGAAATGAATCAGGAGCGCGAAGCGAAGAAGGCTCTTGGCACTTACGTTCCCGCGCCATATGAACATGTTGATTTCCATAATCGTCATGATCATGAGCGTTTCAGATTTTCGCTGTGGTCCAAACGTTCACACTTCTGGATATATATGCACATGTTTGGAAAGTGGTTTTTTATATTCGGAGCATTGATTAACCTCTTTGCTTACGTAGTCATGGGTTTTGCATTGGGTTTGCCTTGGACCGACTTGGCAAAGGATATATTCTCTACTACATCTTGGTGGTTTGTAGGCACCCCTTTGCTTGCCTGGGCAATCGGCGCCTTCGTACTCCGCTACCTCCCAAGCCTCTGGGTCAAACCCTCCCGTGGCCCGATCTGGGAACTTAACCGCCGCACCGGCCTGGTCACGGTGTTCGATTACAAGAATAATGGCGAATACAAAAAAAACGGCACCATCGGCGAACTCACCGCACCGTTTTATGAGTTTGACGCCTACATTTCAACCACCCCAGACCGTCAGGGTTTGCCGGTCAACGTGTTGTACCTCGCTCACCGGTACCGCGATATTGTCATCAACTTCCGCCCGATCATGCCGCCCGGCGAAGGCGAGTTGTTGTGCGCGCTGTGGGACTTTATTCAAAACTACATGGACA
This sequence comes from Pseudomonas sp., assembly GCF_028293835.1. Lineage (GTDB taxonomy): Bacteria > Pseudomonadota > Gammaproteobacteria > Pseudomonadales > Pseudomonadaceae > Aquipseudomonas. The sequence continues at coordinate 20,873 of NZ_JAQGNX010000057.1, forward strand.
CCAGCCGCCCACTCCCGGACCTGCCGCGCTACGAAGAGTTTCGTCATCTGGACCCGGTCACTGCCGCGTTCGACCGCAAGGTCAACCGCAACCCACGGCTGTGGATCGACATGAACGACCAAGACTACAAACATTGCCTGCGCGTGTTACGAACCCGCATCGCCGAGATTGACACGTTCAAGCGTCCGAACTTGATGGCGCGGTATGTGGAGTATGTGAATTGAGTGTTCATGATTTGAAAGCCTGGGCTGCTCGCGCTGACACTTTCGTTGGCAAGCCCACTTCCACACCACGGAAACCGGCGCCAGTTCATCCTGTAGCCAGCCTCGCCTGCAAAGCGGCCGTTGAACTCATCACTCAGTTTAGACCCGCCTATGCCAAGGCCAATGTCCAAGCCCTCGACCAATTACTTCGGGCTGTCCAAATCACCCATAAAGCGACTATCGACTCATGAGTACCGAGCAAGCCTCTTATTACGCCGCCACGGCATATCGCTCTGATCGAATCCCCAAACAGCAGCCGTCGGCAGAGCGACCCTGGACCCGTGGTTTCGCCAAGATGCGTCTTCCTTGGGGTAAGACCCAAGAGGTTGCACCGGAAGATATCCTGACTAGGAGAAAGCCCAGCTCCTTGAGATTTCAGGAGGAAATGAATCAGGAGCGTGAAGAGAAGAAGGCTCTTGGCACCTACGTTCCCGCGCCATATGAGCATGTAGATTTTCATGATCGTCATGACCATGAACGCTTCAGGTTTTCGCTGTGGTCCAAGCGTTCGCACTTCTGGATATATATGCACACATTTGGAAAGTGGATATTTATTATCCTTACTCCAATTTATTTACTTTCCGCCATGGTAATGGCATCGAAGCCGTATTACCCCTACTTCGAAACGCTCTTGGGGGTAATAAAAGAGACAGCTTGGGCATTTCTGCTACCACCGCTTATAGCCTGGGCAATCGGCGCCTTCGTACTCCGCTACCTCCCAAGCCTCTGGGTCAAACCCTCCCGTGGTCCGATCTGGGAACTCAATCGTCGCACCGGTCTGGTCACGGTGTTCGATTACAAGAACAACGGCGAATACAAAAAAAACGGCACCATCGGCGAACTCACCGCACCGTTTTATGAGTTTGATGCGTACATTTCAACCACCCCAGACCGTCAGGGTTTGCCGGTCAACGTGTTGTACCTCGCTCACCGGTACCGCGATATTGTCATTAATTTCCGCCCGATCATGCCGCCCGGCGAAGGCGAGTTGTTGTGCGCGCTGTGGGACTTTATTCAAAACTACATGGACACCAGCCGCCCACTCCCGGACTTGCCGCGCTACGAAGAGTTTCGTCATCTGGACCCGGTCACTGCCGCGTTCGACCGCAAGGTCAACCGCAACCCACGGCTGTGGATCGACATGAACGACCAAGACTACAAACATTGCC
>NZ_JAQGNX010000077.1 GCF_028293835.1 Pseudomonas sp.
CCAGTGGCATATAAGGCAAGGTACTGGCAATGCTGATGCCAGCGACAATCAAGTTGCTGGAAACACGAACAGGAGCCGCCACACAGAGAATCGACGGTTCGTTGTCCTCCAGATCGAACGCATAGCCCCCCGCTACATACTCCTGCATCCGCTGCTGAAACTGTCCCCAGGTCTGCTCACGGTGCTGGGGCCACAACGTCGCCTTGCCATCAACCGGCAGGCTGCTCTGGTACAACCGCAGCCACTCGTCCTGCGTGCAGTCGATCATCATGGCCTTGCCGATCCCGGTGCGGGCCAACGGCATGCGATGGCCCACCCGCGAGCGCATTTCAGGGCCGTTACGGCCAGGGTTCTTGTGCAGGTACAGCACCTCGTCGCCTTCACGAATCGCCAAATGCACGGTGTCGCCGGTCAGCGCCGAAAGCTCGTCCAGATACGAGCGCGCCAGTATTGCCAGCGGCACTTCTTCTCGCGCCTGAAAGCCCAACTCGATCAGCTTAGGACCCAATAAGTAGCCCACTTGCGGCAATACTCGCAGGTAACGCTCCTCAACCAGACAACTGACCAAACGATGAGTCGTGCTGCGCGTTGTGCCAATAATCCGTGCGATCTCCTTTAGGTCTCTGGCACCGCCGGCTACCGCCTGAACCACCCCAAGGCCGCGCAGCAGGGTTTGCGTACCCGTGGGCGCCGGGTCCTTGTCTTTCACCGCAGTGTTCGCCGTGGCGATTGAATCATGTTGCATATCAATGCCTTATCAAATCAGAACGCGGACGGCATTATCGCCGCCCGCTGGCAGCGGTTACAACTCGATGCGTTCGACCTTGCCCACCAGCAAAATGTACGAAAGCGCACCGATCAGCGCCAGCACCGAGATGTAGGTAATCCCCGGCGCGAACGAATCTCCGGTGGCGAGAAAACCAATCACAATAGGCGTGGTAATCGCCGACAAATTACCGATGAAGTTAAACGTGCCGCCCGTCAGCCCCAACAAACGGGCCGGTGCCAGGGTAGACACCAATGACCAAGTGATCGACGCCAGGCCATTACCGAAGAACGCCAGGGCCAGAAATGCGATGACCAAGGGCGTGGATTCGACGAAATTGGCACCGATGATCGAGGTGGAAATTAACAGCCCGCCAATGATTGGCAACTTGCGTGCAAAGCCCACACTGTGACCCAGACGGATCAGCCAATCAGAGAAGAATCCTGAACACAGCACACCGACGAAGGCAGCGAGAAACGGCAAGGACGCCAACAGCCCGGACTTGATGAAGTCCATGCCCCGGTACTTCACCAGATAGGTTGGGAACCATGTCAGGAAGAACCACAACGTGGAATTCAGGCAAAACTGGCCAAGGTAGATACCCCACAGTTTGCGTTTGCTGAGGACAATACCCAAGTCCAACCAACTGAAGCCGCGCTTGTTTTTCTCGGTGGTGGCCTGGATATCCACCAACCCGCCACCCTCGCGAATCAGGTCAATTTCCGCCTCATTGATGCCTTTGAAATCACGCGGTTCGCGATACACCATGAACCAGATCAGCGCCCAGATCACGCCAATAACCCCGGTAGAGATGAACACCATGTGCCAGCCATACTGCGCTTGCAGCCAGGCCAGGACCGGGGTCAGGAACGCCAGGCCGACAAATTGCCCGGAAGTATAAAAACCGATGGCGGTTGCCCGTTCGCGCTCGGGGAACCAGGTGGTGACCACGCGACTGTTGATGGGATACGCCGGTGCTTCCATCGCCCCTACCGCCAGACGCAGGAAAAACAAGGCGATAAAGCTCGCAGCGAACCCCAGCAGAATGGTCGCCAGCGACCACAGCAGCAATGCGGCGGTGTAAAGAATACGCGGCGGTACGCGGTCAACCAGCCAGCCGCCGGGCAATTGCATGGCGGCGTAAGTCCAGCCGAACGCCGAGAAGATCAGGCCCACGTGTATAGGGTCGATACCCAGTTCAGTGGTCAGGGCCGGGGCCGCAATCGACAGGTTGCTGCGGTCCAGGTAGTTGATCACGACAGTGATGAACAGCAGCACCATGATGAAAAAACGCTTACGGCTGGGCGTCACAAGCGACGCCTTTGCCGCTGGGGCTTCAGGTTGCATGGGGAGTGCCTCTTATTATGGTTTTGAAGGCGTTTGCGCGGTCTGGAGGGTTTCTGTAGGAGCCAATTTGTGGCGAAGGGTCTTACGCGGCGGGTCGTCTGACACACCGCCTCGCCAACAAGTTGGCTCCTACAGGTGCTGTTAGCAACCGAGATCTACCACTCAGCAAAACTGCCATCGGCATGACGCCAGATCGGGTTGCGCCAGCGGTGACCGATGGCGGCCCGTTCCTTGACGTATTCCTCGTTGATCTCAATGCCCAGGCCTGGCCCGTTGGGAATCTTGACCATGCCTTTGTCGTAATCAAACACTTCCGGGTTCTTGATGTAATCCAGCAGGTCATTGCTTTCGTTGTAGTGGATGCCCAGGCTCTGCTCCTGAATGAACGCGTTGTAACAAACCGCGTCCAGTTGCAGACACGCCGCCAAGGCAATCGGTCCCAGCGGGCAATGCAATGCCAGCGCCACGTCGTAGGCTTCGGCCATGTTGGCAATCTTGCGAGTCTCGGTGATACCGCCCGCGTGGGAAGCATCTGGCTGAATAATGTCGACGTAGCCTTCGCTCAGGATCCGCTTGAAGTCCCAGCGCGAGAACAAGCGCTCGCCGAGGGCAATGGGCGTGCTGGTGAGAGGCGCCAATTCCTTGAGCGCCTCGTAGTTTTCGCTAAGCACCGGCTCTTCGATGAACATCAGCTTGAACTGATCCAACTCCTTCATCAGCACCTTGGCCATGGGTTTGTGGACCCGACCATGGAAGTCGACGCCGATGCCAACATTGGGTCCCACGGCATCGCGCACGGCGGCGACATTGGCCAGAGCCAGCTCGACTTTGTCGAAGGTATCGAGAAACTGCAGTTCCTCGGTGCCGTTCATTTTCACTGCGGTGAACCCCCGCTCAACCGCTTCTTTGGCTGCCTTTGCAGTCTCCGCAGGACGGTCACCGCCGATCCATGAATACACGCGAATCTTGTCGCGCACCTGGCCACCCAACAGGTCGCTGACCGAAACACCCAACGCCTTGCCCTTGATGTCCCACAGCGCCTGGTCAATCCCTGCCAACGCGCTCATATGGATCGCGCCGCCACGGTAAAAACCGCCGCGATAAAGCACGGTCCAGATGTCTTCAATGTTGCGTGGGTCCTTGCCGATCAGGTAATCGGACAACTCTTCAACGGCGGCGGCCACGGTATGCGCACGCCCTTCAACCACAGGCTCGCCCCAACCGGTCACGCCTTCATCGGTTTCGATCTTGAGAAACAACCAACGCGGCGGGACGATGTACGTAGTGAGTTTGATGATTTTCATGTGTACGTTCTCTTATTAAGTGCGACGCTCCGGGCGTCGATCAAATCAATGCAATTCGTTCCAGGCCGTCATGTAGGCCTTGGCCCGTTCGGCAACCTCGGCGGCGCTCATGCCCGGTTTGAACAGGCCGGAACCGAGACCAAACCCCGACACGCCCGCGTCGATAAACACCTGCATGTTGTCTGGGGTAATGCCGCCTACCGGAATTAATGCGGTGCCCTTTGGCAGCACCGCCAGGAACGCCTTGACCACCGCCGGACCTATTTGCTCGGCCGGAAACAGCTTGAGCACATCGGCGCCTTCAGCCAGGGCGGCGAACGCTTCGGTAGGCGTTGCAACACCGGGCGACAGGTACAAACCTGCGGCTTTCGCAGCCCGTAGCACTTTTGGGTCGCTGTGGGGCATGACGATGACCTGCCCGCCCGCCTCTTTGACCAGACCGACCTGCTCCGGGGTCAATACCGTGCCGGCACCGATCAGGCAATCGGCAGGCAGCGACTGACGCAAGATCCGGATGCTGTCGTAGGGCTGCGGCGAATTGAGCGGCACTTCAATGACCCGAAAGCCGGCCTTGTACAATACGTCGCCAATGGCAGGCGCCTCTTCAGGGCGCAGACCACGGAGAATTGCGATCAAACCGTTTTTTACCAGTGCGTCTTTAAGCATGTCAGACCTCTGCAAGAGTAGGTTTGAGCAAGTTGGCCTGCACCGCCAACTGCCACAAACCGCGTTCGGTGGCCTGTTGGGCCAAGGTCACCTGAGGGAAACCGCAGGCAGCCAGTGCACGCGAATAGCGCGCGCAAAGCTGGGCATTGCCGATCAGGATGATAGGGGGAAGTTCTGTATTTGGACCCTGGCGCTGGCGTTGCAATACGGCCAGCGCCACCAGTTCGTGACCGATCAACAACCCGGACAGGTAATCCGGCTGTGCGTCCGGGCTCAATTCACCGGTCAAACCCAAGGCCCGGCAACTGAAAATCGTCGACAGCGGTCCAGCGGCACCGTCGTCTGACAGCGCCACCTTGACGCCGCGATCAAACGCGTCGGCGTCGAATGTTTCACGGCTACGCATGGTCCGAGCAAGGATGGTATGGGTGCTGAGCGCGGCATATACCTCGCCGGTCATAAACGTATCGAAATGCACGATGCGACCATCGGCCACCTGCACCCATTTTGAATGGCTGCCCGGCAAGCCGATCAATAATGACTGTTCAGAGGGGCCGGCGGGCAAGCTGGCCAGAATCCCCAGCACTTGGGTTTCTTCGCCGCGCATTACGTTAGGCAACGCAGAGCGCTGCAACACACCGGGGACGATATGAACGTCAACCCCACGCACACTGCGCACCGTTTGCAATGTTGCACTGAGACTCGCGACGTCAGCCGGGGTTTCGCGGTACACCGCTTCGCGCCAGCCCTGAGCGCTGCCGACCATGCCGCACGCAATAACCGGCGTACCGGGCTGCGCGTCAAGCCAGTCACCGCAGGCTTCGTCGAAAGCCAGTTCAAATCCCTCGGAGCACATGACGCCAGCGATCAGCCGCGGCGTGGTCGGCAGCTGCATGATGCCTGCGCTCAGGGTGCGTTGTTCCAACACCTGGCCGTGATCGCCAAGCCGATATGCACGAAGTGAGGTCGTTCCCCAATCGAGGGCGATCAATTGCGCCTGCATCGCTTCACCTTTTATTGTTCGGGTATGAAGGTGCCACTTTCGCGGCATGCAACGACTATAAACCTAAACGGTAAAATATCTCAATATGTAAAAACATATCCCATATATAGGGACTAGCGAACTCGAATATCGGTTCGGTGGGATCCGTTATGGGCTCGGACACACCTTCTTCACGAACACGTTCGGCCCTGCCGGGAATGGGTCAACGCTGAAATGCAGGCACAAAAAAACCCGCGTCTCCGGGGAGGCGCGGGTTTTTCTTAAGCGTTTACTGAATCAACGTTCCAGGAGGATCCGTAGCATGCGGCGCAGCGGTTCGGCGGCGCCCCATAGCAATTGGTCGCCCACGGTAAACGCGCCCAGGTATTGTGAACCCATGTTCAGCTTGCGCAAGCGCCCTACCGGGATGCTCATGGTGCCGGTCACTGCCGTTGGGCTCAGGTCATGGATGCTGGCTTCGCGGTGGTTTGGCACCAGCTTCACCCAAGGGTTGTGCTGGCTGATCATGCCTTCGATGTCGGCAATGGGCACATCTTTGTTCAGCTTGATGGTCAATGCCTGGCTGTGGCAACGCATGGCGCCGATGCGCACACAGATACCGTCCACCGGAATCGGGCTCTTGAAGCGACCCAGAATCTTGTTGGTCTCAGCCTGGCCTTTCCACTCTTCACGGCTCTGGCCGTTTGGCAATTCCTTGTCGATCCACGGGATCAAGCTGCCGGCCAATGGCACGCCAAAGTTTTCCGTCGGGAAACCTTCGCCGCGCATGGCTTCAGCCACCTTGCGATCAATGTCGAGGATCGCGCTGGCAGGGTTCGCCAGTTCGTCAGCCACTGAAGCGTGAGCGGCGCCCATTTGCTTGATCAGTTCACGCATATTCTGCGCGCCAGCCCCAGAGGCGGCCTGATACGTCATGACGTTCATCCACTCCACCAGACCGGCTTCGAACAAGCCGCCCAGGCCCATCAACATCAAGCTGACCGTGCAGTTTCCGCCAATATAATTCTTGGTCCCGGCGTCCAGTTGCTGGTCAATGACCCGACGGTTCACCGGGTCCAGCACGATCACAGCATCGTCCTGCATGCGCAGGCTCGAGGCGGCATCAATCCAGTAGCCTTTCCAGCCCGCTTCACGCAGCTTCGGGAACACTTCATTGGTGTAGTCGCCGCCTTGGCAGGTCAGCACCACATCCAGGGTTTTCAGTTCATCGATGCTGTAAGCATCTTTCAGCGGCGCGGTATCCTTGCCCACAGCCGGGCCTTGACCACCGATGTTGGACGTTGAAAAGAATACCGGCTCGATGAGATCAAAATCCTGCTCTTCCAGCATCCGCTGCATGAGCACGGAACCGACCATACCGCGCCAACCGATCAGACCTACACGTTTCATCGCAACTACACCCTTAAAACAAAAAGTGGGACGCTGCCTCTAACGGCGTTGGAGGCAGCGGACCCGAGAGATTACAGATTCCGCAGCGCGGCGACTACTGCATCGCCCATTTCCTGCGTGCCAACCTTGGCGTTGCCCGCCGACCAGATGTCGCCGGTGCGCAAACCCTGATCGAGAACCAGGCTCACAGCCTTCTCGATGGCTTCGGCTGCAGCGGTCAGGTTGAAGCTGTAACGTAACATCATCGATACCGACAGAATCGTTGCCAACGGGTTGGCAATGCCCTGCCCGGCAATGTCTGGCGCCGAACCATGGCACGGCTCGTACATGCCCTTGTTGTTGATGTCCAGCGAGGCCGACGGCAGCATGCCGATGGAACCGGTGAGCATCGACGCCTGATCGGACAGGATGTCGCCGAACATGTTTTCGGTGACGATCACATCGAACTGTTTCGGCGCCTTGACCAATTGCATCGCAGCGTTGTCGACGTACATGTGGCTCAATTCGACGTCAGGGTAATCCTTGGCCACTTCTTCGACCACTTCGCGCCATAGCTGGCTGGCTTCAAGCACGTTGGCTTTGTCTACCGAACACAACTTCTTGCTGCGCAGGCGCGCCATGTCAAAGCCTGCACGGGCAATACGGCGGATTTCACTCTCGCTGTACGGCAGCGTGTTGTAGCCTTGGCGCTCACCATTATCGAGGGTTCGGATGCCGCGCGGGGCACCGAAATAGATACCACCGGTCAGTTCGCGAACGATGAGAATATCCAGCCCCGCCACAACCTCTGGCTTCAAGGTCGACGCTTCAGCCAGTTGCGGATACAGAATCGCCGGGCGCAGGTTTGCGAACAGTTTAAGTTCCGAGCGAATCTTCAACAGGCCCTTTTCCGGACGAATCGAACGGTCCAGTTTGTCCCACTTGGGTCCCCCCACCGCACCGAGCAACACCGCGTCGGCCACCCGGGCACGGGCCAGGGTTTCATCAGCCAACGGCACGCCATGCTTATCGATGGCCGAACCGCCAATCAGATCGTGACTGAGTTCAAAACCCAACTGATATTTGTCATTGGCCAGTTCCAGCACCTTGACCGCCTCAGCCATGATTTCAGGGCCGATGCCATCACCTGGGAGAATCAGAATCTGCTTGCTCATGGTTTCCTCAATTCTTTCAAAACAAATTACGTTTAATGGTCAAAACCTTCTGTAGGAGCCAACGTGTTGGCGAGGCGTCTGACGGGTGTGCCAAATACGCAGTCTCGCCAACACGTTGGCGCCTACAGATAATACGTTCTAACGTGGCGTGTATGACACGTCACCCCGGCAATACAGACCCGTCAGCCGCGAAACAACCAAGGCTGGCTCGCGCGGTGCTTGCCTTCAAAGCTGGCAATCGCATCGGCGTCCATCAGGGTCAAACCGATGTCATCGAGGCCGTTGAGCAGGCAATGCTTACGGAATGCGTCCACTTCAAAGCTCAGCACTTTACCGTCTGGTCGGGTCACCGTCTGCGTTGCCAGGTCAATGTTCAACTCATAACCCGGATTGGCAGCAACCTGCTCAAACAGCTCGTCGACTTCAGCTTCACTGAGGATGATCGGCAACAGGCCATTCTTGAAGCTGTTGTTGAAGAAAATATCAGCGTAGCTCGGTGCGATAACGCTGCAAAAACCATACTCGTCCAATGCCCACGGCGCGTGTTCACGGCTGGAACCGCAGCCGAAGTTCTCACGGGCGAGCAGTACGCTGGCGCCTTGATAACGCTCGTGGTTAAGCACGAAATCCATGTTCAGCGGACGCTTGGAATTGTCCTGATACGGCTGCCCGATGTCCAGGTAGCGCCACTCATCAAACAGGTTCGGCCCAAAGCCCGTGCGGCGGATGGACTTCAAAAACTGCTTGGGAATAATCTGATCGGTGTCAACGTTGGCACGATCCAAAGGAGCGACAAGGCCGGTGTGCTGAGTAAATGCTTTCATGCGGGGGCTCCTTAGTGTTGGATCAAGTTGCGAACGTCGACGAATCGACCATTAATTGCCGCTGCCGCAGCCATGGCCGGGCTGACCAGGTGCGTACGGCCTCCTGCGCCTTGACGGCCTTCAAAGTTACGGTTGGACGTGGAGGCACAATGCTCGCCGGATTCCAGGCGGTCCGGGTTCATCGCCAGGCACATGGAGCAGCCTGGTTCACGCCACTCGAAACCGGCCTCAAGAAATATCTTGTCCAGCCCTTCTTTTTCGGCCTGCGCTTTTATCAGACCCGAACCCGGTACCACGATCGCTTGTTTGATGGTCGAAGCCACTTTATTGCCTTTGGCAATGTCGGCTGCCGCGCGCAAATCTTCGATCCGCGAGTTAGTGCAAGACCCAATGAACACCCGATCCAGCTGGATATCGGTGATGGCCTGATTGGCTTTCAAGCCCATGTACTTCAGCGCACGCTCAATCGAACCGCGCTTGACCAGATCAGCTTCTTGCGCCGGGTCTGGCACGTTCTGGTCAACCGCCAGGACCATTTCCGGGGAAGTGCCCCAGCTGACTTGTGGTTTGATCTGAGTAGCGTCCAGCCTGACCACGGTATCGAAAACCGCATCGGCATCAGTTACCAGATCTTTCCATGACTCGACGGCCATGTCCCATTCCGCGCCTTTCGGGGCAAAAGGACGACCTTTCACATAAGCGACGGTCTTCTCATCGGTGGCCACCAGGCCAACACGGGCACCGGCTTCGATGGACATGTTGCAGATGGTCATGCGCCCTTCCACCGACAAGTCACGGATCGCGCTACCGGCGAATTCGATGGCGTGGCCATTGCCGCCTGCAGTGCCGATCTTACCGATGATCGCCAGCACGATGTCTTTAGCCGTCACGCCAAACGGCAATGTGCCTTCGACCGAGACCAGCATGTTTTTCATCTTCTTGGCCACCAGACATTGGGTGGCGAGCACATGCTCGACTTCCGACGTACCGATGCCATGGGCCAAAGCACCGAACGCGCCGTGGGTGGAGGTGTGCGAATCGCCGCAGACCACGGTCATGCCGGGCAAGGTCGCGCCCTGCTCGGGACCAATCACGTGAACGATGCCCTGACGCGGATCGTTCATCTTGAATTCGGTAATGCCGTATTCGTCGCAGTTGTCGTCAAGGGTCTGCACCTGCAGGCGCGACACCTGGTCGACGATGGCCTCGATCCCGCCCAAGCGGTCTGGAGTAGTCGGCACGTTGTGATCCACGGTCGCAATGTTGGCATCGATCCGCCATGGTGTGCGCTTGGCCAGGCGCAAACCTTCGAAGGCTTGCGGCGACGTCACTTCATGAATGATGTGACGGTCGATATAAAGCAGCGCAGAACCGTCGTCGCGCTGTTTAACCAAATGCGAATCCCAAAGCTTGTCGTAGAGCGTTTTGCCGGCCATCAGACGTTTCCTCATCAGCGGTAATTCATGCCGATCGTTGTGTCCCGATTTTATAACTGGTTAACACAATGACCTCGTGGCTTGTGAGGTGAATCGTATGAGGTATGATTAAATAACTCAAATTCATAATTTTTATGCTTTGGATAACTTACTGGAATACGACATGGACTTGGCCAATCTTAACGCCTTTATTGCTATTGCCGAGACCGGTGGTTTTTCCACAGCGGGCGAGCGTTTGCACTTGACCCAACCTGCGATCAGCAAACGGATCGCCGGGCTGGAACAGCAACTCAGTGTCAGGCTGTTCGACCGGCTGGGCCGGGAAGTCAGCCTGACCGAAGCTGGGCGGGCGTTATTGCCGCGGGCCTATCAAATTCTGAGTGTGCTGGATGATACACGGCGGGCATTGAACAACCTTACCGGGGAAGTCAGCGGACGCCTCACCCTGGCCACCAGCCATCACATCGGATTGCACCGTCTACCGCCTCTATTGCGCGAATATACTCGACGCTACCCCGAGGTAGCGCTGGACATCCAGTTTCTTGATTCAGAAGTGGCTTACGATGAAATCCTCCATGGCCGTGCGGAACTCGCCGTCATTACCCTGGCGCCCGCCCCTCACGCGCTGGTGAAGGCCGTTTTGGTCTGGGATGACCCGCTGGATTTCGTCGCGGCCCCGGAGCATCCCTTGGTCAACCGTGGCGAGGTCAGTTTGACCGACGTCGCGGCCTACCCCGCGGTGTTTCCCGGTGAACACACCTTTACCCACCACATCGTTTTGCGCCTGTGTGAAGCACAAGGATTGAAACCCAATATCGCCATGAGCACCAACTATATGGAGACCATTAAAATGATGGTTTCCATTGGATTGGCGTGGAGCGTATTGCCACGTACCATGCTTGATGATCAGGTGGCGCGCATTATTCTACCCGGTATACAACTCACGCGGCAGCTAGGCTACATCGTGCATACCGAGCGCACGCTGTCCAATGCTGCCCGGGCGTTCATGGCATTGCTCGACGCACAAAAAGTGCTTTCCTGACCGTGGGCCTTTCCAGTACCAACAGGTCCTCTTGTTCGCTGACGCATTAAAGGTTGTTGAACGATGCCCAATACAGCTGACAACTTGCCCTTCCTGGCGCTCAGCCAGGCGACTGAGCTCAGCAGCTCGGAGCAACGCTTTGCCACCCTGTACAACCTCAGCCCTAATGTTGTCCTCCTGACGCGCCTGGAGGATGGCCTGATCTGCGAGGCCAATCGTTATTTCGAAAGCCTGCTGGGTTGGTCAATACATGAGGTTCTGGGCCGCACGACTGTCGACATCGGTTTGTGGACTGATCCGCTACAGCGCTTGCAAATCCTGCGGTTGATCGAAGGCAAACCGAAGCCGGTCAGTCTCGAAGTGCAGTTTAATAACAGCAGCGGCAGTACCCTGGACGGCACCCTTTGTGCGCAAAAAATCGAACTCGACGGCTGCGCCTATGTGCTCAGCACCTTTCTCGACAACACCGAACACAAACGCGCCGAACAAGCGCTGAAGGAAAGTCAGGAACGCCTGGATTTGGCCCTGGATTCGGCTCAACTGGGCACTTGGGACTGGCACATCCCTTCGGGCATGCTGTACGGCTCGGCCCGCTCAGCCGAACTACATGGCCTGCCGGCGGAGCCGTTCCACGAGCCTTTCGACTCGTTTTTCGACGGCGTGCCAGTCGAAGAACGCAGTAACATGCGTGATACGTACCGCAGCTTGCGCGAAGGCGCGGCCGGTAATTACCAGATCACTTACCGCATCCAGCTGGAAAACGGCTGCTCACGCTTCCTCGAAAGCCGTGCCCGCCTGTACCGCGACAGCCATGGTCACCCGTTACGCATGGCCGGCACTTTGCTCGATATCACCGACCAGGTCGAGCGCGAGCAACGCCTGACCAGCTCTGAAGAGAAGTTCGCCAAGGCATTCCACTCCAGCCCCGACGCCATCATCATCACCGAGCGTGACTCGGGCCGCTACCTTGAGGTGAACGATGGCTTTTGCCGATTAACCGGTTACACCAGCGAAAACGTCATTGGCCGCACAATCTATGATGTAGGGATCTGGGCCGACAATAACCAACGCGCGCTGCTGGTCGGCGAATTGCAAAAATCTGGCCGCGTGCATCACCGGGAGATGCAGGCCTGCAATACCAACGGCGAACAGCTGACAGTCGATGTCTCGGTAGAACCTATCACGCTCAACGGAACCGCTTGCCTCCTATTGACCGCACGCGACATCAGCCAGTTAAAAAACGCCCAGGCGCAGATTCAGCATCTGGCTTATCACGACCCGCTCACCGACCTGCCCAATCGCGCAGCGTTGATGGAGCGCCTGAGCGAACAGATCGGACTGCTTAAACGCCAAAACCTGCGTGGCGCCCTGTTGTTTCTCGACCTCGACCACTTCAAGCACATCAACGACTCCCTCGGCCATCCGGTAGGCGATAGCGTGCTGAAGATCATTACCGCGCGACTGGAGGCGACGGTCCGCGCCGAGGACACCGTTGCGCGCCTGGGCGGTGATGAGTTTGTGGTGTTGCTCAGCGGACTGGTGGGGACCCGAATGGAAGTCACCCATCAAGTACGCGGCTTGGCCGACACCCTGCGCGAATTGCTCGCCGAGCCGATGTTCCTCGATGGCCAGCGTTTGCAGGTGACGCCAAGCATCGGCGTAGCGTTGATTCCAGACCACGGCTCGACCCCGGCCGACCTGCTTAAACGCGCCGACATTGCGCTGTACCGGGCCAAGGACTCTGGACGCAACACAACACAGCTGTTTCACAGCACCATGCAAAAAGCGGCCAGCGAACGTTTACGCCTGGAAAACGATTTGCGCCTGGCCCTCATCCGCGGAGAGCTCAGCCTGCAGTATCAACCCCAGGTGGACGCCAGGGACGACCGTATCGTCGGTGCCGAAGCATTGTTGCGCTGGCAGCACCCGCAACTGGGGGCGTTGTCGCCCACCCAGTTCATTCGGGTGCTGGAAGAAAGCGGGATGATCCTGGAGGTCGGTAGCTGGGTCCTCGACGAAGCCTGCAAAGCTGGCGGGCAGTTGTTGCACCAAGGGCTGATTGATTCGGACGACTTCAGCATGTGCGTCAATATCAGCCCTCGGCAGTTTCGCCAGGCCGATTTTGTCGAGCGCGTAGAGCGCAGCCTGCGCAGTCACCGCTTTCCAGCCCGATTGCTGAAGCTGGAAATTACCGAAGGCATCGTGATTCAGAATGTGGAAGACACCATCGCCAAAATGCGCCGCCTGAAGAAAATGGGGGTGACCTTCGCTATGGACGACTTTGGCACAGGTTATTCGTCGCTGACCTACCTCAAGCGGCTGCCTGTGGATGCGCTGAAAATCGACCAATCCTTCGTCCGCGACGCGACCACCGACCCCAACGACGCGGAAATCATCCGTGCCATCGTTGCCATGGCGCAAAGTCTGAATTTGGCGGTCATCGCCGAAGGCGTGGAAAAGCCGGAACAATTACGGTTTCTTGAACAGTTGGATTGTCATTTGTATCAGGGGTATCTGTTCAGCGAGCCGTTACCGCTGGCGGGATTTATAGGGTTGTTGAGTGCGGATGACGGGTTGTGAACATGAGCTGTAACAACAAAGGCGCCCTGAGGCGCCTTTGTTGTTTAACGGTGGATCAATGCTGTAGCGCTTTCTGATCATTGATCGGAATGCGCTTGGCCTTTGCCTCTTCTGGCACCAGCCGCAACAACTCGATGTTCAACAGACCGTTAGCCAGGCCCGCGTTTTTGACCTCTATGTGGTCGGCCAAGCGGAACGACAATTTAAACGCGCGCTGGGCAATGCCCTGATGCAAATAGTTCACGCCTTCGACGTCGTTTTCACGCTTGCTGCCAATGACGGTCAATACGCCCTTTTCCACCTGCAATTCAAGGTCATGCTCCTGAAAACCGGCCGCAGCGATAACGATGCGGTATTGGTCCTCGGCGTGTTTCTCGACGTTGTAGGGCGGGAAGCCGCTGGCCGAATCATTACGTGCGGCAGACTCGAACAAATCGTTAAAACGATCAAAGCCTACGGAATGACGGAACAGCGGAGCTAAAGAGAAAGCAGTGGTCATGATATCTCTCCTGAAATCAGCGAGTGGTTGTCTTCGCGACCCGGTTACGGCATCGCTTGAGCCCTAGATATGGATCGCCATTTGGGTTTCAAGGGGAATTTTAAAAATTTATCGCGTTTTTTTTGCCACTGGTCGCCTGTGGGAAATCTCGCCCCGTCGTCAACGCTGCGCGCAGCGGATACGGGGCTTGCAGGCGCCAATTGTTGGCTCTACAGGAAATGCATGGGATTGGTCGCGGTTTACGCCGCTTCGCTGTGCCGGAACCCAATCAAGTAACCGATGCGCTGACAATCGGTCTCACGACGCAGTGTGTTGAACAGGCTTGAGGCTTCTGGGTAGCTCTTGGTCAGCAGCGCCAACCACTGCTTCAAGCGACCGGGCGCTTGAATCGGGGTCATTTTTTCCAGGGCGTGCTGCCAAAACACGTGCACGATGGGCAGTAGTTCTGACCAGGTCATTTCAACCACCTCTTCACCGGCGTCAGCTGCCGCGATCTGTCGCGCCAGGTCCGGGCGCGCTACCAGTCCGCGGCCGATCATGATGTCCCGCGCCCCACATATTTCCCGGCAACGGCGCCAGTCGTCCACGGTCCAGATTTCGCCGTTGGCAATGATGGGCACCTTGACCACTTCCTGAATCCGCCCGATCCATTCCCAGTGCGCGGGCGGTTTGTAGCCATCGACCTTGGTCCGGGCATGCACCACGATCTGTTCCGCACCGCCGTCAGCCAGTGCCCGCGCGCAATCCAGCGCTCCTTCCGGGCTTTCGTAACCGAGGCGCATTTTAGCGGTCACGGGGATGTGCGCAGGCACCGCGCGGCGCACGTGTTCGACGATGCGGTGCAGCAACTCGGGCTCTTTAAGCAAGATAGCGCCGCCACGGGAACGATTGACGGTCTTGGCCGGGCAACCGAAGTTCAGGTCCAGCACCGGGGCACCCAGCTCGCAGGCATACGCCGCATTTTCGGCCAGGCACACAGGGTCTGAACCCAGCAGTTGCAGGCGCAGCGGGACGCCAGCAGCGGTTTTAGCATCCGTGTGCAATTCCGAAGCGTATTTATAGAAGTAGTGCGCAGGCATCAAACGCTCGGAAACCCGGATGAATTCGGTCACGCACCAGTCGATGCCACCGACCCGAGTCAGTACATCGCGCAGGATGTCGTCAACCAACCCCTCCATGGGCGCCAGAGCAATTTGCATGGGTCATACTCGAAAAAAGTCCGGCAGTTTACGGCGCGGCTTCCAGATTGGAAATATTTATGCGTCGCCTGCGTCAGGTCGCAAGGTTTAACAGCGCTGGCCCGTAGCCCTCGATAAATTCC
Source organism: Pseudomonas sp. (assembly GCF_028293835.1). GTDB lineage: Bacteria > Pseudomonadota > Gammaproteobacteria > Pseudomonadales > Pseudomonadaceae > Aquipseudomonas. The sequence continues at coordinate 15,332 of NZ_JAQGNX010000077.1, forward strand.
GCAGGCATGCGCTTGGGCTTACCGGTGGACAGTTCGATGCAGACGAAGGTGGTCTGGGCACGCAGCAACGTCATGCCATCGCTCGGGCGCTTGAGCTGAAACCGGCGAGTCATTTTCAGGCGCTGATCCCAGCTGACAATCCAAGTGGCCAGTTGCAGCACATCGTCTTCATAGGCGCTGGCCAAATAATCGATTTCATGGCGGACCACGGCCATTGCACGATCAATGCGCCGGTACTCAGTCAGGTCCAGCCCGAGTTGCTGCGAATGCCGCCACGCGCAACGCTCCAGCCAAGTGACGTACACCGCGTTATTGGCATGCCCCAGCCCGTCGATGTCGTCAGACGTTACGTTCAGGTCGATGACGAATGGTGTAATCAGATCCCAGCTCATAGTTACCCCTTCCCTGCTTACCCTTCGAAGGCAAGCCAACTGCCGAGCAGTGTAACGGAAGGCCAGATGAAGTGAAGTCAGGCCGTCAGAGCACTGCCGATTTGGCGGCACGCAGCACTCGGTCCGACAAATCACCCGGTCCCAACGCACGTGCCAACGCCAGGCCACCCAGCATCAATGCCACGTCAGCCAGCGCGGTATTGGCTTCTTCTGGGCTGGATGACAGCTGGGCGGTCATCAGTTCCACGTGTTCGGCCAGCGCCTGACGAAAGCTTTCCGGAAGCCGTGCCATCTCACCGACCGTCGAGGGCAGCGGGCAAGCCAGTTCAGAAGCGTCCCGGTGTTTGCGCGACAGGTAGAAATCAGCCAGCAGCCTGCGGCGCTCCTCACCCGGCAAATCGCCGCTAATGGCCTCCAGAGCTTCGCGTCGACGTGACAGCAAGTGGCTGAACACCTCCAGCATCATGGCGTCTTTGCTGTCGAAGTGCGCATAGAAACCACCGACGGTCAAACCTGCCGCGCTCATCACCTCGCTGACGCTGGGTTCGATGGGGCCACGGGTAATCAAGGCCGAGCTGGCCGCTTGAAGAATCCGATCACGTGTTTGAGCTTTTTTGTCGTTCATGTGGCCTCCTGATATTACGCAGAGAATATTATTCGCATAATAATGTTGGCAAGCCGGCCGGCGCTCCGCTGGTCGGCGACACAGCGAACACACTCAGCGGGAAGGGAAATAGCGGAAAAATGCGGCCCAAAAACAAAAGGGCCATTCAATAATTGAATGACCCTTGGCCCGTATAACGGGAAAATCGTGGCGTCCCCTAGGGGACTCGAACCCCTGTTACCGCCGTGAAAGGGCGGTGTCCTAGGCCACTAGACGAAGGGGACGCAAAACCTTCTATACACATGACCAGCCTGAGGCTGGTCGATTCAAGGTTTGTGTGGCCAAACCTCGAACCGTACAAATTGGTGGAGCTAAACGGGATCGAACCGTTGACCTCTTGCATGCCATGCAAGCGCTCTCCCAGCTGAGCTATAGCCCCGAATTTATCGCCCTGCGGCGGAGCAGCTCTTCACAGCTGCTTCTTGAAACTGGCGTCCCCTAGGGGACTCGAACCCCTGTTACCGCCGTGAAAGGGCGGTGTCCTAGGCCACTAGACGAAGGGGACTTAACCTTCTATACAACGTGATCAGGACTGGGTCGTGATCGATTCAAGGTCGGTGTGGCCAAACCTTGAACTGTACAAATTGGTGGAGCTAAACGGGATCGAACCGTTGACCTCTTGCATGCCATGCAAGCGCTCTCCCAGCTGAGCTATAGCCCCACGTTGTGGACGGGGCGCATGTTAAGCGCGAGCAGCTAACCTGTCAAATTTATTTTCAACAAATTTCATTGTTTTTCGTCGGCATAACAACCACTTACCACCGCAGCCATTAAACGCCCGGTCACGCTGACCACTGTGCGCCCTGCTCCGGGCGGACACAATGCCAGCGTTACTCAAGTAAGGGCGTGGATCGGGGCTAGGCGATAACGGCTAGCAGCTTTTCCCATTCCTTGTTTTCTTTCTTCGAGACGCCACCCAGCAAGTCGATGGCTTGACGCAGGCGGAAGCGTGTCAGGTCCGGGCCGAGGATTTCCATGGCGTCGGTTACCGATACCGAGTTGGCCTGGCCGGTAATCGAGGCAAACATCAGTGGCATGGCGTCGCGCAGCTTCAGTTCCAGGTGTTCGACCACCGACTGGATGCTGGCGGTGATCGCATCTTTATTCCACTGGCGCAGCATTTCCAACTTCCACAAGATCAATTGCATCAACTGCCGAACTTGATCGGGCGAGAGCTTCTTGTGCTCGAACAATTTGACGTCTGGCTGTACACCACCTGCAAAGAAGAAACTGGCCAGCGGCGCGACCTGGCTGAACGTCTCGACCCGACCCTGTACATGGGGGGCAATCTTCATCATGTATTCAGGGTTAAGCGCCCAGGTCTGCAAACGGCTGGCGAATTCTTCCACCGGCAATTCACGCAGCCATTGGCCGTTGAGCCACGACAACTTCTCAATATCGAAAATCGGGCCACCCAACGACACGCGGGATAGATCAAAATGCTCGACCATTTCCTGCAGCGAAAACTTTTCGCGCTCGTCCGGCATCGACCAGCCCATACGGCCTAGATAATTGAGCATCGCTTCCGGCATGAAACCCATGCGCTCGTAGAACGTCACCGAGGTCGGGTTCTTGCGCTTGGACAGCTTGCTTTTGTCGGGGTTACGCAGCAGCGGCATGTAGCACAACTGCGGTTGTTCCCAGCCGAAGTACTCGTACAACAGAATCAGTTTCGGCGCAGACGGCAGCCACTCCTCGCCACGCAGCACGTGGGTGATGCCCATCAAATGGTCGTCGACGCAGTTCGCCAGGAAATAGGTTGGCAGGCCGTCGGTCTTCATCAACACCTGCATGTCCATGCGATCCCATGGGATCTCGACGTCACCGCGCAGCATGTCCGGCACCACGCAAATGCCTTCGCTCGGTACTTTCATACGAATAACGTGGGGTTCGCCAGCTTCCAGGCGACGCTGAACTTCTTCTTTTGACAGCAGCAGGGCACGACCGTCGTAGCGCGGGGTTTCGCCCTTGGCCATTTGCTCGGCGCGCATCTGGTCCAGCTCTTCGGCGGTGCAAAAACACGGAAAAGCGTGGCCCAGCTCTACCAGTTGCCTGGCGTACTTCTGATAAATTTCACCACGCTCGCTCTGCCGATACGGGCCGTGTGGACCGCCGACGTCCGGACCTTCGCTCCACTCGATCCCCAACCAGCGCAACGCATCGAAAATCTGCTGTTCCGACTCACGGGTCGAACGCAGTTGATCGGTGTCTTCAATGCGCAGGATGAATTCGCCGCCATGTTGCTTGGCAAAGCAGTAGTTGAACAAAGCGATGTAGGCCGTGCCAACGTGGGGGTCGCCAGTAGGCGATGGCGCGATACGGGTGCGGACGGTGGTCATTGAAAATCTCGAATAGGTCGAACAAGCGACGAATGTTAACAGGCACACCCTTACGGCTCCAGCACAGGCCGGTAATCACTGCCCCGCCCGGCTTCAGTCAGGCGCCCTCCTCCCAGACTGGAGGGCATAACGGACTAAATGAATACCGCACCATCAGCCACGGTCATTATTAAGGCGCATGGCTATATGCCAGAACTGAACACTGATAAGTTCGCTTACATTTCAAAAATTCAGATAGCTCAAATAAATCATGCCTGCTCAACTCAAGCGCCGTCTGTTCGTGTTCCTCACCATAGTCCTGCTCATCGCCCTCGGCTTCTTTGCTCAGTGGTACTTCAGGGGCCGCTTCTACGAAACCACGGACAACGCCTATGTTCAGGGGGAAATCACCCGTATTTCCAGCCAACTGGGGGCGCGGGTTGAAGAGGTACTGGTCCAGGACAACCAGCACGTGGAGCAAGGCCAGTTATTGGTTAGATTGGACGCGGCTGACTTCCACATGGCGGTGGAGCGTTCCCAGGCCATGCTTGCGACCCACGAAGCCGAGCGGATTCAGGCGCAGAGCAAGCTCACCCAGCAAGGCAGCCTGATCGCGTCCGTTGAAGCCCAAGTCTCCGCCACCCAGGCCACGCTTGGCCGCACGCAGCTGGATTTGAACCGGGCTGAAACCTTGCGCAAGTCGGGCTACATCTCCGAAGAGCGAGTCACCACCCTGACTGCCGACAGTCATATCGCACGCTCGCAGGTGACCAAGGCCCAGGCTGACGTGCAAGGCCAGCGCCAGCAAGTGGTGGCGCTGGGGGCGGAAATAAAACGCCTGGACGCGCAGATTGCAAACGCCAAAACTGACCTCGCCCAAGCCAATCTCAACCTGCAACGCAGCGAAATACACGCGCCCATCAGCGGTTTGATTGGTCAGCGCGGCGCGCGCAATGGGCAGTACGTTCAGGTGGGCGCTTACTTGTTATCCATCGTGCCCGACGAGGACATCTGGGTTCAGGCCAATTTCAAGGAAACCCAGATTGGTCACATGCAGCCCGGCCAGCCTGCCGAGCTGACGTTTGACGCCTATTCCGACACGCCGATTCAAGGCAAGGTGGAAAGTCTGTTCGCCGCTTCCGGTGCGCAATTCAGCCTGCTGCCGCCGGACAACGCCACGGGCAACTTCACCAAAGTCGTACAGCGTATTCCGGTGAAACTGACATTCGCCGCAGACAACCCCTTACACGGCAAAATCCGCCCGGGCATGTCGGTGACAGTCAAAGTAAAAATCAGAGCTGACGGCGCTGACAGTGGCCGGTGATCAACTGATCAGCCCCGTCGGCGAGCCGAGCCGACGAGACTGGATCGCGGTCATGAGCGTGATGTTGGGCGCGTTTATGGCGGTGCTGGATATCCAGATCACCAATTCCTCGCTCAAGGATATCCAAGGCGCGTTGTCGGCGACCCTTGAAGAAGGATCGTGGATTTCTACCTCATACCTGGTGGCGGAAATCATCATGATTCCGCTCACCGCGTGGTTGGTGCAATTGCTCTCGGCGCGGCGCCTGGCGGTGTGGGTGTCGTGCGGTTTTCTGATCGCCTCGATGCTCTGTTCCATGGCCTGGAGCCTGAACAGCATGATCGTGTTTCGTGCACTACAAGGCTTCACCGGCGGTGCGTTGATCCCGCTGGCATTCACCATGACCCTGATCAAACTTCCGACCCACCATCGCGCCAAAGGCATGGCACTGTTTGCGATGACCGCCACTTTCGCGCCCTCCATTGGCCCAACGCTGGGCGGCTGGCTGACGGAAAACTACGGCTGGGAATACATTTTCTACATCAATATCCCACCCGGCTTGTTGATGATCGCCGGTTTGCTTTACGGCCTGGAAAAGAAAGCCTCGCACTGGGAGTTGCTCAAAAGCACCGACTATTTGGGCATTGCCACACTGGCGGTTGGATTGGGATGCTTGCAGGTGTTTCTCGAAGAAGGCCATCGCGAGGACTGGCTTGAGTCGCATTTGATTGTCGGTCTGGGCAGTGTTGCCCTGATCAGCCTGCTGACCTTTGTCATCGTGCAGCTCTCCAAGCCTGAACCGCTGATCAACTTGAGAATTCTTGGGGAACGCAATTTCGGTTTGTCGAGTATTTCCAGCGTCGGCATGGGCGTTGGGTTGTACGGCTCGATCTATTTGTTGCCGCTGTACCTTGCGCAAATCCAGGGCTACAACTCTCAGCAGATCGGTGAGGTGATCATGTGGATGGGTATACCGCAGCTGTTTTTAATCCCACTGGTGCCGCAACTGATGAAAATCATGCCGCCAAAACTGCTCTGCGCGGCGGGCTTTGGGTTGTTTGGTTTTGCCAGCTTTGCGTCCGGGGTGCTTAACCTGGACTTCTCCGGACCGCAGTTCAATCACGTGCAACTGCTCCGGGCCCTGGGCCAACCGATGATCATGGTCACCATTTCCCTGATCGCCACGGTGTACATCCAACCCAAGGATGCCGGGTCGGCTTCGAGCCTGTTCAATATCTTGCGCAACCTCGGCGGAGCCATTGGCATTGCCTTGCTTTCGACCTTGCTTGATGCTCGAACCAAGGTCTATTTCGATTACCTGCGTGAAGCCATCGTACCGAGCAACCCGCAGGTGGCTGAGCGCATGGCGTTGTACACCGACAAGCTCGGCAACGAAACGGCGGCGCTGGGCAAACTCAGCGAAATCGCCCACCAACAGGCGACGATCATGGCCTACAACGACGCGTTTCATTTCGTCGGCATCGCGCTGGCGATCAGCATGATCGCCGTGCTGCTGACCAAAGCCCTGCCCCAGGGCGTCAAGCCCGGAGCCGCACACTAGCCTTAACGGCACGCCATAAGTCCATGGGGGTTGATCCATATCAACAGGCCTCCCACTGGTTTGCGGCACAGTACTGGCAACTTGCCTTAACTGTTCCGCTAATCAAAAGAAGACCTCTCATGGGCGCCTGGCTTAGCAATGTTTCCCTGAAATACAAATTCTGGGCCGTGAACGCGGTAGCGTTGTTCACCACGTTGATGTTGGTGTTGTACGCGTTGCAGCTTGAACAACATGCACGGGTCAACGCCGCGCAAGATTCGGCCAAAACCCAGGCGCACCTGCTGGGCAGTTGGCCGAAGACTCAACCGGTGCCCTCCGCCAGCAATCTGTTGGCGTATACCCAAGGCCAGATTCCGAGTCTAAATGGCCAACCGCTGCCTGAGTTGAACAGCACTAACGGCTGGGTCGATCTCTGGATTCAGGTGCCGGACGACGAAACCCTGGTCGGCGCTGAAGTGTTGACTCGAGGCGATGGGCAGCGGTTAGCGGTACTGGCCTTTGCCCCAAGCCTTGAGCAGGTTATGGCCGAACGCTTCGCCCAGTACGCCATCGCGGTGTGCATCCTGATGTTGATGATGCTTGGCGCCTCGCAGTTGTTGATCCGTTTTTTGTTGAGCCAACTCGACACGCTCAAGGACGTCATGCTTCACGTTGAACACAGCGGCGACCTGTCGGCTCGGGTGCCCTTGGTGGGCGATGATGAAGTCGGGCAGATGGCCAAGGCATTCAACGCCATGCAAGCCGGCTACCAGCGAGTAGTGAACACCGTTGCGCAAACCGCTGCCCGCCTTGACGACGGCGCAGTCAGGTTGGCTGCAGGCATGAGCGAAGTACGCCATGGCATGTTGGGTCAGCAGAGCGAAACCGACCAAGTCGCCACCGCCATCAACCAGATGACCTCCACGGTGTTTCATATCGCTCAGAACGCCACGGCAACCCGCGACCAATCGCAAACCGCCGACGCGCTGGCCGGCAGCGGTAAAGACGTGGTGCACCGGGTGCAAGTGTCCATTGAAAGCTTATCCAGCGGCGTGCAACAGACCGCCGAAATGATTCAGCAACTGGCCCAGGACAGTCAGAAAATCAATGGTGTGGTCAGCGTCATTCACAGTATTGCCGAGCAAACCAATTTACTCGCGCTGAACGCCGCCATCGAAGCGGCACGCGCCGGCGAGATGGGCCGAGGGTTCGCCGTGGTGGCCGATGAAGTCCGTAACCTGGCGAAACGGGTGCAAATCTCCACCGATGAAATCACCCACATGGTCGCTGCGTTACAGGCCGGCACCCGCGATGCAGTGGACTTCATGCAAGAAAGCTCATTCAAGGCTGACGATTGCGTGCAACTGGCCAAAGAAGCGGGCGAAGCGCTGGCTGCGATCACTGGCGCCGTGGCACACATGCGCGAAAGCAACACCCTGATTGCCGTAGCGGCGCAGCAGCAAAGCCAAGTGGCGGAGGAAATGAACCGTGCCGTTGTCAGCATTCGTGACGTGACTGAACAGACCGTGCAGCAAACCGTGGAGTCCGCCAGCACTAGCGAAGAACTGGCGACGTTGGCGGGAGAATTGAGTCGGGCGATTGGGCAGTTGAAGTTATGAGTGGGGTGGCTGGTGCTAGTTTGGTTACCGCAGACAGGCTATTACCCCCATAGCCAACTTCGATTCGCCGCCCCGCTACACCCAGCCTATTCTCCAGGCATTGAAGTGATGCATGGAGAGGACCGCACCATGAACAAATTATTAGCCACTATCGGACATTCCCGCGCTTACGCTGACAGCCTGCGCAACCCGGCGGACCTGGCGTTGCAGGTGCTTGCCCTGCCCTTGTCAATTCTCGGCGGTTTGCTACTGGTGGATGGCCTGCTGGAATCGAGCCTGCCATCCATTGCCATTGGTGTAATCGCCCTGGTGGCGGCGAAGGCTTTTAAGCAAACACCGTCACCGTCTGCCGACTGATCGCCACCAGCTCTCCGCTTGGCGTCCAAAGGCTCGCGGCGGTGTGTCCGTAACCGTCGCGGGCATGCTCGATCACCGCGCGGTACAGGCACCAGTCCAGGGTGTCCATTTTCGGCAATGGCTGCACGAACTCAATGGTCCAGGTCAAGGAGCTTCCCGGTGCCGGCTTGCTCAAATGCGGCAACAGCGCGGGCGGCCAAGTGTCGACCATGGCCAACAGATGCGCTTCGGTAAGCAGCTCCTGTTTGGCATCGCGAAAACGCACGTATCCGCCGATTTCCCGGGACGGTGTATTGCTGAACGGCAACCCGCCCAACCCCCAGCGCATACTCATGAAGCGCAAGTATTCCGGGGTGATGCCGGGAATAAACGGCAGTTCCTGACAGTCCTCCATGGGTTTCAGCGACGGGGCAGGTTCAGCCTGAACTGAAATAACCGACGCCCGAGGCGCACCAAAACTGCCTTGAATAACGGTCATCACTTGACCGTCCTGCATCGCACGGCCCAGCACTTGGCTGACGGCCTTACCCTCGCGCAGCACTTCTACCTCGAAACTGATGGGCACGCCTGGCGCAGCGGGGCCGACGAAAGTGATCGCCAGCGAGCGCACCGGTCGATCAGCAGGGACCTTGGCACGCATCGCTTCGAACTGCAACGCAGCCATCAACCCGCCGAAACAGGCACGGCCCTGGCCCCATTCTCCGGGAATGACCACCGAAAGCGGATTATCACGTACGGCATCAATTAAGTCAGAAAAGCTCATGCAGACCTCATGTCTGGCAAAACAGCGAAAAAGGACTGTCCGAATCTTAACCAGCAGATTGCCACTGCGCAGAGTTCATTTACGCCAAAGTGCCGCCTGAATCCGGTTATTTGCCAAACGTAGCCTTACCTAAGCGTTTCAATGCCTGATCCGAATCTTGTTCAGCTCGCATTATTTCCTGTTGCCAAGCTGTTACGCAGCGTTCCAAGTCGGGTTGTTCCTCGGCCTGGGTCAACCATTGCAAATGATCGTGCCATTCGCCCAAGGCGCTTTGCGCCTCTTTCAGCAATTTTTGATGAGATCTGCTGGTTTTATCCAGATACGGATAGGCCTCGGCCGCGTAGCGCACCCGCTTGATCAACAAACGTAAACGGTGCCGATCATGGGCGGGATCGTTCATGGCGCGGTGTAACTTTTTCCACTGCTTGTTCAAACGCTTTTCGATGCGTTTTCTCAAATCGTGCAGCAAATCCTGATGTTGCGACGCTCGAAGAAAGCGCGGAAAAGCGTCCAGCACGCTGAACAATCGCTGCAACTCAGTTGACTTTGCTACGTCTGCATAGGCCGCGCCCAGCGTATCGCTGCGCTGGCGAGCCGCCTGGGCCATGCCGCGTTGCTCCAGGTAAGCGGCTAATACTTCCCGATCACGTAACGGCGTGGTCAACTGGCCGACGGTTTTAGCCGCCAGTTCAAGCTGCTCGACGCCCGGTAAACCGCGTAACGGTCGTAGCACGCTGCGTAGCCGCCTGACCGTTATGCGCAGATCATGCAACGCTTCGCTGTCGGTTCCAGCAGTCAAGCGCGCATGACAGGCCATTAACGTCACATCAAGGCTCAGCAACTGCGCGACCAGACGATCAACCAATGCAGACATTTACCCTTCCTCGGTCATTCTATTAGTCGAAAACCGCCACGGCAGACGTCGCCGAAGCTGCCTTAGCATACGTCGCAATGAAGTCAGTGACCGGCGCTGGCCGGCATAGCGCAGTGCTTCAAATTCAGCTGAGAAGGCCAGAATCAATTCAGCGTGATCCGCAAACTTGAGCGCCGCCCGTTGTGAAAAGTCCCGGGCGGCCTCCGCCTCTCCTCGATGCAAACCATGGCGCGCCAGCAGCCGCTCAAAGGATTTGAACGCGCGCAGTTGTGGGTCAGTTTCACGCTGCCAGGGCTTAAACAGCCACAGCGCTAACAGGCCGATGACCGCGGCACCGCCACCAAAAAACACCACACCATCAAACCCGGCAAACCAACGGCTAAGCACTTGCACCTGTTGTTGACCCTGGTAACCCAGCACCCAGCGCTGCCAACCGTAGTTGAGATTGTCCCAGCTCATGCGAAAAGAATTGAGCCACGGCACGTTTCGGTAGCGCAGAGCGGAAAAAGGCGAGTCGGCAAGGAACTCCTCATTGGCCGCCAACGCCTGTTCCAGCCCCTGCTCAATGCGCTGAGGCGCCACCGCGGCGGTGGGATCGACACTGCGCCAGCCGATTCCAGGTCGCCAATATTCAACCCAGGCATGGGCATCAAACTGACGGACGCTGACGTAATGGCCATCAGGGTTCAGTTCGCCGCCCTGATAGCCTGCCACCACGCGGGCCGGAACGCCCGCCGCGCGCAAGACAAAGGTCATGGCGCCCGCGTAATGCGCGCAGAAGCCACTGCGGCTGTTGAAGATGAAATCGTCAATGCTGTCCGCGCCCAGAATCGGAGGCTTGAGGGTGTAGCGGTAAGGCTCATCGCTGAAGTGCGCGAGTATCGCGTCCACCAATGCATCGACCCGGGGGTATCGCCGATTAAGGTCAGCCGCCCATTCTCGCGCCTGGGGGTTGCCATGGGTGGGAAGTTGCAGATTCTGGCGCCGGGTCGCTTCGCTCAGTTGCGTTTCGCGAACGGCCTGTGGCCAGGAATGAACGGTGTAGAGCAGTGTCTGATCCACCGGGTGTCGCCGCTGCAGACGAAAGTCGTTCATCTGGCGCACGCCCACCAAGGTGGTTTCAGCGATGTCCATCGCTGGTAGCCAGGGCCGCCCGCTAGGTTCCATGACGATACTGTAGCTCTGTTCGTCGCCGCGCTTTTGCCACGCGGGTAGTTCAATGCGCATGGCTTTGCCGGACTGGGACCAGCGCCGACCATCGAATTGGTCCAGGGTCAGTGCGCGCCAATACAGCTGATTCTGCGCGGGCATCGGCCCGTCAAAGCTGGCCCGAAACGCCAACGCTGCCGAGCGACTCATGTCAGCAATGTCACCCGGCGCCATGTTGTCGGACAGCCCGGTGACGCCCTTGTTGCTGGGTTGTGGCAGGGACCACAGCGGTTCCAGTCGTGGGAAAAACAGGAACAGCAAGAGCATCAGCGGCACAGCCTGCAGCATCAGCTTGGCAGCCAATTTAAGCGAGTCGGATGTTTTGCCCGTGGGCACCGCGTGCTGCAAGCCGATCAACCCCGCCAGCAACAGGCTGATGGGCAGCAGCGAATACAGGCCCCAGAGCAGCCCGTCTTCGAACAGGTAGCCCACCGCGACACAGAAAAAGCCTAGAAAAATCAGGACCAGCGCGTCACGGCGGCTGCGGATTTCCAAGGTTTTGAGAATGAAAGCCCCCAACAGCAACGACGCGCCGGCGTCCAGCCCGACCAGGCTGCCTCGGGACAAGAACACCCCGGCGATTGTCGCGACAAACAACACCGTTTTGAGCAGTGTGCCGGGGTAATCGGCGCGCATCCGCAGCACTTGGACCCGCCACGCAGTACAACCCAACCATAAACCGATCATCCAGAACGGCAGGTGGGCCAGAAAGGACACAGTAATCAAGGCCTGGGCAATCAGCAGCCAGATCAGGCTGGCGCGGGGGATCGGCAGGGTCAGGTTCATTGCTTACCGCCAGACGGCGTGCCGAACAAAGCGAGGGCTTGCAAACAGGCTTCGCGGTGTTCGTCTCCGCTGCTGGACGGCAGTAGGAAACCGGGCAGGCGCAAGGCAAACGGTTGCCGGCGCTGAGACAATTCCAGAACCCAATAACAGAGCCGCGACAGGCGCTCTTCGATGTCGCCACCCAGGGCCATGAAGTCCAGGCACAAATCGTGGCCACTGACGTCGGTAAAATCCTTGATCAACAGGCCTTGGCCGCGGGAATAGGCTTTCCAATGCAGGCGGCGTCTCGAGTAGCCCGGCTGATAGAGCTTCAACCCTTGATAGTCATCAACCCCCGGCCCGAGCGTGGCTTCGCCCAAATCATCGGCGTGGGGTTGTGCGCCTTTCAATAGCGGCATGGCACCCGCCACCGGTCGCGGGTAGATCAATACCGACTGCTGCAAATCCAGCCAGCTCCAGGCGCGGAAGATACTCAGCGGGAAGACGCTTTCGACCCGCAGACGCGGCGCACGCAGCCAGCCACGGTTAAGCGCAGGCAGACCGATGTCTATTTCAGCCAGCCCGGCGCCGGGTACATCGAGCGCCTGCAATTGCGTGACGTCCCAGCCCAACGCAATGGCGTGGTGGCTACGTTTGGCGCTTTGCAGACGCAAGCGCAGCATCAATGGCTCGCCGACGAATACCGACCGTGCAGAGCCTGCGCTCAGGACCAGTCCGCTAAGGTTACGGAACGTGTGCAAGATCGTCAGGATTCCCACCGACATCAGCAGGAAGGTCAAACCGTACGCCAAACTGTTTTGGTAGTTGATCGCCACCAACAGCATCAGGACCAGCACCAACGCAAAGGTGGCGCCGGTGCGGGTGGGCATGATGAAGATTCGGCGGTGATTCAACTCAACGCGGGACGCGGGCGGTATTCGCCGTGCCAGCCAACGCTGCCAAAACGGTTTCAGCGGATCCATCACAGCACCGACACCTCCCGCAACAGCCATTGCACCAACACCCCGCCACCCTGCCCGATGGGATCGGACCGTTCCCGCAGGCGATGGCCGACCACCGATGGCAGCACCGCTTGCACGTCTTCCGGAATAACGTAATCCCGGTCCGCCAACAACGCCCAAGCCCGGGCCGCGGCCAGGATCGCCAGGCTCGCCCGCGGCGATAAACCCGAAGCAAATTGTGCTTGGCTGCGGGTCGCATCGACTAAGCGCAGCACATAATCCACCAGGGCGTCACTGGCCCGCACCCGCCGAGCCTGTGCCTGCAAAGCCGCCAATTCAGTATGGTTGAGAATGGCCTGCAGGCGGGGCAGCAAATCTCGCCGAGGTTCGCCTTGCAGCAAGGCTTTTTCCGCCGCTTTGGCGGGGTAGCCCAACGACAAACGCATGAGAAAGCGGTCCAGCTGTGATTCCGGCAGCGCAAAGGTGCCGCCTTGGCTAAACGGGTTTTGCGTGGCGATGACAAAAAACGGATCAGGCAAGGGCCGTGTTGCCCCCTCGATGGTCACTTGGCCCTCCTCCATGGCTTCGAGCAAGGCGCTTTGGCTTTTCGGCGTGGCCCGGTTGATCTCGTCAGCCAGCACCAGTTCGGCGAAGATCGGCCCTGGATGGAAGGTGAATTGCCCGGTTTCCCGATCAAACACCGAGGTGCCGAGGATATCGCCAGGGAGCAGATCCGACGTGAATTGAATTCGCTGAAAGCTCAGCCCCAAGACTTTGGCCAAGGTATGGCTGAGGGTGGTTTTGCCCATACCGGGCAAATCTTCGATCAGCAAGTGCCCACCGGCCAGCAGGCACGTCAAGGCCAAACGTACTTGCGGGTCTTTGCCCAACACCACTTCACTCACTGCGTTGAGGCATGCGTCGAGTTTACTGACCATAAAAAGCCTTCCTTCCCAGACGACTGTTGACGGCAAACGAGGCCAGATAAGTGACCACTGTAAAGTCTGCGCAATGGGTTTAACCAGCCCCCACAACACAAAAGCCACCGAGAGCAGACTGCGCTCGGTGGCTTGAGATGAAAGCGTGGAAAATTACACCTGTATCAACGACCCGCGCGGGACTCGGTGATGTAGAAACGCGCCTTCTCAGCCTTGGTCGAACAGCCTTCGTAGGCTTCAAACTGCTGCTGGGTTTTGGCGCCGGTCAACAATGACAGCGCTTTGGAATAACTCACGGTGCCCGCGAAACCCTCGGCTTTTGCCAGGTCCAGCTCGTGCCAGGCGGCATCCAGTTGGGTAGCGCAGCTGTCGCGGTACGCGGTTTTACCGGCGCAACCTGCGAGAACCAAAGCAATCAATGGCAGACAGATCCAGGCTTTCATCGGTGTTACCTCAAGAATTAATTTCGACTGTGCGGCACTTTGACGGTGCACGCGCCGAAAAGTGCCGTGGACCAAGCATCGGCAAGGGTAACTCAGTTACAGCGGGACTGCTTCACGCGTATGGTGGAACCTTGCGATTTGGAAAAAAACATGAAAAAGCGAATAGCACTGGTGCTCGGCTCCGGAGGTGCGCGGGGCTATGCGCACATCGGCGTGATTGAAGAATTGGAACGGCGCGGCTACGACATTGCCTGCATCGCAGGTTGTTCCATGGGTGCAGTGGTCGGCGGCGTGTATGCGGCGGGCAAACTCAAGCAATACCGCGAGTGGATTGAAAGCCTCGATTACCTCGACGTGCTGCGTCTGGTGGACGTCAGTTTTCGTCTGGGGGCTATTCGCGGGGAAAAAGTATTCGGCCAGATCCGGGAGATCGTCGGCGAAATCAACATCGAAGACCTGAGAATACCGTACACCGCCGTGGCGACTGACCTGACTAACCAACAGGAAATCTGGTTTCAGGAAGGCTGCTTGCATCAGGCCATGCGCGCCTCCGCGGCAATTCCGAGCTTGTTCACCCCGGTGATGCAGGGCAATCGAATGCTGGTGGACGGCGGTTTGCTGAATCCGTTGCCCATTGTGCCCGTGGTATCGAGCCATTGTGATTTGATTATTGCGGTGAACCTTAACTCGACCAACCAGAAGCACTATCAGCTACCGGTGATTGAGCGCCCGCCTGCGGTGAAAAAGCGTTTCGACAACTTGATCAATTCCCTGGGCTCGCATTTGCCGTTCCGCCGCAAGCTGGAACCCACCACGGATGCCGAGGTGCTGCGTCTGGAACAGGACAGCCTTAAATCCAGCAGCGCGACGATTGAAAACCCTTGGCTGAATGACGGCGCCACCCCTCAAGAGCAGCAGCCGTCCGCCGCGCCTGCGGCTGGAGGTGCGCCGAGTTCTGCCAGTGGTTCGTTCATCATCGACAACGTCGGACCCGCGTCTTTGCTGGATTTGATCAACCAGAGCTTTGAAGTGATGCAAACGTCATTGGCGCAATACAAAATCGCCGGTTATCCGCCAGATATCCTGATTAACGTGCCTAAGCGCGTGTGCCGGTTTTTCGAGTTCTACAAAGCACCCGAATTAATCGCGTTGGGTCGGGAGATTGCTCGGGACACCCTGGATCGGTATGAGGCCGAGCATAATCATTGACTCGGATCGCAGGCTCTCTGTAGGAGCCAACTTGTTGGCGAGGCGGCATACCTGACAAACCGCATCAAGCTTCTCGCCAACACGTTGGCCCCTACAGGCGGTTGAGCAAGTGGATAGCCCTCAAACCACCAACAACCGCTCGCGCAACTTGCCGATTTCGTCGCGCATCTGTGCGGCAGCTTCGAATTCCAGGTCGCGGGCCAGTTGGTACATTTTCTCTTCCA
>NZ_JAQGNX010000131.1 GCF_028293835.1 Pseudomonas sp.
GCACGAGGTAGCGCTCCCAGTTCCACACGCAAAAACCACAACAATAAAAACAGGAACCCACCATGTTGCAGATAACTCGCAAGCCTGTTCATGCCCTTTCTCTGGCTCTCGCCATCAGTGCTGCCGCGCTGACCAGTCTTCCAGCCCAGGCCAAAGACCTGAAAATCGGTTTCAGTCAGGTCACGCTACAGTCCCCGTTCTATGTGCAACTGCGCGACGGTGCCAAAGCGGCAGCCGAAAAAGACGGCGACACGCTGATCTTCCTCGACGCCAACGGTGATATCAGCAAGCAGAACAACGACATTCAAGACTTACTGACGCGCAAGGTCGACGTGCTGATCATTAACCCGGTCAACCCTGACTCCGTCGGTGCTGCCCTTGATGCCGCTAAGCGCGCCAAGGTCCCGGTACTCGCCGTGGATCGAGCGATCAATGGCGACATAGCGGCCACCATCGGCCGCAACAACGAGAAAATGGGTGAGTTGTCCGGCACCGCATTGCTCGCCGCGTTAAAAGCCAAAGGCGTGACCAAAGGCAAAATTATCGAAATCCAGGGCGATGCTGGCGGCACGGTCATGAAACAACGCCGCGACGGCTTCCACACCGCACTCAAAGGCAGCGATTTTAAAATCATCGAAGGGCCGTACAGCGAATACATGCGCGCCAATGCCGTGACCGCGATGCAGGACTTGCTGCAAGCCAACCCCGACGTCAAAGCGGTGTTCGCCCACAACGATGACATGGCCATGGGTGCGTTGCAGGTGCTCAAGGAACGCGGCATGACCAACGTGTTGGTGGCAGGCGTCGACGGTTTGTCCGAGGCGATAAATGCCATCGAAAGCGGTGACCAGTACGTGTCTACGGCGCTGAACGACCCGCGTTACCTGGGGGAAATCGCCATCGATGCCGCCCGTAAATTGGCTACAGGCAAAAGCGTGGACAAATTTGTCGACGCTGGCACCGAAGCCGTGACCAAAGCCAACGCGGCCCAGGTCAAGCACGACGCGACTTTCGGTGAGTATCGCCCCGGCGCGCAATAAGCCTTTTTGATTCATCAACGTTTTGGGCGCCTCTCACGAGAGGTCCCTCCCTGCACGTCATTCAACACAGAGGATGTCATCGTGAAAGCAGCAGTCATGTACAAACCGGGCGATATCCGGGTCGAAGAAGTTGAAAAACCTACGGTCAAGGCCGGCCACGCATTGGTCCGTGTCGCTGCCTGCGGTGTCTGTGGCTCGGACATCCCACGGATGCTGAGCAAGGGCGCGCACCGCATGCCGCTGATCTGCGGTCATGAATTCGCAGGTTTTATCGAAGAAATCGGCGAAGGCATCGAAGGCTATTCCGTCGGCGAACTGGTCACCGTGCCGCCCATGATCCCGGACGTCAGCAGCGACCAATACCAACGCGGATTCCCGTCCCGCTCGGAAAACTACGACTACTTTGGCAGCCGCCGCGACGGTGCCTACGCCGAATACGTCAACGTACCGCTGACCAATCTGATCAAGGTTCCGGCGGGCATGGACCCGATTGCGGCGTCCCTGGTCGACCCGGCAGCCATCGCCCTGCACGCTATCTGGAAAGCTGACTTCAAGGCCGGGCAAAGCGCCGCGGTGGTCGGTTGCGGGCCGATTGGTTTGTTCGCCATACAATGGCTGCGGTTGATGGGGGCCAAAGATATTATTGCCATCGACATCGCCGAGGAAAAACTCGCCATGGCACGCGAAGCGGGTGCCACCCATAGCCTGCTCAGTGGCAGCTCGGACGCTGAGTTGCCACGTTGCCAGTTGGTGATTGAAGCGGCGGGTCATCCAAGCTCATTCACCCAGGCGGTGCAATTGGCCAAAGCTGGCGGTCACGTTGTATTCATCGGCATTCCAACCACTGACGTACCTATTACCACCGCGACGTTTTCGTACTTCCTGCGTCAGGAAATCTCCCTGCACGGCGCCTGGAACTCGTTCTCCGCGCCCTTCCCTGGCGACGAATGGACCGCCTCCATCGACAAATTGGCCAGCGGCGAATTGCAATGGAAGTTCATGATTACCCATGACCTGCCACTGTCTGAATTGCCGGACATGTTCAAGCGCTACGCCGAACGCAAAGAGATCGCGGCAAAAGTTATTTTCCGGCCGTGAACGCATACGTGGCTAGCGACTTAAGCTGCTAGCCATCGGTCAGATGCTGTGCAAAGCCGATAAAACAAGAAGCGTCGCCAGAGACGCAGGAGGACAACCATGACCCTGTTGCTGGGACTGGATTTCGGAACCGGTGGCGTTCGCGCAGGCTTGTATGATCTGCACAGCCACAAGCTGGTGCAGGTTGCCGAAGCGCCCTACGCCACCGAATATCCGCAGTTAGGCTGGGCCGAACAATCGCCGCAAGAATGGTGGTCAGCGCTCGGCAGCGCGTGTCGAACGCTGATGGCCCAAGCCGGACACCCGCACGTCGCGGCGGTCTGCGTGGCGGCCACCGCCTCTACGGTTGTCGCGGCTCGCAGCAACGGTGAACCGTTACGCCCGGCGTTGTTATGGATGGACTGCCGCGCTACCGAAGCATCGGCGCACACCGCCCACGTAACCCATCCGATGATGAATGTCGGGGGCGATGCGGTGGAGTGGCTGATCCCAAAGGCCATGTGGTTGGCGCACAACGAACCGCAGGTGTATGCCCAGGCCGATCGAATCTGCGAAGCGGTGGATTGGATCAACTATCAGTTAACTGGCCGCTGGGTGGCCTCGCAGTTGAATGCCAGTTGCAAATGGAACTACGACACCCTGAATCAGCGTTTCCCGGTGGAATTATATGAAGAACTTGGCGTTCCTGAATTGGCGGAAAAACTGCCTCGTGAAGTGATTCCGGTGGGCGGTCGCATCGGTCAGCTGAGCGCCAACGCAGCCAGCCATTTAGGACTTAGCCGCGACACATTGGTTGCCCAGGGCGGAATAGACGCACACATGGCGATGCTCAGTGCCGGGACCACGGGTGCTGGCGAATTACTCTTCATCGGCGGCACATCGGTGGTGCAACTGATGCATACACCGCAACGCATGGACGTTCCCGGCATCTGGGGCCCCTACCCTGGCGCCTTGCTCGATGGCCAATGGTTGATGGAAGGCGGTCAAGTCTCGGCCGGTTCGATCCTGAACTGGCTGGCGCAGAAAATCTTCGGACTCAACGATGCCGAACATCAACAGATGATCAAAAAAGCCGCCCTGCTGCAGCCGGGTTCCACGGGTTTGCTGGTGCTGGACTATTGGATGGGCAACCGCACGCCGTACCGCTCGCCAGACATGCGCGGGGCAATTCTGGGCCTGTCACTGAACCATGATCGGCATGACTTGTACCGCGCGTCGGTTGAAGCGATTGCCCTCGGCTCGGCCAACATTTTTCACACCTGGAGCTCTCAAGGCATCGAGATTACCCGGGTGGTGGCGGCCGGTGGTTTTCAGAAGAATCCGTTATGGCTGCAAGCGACCATTGATGCCACTGGCGTACCGTTCGAGATGGTCGCCCATGACAACCTGACGTTGATCGGCACCGCCGCAGCAGCAGCCTGTGCGCTGGGCGAGTTCAGCCATCTGCAACAAGCTGCCGACAACTTTACTACCCGTGGCACCCTGATCGAACCTGACGCCGAAGCCCATGAACAGTACGTTGAGCTGCTGGGTCGTTATCGCGCCGCCACTGACAGCGTTGCGCCTATCAGCTGTAAACCCGCACTCGCCAGATTGCGCGGTGTGAGGCCTGCCGCATGAATGCTCTGTCCGACTCAAAAAACCCTGACACCTTACCCGCCCGCCTATTTTCCGACGCCCAGCGCGAGGATTTGATGGTCCAGGTGGCCAAGCTGTATTACGACCTGGAAAAGACCCAAAGCGATATTTCAAAAGAAACCGGCCTGACTCGCTGGCAGGTCAGCCGGTTGTTGCGTGAAGCCCGGGAAACCGGTGTGGTCAGAATCGAGATCATTCCCCGCTCCGCTCGTTTGCCCGAACTGGAAGCAGCGTTGCAGCGCACGTTTGGCTTGCGCGAAGCCCTGGTGCTGGGCGTGGTCGGTGACGACAGCGGCTTGAATGCGGTGACTCAGGCCGCCGCTCGCTACTTGTGCAGCCTGCAACCAGCACCGGATTTGATCGGAGTGTCGTGGGGCCGAACCCTGACCAAGATGGCTCAATGGCTGGTCCCGCGCTGGAATGAATCAGTCAATGTGGTGCTGCTCAACGGTGCTATCAACACGCGCTCAGTGGGCGAACCCAGCCACAACGTCGCCGAGCGCTTCGCCCATGCGGCCCGCGGCCAAGCGACGTTGTTGCCGGTGCCGGCGATCCTCGGCAACGCTCGGACCCGCGAGGCATTGGAACAAGACCCTATTATTGCTGACGTGTTGCGCCTGGGCGAACAAGCCTCAGTGGCGTGTTTCAGCCTCGGCGAACTGACGGCGCACTCGGTGCTGATGGAGTCCGGCTATATAGACGCCGCGCTTTTGGCGGAGCTGGAGCGTCGCGGCGCAGTCGGCGACATCATGGGTCGTTTTATCGGCGCCGACGGTCAGGTGGTGATGCCTGAACTGGACGACCGGACCCTTGGCTTACGCCCACAGGCGCTGCGCGATAAAGCCTGGTCGATTGCGGTCTGCGTCGGCGCGCATAAGCATCAGATCGTTAAAGCCAGCGTCCGCGCAGGCTACGTCAACGTACTCGCCACCGACGAGGCCACCGCACGTTTCTTGCTGGAGCAAGACCATGACTGAAATGGCCCTCGATATCCGCCACCTCGCCAAGCGCTTTCCACCGAATGTGGTGGCGCTGACCGACGCGTCACTGACCGTTCGCCCCGGCGAAGTTCATTGCTTGCTCGGTGCCAATGGCGCGGGCAAAAGTACCTTGTTGAAAATCGTTGCCGGCGCCCATCGTCCCGACGGTGGTGAAATGCTGGTGGGCGGGCGCCACGTTGATTTGAAAAATCCTCAGCAGGCCCGAGAAGCCGGCATCGTGATGATTTATCAGGAACTGGATTTGATCGGGCAAATGACCGTCGAAGAGAACCTGATGCTCGGCTACACACCCAACCGCTACGGAATTATTTCCCGAGCCAAACGCAGCGCCCGGGCCGCTGAAGCCTTGAAGCGGGTCGGCGCCAATTTCAGCGCCACGGCCCGGGTCGAGACATTGTCTATTGCCAATCAACAATTGGCGGCGATTGCCCGCGCGTTGACCTGCGACGCCAAGCTGGTGGTGATGGACGAGCCGTCCGCCGCGCTTAACGAGACCGAGCTGAAACGAGTGTTCCAGGTGATCCGCGAGATCACGGCGGCGGGTGTTGCGGTCTTGTACGTCAGCCACCGCCTGAATGAAATCCGCGAGATCGGCCACCGGGTTACGGTCTTGCGCGGCGGCTGCACCTTGGAAACCCGCGAGCTTAGCGAGGTGGATGATCAGGCACTGATCAACGCTGTGGTGGGCGAGCACCGGGAACTGCTGGAACGCAGCGCACGCACCCCTCCCCGGGCTGAACTGGCGCTGAAAGTTGATAATCTACAGGGTGCTCAAGGTCTGAACGTTCACGGCCTTGAAGTGCGCCAAGGCGAAATCGTTGGACTGGCCGGGCTTAATGGCGCCGGTCGCAGCAGCCTGCTTAAAGCGCTGTTCGGCTCCGGACGGGTCACCGCCGACATCGAACTGTTCGGTCAGGCCTATAAACCCAACACCCCACGCGACGCGATTCGCCAAGGCATTGGGCTGGTTCCGGAAAGTCGCAAGACCGAAGGCTTGATGTTGGATGCGCCGATCTATCGCAACGCAACGCTGGTGCACACCCACCGCTTGACCTGGTTTTCCCATTGGCAGGCCAAGCAGCGCAGCGAGCCGGTCCTCAAGCGTTTGCAAACCAAGTTCGACAACCTCGATCAACCGGTTCGGCAATTATCCGGCGGCAATCAACAAAAAGTGGTGATGGCCAAGTGGGTGATCGAAGGCACCCGCCTGTTACTGCTGGACGAGCCCAGCCGTGGCCTCGATGTGGGCGCCAAGGCTGACTTGTACGCGTTGGCCCGCAGCTTGGCCCAGGAAGGCTCTGCCGTATTGGTGGCCAGCAGCGAACTGGACGAGCTGTATGTCAACTGCGACCGCATCTGGGTCATGCATGAGGGCCGCAACGCGGAGTGTTTCGATCCCTTGACGACCCCTCGCGACCATATCGAGCACACCATTCTGACCGGTAAAAGAGTGCACATATCATGACCATTACCAGCAATCGCCTGCCTGTTTTCGAAAAAGTTTCTCTGTTCGGCGCCCTGCGTCGTCGCGCTGTGCTCGATTGGGTCATGCGTTACAACTTCGTGTTCATTTTCCTCCTGGCCGTGGTGGTCGCTACGTTTCTGTCTGACGACTTCCTGACCTTCGGCAACATCGCCAACCTGTTCCAGCAAGGAGCCATTGTTGGCATCGTCGCGATTGGCATGACGTTCGTGATTCTCACCGCCAACATTGACCTGTCGGTGGGCAGCGTCTGCGCGTTTGGCGGGATCGTGGTCTCGGTGATGCTCCAGCAGCAGATCGGCGGCTGGCTGGCAGTACCGGCGACGTTGTTGGTCGGGCTATTCATCGGCACTTTTATGGGCGCGATTACCGTATTTGGCAAAGTCCCGAGTTTTATCGTGACCCTGGCCGGCCTGGTATCGCTGCGCGGCGCGACATTCCTGGCCTCCGACGGCGCCCCCATTGGTAACCTGCCAGCCGGCTTTACCCGCATTGGCTCAGCAATGATCGATATTCTGCCGAGCCAAGGCGTCGTGTTTCCGGTGTTGGGTTTGGTGTTCATCGTAATCACCCTGGTGGCGTGGCTGGTGTTGCGCTACACCGTCTTCGGTGAATACGTACTGGCCACCGGCGGTAATCTGGAGGCCGCGCGCTTGTCCGGGGTGCCGGTGCGCGCCGTGACCATCGCTGTGTTTGCCATCTGCGGCGGGTTGGCTGCGTTCGCCGGCATGCTCATGACATCACGCCTGCATGTGGGTCAGCCGACGGCGGCCCAAGGGCTGGAACTGGATGCCATTGCCGCCGTGGTCTTGGGCGGCACCAGCCTGTTCGGTGGCCGCGGCAGTGTGGTTGGCACGGCGGTTGCGGTTATGCTGCTGCAAGTGCTGCGTAACATTTTCAATTTGCTGGGCTTGGGTTCGTTCTATCAGATGGCAATTACCGGGGTAATTATCATCCTGGCCATTCTCCTGAATCGACTGATCGACCACTATGCAGGCCGCACCTGAACCGCCTCGACTTTTAACCTGTGGAAACACCCGATGAATGCTTCGCTTAATGAATTCGGCGCCATAACCGCCGTGATTTTCGACATGGATGGCCTGTTGCTGGACACCGAAGGCATCTATACCGAAGTTACCCAGATCATCTCCGACCGTTACGAGGGTCGAAAATTTGACTGGAGCCTCAAGCAAAACACCATCGGCCTCGGCGCTCGTGATCTGGCGAGCTACATCATCGGCGCACTGCAATTGCCCATGAGCATCGATGAATACCTGGACGCACGAACGCCGCTGATGAACGAACGGTTTCCGCGGGCTAAAGCGATGCCAGGCGCCGAAGCGCTGGTCAGGCACCTGTCAGCGAACAAGGTGCCAATCGCCGTGGGCACCAGTTCTTCGAAGCACTTTTTTGAACTGAAAACCACGCTGCACAAAGACTGGTTTGCGCTGTTCGACACGGTAGTCACCGCCGATGACCCCCAGGTGGGAGCGGCAAAACCCGCACCTGATATTTTCCTGATCGCGGCCCAGCGCCTCGGCATTCCTCCAGCGCAGTGCATGGTGTTCGAAGACTCGCCGTTCGGCATTACCGCCGCGAAAGCAGCAGGTATGCTCGCTATCGCCGTGCCGGATTCGGCCATGCCTGCCGAAAAGTTCGCTCATGCAGATAGAGTGATCCGCAGCCTGGAAGGCTTTCAGCCCCAGGGTTACGGATTGCCGTTGCGTTGAATCGAGCGGTGCCCGCGCTGCTGCATTCATCAGGAGCCAGCTTGTTGGTGAGGCCGCGGGCTGACACACCGCAATGTGCCTATCGCCAACAAGTTGGTTCCTACAGATCAGCCGCCAATGCTGTAGGCATCCACCCACATCAGCGATTTAGTCGGGTCGCTGATCTCATATTTTTCGACGAATTTCAATCTGCCATCGGGCCTGATCTTAAACACGGCCAGGTTAGCCTTGATCTCAAGCACTTTGCCGTCTTTGGTCACTAGCCCGCTTTTTTGGTTGCCGACGATCAACAGGTGCTGGTCTGCAAGGACGGCAAATGTCCGCGCCTCGATGCCTTGGCTGTCGATATGCTGCAACAGCTTCGGCTCGCCAGTTTTTGCATCCAGCGCATAAGTCACTATGTCATTTTCGCCGTGCTTGAAGACTGTCTGGCCGCCCTTGCTCACCGTCTCGTCGGAGCGATTGGTCACGTACAAAAATTTGCCGTCCGGGCTGAGCTGAATCACCCCGCCCTTCTTGATCCCCTCGTCTGCTTCAGGTTTCCAGTGCGGATCAAGGGTCGAGGTTTTGAACGAAGCGTGTTCGGCGAGTTGGCCGCTGTCGGCAATCTTGTAGGTATAAATTTTGCTGCCGCGCTCAGTCGCCACGTACGCCAGCGATGTTTTCGGCGCGTATGCCACATGCCGCGGTCCCACGGTGGGTTCGAATTCTACCCGGCTGCCTTGGCCTAACTGACCGTTGGTGTAGGTAAAGGTGGTCAACGTCCCCACATCCTCCGGGTGTCCCGGCGTCCCATCGTTGCCACGCCCGGCTGCGATCACGAATTTGTTGCTCGGCATCACCGTGACCTGATGGGTAAAGATGCCCGCTTGTACCGGTTGTTGCTGCTCGATGGCCGCGCCGACTTGGCCGTCTTTTTCAATCGGGTGCACGCTGAGGGTTGCCGACTTGTTGTAGGCGACCAATGCATAGCGTCCTTCACGGTCCAGGGTCAGGTGAATCGGCCGCTCTTTCAAATTAACCGGGGAGCCCAGCGCGGTCAGGCGGCCGCTGTGCTGATCAATCGTAAAAACGTTGAGGAGGTTGACGTCGCCAGGGTTGGTTGCGCTAATGTTGCTGGAAATTACATACAGATGCCGGTGGGCACGATCAGCCACGGCGAACTGTATAGTCGCCGGTAACCGCAGCGTTTCATCCAGTTTCAGGCTGGCCCCGTTGTTGGTCTGAGAGCCGCTGATTAAAGAGCCGCTGGTTAAAGAGTAATGCCGAAGTTCTTCACCAACGCTCGCATATACCTCTGTGTGAGCGGCTATGCCCGGTTTATCCGCCGCAAAGCCGTGCATCGATGCCGATGCAATTGCCGCATACAGCACACCAGTGAAAACCCGCTTCATGGTCATTACTCACTTCCTCGTGGTACGCAGGGGCTCAAGCCCCCTTTTTATTAGCGTCTTAGCGTCGATTTACATACGACGGCGACGACGGACAAACCACACCATTAAGGTAAGAACGATCATAACTCCCCCGACCATCGCGCCTTGAACCCACGCAATCAGCGACGATTCAGCACCGCCCCCACGCCGCTGTTGGACTTGCGCAACGCTGACGTTCGCCTCGGGATTGCCGTACAGCCTGGTCAAATAACTGACGAGCGTTGCTATCTGCGGGTCAGTCAAGGTTCTGGCAAAACCAGGCATCCTCAGGTCTGAGCCATCGCTGTTGCGATGAATGCCCTCGAGGATGACCATCACCAGATTGTGCGTGTTGCTACGACCGACTGCGGTGTTGTGCGACAAGGAAGGCAGGCCACCCTCGAAGCTGCCTTGACCCTGCGCCTGGTGGCAAGACGCGCAATAACCGTCATAGATCTGCGCGCCGCTCATTTTGTTTGGGTCAGCCGGTAAAGCGATCCCACGTACGCTACCCAATTCATCAGTCTTTTGACCCAAGGCATACACCGGTTTGCTGTCAGCCGGGTCGCGGTGCGCCGGAACGCTTTTGAGGTAGACCGCAATTGCCTGCGCATCCGCGCTGGTGAGGTACTGCAGACTATGGTCGACCGCTTCCGCCATTGGCCCAGCCGCTTGGCCTTTGCCAAGACTCGAGCCAGTCTTCAGGTACTTGACCAACTCATCCGTTTCCCAGCCACCGATGCCGGCGTTGGGGTCAGCGGTGATATTGGGCGCGTACCAGGTTCCCACATCGCCACCGGCCAGGTCCTCGGAAGAGACTTCTGCCATCAACAGGTTGCGTGGCGAATGGCAGGCGCTGCAATGGGTCAGGCCCTGGGTCAAGTAGGCGCCGCGATTCCATTCGGCGCTGTGTGCGGGATCTGCCGTGTATGGATGACTGTCGAGAAACAGCAGATTCCAGCCAGCCATGGACAGCCGGATACTGAACGGGAAAGGCAGTTCAGTGGCCTTGGTCGGCGTGTCCACCGCCGCGACGCTATTCATGAAATAGGCATACATCGCTTGCACGTCATCGTCGCTGACTTTGGCGTACGAGGTGTAAGGCATTGCCGGATACAGATGCGCGCCATCCGCGCGAATACCTTTGCGTAGCGCGTCGCTGAATTGCTCTAGTGTGTAATTACCGATGCCAGCGGTTTTCGACGGGGTGATATTGGTTGAAATGATGGTGCCAATCGGCGTCGACAAATCCAGCCCGCCCGCGAACGGTTGGCCACCGGGGACGCTGTGACATGCCACGCAATCGCCAACGGTGGACACGTACTTGCCGCGCTGGATCAGCTCGCTGCTGGCCGCACTGACCTGTAACGATACCGAGCCAATCGCGAAAATAACCATCTGCCTGAGAAGGCACGTTTTCCAGTTCATTGAGGTCAGCCCCCCACGTGTTCGGTCGATGAACCATCGGGGGAAGCCCGGGCAATAACCCGATCAGGCAGTATGTGGTGCGCCGTGCGCAAAGCCAGGGCGACGCCGGTCAAGGTTGAGTTCATGGTCGCTGCGGTGGGCATCACACCGGTGCTGCAAATGAACAGGTTTTCATGATCGTGAGTGCGACCAAAACTGTCACACACGGAAGTCTTCGGGTCGCTGCCCATGCTCATGGTGCCGGTGATGTGCTGGTTATTGGAAAACGCACCTTCAGCGCTGTAGCGCAGGTTGGTGCCACCCATGAGTTCGGCGATGCGGGCGAAATCCTTGTGCGACGCCTGGGCGCCCCGCCGGGTGTAATCATCGATGGCGTAATGCGCTTCAGGTTTGGGGATCCCCAGAGCGTCTTTTTGCGCGCTGAGGATGATGCGGTTCTGCGGATTAGGCAGCACTTCCAACACGTCTTTGAGGCTCATTTCAAAGGCTGCGCGGTGACGCAATTGCTTCTCGAATTCGACACCATAAACTCCGGCAGCAATCAGCGAATCGGTGGCGTTGTTGACTCGGGAAATGTTGGTGAAGTCCAGGCGATACGGCGCGTGATCCTTGCGAAATTCGCCGTCGCGCATGCTGTTGATCGAGCTTGGACTTTGCGGCCCCCGCCCTAGCCACAGTTCTTCGTCGGCATCAAAGGTGATAGATGTGCTGGGGTGGTCCATCAGGTGGCGGCCGACCATGCCGGAACTGTTGGCCAAACCATCAGGGTATTTGCTACTGGAGGACAGCAACAACAGCTTGGGACTCTCGATACCGTTGGCCGCCAGAATAAACGTCTTGCCGGTGACACGATGGGTGTTTTTGTCCGGGTCGAAATAGTGCACGGCAACGATCTTGCCGTTGTCGTCATGCTCGATACGGTAAACCACGGCATTGATCTGCAGCTTCGCACCGGCATCCACTGCCGATTGGATGGCGATGCCGCCATGGTATTGCGCATCGATGGGGCAAATCGGCTGGCAGCTGTTATTGCCGCAGCAGGCCGGTCGGCCATCGTAGCTGCGGCTATTGCGGGCAGTGGTGTTGCCAACCACAGCGTAGGTGGGCGCTAGCCGTTCACGCACCCGGCGCATGGCGTACGCCTCGGTGACCGGCTCCATCGGGAAGGGTTTGCTGCGCGGCGATCCAGTGTTTTCGGCACCGGAGACGCCCCAGATTTCTTCCGCTTCCTGATAGAACGGATCGAGTTCTTCATAGCTCAGCGGCCAGTCGACACCAACACCGTACAAACTCTGGATGCGCATATCATCTGGCACCAACCGCCAGGCCTGGGCGGCCCAGTGCCAAGTGGTGCCGCCGACGCCGCGAATGTATTCCGCCGGGTATGGATAAGGTCCAGCCTGGACCAGGTAGCCGTTCTCCACCGGTTTGTAGACCGGGTGCGGCGCCCATTCCGAGCAGGTGTAGGGGGACATCCAGTCGCTCTTGCGCGTGGAGTTACGAAACGCCGCGACAATCCGCCCGCGCTCTATCGCCCCGCCCGCTTCAAGGATCAACACCGAAGCGCCTTGCTTGACTAATTTTAGCGCCGCCAGTGACCCACAAATACCGGAACCGATAACCACAATGTCAGCCGAAAGCGCATCAGGCATTGGGCACCTCGTCGTTTGGATTGGCGGCCCAGCTGCCATAAGGGCCATAGGCATAGGTCGGCGGCTTGAGCACGTCGGCGACCATGACCGCGTTCAAGGCATTCTCGTAGGCGATACAGCGTGCGTGTTCGCCACTGCCAACCACCCCCATAAACCACGCCGTCGCGATTTTTCGCGGCACGGCGGCTAAAGGTGATTTTTCGTCATCGAGTGTTTTTTGCAGATTGATCGGGTCGATCTGGCGCTGACTCACCAGCGCCAAAAGGTTTTTCACCCCAGCGGCAAAGGTCGGGTCGTCTGCGACAAGGGCCAGATAGAGGTTTTGCGCCAGCTCACCGTTGAGGGTTTGGCGCCCGGCAATAATGGCCGACATCGCGACAAAAGCGCCCTGATCGGCGCTGTTGATCGGCTCGGCCAAGGCCCAGGGGATCAGTGAAGCGGTGTAGGCAGTCAGAAGGGTTTTAAGAACAGTTCGCCGGGTTGGCGTCAGCGCTTTGGAGTGTTTGTTGGTTGTTAGAGAGTTCATGTCTTTCCTGCAAAAAAGGCAGTGTTGTCTTCCCCGGACCCTGCCCTACGTAGGGCATCGGTATAACAGACGTTAATGCACGGGGTGACTCAGATGGATAACCACTGCAAAAACACCGAGGAACAACCATAACACTGCAAACATCCTGGGCGTTCTTTTCGAGAACAGCAGCGACTTTTTATGCCCACTGTCACTGGATTCCCAACTGCTGAATAAAGGCGAATCGTCGTAAGCGAGGCCGATAACCGGTTCACTTCGCAGCAGCCCGCTTTGCTTGTAGTACCAGTGATCAATGATGTCACACGAGGCCTTGATACCGGGCCAGGCACTGACTGAACTTGCCAGCCCGAACAGGGCCAGGATCGGCGGCACAACCAAGGTGAAAACCGCACCCCAATTGGGGTTTAGATTGGCCATGGACGAAGCGTAAGCAATGACCAGAAACGCCTGGGCAGAAAGATAAGCGTTGGTACGGCTGGACAGATTGGTGGTTTCGAAATGAATTTCACGGCGATAGAAATCCAGTCGGTCCTTCGGAGTACCGAATAGTTTCGCCTCTTCCTCGGTCTGTGCCGGGGCCGACGATTGCGACATGATAATTTTTGGCACGGCGAACTCGGTGAATCGAAAGAGACATATTGACGTGCGATTGTCGGGGGAGTTCAAGCCTTAGGACATGCTCCGCACCCCCTTAAGAGATTCGCCCGTCGAACATGGCGTGATCACCACAGTTAATTCGATATTTCTTTATGGAGTGTAACTATTTTTCTTTGTGATTCATTTGCTTATGAAGCCTACTATTATAACTTCATCCATCAGTCAATATATCGACACTTTAATATCAATGGGGTTGTCATTGGGCGGGGTTCCGCTCCGTTTGTCGTCCAACATACAAAAGCCAAAAACTTTATTCATAATCAGATTGTCTAGCCATTACGACACAGAACAGTTCCGCCCCTAGCCACCCATTGGTTCTGACCTTTTTCCCCTTGTAGTTTCCCCTTAACGCGACACTCTTTCGCGCAGGGTACACCGCAGTCATCGGCTGTCTATGCCGCTTTATGCATAGTTGATGTGAAGAAACCCGCAGCTTGTGCCCAAGGTACAGGTGGGCGGTAGCATTGCCATTTGTCTTCCTCTTCTTTGCTAGCACCCGTCGCTATTGCGCATTAACGCCGTGTGGCTGAGAAATTTTTTCTATGCGTGTTCCGAAAAAGGAATCGTTAATGATCTATGGGAAAAATCTGCTGACGATGCTCGTGCTAGTTCCTTTTCCGCTGGTGGCGATGGCAGACGAACCGCGAAGCGTGGAAATCGGCGGGTTTGAATTCACTCCGACCTTGAAAGTCAGTGAGCGCTATGACGATAACTTTCGGACATTGCCCAATCAGGTCCAGTCGGCGTGGGTCACGTCTGTGCGTCCGACCTTCGTTTTAGGGACGCAAACCGGCACCAGTGGCTACCAGGTAGAGTACTCCGCCGACAGCCAAACCTACGAGGACCACGCCGACGCCAACCATGTCGATCAGCGCCTCACCGCAAAAAGTATTGTTGAATTGAACGCGCGCAACCGTGTGAACTGGGAGCTTGGCTATCGCCGCGCCCAAGACACCGTGCAAACCACCCAGCCTCGCGAGAATGACAAGTACACCGTGAAGAACGCTAACCTGGGCTACAGCTTCGGCGTCCTCAGCGGTATGAACCAGATTGACGTGTTGGCCGGTTATCAAGAGTTGCGCTTCCAAAACAGTGGCACCCTCAACGACGACCGAGAGCACAACACCACCACCCTTGACGCGACCTGGTTTCACCGCCTCGGCGGCCGAACCCGCACATTGGTTGAGGTGCGGCACAGCGATTTCAATTACTTACTGTCAAACAGCACCCGTGACAGCACTGGCGATGTCGCCTTGGTGGGCCTGACGCGGGACGTCAGCGCCAAGCTCAGCGGCAGCATACGCGTAGGCTACGAGCAGAAGAATTTCGACAGTGCTGCTGTGAATGACTACAGCAGCCCAACCTGGGAAGTGGGCGTGGACTATAAGCCGCGCACCTACTCCACGTTTTCATTGAACGCCAGTAAACGATTCGAAGAAGGTGACGACGGCGCCAGTACCATCCATGACACCAGCACCCGGCTGGGCTGGCGACATACGTGGACGCCGTGGATTTCCACGGAGGTCAACTATCGCTATGCGGACCTTCGTTATCTGGGCGTAGGGCGCGACGACACGCTTAATACCTACGGCGCCTCGGTGATTTATTCGGCGACTCGCTGGGCCGACGTGACAATGGGCTATCAACGCTGGAAAAACGACTCCAATGACAGTGATCAGACCTACACCCGCAACGTGTACTTAATGAGCATTGGGTTGAGCCTTTGATATCAGTTGCACAACAAACCGCGTCGCCTGATTCCCGATACAGGTTCTACAGAAATCCGGGAGACATCGGAATCTCCTGTACAGCCAACTTCATAACCTGAGAGAGGTTGTTCCATGTTCATCCGTCAATTACTCATCACAGTGTTACTGCTGGTCTGCAGCGTGCCGGTATTGGCTGCGGGGCAATATCAGCTCAGTTCGGGCGATGTCATTAACATCAACGTCTTCGGCGAAACGGACCTCAGCTTCAAGGAAATTCGACTGAACGACGCAGGGACCTTTTCCTACCCGTTCATTGGCGAGATCAACGCCAAAGGCTTAACCCCGGCCCAAGTGGAAAAATTGATCACCGACAAACTCAAGGACGGGTATCTGGTGGCGCCTCGGGTGTCGGTCAGTGTGCTGACGTATCGACAGTTTTACATCAGCGGTGAGGTCAAGTTACCCGGTGGCTATCCGTTCCAGCCGGGCCTGACGCTGGACCGCGCCATCGCCGTGGCGGGTGGGCTGACGGAGCGTGCATCGGATAAGCGCATCACCATTGTGCGTGGCGCAGACCCAACCCGCAGCAGCATCAAAGCCAGCCTGAATACGTTGGTTGAACCGGGTGACACCATCAACATTGAACAGGGGTTCTTCTGATATGGGCCAGGTCAGCATTAGCAACAGACGCGAGATCAACACGCGCTACATGGCGCCGCTGGAAGATGATCGGGATTTCCTCGACTCGCGCAAAATCGGCTACACACTGTGGGCACGCAAGTGGCGGATTTTGACCCTGGCCCTTATAGCCACGGTGCTGGTGGCACTCCTGATGCAGTCGGTAACGCCGGTCTACCGGGCCGTCGCCTCGCTGGTCATTGAACCAAAGGGCGCAATGCTGATTTCGTTTCAGCAAACTGCCGACCCGAATAATCCCACCAACGATTACCTACAGACACAAATCAGCCTGATCCAAAGCCGAGATGTGGCTGAGCGTGCAGTACGCAAGTTGAACCTTACCGAGCATCCCGAGTTTGATCCGCGTCAACAGGTCAACCTCATGCAGCGTGGCAAAATGCTGCTCGCCGAACTGTCGCCCGGGTTGTTCCCCGCTTCGTGGAGCACGGGTGAAACGCTGACGTCGTCTGAAGTATTCGACGGTGCTGTACTGGCACTGATGGACCATACCGCTGTGGCAGCCGTGGGCAAAAGCCAACTGGTCACCATCGCCGTGACGCTCAAAGATAAACAAACCGCTGCATCGGCCGCCAACGCCTTGGCCCATGGCTATCTGGAAAGCCGTCTCGATGCGCAAATCGGTGATTCAGTGACGGCCAGCCAGTGGATGAATACGCGCTTGGTCGAGTTACGCACGCAGTTGCAACAGTCGGAAGCCAAACTCCAAAGTTATCGTGACGCCGAAGGGCTGGTTGACGTGGGTGGCGTGGTCACCATCAGCGCCAATGAGCTGGCAAAAACCAGCGACAGCATGGTCGAGGCGCGTCGTCAGCGGGCCGATGCGCAAAGCCAGTACCAGCAAGTGCTGTCCATGAGTGGCAAGGGCGCGGATCAGTTGTCGAGCATTCCAGCGGTGATCAATAATCCGGTCATTCAACAGTTCCAGGCCGACGAGGCCCGGGCGCAATCCAAGGTCGATGAGCTGTCGCGGCGCTACGGCGACCGCCATCCGAAAATGCTCGCCGCACGCTCCGATTTGGCGGCCGCTCAAGCGAGCATGCGCATCCAGGTCAATCAGGTGTTGGCCGGGCTGAAGCGCAATTACCAACTGGCGCAATCCAACGAGGATTCGTTGCGTGCGTCGGTTAACAGCAGTCGACAACAGATCCAGGACATCTCGCGCAAAGAGTTCAAGCTGCGTGAACTGCAGCGCGATGTAGACAGCAACCGCTCGCTGTACGACACCTTCCTCACTCGCCTGCGAGAAACCACCGCCACTGCCGATATCGGACTGAGCAACGCACGCATTGTTGACGAAGCCATGCTGCCGATGCAGCCCAACACCCCGCGCAAATCGTTGATTTTGTCGATTGTTGCCCTGTTGGCGCTGGGGTTGGGCTGTGCCTTCGAGTTGCTGCGCGACTCGATGAAAAACACCTTTAAATCCAGCGACGATATCGAGAAAAAACTGCGTTTGCCGGTGCTGGGCGTCGTTCCGCTGTTGAAAAAGAAGAGCCGCGCGCGTATTGCTCGCCAGTTCGAGCGCAACGACAACGCGGCGTTCAACGAAGCTATTCGAACCATCAGGACCAGTGTGATGCTCGACGATATCGAGGATCGACGCCGTGTGGTGGTGATCACATCCTCGATTCCCGGCGAAGGCAAAAGCGCGATAGCGGTTAATCTGGCCTGTGCCCTGGGACGACTCGATCAGGTGCTGTTGATAGAGGCCGACCTGCGTCGCCCTACCCTGGCCCGCAACTTCGGTTTAAGTAACGAAAAGGTCGGCCTGGCAAACCTGATCAATGGCAGTGCCCGGGGCGAAGACTGCGTTAGGCACGTTGGCGATATAGACGTTCTGCCTGCCGGGGCCGTGCCCTCCAATCCGCTGGAGCTACTCGCATCGCCGGGCTTCCGGAGTTTTCTCGAGTGGGCGAAAAAACGTTACGACCGAATTATCATCGATTCGCCCGCCAGCCAGTCGGTCAGTGACGCCGCATTGCTGTGCGCCATGGCGGATGCAGTGCTCTACGTCGTCAAATCCGACAGCACGTCGGTGCCGCAGGTCCAACGCGGTGTTGGCGAGTTGCTGCGCAATGGGGCTCCCGTCACCGGAGTGATCCTCAATCAGGTGTCTGCTCTCAACGCGCGGTATGGTCACCAGGGGTATTACGGCTACCTACCGGGCGAAACGAGTTAAGCCAACAGGGTTAACTCAAATCACTAGCATTCACCTGGGCAAGGCATTACAGGTAACCGCAATCAGTGGGATATCAACCATGACTGCTCCACGCCTGCACCCTTCGGTTAATCGCCGCGGCCTGACGTTCTGGGGCCAATGGTTTAGCGCGACGGTGATGTCCAACCTGACGATTTGCTATCTGGTGTTCCATGAATTTGGCGCCATCCCGGCTGAATATCGAGTTTTGATGCTATTGGGGGTGCTGGGTTCGGTGCCGATTTATAGCGCGTTGCACGTGTACCACAAGCGCTACGGCTATGGTTCAGGGTTGCTTCGGGTGCTGGCGGGCTGGACGCTGTTAATGGCGGCGGTGTATGGAGCGGCGCTGTTATGCCTGGGCTACGGCAATCTTAATCACAGGCTGCTGGGCGAGGCTGCGGCCCTCGGATTTGTCGCCCAGGCGTGCACGTATCTGCCTCTGCACTACCTGATGAACCTGCATTCGCGCTGGCTGCGTTTCGAGCGCACAGCAGTGATTATTGGCACCTCTCCCCTGGCGTACGCCTTGGCCAAGCAATTGCGCGTGCGCGTGCCGGTGTTGGGTTTGGTTTCGATCGATAGCGAGTCCGCCGAGGTCGACAGCGACTTGCCGGTTCTGGATGGTTTGTCAGGGCTGTCCGATCTGGTGGTGCGCGCCAAGGTGCGGCGGGTATACATCGCTCTGCCCCTGAATAAAGCGGCGCAAATTGAGACGATCTACCTGAAGTTGCTGGACCTCAGCGTTGACGTGGTTTGGATACCGGATTTCGGCAGCATGACGCTGCTCAATCAGTCGGTCGCGCAAATTGAACAATTTCCGGCGATTTACCTCAATGAAACGCCACGCAGCTCCCATCCGGCAGCGGTCTTAGGCAAAGAGCTGTTTGATCGTGGGATAGCACTGATCACCCTGATCATCCTGTTCCCGGTGCTGCTGGCGGTGGCGGCTGCGGTGAAACTGTCGTCACCCGGGCCGGTGTTTTTCCGCCAGCCACGCCATGGCTGGAACGGCTCGGTGATTAACGTGTGGAAGTTTCGCTCCATGCGCTTGCACGATGACGTGGTGGTCAAACAGGCGACCCAAGGTGATCCACGCGTCACCCGCGTCGGGGCGTTTTTACGACGCACTTCGATGGATGAATTGCCGCAGCTGATAAACGTGCTGCGCGGTGAAATGGCACTGGTGGGGCCACGTCCCCATGCGGTTGCGCATAACCAATATTACGGCGACAAGATCCAGGCCTATATGGCCCGGCACCGAATCAAACCCGGCATAACCGGCCTGGCACAGATAAGCGGCTTGCGTGGCGAGACCGAGACACTGGAAAAAATGCAACAGCGGGTCGAAAAAGACTTGGCCTACATCAACGAATGGTCGCTGTGGCTAGACATCAAGATTTTGCTTAAAACACCGTTTAGCTTGTTTTCACGGAACATTTACTAAGCCGTGCATGGCGAAAACCTATGCAGTCTGCATGGAATTCGACTCTGTAGGCGCTGCCGAAGGCTGCGATTGCGCCAGAGAATCGCAGCCTTCGGCAGCGCCTACGAGTTTTGATTTCATTGCAAAGAATAAAGATCCGATCCATTGGTGCGGAGAACGGCATGGCAGACCCCGATTTAAGCGTCACCGCGCCGCAGCGCAGCAGTGTGGGATGGCGCGCTGCGCTTCAGCAGCTTTACCGAGGTCGTCTGGTGCGCAATATCCTGACGACAATTTCCGGCAGCGCCGGCGCGCAGGCGATCAATTTGGCGCTGATTCCGGTGATCATGCGCATATATGGTCCGGATGCGTTCGGCGTGGTCGGGACCTTTCAGAGCCTGAGCATTATCCTGATTCCGTGGTGTGCGCTGACCTACCCCATGGCGATTGTATTGCCGTTGCGCGACGGCGAGGCCCGAGGGTTAATCCGCTTGTCGCTGCTGGTCGCGGCCGTGATTTGCGGCGCATCGGCTTTGCTGCTGTATGGCTTTGGCGCGCGGTTCGCCGCATCCCTCGGCATCGATATTTTGATCCCGTACCTGATGCTGTTACCGATCGTTATGTTCAGCTCCGCCGTGCTGGAAATCACCCAGCAATGGTTGTATCGCACCCAAGCGTTCAGCCTCACGGCCCGAGCCGCGACACTCCATGCCTTGCTGTACAACGCCACCCGGAGCCTCGCCGGTCTGGTCCAATCATCGGCCCCGGTATTGGTGGTGACCAGTGCGCTGTATTACGTCATCCACAGCGCTTTGTTATTGATAGGCATCCGCTTGCGGGGCACCGCCCAATTATCGGCCGGTGCCCGGCAAGTTCCTGAAGCGCCTAAAAAGCTGCGGCAATTGGCCGCCGACTACCGAGATTTTCCGCTCTATCGCGCGCCTCAAGTGTTGATTAATGCGCTGTCGGTACACATGCCTACCCTGGTCCTGGCGTCGGCCTTTGGCGCGGTGCCTGCGGGATTTTTTGCCCTGTGTCTGCAGGTATTGGCGATGCCGAGCAATTTTATTGGCAAAGCAGTAGGCAGCGTTTACTACCCACGAATTACTCAAACGATACACGCCCGTGAACCGGTGACCGGCCTGTTGGTGCGTGGTGTGGCTGGCATGGCCCTGGCCGGACTGGTGCCTTTTATAACGCTGGCCATCGCCGGACCGTGGCTGTTCGGTCTCGCGTTTGGCGCCCAATGGCAGCCGGCCGGCGAGTACGCGCGATGGCTGGCGCTCTCTGAATTCGCCGGCTTTATCGGTGGCCCATGTTTGGTGGCGGTCCCCGCGCTGTCCTTGCAAAAACGCTTTCTGGTCGTCGAGGTCATCAGCACCAGCCTGCGAATCCTGGCGGTGTTCGCTGGCGCGTTTGTGTTTAAAGATGCATTGGCGGTGGTCATGGCCTTTGCTGCCGCGAACGTGGCTATCAACTTATCGATGATCATCATTGTGCTGTTCGAAGGGCAACGGTGGTATCGCCGGCTGGAGTCGAACGCTTCCGCGCTGTCCAGCGCGACCTGAATACCTCTGACGGCAAGTGCCTGACGACAGCGTTCGACATGTAACTGGTTTCTTCAACACGTGGCTGAGCAGGTATCGACGATATGGACAGAAAGCGCGCATTGATCACGGGCATCACCGGTCAGGATGGCTCTTACCTGGCCGAATTGTTGTTGGAAAAAGGCTACGAGGTGCACGGCATTAAGCGCCATGTATCGCTCCGCTCCACCCAGCGTATTGATCATTTGCATCAAGACCCGGAACTGGCCAACCGGTTTTTTCTCCACGAAGGAGACCTCAGCGATACGTCCAGCGTGACCCGCGTAGTGAGCCGGGTTCAGCCTGACGAGGTGTACAACCTGGGGGCACAATCCCATGTCGGGGTCAGTTTCGAGTTGCCGGAATATACGGCTGATGTCGATGGCATCGGCACGTTGCGCTTGTTGTCGGCTATCCATGAGTTGGGGTTGGGTCACAAGACCCGCTTCTATCAGGCCTCCACGTCCGAGCTGTACGGTCTGGTGCAGCAAGTGCCACAGACGGAGTCCACCCCCTTTCACCCCCGGTCGCCCTACGCGGTGGCCAAACTTTACGGCTATTGGATCACCGTCAATTATCGCGAATCCTATGGCATGTATGCCTGCAACGGCATTTTGTTCAATCACGAATCTCCTCGTCGCGGGGAAACCTTCGTGACTCGGAAAATCACCATCGGCTTGGCCAACATTGCGCTGGGCCTGCAGTCCTGTCTAATGCTGGGCAACCTCGATTCCCTGCGTGACTGGGGGCACGCCAAGGATTACGTGCGGATGCAATGGATGATGCTGCAACAGGAGCATCCTGAAGATTTCGTCATCGCCACTGGCGTCCAGCATTCGGTGCGCGACTTCCTCACTTGGTCGGCCGCCGCCATGGGCGTTCAGCTGCGGTTCGAGGGCAACGGCGTCAATGAGTTCGGCGCAGTATCGAAAGTCGAGGGCGACTTGGCCCCGGCGGTAAAAGTAGGCGATGTGGTGGTGCGGGTCGACCCTCGATTCTTCCGCCCGGCCGAGGTCGATTCGTTGTTGGGCGACTCGACTAACGCGCGGCTCAAGCTGGGTTGGGTCCCCGAGATCACTGCGCAGGACATGTGCGCCGAAATGATGCAGGAAGACCTTGCCGCCGCCAGGCGCAAGGTCATGCTTATCAATGCAGATGCGCATCTGCCCTCGCTGGATAGCTACCATGAGCAATGAAAATGTGTGCGCAATCGTTCTTAACTGGAACGGTGCCGAGCAGACGATAGCGTGTATTCACGCTATTGAAGCCAGCTGCGAAATACCCATCGTGATCATCGACAACGATTCCCGGCCCGATGACTATCAGCAACTACTAAGTTATATGGCCGGGCAAGACCCGCAGCAATCGTGGGTCACTACCCAAGACGAAATAAAACACAGTGAGCGCAAATACTCCCGTTGTCTGATCAAGAACAGCGGTAATTTCGGTTATGCGGGCGGGAACAACGTTGGCATTGATTACGCATACCGGGCCGGCTACGACTACTTCTGGATATTGAACAACGACATCACGGTTGAACCGGGCGCATTGCAGGCGTTGCTTGAAACAATGCACAGCGATCCACTGTGCGGCTTTAGCGCATCGGTGTTGGTGTATGCCGACAACCCCGCAGTGGTTCAGTGTGTCGGCGGCGGAACGCTGTATCCATGGTTAGGCAAGACTAGGTTGATCGGTAAAAAACTGGACCGTTCGCAATTAGACCAGACCCCTTTGCCCACGCCGGATTATTTGATGGGAGCATCAATGCTGGTTTCCCGCGAGGTCGTTCAGCGGGTGGGACTGATGGATGAACGTTACTTCATGTATTCCGAAGAAGTCGATTGGCAACGCAGGGCCGCTGCCCAAGGTATTCGCTGTCAGGTTTCTTTGCGCAGTTTCGCGCGCCACGGCGACAGCGGCAGTACCCAGGGAAAAAGCCATCTATTTCACTTTTATCGTAATCGCGCCGCGATCATGTACAACCGCAAATTTCACTCCATGACCTGCTGCATCGTGTCGGCGCTGGCATTGGCGTCGATCACGGTGCTGCAAAACCGTCGGAGCCTGAAAAATATCCGCTATGGCCTCAAGGGCATCAGCGAAGGGTTAACTTTTTCCTGGCGCTGAGCAAATACGGCGCTTTCCATGGGTTTAATCCACGAAGGTATCGGCTGTGATCAGGACGCTCTTTTCCTATCGAACCCTTTTATTGATGGTGATATTTGTCAATTCGAGGTGCCTGTTTTTAATAGATAACAAAACCGCTGGATTGCCCTATATACGTGAGTTGTTCATCGCGGCGATTACGGTGTCCGCGCTGTTTTTGCTATTGGTCTGGAAGCGCACACATCAGTCGCGGGCCGGTCTTTGGATACTGTGCCTTGGGTTAGTGTTGCCTCTGTTATCGGCGCTGTTGGCCAAGGCCAAATTCGGCCAACCGCTGATATACGGTTTACTCGAAGAGCGTCGCAGTTTTTTGTACCTGATGTATTTCCCGGTCTTGTACTTGATGATCAAAGCCCGGCTCACTCAGGAGCAACTGGAACGCTATTTTTTGCTTGCCGGGCTGGCGTGTGTTGCCGTCGGCTACTTGTATTACTTAGGTATTATTCCCCAAAACAACGATGTCACCTTTATGGTTGACGAAAAAGACTACGGGTCTGATCCGCTGCGACCCAATCGCTTTGACATTGCCGGGCCTTACGTCAGTGCGTGCGCCTTCATGTTGATGTACCGCCTCAAGCGGCAGTTCTCATTGGGGACGGTTCTGTTACTGCTGCTGTTTACTTCTTATCTATGGCTGGTACTGCAGACCCGCAACACCATGTTGATTTGGGCAGTGGCAGGCGTATGGATTTTCCGCAGTCAATGGGGAACGCTGCTCAAGGTGGGTATTGCGGTAATGGTCATTTTGTTAGTGGCGGACTTCTTTCTACCGGAGGGTATTTTTGCCGAACAATACGCAAAACTCAACGCGATGGTCGGCGAAGCCACCAGCGGGGGTGGCGTACGCGGTAACACCATTGCCCTGGTTCTGCGTGATGTCGCGCAGAACTATTACATCGGCATGGGGGCCTTGTCGCTGCAATGGAATGGCGGCTTTGCGCGGCTCTACAGTATTTACTTTTACTTATCTGACGTCGGTCTGATGGGCGTGTTTTACCGCTACGGTTTTCTCACGCCGATCGTTGCGCTGATTTACTACATTGGGTATTGGCGAATCATGCGTCAATGCCGCAATAAGGGTGACTTGCTGAATGCGTTCCAACTGGATTTCGCACTCAACTGCGTGAACTTTATTCTGTCTACGTCAATCATGTATGGCGGCGAATTGGCAGGTTTGGCCATCGCCGGTTTCGTTTACTTTGCCCGGGTATCGGTAGCGGCCAACCAGGCTGTACCTGCCAGGGAAACGAGGCGCAATCTTTTGCAGGGAAATGCATGAGCTCCCGTTCCCTAATGTGATTCAAGGCCCTTTTCGGTTGGCAATGGGACCGTAATCGGTGCACTGCGGCGCAGTGAGGTATTTGGCAAGGACCGGCCATTGCGGGCGATCACGGCCATTTATCGGCTGGACCGCCAGTTTGTAATTGCCCCACGCCTCGCCAGCTGACCAGTACGCCAACGGCACGCAATGGTCGCGCAGGTAACTGAGCAAACGGTCGGTCGCATCGATCCAGCGCGGGTCATCGTCGGGAATGCCCATCTCGCCAATTTGCCCGCGACGGCCATGCTTTTCCAACCACTCGATAAACGGCTTGACCCGCTTGACCGCAACGTCGGGATCAATCCGTGGGTCCTTAGGTTTTTTGTACTCACCACCGCCGCCTTCGTCCATGTACAGGTGTGCAGAAAATACCAGATTATCGGCCGGGTCTTTCAGTGCCAGCAAATCATCGTTGGACTGCGGCCAACGCTCGGCGCTGGACCATGAGCGGCCCTCGACAATAATCAACCGCCGTGGATCCACTTTGCGAATTGCATCAATCCCCGCTTGCGCCGCTTGTGGCCAATGGGCATCGGAGTCGTCGTGGGGCTCGTTCATCAGGTCATAGGCGTACAACGCCGGTGCGCTGTGCCAGCGTTGGGCGATGCGCTGCATTAATTGTCGATACTGATCGACGGACACTGCCGAGCTGCCAATCACCTGATTTCTGTAACGCGCGTAATTGTGCACATCAAGAATCACGTTTATACCCTGCTGGCCCGCTTGAGCCAGCATGCGGTCGATCAAACCGGCATAAGTGCTATCTAAGTCGCCGCCTAATCTCGGTTGCAGGCGCTCCCATATTATCGGGAAGCGCACTGTCCGAATGCCTTTGGCTTTCCACAAGGCGAAGAACTCGTCACGGGGAAAAAAGTAGTTTGTGCCGTTTTCGCCGGGCCACACGCCTTCCGAGAATTCGGCCCCTGAGACGTTGATCAAAACCATGGGCAGCGTCGCGGCTTCCGCTTGCGCGACAAGCCCATGAACCAATGCCAGCCCTATACCGGTCAGCACCGATTTCCTCAGCCAGGCCAAGGTGCAGTGGTGCGCGCTACTTTTCATTTTAGGAACCCATCCTATGAACGTGTTCGGAATCGATTTTTATCAGGGGCAGCAACAGGATCTCATCGCCGAGCTGATCATCTTAAGCAGCGCACCCTTCAGTTATACGGTGACCGCCAATGTTAACCACATCGTGCTGCTCG
Organism: Pseudomonas sp.; assembly: GCF_028293835.1. Classification (GTDB taxonomy): domain Bacteria; phylum Pseudomonadota; class Gammaproteobacteria; order Pseudomonadales; family Pseudomonadaceae; genus Aquipseudomonas. Next base: position 25,975 of record NZ_JAQGNX010000131.1, read on the forward strand.
ATCACGACGAGCGGTTTCGTCAGGCCTATCAGCACGCCAGACATCGGATCTGTGACAGCCGTGTATTGTTCCCGCTGTTGCAGCGTTTCAAAGCCGAGATCGCTGAACCTATTCCAGGAAGCACGCTGACTCGGTCGATGATGCTCATCGCCCAGGATCGGCGTTGGCCGGTGACGGTATTAGGCTGTGAAGAGGACGTCATCGCCTCGCTGAAAATCAACTACCCGTCGGTCACGTTCTACCACTACAACCCGCCGATGGGCTTTATTGATAATCCCGCGGAAGTTGACCGCTGCGTAACATTTATTCAGAAACACGAAGCACGCATGACAGTGTTTTCGGTAGGGTCGCCCCGCCAGGAGATACTCGCTGCCGAAGTGCTAAAACGGGGCGGTGCCACCGGGGTAGGGATTTGCGCCGGAGCATCATTGGCGTTCTTGTCTGGCAAAATCAAACGCGCACCGGTATGGATGCAACGCCTGTCGCTGGAATGGTTGCATCGGCTGCTCACCGAGCCCAAGCGCCTGACTCGGCGCTATGCGATGGATGCCTATCGGATACTGCCTATCATTGCGCGGCAGTTCCGTGATCGTTAGAGGGTGTTGGATCAAGTCCTGTAGCGCCGATTGTTGGCGAGGCGGCCCGGCGCGGTGTGTCTGATACGCCGCTTCGCCCACACGTTCGCTCTACAGATAACTGAATGGTTATGCTGCACAACGACGATTCAACTTCGCGACAAGTGCGTCTTCAGGTAATCCGCCAGTGTCCGATGTACCGGAGGCATCAGCCGACTGGTTGAAATTAATGCCAATTCGCTCGGTGGTGGCTCGATGAAGCCCTCGTCTATCCCCAAAGGACGATGCTCCGCCAGCACAGCCGTCGACGGCAGCAAACTGATGCCCAACCCCGCCGAGACCGCCGCCTGAATCCCCACCAGACTTTGACTCGCGAAGGCTACGCGCCAGCGCCGTCCCGCCGACTCAAGCGCGTGTATTATTCGCTCGCGATAAATACAGCCTTGAGGGAACACCGCCAAAGGCAGAGGATCGGCGAGCGTCTGCATGCTGAGCCCAGCTACCCACGTTAGATGCTCGGGCCATTGACACAAGGCCGGAGCGGAGCTTTGTTTGCAATCACGCTTGACCAGAGCAAGATCAATTTCCTTGGTTTCCAGCTTTGCATGCAGGTCAACGCTTAGCCCGCTCAAAGTATCGAGTCGCACCAAGGGATGCTGATGGGAAAATCCAGACAGCAGCACCATCAACCGCTGAACGTCAAAATCTTCGGGAACCCCGAGCTTCACCACTTGGCTTTGTTCCGGAGAACTCAGCACACTGTGAGCTTCGAACGACAGTGCAACCAGCCTACGGGCGTACCCCAGCAACTTCTCGCCATCTTCCGTCAGTTGAACGGTTTTGCCGGCTCGCTGACGCAACAGCAGCGGTCGCCCCAATTGCTCTTCAAGCTTGCGAATCTGCTGGCTTACCGTCGATTGGGTCCGGTTGACCCGTTCGCCCGCCTTGGTAAATCCTCCAGCATCAACCACCGAAACGAAGGTGCGCAGCAATTCCAGATCAAACATGGCGACGCCCTCTGCATTTGATTTTCAAATTAATTAGGCATCTTAATTTAATTTTACGATGATTATGTAAAGTTTTTAAATGGAAGCCTGTTCATCTAACGGAGCTTCCTCATGACCGCGTCTATCCCTCGCCCTACCTGGATTACCTTCGATTGCTACGGAACCTTGATCCAGTGGGATGAAGGTCTGCTGAGTTATGTTCAGCGTTTACTGGACAGCAAAGAGGGTGAAGGCCTCGACCCTGATCGTTTTATCAACCTGTACGATCGACATGAGCATCGCCTGGAGCAAACACCGCCTCATCGATCGTTCGCTGATATCTCGCGACTGTCCATGGAACTGACGCTGAACGAACTGGGCATGGATTATCAGTCGCAAGACGCAGACGGACTGATTCAGCGCATCGGCTGGATGCCGCCCTTTCCCGAGGTCCCGGCCACACTGAAGTGGCTGAAGGACCAAGGTTTCAACCTGTGCATCGTGTCCAACACCGACGACGACATCATTTCCGGGAATGTCGCTCAGTTGGGGGGGTACATTGACCGCGTGATCACCGCACAGCAGGCACAGGCTTACAAACCGGATCACCGGTTGTTCAACCATGCTCACCGTCAACTTGGGGTCGACATCGATCAAGTGCTGCACATCTGTGCCAGCCCACATCTTGATCTTGCAGCGGCAAAAGTCATGGGATTTCGCTGCGTGTGGATTGACCGCGGCACACGACGTAAGGCGTTGCCCGACTATACCCCTGACGCTGTGCTGTCGGATTTAGCGCAGGTCCCGGAGTACATCCGCAGCATGGGATGGACCGACGATCAGGGAGAATCCCATGGCGCATGATCTGGGCGCGACAACCCGTAGCGAGAAAAATTACGACGGTCTTGATGCCCCGGCAGTGATGGAAGCGCGCCGCGATCTCGCCGCCAGCCTGCGCATGGCGGCACGATTGGGCTTGAGCGAAGGCATTTGCAATCACTTCTCAGCCTTGGTTCCCGGGCACCCGGATCTTTTTTTGGTAAACGCCTATGGGCTGGCATTCAACGAAATCACCGCGTCGAATCTGCTGATCTGTGATTTTCACGGCAATGTGATCTCGGGTGACGGCCAGCCTGAAGCCACGGCCTTTTACATCCATGCTCGATTGCACTTGCACAAACCCAACGCGGTGGCAGCCTTTCATACACACATGCCCAACGCCACCGCACTGGCAATGATCGAAGGTGAACCCTTGGCGTGGGCCGGACAAACAGCGCTGAAATTTTATGGGAGAGTGGCGGTGGATGAAGAGTACAACGGCCTCGCACTGGACAACACCGAAGGTGATCGTATAGCTGCAACCATGGGCCACGCAGACATCGTGTTCTTGAAGAACCACGGAGTAATGGTTACAGGATCGAGCATCGCCCTGGCATGGGACGATTTGTATTACCTAGAACGGGCCGCCGAAGTACAGCTTAAAGCCATGAGCACTGGCCGGCCTCTGAAGAAGATAGATCCGGACACCGTGGAAAAGACCGCCCGACAGATCAATATTGGAGATGCGGAAAGTGCGCGGGTGCATTTGGAGAGCGTGAAACGAATTTTGGCACGGGTTGAGCCGGATTTTGCTGATTGATTGTTAGACAGGAGGAGGACAGAGCGCTGGGCATCTTAAGTGAAGCCTAGCGCGGGGCCCCTCTTTGACTTGTGACCAGGGATATCAGTTATCGCTGCGAAACTCACGACCCAGCCGACCTAAGTACAGCATTAGGTCATTGTTGTTGGCCTGCTCATGCGCATCCGGCATCAGTACCCCAATAATGCAGAACTGGTTGTTCTCAAAGAGGCCCCTGGCATAAACCAGAGCAACATCATTCTCTGGCTCGCCCTTTCGGCATTTACGTTGTGCTTGTTTTTGACGCTTAGGGAAGTTCCGAGGTGGAATGCACAGATGAATGTGCTCGATACAACCCGCTATTGCTGGTGGCGATCCATATTCAACGTCAAATCCAAAGTAGTCTGGCAGATCATCGCGCATCGACTGCTGATAGCGGCAAAAATCCACTAGGAGTTGATCTAGAAAGCCAGGATGGGATGATTCGAGAGGCTTGAAAAACCTATCGTAGGTGTCCGGATGGAATGATACCTCTACGGGGTCCATCAATCAGGAGCTGAACGACGCAGCGGTTTCTCGACCCAGCCTGGCAAGGGCTACCAAGCCTCTACGATCAACAGAGCTGACGTAAGGTTTTGGCTCAACCACCATTTGGCGAATCAGGTTTGCATTGCGATCAGCCTTGTGGCGAGACTCAGCCAGTACGGTAATTAACCTGTCTCCGTAATAGCCTAATTCGCCTGTACCTTTGAGGTCTTTAACCTCCCTCAAAGCCCGGCCAAAAATCTCCGAAACGGTCGTGAATGGATTACTCAGCATATGCTGATGCGGAACTTCACCCGCAAGGATGGCAGCGTAAGCCCGATCAAGAAACACATTCACACCTTCACCCATCTCGATCAGACCCGGAATACGAGCCAAGGCATCGGCGTCCGCAGAGGTTAGAGTTACCAATTCGCCAGTCCGATATGTCGGCTCTTGCCCAATCGGCGCACCATCACCGGCAAACGCAGCCGCAGACATAGCCAGTGCACACACAAGCGCAAGCTTGCTGGCGATTGGGCTTTTGCTTTCGACGATGGATACCATGGGAGTTCTCGTTGGTCTTGCCGGGTGTATCGCTACTATACATCACAGACGAGGGCCTCGGCGCGACCACGCGCAACACACGACCATGTAACTGTCCGAATCTTCAGTAGGCCTACGACCTTCAAGCGGTAGCCTCTAATCGCCATGCGATTAGGACCCGGTCGTTTGCCTACAGCCAAAGGCGCAGATGTCGGTGATGTGGCCAACGCCATCGTCGAGATCGTCGGCATGCCTTTCGGCTCCCGTCCGTTCCGACGCCACATCGACCCGTCCCAGGATGGCGCCGAAATCGTCAATGCCATGGCAGTCTAAGAATCAGGAGCGGTATTATTGGCTTGGACCCAGCCACCGGACTATTAATTCTGAATGGCTAAACACGCCGCTACCTTCCCACGTCGTCCTCATCAAATATTCCCACCCGAAGCTCTCTGACCCCTCCATCTGCGTTGAAGCGAATCACTGCTCCAGTCCCCTGCGTCATAGCGATAACATGCTCAATTAGGACCGTATGGCTCGCTGCACGAAGAATTGGCTTATATCCATGGGCCTTGAACAGCGTAAATTGCCCGCTCTCTAATTCGATTCTGAAGACATCCATTGCCTGAGCATCCAAATAGGTGTTCTCGATGGATGCACTGACAACGATGACGTTCCGCGTTTGCGATGAAAGCACCTCCCGCAGCCGATAGAGGACACTTGAACTGCCTGACTTTTTCATCGACGGTCCGTCAGATCTCTAGTCCTGTAACCATCCCAGCCCCTACGCTTTCCTTCTTGATGGAGAAAATGCCACGTCAAACGACCTGACGGTGCATCAATCACATTCGATGTTGCGCAATCCCCTGCTACAGTTTTATGTCCGGCCCCCATTACGCCGCGAATTGGGTCGCGGCGAATCTCGCATGGAGCATCACGGTGAAAAACTTCGGAAAGCGGCTTAGAGCCGAGCGGGTAAGGTTGAATTTGACTCAAAAAGAATTAGCGCGCCTGTGCGGCGTCCAGGCCAACGCTCAAGGCCACTATGAAAACGGTGAGCGGCATCCCGGATCGGGTTATTTAACCGCCTTGATCCGCTACGGTGTAGACGTGATGTATGTATTGGTTGGCGCGCGACCGGTGATAAGAGAAGAGCGTCTCACCGAGACGGAGCGCATTCTTATTTGCAGCTACCGCGCCTTGGCTGAAAAGGATCAAGCGGCAATCGCTTACTTAGTAACGATATTGGCTGCCTTTCGCCGGACGGTTGACCTTAGAAGGGGGCCGCGCCCGGAATATAATTTTGAGAAGATGGTGGCGAAAGTACTGGGTAGCAATCTCTATCTGCCGCTGGCAGCGCGACGGGCGAACGTTCCGAGTTGATTGTGCCGCCTCGCAGTGTGTTGTGGCGCACATCCAAGACAGTGTTCGCCCAGCGGGTGATTGCGCCGGTTGCTCACTGACAACGCGCTCAGGTTGGGTTGAAAGCCAAATGCGCGACTGTCCACACCGGTGAATAGTCATGTCAAAAACCAGGGGTTTTTCTCTTCCATTGAGTCCACTAGCATGCGCCGGGTAGTGTACTGATCCGAGGAAAACACCATGAGCAAGCCGGAATTTTTTATCACGCCAGGTTATGGCGATTATTTGCGCGAGAACCTGCACTATGCCCAGGCGGTCAAGGTTGGCGATCGCGTGGAAACGTCAGGACAAGGCGGCTGGGATGATGAGTTCATCATTCCCGAGTCCATCGCCGAAGAGATCGCCCAGGCTTTTCGCAACCTGGAGCGCACCCTGGCGACCGCGGGCGCAGGCTGGGAGCATGTCATTCACGTCAACTCGTATCATGTCGGTGGATTTGCTCCCGAGGTCAACGAGGCGATGGTCAAGTTGTACCGCCACTACATGCCCGACCACACACCGATCTGGACACAGGTTGGGGTCGACAGCCTCGGCTTGCCGACCATGCGCGTGGAGATCCGTGTGACAGCAATCATTGTCTGACGCCAAACGTCTGAATCACCCAATCGATAAACACTTTTAGCCGGGCGTTTTGATGACGATTGGGTGGATAAAGCACATGCAGCGGCAACCCGGGTCGCGACCAGTCCTGCAACACCGGGACTAACTGGCCCGCCTCGACGTAACCCTCGACAATCGCCCTGAAGTGCTGCCCGACGCCCAGTCCGGCGAGGAGCATTTCCTTCAGGCCATTGCCTTCGTTGGTGGAAAACGCGTAGTCAGCCACCTCATGGCGTACCGCTCCGCGCTCGAAAATCAGTGGCTCCGACTTGCCCGATCCGGCAAAGAAATAACCGGCCCGCAGGTGGTGCTGTTCCAGATCCTCGGGCGAGGTCGGCGTGCCCCTGCGCGCCAGGTAACTGGGGGCTGCACAGGTGACGAAACCCAGCTCGACGATCTTGCGACTGATCATCGACATATCCTCGAACTTGCCGGCGCGAATCACGCAGTCCACCCCCTCGCCCACAATGTTCACGGCGCGGTCACTGATGCCCAGGGCGATGGTGATGTCGGGATACTCGCGATGAAAATCCACTAGCGCGGGGATCAGCAGGCAATTGGCGAAAGACGCTGGCGCATCCACCCGCAAGTGCCCATGAGCCTTGAGTTTTTTACCACGCATGGCACTTTCCACGGCGTCCAGCTCGGCCACCAGGCGATTCGCATGAGCGTAATACTCCAGACCGTCCGACGTCGGTGTCAGAACGCGAGTAGTGCGTTGCATCAACTTGAGGCCCAGGTGTTTTTCCAGATCGGTAATCAGTTTGCTGACGGTGGAGCGCGGTAGCCCCAATTGGTCGGAGGCCCGACTGAATGAGCCGGTTTCGATGACGCGGACGAAGGCGCGCATGGCGAGAAGTTGGTTCATGCTGATGCCCTTCTAAACGTAGGTGTCTGGCTTCACTCGATCGTACAAAACAACCCGGCAGCTCAGCTGTCTGAACGTTACGCGCGACCAACCCGCGCGCTTCCATGTCGCGCAGCGTCTGCACCAGCATTTTCTTGGAAATGCCGGGCAAGGCCCGCTGCAACTGCCCGGTACGACAACGCCCACCAGGCCAGCGCTCCAGCGCGTGCAGCACCAGTCTGACCCACTTGACGGTAAACAAACCCATGACTCGTCGCGGCGGGCTGGCTGAGGCGGTACTCCTGCCAGAGCAGGGCCAGCGTGACACCGGGACGGCGCAGTTCGGCGTGAACCTTTGCCCAGTCGGGTGTCGGACGTTGATCACTGGGGACGGCGGGCGGTGGTGGGAAAAGACGCCGTTGCAGTTCGGTATGGTCAGAGCAGAGGGCCAAATCAGCCCGCTGGCAGCAAAGCGATTGAGGCAGTCATCGACGCTGGCACGACTCACTTGCAAGCTGTCAGCGATCTGGCGAGCAGACAGGCCGACCTCGAATTTGAGACGTAATACTTCTCGAATCTTACGCATGGATAACCTTTCACGACAACTTCTTTGCTTCGATAAAAAAGGCCAATAGTAGTAAATCAATCCTGCGTCGCTGCCTGCTTTAAGGGTGGCCGGATGTGCGTGGAATGGGTGGCCGGATGGCCGTGGAATCCCGGCGCCATCATACGGCCGGCCCGTCCCGAGCAGCGTCGTACTCACCACGGCATGCCGCGTGGTTACATCTGAGCCGGTGTAATAAAGCCTGTTGTGCGGCCACCACATTGGCCCACTCGCCGCGCCAAATCTCCAACGCCGGCTGCTGGACGGCACGGGCAAACGAAAATGCCAGTGCCCAAGGCAGCCGCGACTTGAATCTCATATTCATGGCATTTAATCGGGCTGAAGCCAACTCCCCCGATTGCCCCCCCGACAAGAAGGTAATGCCTGGCACCGCGGCGGGTACGGTTCGCAGGAGGCAACTCACGGTCGCGTCGGCTACTGCGGCCACCGTTGCCTGGGTGGCGCAAGCCAAGCCGGAAAGCACCATATTAGGCTTCAAAAGCATCCCCTCAACCAGCACCCGTTGAGCGTGCAGCTGTTTGAAGACGATCCGCAGAACGTCCTCCGTTACTTCGGCGCACTGTTGTAAGGTATGTTCACCGTCCATAAGCACTTCCGGCTCGACGATCGGAACCATCCCCGCCTCCTGGCACAACGCGGCATAACGGGCCAGCGCCTGAGCGTTGGCCTCGATGCAACCAGTGCTGGGAATGTCACCTCCTATGGTGATCACCGCGCGCCACTTGGCAAACCGGGCGCCCATTTGAAAGTACTCTTTTAGCCGATCACGCAACCCGTCCAGACCCTCGGTAATTTTTTCCCCAGGACAACCCGCCAAGTCGGTTGTACCGATGTCCACTTTGATGCCAGGGATAATGCCCGCGCCGCTCAGGGCGTCGCAAAATGAGACGCCATCTTTTGTTCGCTGACGGATTGTTTCATCGTAGAGAATTGCACCATTGAGGTATTTACCGAGACCCGGCGTGGTCACAATTAGCTCCCGATAGGCGCGCCGAGTCTCCTCGGTCTGAGGAATACCCAACTGGGCAAAGCGCCGGTTACACGTGGGGTTGCTTTCGTCCATGGCCAGCAACCCTTTGTCGTCCGAGACCAGTCTCCTTGCGGTGTCTATTAGCGCTTGCGCATTCATACTCAACCCCTTGTTAACAGTGGAATCAGGCGTTCCAGTGTTGCCCTTGGTTCATCGTCCAACGCCCAGCCTTACGGGTCATGATTGCCCTTGTCGGTGGATTCTTATTCGCTTGTCAGTGTAGTCAGAATGCACAAAAAGCCAACGTGTGATCAGTTAGCACCATCAATTTATCCCCGTTTTGCCCCGCTTCACCAGAAAGCCGCCGGGGAAAAAATCTTCTTCAGTTGTCATCAAAATATAGATAGCATCCTAATTACAAGCTCAACTATCATAAGCTAACTTTTTAGTTAAGAGCTTCATCATGACTGACACTCTGACACTCGGTTTCGCCCTGCATGACAGCGCTAGACTGATGCGTAAGCGCTTCGAGCAACGTGCTCGGCACGTCGGACTTACGCGTTCGCAATGGCAAGTGCTGGCCATGCTCACAACCCATGAAGGCATTCATCAAAAAGGCCTTGCGGACTTGTTGGAGCTGAAATCGATCACCTTAGTGCGCTTGCTGGACAAGATGGCTGAGCGCGGTTTGATCGAAAGACGTAGCCACCCCACGGATCGGCGCCTTTCCTTGCTGTATTTGACCGAGCAGGCCCATCCGCTGCTGGAGCTTATGCGCGGCATGGGTCAAACAACGCGCCAAGAAGCAACGGCTGGATTTTCCGAGGATGAGACTCAGCTTTTGCTACAAATGATGACGCGCGTGAGGGCGAATCTGATTGAAGCCTGCAGTCTTCCCATCGACGAGGAGACCCTTCGTCATGATTGATCAGCGTCTGAAGTCACCCCAAGAACATCCTGAGACACCTGAGGTCGCACGCTCGGAAGGCCCTTCTCCAACCGAGTCGCGCCAACCCGCTGATCAAAAAATGGAAGCACGAATCAGCACTGCCCCTGCCCGCTCACAACGGCAGCACATACGGATTGCACTGTTTGCAATGCTGCCGATAGCACTGTTGGTGGGCGGCTACCTGTATGTCACGGGAGGACAGATCATTTCCACCGGTAACGCCTACATCCAGGCCGATCACGTAGGCGTGTCTACGGACGTCTCGGGCCTCGTGGCGTCGGTCGAGGTCAAGGACAATCAGCGAGTCAGCCAAGGTCAGGTGCTGTTCACCCTAAAACCAGAACCCTTTCAGATAGCGCTAGCCAGTGCCAAGGCGCAGCTGGGTAATGTGCGCAACCAGATCCTCAATCTAAAAGCCAGCTACAACCAGGCACTGGCCGAAATCGATCAGGCGCAAGTCGACCTGCCGTATTACCAGACCAGTTTCCAGCGCCAGCAAACCCTGATCAGCGTCTCTGCGGTGTCCAAAACCACGTACGACGACGCCAAACATGCACTGGACAGTACCCGGCAAAAGATAGCCGTAGCCAAGGCCACGGCGCAGATGGTGCTGGCTCAATTGGGCGGCCATGTCGAGACAGCTGTCGAACAACAACCGACCTACCTTCAGGCTCAAGCAGCCGTCGATGAAGCCCAGCGCAACCTGACTAACTCAGTGGTCCGGGCCTCCTTCGAAGGCATCGTGACCAATGTTGATTCGCTTCAAGTGGGCTCCTACCTACAACCACCTCAATCCGGCATCAGCCTGGTCTCTGCCGATCACCTGTGGATCGCAGCCTCGCCCAAGGAAACTGAACTGACCCACATGAAGCCCGGCCAGCCAGTCGATATCAGCGTCGACAGTTACCCAGGTGTGCAATGGCACGGCACGGTCGAAAGCATCAGCCCTGCGTCCGGTTCCAGCTTCTCGTTGCTGCCCGCGCAAAACACTACCGGCAATTGGGTCAAGGTGGTGCAACGCATACCCGTGCGTATCAGCATCGATGATGCGGGCAATAAACCGCCATTGCGCACGGGTATGAGTGCCGAAGCGCAGATCAATACCGGGCAGGCGCGAGGCCTCCCGGAAATGTTCACAGGGTTGTTTGCCAGCAAGGGCGCAGCCCATGAGTGATCCGGCAGCGACTGAACCTGTGGCCCATCGCGCGATGATCACCGCCTGCGTGGTGCTGGCGGTGATCATGCAGGCGCTGGATACCACGATTGCCAACGTCGCCCTGCCCTACATGCAAGGCAGTATCTCGGCCAGTACTGACCAGATCAACTGGGTGTTGACTTCCTACATCGTCGCCGCGGCGATCATGACGCCGCCATCTGCCTTTCTGGCAAGACGATTTGGCCGCAAACGAGTGCTGCTGTGGTCGATTGTCGGCTTCGTCGTCTCGTCGATTCTTTGTGGCCTGGCGCAGTCGTTGGAACAAATCATCCTGTTCCGCCTGCTGCAAGGTCTTGCGGGGGCCGCGCTAGTGCCCCTGTCCCAGGGCATCCTGCTCGATATCTATAGTCTCAAGGAGCGCGGCTCAGCCATGGCGCTGTTTGGTGTCTCCGTCATGGTCGGCCCGGTGTTGGGCCCCATGCTGGGCGGCTGGTTGACCGAAAGTTACAGCTGGCGGTGGGTGTTCTTCATCAATCTGCCCATTGGTTTGTTGGCGCTGGGGGGGATTTTCTACTACGTCCGCGAAACGCCCACCGACACATCGTCACGCCTGGACTGGCTGGGCTTTGGTTCACTGAGTGTGGCGATCATGGCGATTCAACTATTTTTGGATCGCGGCGAGCAACTGGGTTGGTTTTCCTCCGGTGAAATCCTGATTGAAGCCGTGATCGCCGTTGCGGCTGTGTACGTATTTTTAGTGCATAGCTTCACTACCGATAAGCCCTTCATCAGCCCCCAGCTGTTCAAGGACCGTAACTTTTCTATCAGCATCGTCTTCATTTTTATCATCGGGATTACCTACCTCGCCTCCTTAGCGCTGATGACTCCCTACCTGCAAACCCTGATGGGCTATCCGGTGCTAACGGCGGGTATGGTCATGGGGCCGCGTGGCCTGGGTACCATGCTGACCATGTTTCTCGCCGGCAGACTATTGGGCAAGGTCGATACACGCCTGTTGCTGCTGGTAGGGCTTGGGCTCTCGGCATTATCCATGGGCTTGATGACCGGATGGACGCCCGACGTGTCGATGCAAACAATCATCTATGTCGGGTTCATTCAAGGCACCAGCCTTGGGATGCTGTTTGTGCCATTGACAACAGTGGCCTTCGCGACGTTGCCAGCCTCGTTGCGGGCGGAAGGCACTGGTCTGTACAGCCTGTCGCGAAATGTCGGTTCCAGTGTAGGAATTTCCATCGTTACCGTTCTGCTCACCCAAAACATTCAGGTCAATCATGCGGAAATAGGCGCCTACGTCACTCCGTTTAATCGAGCCTTCGATGCCTGGGCGATCAAGCGTTACCTAGACCCAACGATCGCGAGCGGCCGCGCAGCATTAGAGGCAATGATAACGGTGCAGGCTAACTGGGTTGCTTATATAGATGATTTCAAGCTTCTGATGGTGCTGTCTCTGGCTGTCATACCGCTGTTGTTGATTATCAAAAGCCCCAGGCTTGAAGGGAATCATGAACCGGTAGAGGTTATTGAGTAATCGGCGCCCACACCATGTCTCGATCGCGCAGCAATACGGTGGCGGTGGCGGTGGCGGTGGCGGTGGCCATCGCAACGCTGCAGGCTTCCGCGCTCACTTCGGGCATCCCTTGGCCGTATAAATTGCATCACCCTTGTGACCGGATATCAGGCGGCCGCTGATCCGGAGGTTTTGAGTATCATTTCGGGTTCGCGTCTGAGGTATCGCAAGCAACAGGCAAAAGCAGCTTGTTGACGACGATGCGCCTCATGCCAACCAGCTTTGCCGACTTGATTGAGTCCGATTGACATCATTTCCTCCGTAGTTGCATTGAGCTCGCAGAGCAGACCTTGCCCGTCTTCGGGGTGGATTTCGTTGATTGACATTCTACCTCTCGCAGTTATGGGACTTATAGAAGACCCCCGATCTCCCCATGATTCGTAATAAATGACGAAGGACGCGCTGGCGGTATAAAGGGTTCCAGCAATGCCGAACGCGGTGAACGAGGCGTAGGTCGCCGAGTTAACGTCCTGGGCAATTTTCAGAAGATCGGGAACCGTTGCGGGGAACGCCACCGAAGTGGAGTGCAGCATCAAAATCAGTTCATTACTAAAAAACGGTAACGCTCGACAAAAAGCCAGGCGCTGCGTTGCGTCGAGCGATCCGTAATCGATGCGCTTCACCGCTACCGGCGCGGGTCGCTCGGCGCCGAATACCTTGAACGCAACCCACAAGCCCTGTACGTACTCGTCGACATAGCCAAATCTAAGCACGGGAAGGTGTGAGCAACTGCTCAGGCGGACCGTAAGCCACTACCTTTCCCCGGTCTAAAACAACGATCTTATCCATCTTGTTGAGTATCGTTGTACTGTGTGTGGCGATGACCACCGTCCGGCCACGAGTGAGCTGATCAACCGCCTGGGTCAAGCGGGCCTCGGTTTCGGCATCCACACCTGAGGTGGGTTCGTCGAGAAGAAAAATCTGCGCATCTGAAGCAAGCGCGCGTGTCAGCGCTACGATCTGCCGCTGACCGCCTGACAAGGGTTGCCCCGCACGGGATGACAGTACCTGGTCGCGTCGCATTTCGCCGTCGCGCAGCATGGCGGCAAGCCCTGTCTGCAATAGGGCCTGTTCGGCACGATCACCTTGAAAAGATGCCAAATCGTCTTGCAGTGTCGGGCCCATGATAATTGGATCCTGTGGTTTATAGGCCATCCACTGCGAACGCTCATCCGGTGCAAAGGCTTGTATGCGCATACCGCTTACCAGCACCTGCCCGTCACTAGCTTCCTGTATGCCGGCCAGGCAGCGCAGAAGCGTGGACTTGCCAGAGCCTGGTCGTCCAATGACCGCCACGCGTTCGCCCTTCGCAATCTGCAGGTTCACGTCCAGCAAAGAGGTACCGCCCCCTTGGCTGCGACACGTCAGGTGCAGTACCGAAATATCTCCGGCGCACACATGCGAAGGCACATCCGACGATAATGATTCAGCTTGTGGCGTGGCGGCAGCATCCAGTTCGCGCTGCGTGCGGTTAAGGTCTTTCCAGCCGAGTGCCAGCGATACGACGGAAGACACCTGCATCATGGTCCTCAGTTGGATGAGTGAGCATGCGATGAGCGAGCCGACACTCATTGCGCCCGCTTCGATACGGAAGACGCCGGTCGCCAGTAAGGTAACCGAAGCCAAACCCACGCACATCCCGCCCCAGGCTTGGGAGGCGGTCTGCCAAAAACGCTGGTGACTGCGCAACACCGCGCCGTGCTGTACTTCCTTTTCCCACCGGTCGGCGAAGACGTGGCGCAGGGGCGAGGTTTGCAAAAAGGCTAGAGCGCCCACCATTTCCGATAACAACGTGGCCTTGCTGGCCGAAGCCAGCTGCCCTTGAGCCGCATAATCACGTTGTGGTCGGCTGGTAAACCATTGCCCCAACACGATAGGAAGCGCGAAGAGAACGGGGATGACAACCAACGGCCCTCCGATAAAGCCTTCTGCCAATAAAAACATCACCAGAAACGGTAGATCCGCTGCGACGACTGCATATTGGGCTAGCAACGCATCCCGAGCGCCAGCTAAATCCCGGTAACGTGACATCAGCACGCCAGGCGCGGCCACCTGTTGCGCATTCGCTTGGAGCACTCTATCTACCAAACGTCCGTCCATACGCAACTCTGCGACTGCACCGAGCCGTTCAGCCGAGTAGCTACGGATCATGCGCAACACAAACTCGAGCAGGAGTACCAGCACCATACCGCCGCCAAGCGTCCACAGCGTCTCATCGTTGCCGTTGCCGTTGCCCACAACCTTGTCGTAGACCAGCATCGAGAACACAGGCATCAATAACCCACAGGCGTTGACTAACAAACTGGCCAGGCCGATTTCAACTGCAAACGGTGCGATTGCCTGCAGCAGGCGCAGATGCCGGGACGTCTGCACCTGCGGCACGACAGCCGAGCCCTGGCTGCTTACAACCTTATCAGCGCGTATCGTCGTATCCGTGGGCATGCTCATAGGGTCTTCTACTGACCCTTCGGCTTTCACAACCAAATCAAACGGTGCTGACATTAACTTGCGCAATTTGAGATGCGCCTCCAAGGGTTGGATCCGCGTTATAGAAGGTGTAGACAGAGCCGCCCGCGTTAGCCGTGTAGAAGTTGCCGGACTGCACGACGATGCTGTCATTGGTATCAAGATGGATGGTGAGCGCAGAGCTCGTGCCCTGTCCTACGATGCTCTGAATAGCCGAGGCCGAGACCGAGATGAACTCGTTGACGCCATCCTTGACGTTGATGGATTCGGTGGTGGTGACACGTCCGACGAGGTTACTCAGGTTCACGCTGGTGTTAGCGGCAAGCCCTGTAATCTGTAACGTGTCGGTACCGGCGCCCCCGTCCACAATGGCGCTCTGGTAGTTAGTGCTGTTGAGTACCAGCGTGTCATTGCCCGCGCCACCGCTGAGGGTATCGGCGGAGGTACTGGACGTGAGCACGTTGTCCAGCGCGTTGCCCGTCAAGGTGACTGCAGAGCTATTGGCGGCGATCGTGCCATTCTCCACATTCGGGGCCAGCGTGTAGTTGATGCTGGTGTAAACAAGGTCTGTGCCCGCCCCCACGGCTTCAGTGACCACGTCCCCCGTGTCATCCACGGTGTAGGTGTCGTTGCCTGCACCACCGGCCATCGAGTCTGCACCCGTTCCGCCGTCGAGGTTATCATTGCCGGCGCCGCCTATCAGCGTGTCGTTGCCCGCCAACCCGAGGAGGTTGCTGCCCGCGCTGTTTGCGGTCAGTACGTTGGCCTGGCTGTTGCCAGACGCTGTCAAGTTTGCGGTGGTGCCTGTGAGGGTGAGGTTTTCCACGTTGGCGACCAGGGTATAGCTGAGCGAGGCCATGACCAGGTCGGTGCCCTCGCCCGTCGCTTCGGTCACGACATCGTTAGCATTGTCTACGTAGTAGGTATCGTTGCCCGTACCCCCAATGAGCGTATCGGCACCCGCGCCCCCATCAAGCGTGTCGTTGCCTGCACCGCCGGTCAGCGTATTGGCTGCGCTGTTACCGGTAAGGACGTTATCGAGCTCATTACCTGTCCCGTTGATGGCGGAGGTGCCTGTCAATGTTAGATTCTCAATATTGTTACCGACAGCCAGTACGTAGGAGAGGCTGCTATAAACAAGATCGGTACCCGAGTTGGCTGCCTCAATGATGACGTCGCCTGAGTTGTCCACGTAGTAAGTGTCGTTACCTGCCCCACCATCCATGGTATCGGCCCCTGCCCCACCGTCGAGGATGTCATCGCCAGCGCCTCCGGTCAGGATGTTGGCGGCACTGTTGCCCGTGATGGTGTTGTTGAGTTCGTTACCGGTGCCATTTATCGCTGCGATACCGGTCAGCGTCAGGTTCTCGACATTGTTGCCGGTTGCGAGCACGTAGCTGATGCTGCTGAAGACCTGATCTGTACCGGCGTTAAGTCCCTCAGTGATGACGTCGCCCGCGTTGTCGACGTAGTAGGTGTCGTTGCCGGCACCGCCGGCCATCGTGTCGGCGCCGGTGCCACCGTCGAGCGTATCGTTACCGGTGCCGCCGGTTAACGTATCGTTGCCATCCATGCCATACAGCGTGTTACCGGCGTTGCTTGCAATGAGCGTGTTGGCCAGGCTGTTGCCGGTGCCTATCAGCGCCACGGTAGTGCCGGTCAGCGTCAGGTTTTCTACGTTGGTGCCCAGGGTGTAACTGATGCTCGCGCTTACGATGTCTGTGCCTTCGTTGGCGTTCTCTACGACGACATCGTTTGCCGAATCCACAAAATAGGTATCGTCACCCGCGCCACCAGTCATCGTGTCGTTGCCCGCACCGCCATTGAGGGTGTCATTGCCGGTACCGCCTATCAGCGTGTCGTCGCCGTCCAGACCGGAAAGCGTACTGCCCGAATTGTTGGCGGTGAGCACGTTGGCCAGGGTGTTGCCAGTCGCGGTCAACTTTACGGTGGAGCCAGTGAGCGTGAGGTTCTCAACGTTATTACCCAGGGTAAAGCCCACGCTGCTATAGACCAGATCCGTGCCCGCGCTGGCAGCCTCGGTCACGACATCACTGGCACTGTCCACGTAGTACGTATCGTCGCCTGCACCGCCAGCCATGGTGTCATTACCGGTGCCCCCATCAAGGGTGTCGTTGCCGGCGCCTCCGGTCAGCGTATCGTTACCGGCCATACCCAGCAGCGTACTGTCTGCACTGTTGGCGATCAGCACGTTGCCCAAGGCGTTGCCTGTGCCGGTCAGGCCTGAGGCGATCCCCGTGAGGGTGAGGTTTTCAACGTTCACTTCCAGTGTATGGCTGACGCTTGAATAGACGAGGTCTGTGCCCGAGCTCGCGCTGTTACCCTCGGTCACGACATCACCGGCACTATCCACGTAGTACGTATCGTTGCCCGCACCGCCAGCCATGGCGTCATCACCGGTGCCCCCATCAAGGGTGTCGTTGCCGGCGCCACCGGTCAGCGTATCGTTACCGGCCATACCCAGCAGCGTACTGCCTGCACTGTTGGCGATCAGCACGTTACCCAAGGCGTTGCCTGTGCCGGTCAGGCCTGAGGTGCTCCCCGTGAGGGTGAGGTTTTCAACGTTCGCTTCCAGTGTATGGCTGAGGCTTGAATAGACGAGATCTGTGCCCCCGCCTGGCGCCTCACTGACGATATCGCCCACATTGTCAACGTAGTACGTATCGTTTCCGGCCCCACCCGACATGGCATCAGCGCCGGTCCCGCCATCGAGCGTGTCATTGCCCGCGCCACCTGTAAGCGTATCGTTACCCGCACCGCCCGAAAGGCTATCACCCGCGTCGTTGCCCGTGATGACGTTGGCGAGCTCATTACCCGTTCCACTGAGGGGAGCAGTACCCGCCAAGGTCAGGTTCTCAATATTGCTACCCGAGGCGAGCGTGTAAGCAATGGTGGACACGACCGTGTCGGTGCCGCCATCTGCGGCCTCAATCACCTGGTCACCCACATTGTCGACGTAGTAGGTATCGTCGCCGAGTCCTCCGGTCATAGTGTCGGTGCCGGCACCGCCGTCCAGCGTATCGTTACCCGCGCCGCCAATCAGTGTGTCATTCCCGGCCAGCCCCAAGAGCGTGCCGCCTGCGTCGTTGGTCGTGAGCGTGTTGTCCAGCGTGTTGCCTGTCCCAACAAGGCTGGCGGTATTGCCGGTGAGCGTAAGGTTTTCCACATTGGGTGAAAGCGTATAGCTCACCGAGGCCATCACCTGGTCGGTCCCCTCGTTGGCGGCCTCGATAACCACGTCATTTGCATCGTCGACGATGTAGGTGTCGTTACCCGCGCCGCCCGTCATCGAGTCGGCACCCGCACCACCGTCAAGCAGGTCGTTGCCGGCACCACCGATCAGCGTGTCGTTACCGGCCAGGCCCAGCAGCGTACTGTCCGCACTGTTGGAGGTTAGAACGTTGTCCAGGGCGTTGCCTGTGCCGGTCAGGCCTGAGGT
>NZ_JAQGNX010000091.1 GCF_028293835.1 Pseudomonas sp.
CAAACCGCTGGGTTGCGCGGTAAAACGCACACCGCTTTTGCCGGCAGCCTCCGGTGAATCCTGCTTGGGCTCTTCGAGGGTCGACACCAAAATACCGCCTTCGCGCAAAACGGCCCATGAGCGCTGCTGCGTTTCACCGCCGATCAGATCAATCACAAGATCCATGTCCTTGCAGACATCCTCAAAACGCTCCGCATTGTGGTCAATCACTCGATCCGCACCGAGTGAACGAATGAACTCCACGCTCTTCGCCGACCCGGTGGCATACACCTTAGCGCCGTGATTCTTGGCGAACTGCACGGCAAAATGACCGACGCCACCGCTGCCGCCGTGGATCAATACCCGCTGGCCTTCTTTCAAGTGGCCATGATTGAACAACGCCTGCCACGCCGTGTGCCCGGCCAGAGGCACAGTCGCAGCGGTTGTCAAATCAAGGCCTTCGGGCACCTTGCAGGCGTATTCCGCCTTCACCCGCGCGTACTCGGCATAGCCGCCATCGGCACCAATCATCGCAATTACCCGGTCGCCTTCCTTCATACCCTCGGCGAAAGAGCCTGGCTGCTCGATAATCCCGGCCACTTCCCGGCCAAGAGTGAGCGGTAATTTATCCTCCTTGACCGCCGGATACTTGCCCTGACGAATTTTGAAATCAACGGGATTCACCCCGGCGGCGATAACCCGAACCAGCACTTCACCAGACGCTGCCTGAGGGATCTCCACCTGTTCGATCCGCATGACTTCGGGTCCACCAAACTGTTCTATCCTGACTGCCTTCATGGTTTGCATGACTACGTCCTCTTCATTAGGCGTGTAGAGGACTGACTTGGCCGCGCGCTGTGGGTTCCCCCCCGCTGACAGATGAGCCGCGTCAATTACATGTTGTATCTAGCGATCGTTGAACAGGTCGTTCGCGTTTAGCCGAGCATGGCGCGATGTATCGTGTAACCCGGCGACGTCGGCGCGGCATCGGCGCTGGCCAGGCACTGCTTGCTCTGGGAGGTCACGCCGTAGCCGACCTGGAAGACACGCTGACGCTTTTCAGCATTTTGCTATCAACTGCCTAACCTCAGACCATCGGCAACATACTCACCACTCTCAACGCCAATCCTTCATAGGCATCCAGGGTAATGGTGAACTCACCGTGCTCGGTCAAATCGCCCTCAACACGTTCGTTGATGATGTCCACCACCGGGCCGGGGGTGATGTCGGGCAGGTGCAGGGTTTCGACGATTTGTTCGCCGCTGAAGTTGAGCGCGGTAATTTGCGTGCCCTTCCCCGCTGGCAGTTCGTGAACCATGATTAAAAGTCCCGGATGCTGCACGTCAGGAATCAGAATCTGTTTGCTGGCGGCGATGTCGTAAGCGCGGCGCACGGCCAGAATTTTCTTTAACTGCGAAGCGAAAGAGTTGGGTTGCTGCAGTTGGGCGGTGATGCTGCCGTACAAGGTTTTCGGGCGCGGCATGTTGCCGGCGGAGAACTCGGCGTCCGGGTCCAGGTCGACCAAATCGTAGGCGCCGCGATGAATCCAGCGCGTATCGCCATCCTGCATCAAATGCTGAACATCTTCGGCGGGCAGCGTCAGCGCGCCGACCAAATCCCAGCCAGACAGCGCAAATACGCCGGGCTGCATGGCGTTGTACATCACCAATAGCAAGTGGATATGCTGAATTTGCAGAATGTCGGCATCGGTGATGGCATCTAAGTCGCGAATACCCAAGGCAGCGGTAATGATGCTCGCGGTAGTACAGGAAACACCATTGGTAACGAACTTCAAATTGTACGGTGCATGTTCCCCAGCCAGACGCTCGTACATCTCTTCACGAATATGTTCGCGAAGAATGTTTCCGGGAAACGTCTGGCCCTGATAATGATAAGTATCGTGGGCGTGCAGGGTCCAGAAGTGCACTAACTCCAAGGTGAGTTCATCGTGATTTTGCAGTGCATGAATCAACGACGCAGGGTCGATGCCGAACACATGTACCTGACGCAACATGAGGCGCAGAAACTCGGTGGTCCCGGTGAGCAACGCGTGTTGATAAGCCGGTCGGGTGATGAAGTCGTACGACAAGTCAGCCCCGCCATGGGACATGGCGGCGATATCGTCCAGGGTCAGATTGAGCTCTTGAAAGCTAAAGCCGCCGGCTTTACGGATCGCGCCACCCAACAGTTGATTGCCAGTGATCGACAGCGGATGGCTCTCAGACCAGGCGTTATCTTCAGCCTTGCGTTCGACACCGAGAAAGCCGTTGGCATCCAGGCGCAGCACCCGCGCGCCCATGACGTCGATGGCGTGCAGGGCATCGCCAATGATCATTTGCTGCGCGGCAAAACTCGGGTCCAGCCAGTTGAGGGACGGTTGGCCTTCTTTGAAATAGTGTAAATACACCCAGCGACGCTCCTTGCCGTCGACGCCGGTGACCACACCCGTGGCGCTCCAGTCGGTCTCTTTGACCCCCGGTTCGAAGAATATCACTCGCTGCAATTGGCCAACGATATAGTGCTTTTCCTTGAGTAAGTCGACTACCTCCGGCAGCAAATTCACGGCGTCACGGGTCGGCGCAATGCCAGGCAACAGGTGCCAGTCTTCTTCTCGGATTTCTACCATGTGGTATAGACCGGGGTAATCTTCGTAGGCCATTTCCGCCAACCGGAAGTCCGCGCCTTTCCCGGTGTGGGACGGGATAACGTCATCGATCATTACCGCGTTATGCGCGGCCGCAATCCGGCTCAAGCGCAGCAACTGCGCTTCGGTGCCGAGTTCCGGGTCGATTTCGAAGCTGATTCGGTCGAAATTGCCGTCAATGCTGGGAGTACGTTCACGCCCGCGCAAACCACCGGAGGCTTTTAGCGGACCGTTGTGGATTCCCTGCACGCCAATCTCGGACAGCGCATGCCACAGGGTTTCATCGCCCAAGGCTTCGAGGACCGAGCCGCCCTCGCGGGTGATAATTGATGCCGGGTAAGCGGTGAACCACACCGATGCGATCGCCGAAGCATCCCGAGGTCGGGCCTGGGCATAGGGCCTCTGCCACAGGCGGCCTTGGCCTGAATACAATTTCGCACGCTGTTTTGCCGCGTTGAGCATCGATTGCTCAACCAACCAGTCCACATACTGCTTATCCGGGATCGTCATACTGCCAGTCACTCCGTTTTCAGGTTGCTTGCGCAAGAATAGCCAAAGGGCATGTGCCCTCGCGCTGAACCTGTCCGCGCGCCGTTGCCGATTGATGCACTGACTGTAAGAGCCCGGTGGGCGGCAAACGTTGCATAGCCGGGGGGCATTTGTTGCGCGCTATGGAGTAGCGCCGATCTGCAGGCAGTCGTCGCCTTTAGTAAATTGACGCTTGAATGATCCCGTGATCGGTTTATGATGGGCGCCTAGTTGTATGACAACGTACCTCGACGATGAGGGTACGTTGCTTCTCCCACACACTGGCGAGACTCTAATAAAAATGAATGCTCAATACCCGAATTTCAGTCATCCCGCCCTCGACACCGTCTGCGATCCCCCCTATGCGCCCTGACCCGCCTGATACGTCACTGGCTCTGTTTAGTTAGTCAACACTTCGTTAGTCAGCTATGTAGATCAGCCGTCGTGGCCTCGACGAGGATCTTCTGTTGCCAGAAGAACGGAGCGCAGCGCACTAACACGCCCAGAACAGCTTTCACCGCTTAGTTCCAGTAAACACAATAACTACAACTAATTGTTTCGGAGAAGATATGGACACACGCGTCGTCATCATTCTTGGCATCACCATCGCTTACTTCGTGGTGATGTCATACATCGGGTTTAGCGTGCGCAAACACGCTAAAAGCAGTGACGGGTTTACCGGGGGCGGCAGAAGCTTTCCGCCATTTCTGATCGCTGCGTTGATGCTGTCTGAGTTCATCGGCAGCTCCGTCAGTATCGGCACCGCCCAAAAGGGTTTCGAGTCGGGTATTTCGGCGGCCTGGAACCTGGTTGCGCTGTCCATGGGCTTCTTGCTACTGGCGCTGGTATTGGTCAAGAAATACCGCGAAACCGGCCTTACCACCATTTCCGGCATTCTGGCGCAGAACTACGGTGAAAGTGTGCGTTATGCCGCTTCGATCCTGTCGATTTGCGCGTTGAGCATTGTCTCCGTGGCCTTGTACGCCAGCGGTGGCGCAGTACTGGCGGCGGTGCTGAACATTGATCGCACGTTGGCAATTTTGCTGGTTGGCGCTGTGACTGTGTTTTATGTCAGCCTCGGCGGCATGCGTTCGGTGGTGTACACCAACTTTGTCCATGCCACGGTTAAATACGTCGGTATCATCCTGGCATTGGCCTTCGCCCTGAACGCTACGGGCGGCATTGGCGCCCTGCAAGCGAAACTGCCGGAGCACATGTTCGACTGGACCGGCGTAGGTTGGGGCCAGATCTTCGCGTGGATGATCGGCGGTGTCGGTTCGATCTTTGCCACTCAGTACGTGATCCAGGCCATTATCAGCACCAAGGACACCAAGACCGCCAAGCGCTCATGCTTTTACGTGTCGTCGCTGATGATTCCGTTCGGTCTGATGGCTGCGTTGATCGGCATGTGCAGCGCGATGCTGTACCCCGGCACCAAGTCCATCGACGCTTTCCCGGCACTGATCGCGCACATGCCGACCTTTTCTGCCAGCCTGGTGGTGATTGGTCTGGCGGGTGCACTGTTCGGCGGCATCTCGGCGAACACCCTGGCTTCGGCCACGCTGGCGCTGAAAGACTTCTATGACCCGTTCTTCAACAAGGAAAAGAACGACCGTAAGTCCGTGATTTTCGTCAAAGTCGCGATTATCGTCATCGGCTTCTTGCCCTTGGTGTTGGCACTGTATGCAGATAAAATCCTGCTGATCGCGTTTCTCGGTAAAGCCCTGCGCGCCACGTTAGCGGTCATCGTGCTGATGTGCTTCTACGCACCGAAATTCGGGACCTCACGGGGCGCCCTGACCGGGGTAATCCTGTCGGTCATCTCGACCATCTCGTGGTTCCTGGCCGGTAATCCATACGGTATCGACAGCTCATACTTCGCCCTGCTCAGCCCACTGCTCACCATGAGCGTCAGCGAACTGTTCAAATCGACACGCCCAAGCAACACGGTGGTGACCCAGTCCAATTGATATGACGCTCTAAACGGCATCGGCGCCAGATATCCTGGCGCCGATCGCTTATACCGTTAACCCCGTCTAAAACCTCGTTGCCCTCTGTCAAACCCCCGCCCCCACGCCGCTCGTCAGCCGTCCGCAACTCTCGTGCCTTGAAATCACTCAACAATTACGTCACTGGCATCCACTCCACCGAACAAGAGAGATGAACATGAAACATACACTTGTTGCAGCTTTTGATAGTTTCAGCGACGCAGACAAAGTCAGAACTGAGTTGGTCGGACATGGCATAGCACAGGGCAATATCACCGTATCTGCCGCCGATAGCGATTCGACCTCGGGCCTGGCCAATGACGCATCCGACGCTCCGGTTGGCGCTCATGAAGAGTCCGTGGGCGACAAAATCAGTCACTTCTTCAAGTCGCTGTTTGGTAGTGATGAAGACGACAATCTTCATCATCATGCCGTGGCTTATCCTGAAGCCTATCGTCGGGGTTCGACCCTGGTGACGGTGACCGTGGACACTGATGAAATGGCCGACGAAGCCGAGGATCTCATGGAGCGCAACGGCGCGATTGACATCAACGAGCGCAGCGCGAGTTGGGCCAACAGGGATTTTGGCAACGAATCGGGCAGCTATATCACCCCGGACACCGATTTGACTGCGCCTGCGGGTCTCAACGCCCGAGATAATATTCCTACCGATCCGGTGCGTGTTTCACGCATCAGCGAGCAGCCGGTGGTGGATACAGGAATGGGCAGTCGCTTGGACAGTCCCGGCACGCGCCGTGGCGATGATTTCATTGGCGAACGTCATGCCATGGACGATGAAAACCTTGGTGGCGCCAATGACCACGAACCGAACCCGCTGAAAGATCGTCGTTAGTTGTCATCCTGCGACACGTCAATCTGTAGCAGCCAACGTGTTGGCGATGGGCCAGGCCATGCGGTTTGTGCGACTGACCGCCTTGCCACCGACTGCGTCGTCGGTCTGTAGGAGCTGCCGAAGGCTGCGATTCGAACCGGGAACCGGTCGCCCTCATGATACCGCTGAAGGTCGTGCCAACCTTATCGCAGCCTTCGGCAGCTCCTACAAATATAATTGCAGGCCGACCGTCGTGAGCTTTTGTCGCGGTTTGCGGTACAGGACATGGCGTTCAAGGTGGTCGGCGTCGGCACCCGCTGCCTGGTCGCGCTGCTGACAGATGCGCAACAAAACCTGCTGTTCCTGCAAATTAAAGAAGCCCGGCGTTCGGTGCTGTCCGGTTACGTCAAAAGCAAATCGGGTATTCGGCACAATGGCCAGCGGGTGGTCGAAGGACAACGCTTGATGCAATCGGCCAGTGACCTTTTCCTCGGTTGGACCACCGGCCCCAACGGAAGGCACTTCTACATTCGGCAGTTACGAGACGAAGACCTCCGCAGAGCTGGAGACCTTTGACGCCGAAGCCTTTGCTGCCTACGCCCGTATCTGTGGCCGGGCGTTGGCCCATGCACACGCCAAATCCTCGGGGCGCGCGGCGGAGATCAGTGGTTACATTGGCACTAACGCCAGTCTGGCGGACGTACGGTTCAGCTATGCCCAAGCGTATGCCGAGCAGAACGACCGCGATTTTGAGCGTTTCCAAAAGGCGTGCCGCACAGGCCGAATGCAGGCCCGTTCGGAAGCCGATTTTGCCGCCGATCACTTGCCTTGAGCGTTCGAAGGGCGCCAAAGCACTAACGCACATGCCCCCGCAGCTGCGCACACCATAGCCGATAACATCACTGCCCAATGGAACGCATGGGGCAGCGAATCGCCCTGATACGCCAACACATTGCCCAACAACGCCGTGGCCACTAAACCACCGGTTCGGGCAATGGCATTGTTCAATCCAGACGCAGAACCGGTGTGGGTTTTATCGACGCAAGCGAAGATAGCCGTAGTCAACGGCGCGACCGCACAGGTCAGGCCAACGGCAATGACGCCGAGAGCCGGCAGCACATCGCGCCAGTAAACGACGTCTGTTCCCATCCGCAGCAACAGCAGAAAACCGGCCGCCACGATGCACGGTCCGACGATCAGGAATGGCTGGGTGCCGTAGCGCCCCGCCAGCCCTCCTAACCAAGGGGATGCCGCCGCCAGCACCAGCGGGATGGGCAACAAGGCGGCCCCGGCCTGGGTGCTGGAATAACCGCTGGCCACGATTAATACGTAGGGCAAAAGAATCGTCAGACAGCCCAGCGCGCCATACAGCAAAAAAGTTAACAGTGTCAGCCCGGTAAAGCCCGGGGAGCCGAACAGCGCCAGAGGCATCATCGCCGCCGAGCCTTTCAGGTGTTCCCAGTACAAAAACACTGCCAGCAGAATCGAGCCGATCAGTAAGACGACGACCCCGACGGTAGACCAGCTTTCCGGTCCGGTTACTGAAATCAGCGACCAAGTTATCGCGCCCAGCCCAACGGTCGCCAACAGCGCACCCAGCCAGTCCAACGGGATGTCGTCGCTACGGCGGGGGTCGTTTTCGACAAATTTCCAAGCCAGATAGATCGCCGCGCTCGCCAATGGAATATTGATAAAGAAGATCATTCGCCAACTGACGGTATCGATCAGCCAGCCGCCCAGGATTGGCCCGCCCGCCCCGGTCCCGGCAGCCGCTGCCGCCCATATGCCGATGGCCCGACCTTGCTTTTCGCCTTCGAAGCTGGCGCCGAGAATCGCCAGACTATTGGGCATTAGTAGCGCCGCGCCCATGCCCTGTGCGAAGCGTGCAGTGATCAACGTCGCTAAATCGGGCGCCAAGCCACAGACCACAGACGCGACGCCGAAGATAAGCATGCCGAGGATGAGTACCCGACGCCGACCGAAGCGGTCGCCCAACGATCCGCCGAGCAGTAGCAGCGCGCTCAACGGCAATAGGTAACCGCCGATCAGCCACTGCAACCCGGAATGACCGCCGCCCATGTCGCGACCAATGGCGGGGAGACCAACGTTAACCACTGAACTGTCAATGAACGCCAGGCTCGATGCCAGCACACAGGTGATCAGGGTCAGAACGCCGCGAATGCCCATGGGTTTATCTGTTCCTGTCATGGATCTGTAACTAAACACAAATCTGTAGGAGCCAACGTGTTGGCGAGGCGGTGTATCTGACAATCCGCAGAGGATCCTTCGCGAACAAGGTGGCTCACACAGAAGGGTTGTGGAGGGAATTAACCCGGTCTCATCCTTCGGTCGCCATATTGCGCCAGCTATCCAGACCTGTGCCACGATTAATTGCTTACATGATCTTCACATAGGGGCTGGAATATGAAGCGTTGCGACGTTTTGATCATCGGCGCAGGCCCCACCGGGCTGGTACTGGCGCTGTGGCTCAGCAAGCTCGGGATCAAAGTGCGGATCATCGACAAAACGGCAACGTCAGGCAGTACTTCCCGTGCACTGGCGGTTCAGGCACGAACGCTTGAGTTATATCGGCAACTGGACCTCACCTCGGAGATCCTCAATAGCGGTCATAAAGTGCCGGCGGTTAACCTGTGGGTCAAGGGAGAACAGACAGCCAGGGTGTCATTCGACGCGGTCGGCAAAGACCTGACACCCTATTCATTTCTCGAAATATTTCCCCAGGATCAGCATGAACGGCTGTTGATTGAACGCTTGTGGATGTTTGGTGTGGCGGTTGAGCGCCAGACCGAACTGACCCGCTTCGTCGAAAGTGACGAAGGGGTTACTGCTTATCTGGTGGGCGCGGAGGGTGAGGAAGAAGTGTGCGCAGCGCGCTTCCTCGCTGGTTGCGATGGCGCCCGTTCTACCGTGCGTAAAGGCCTGGATATTGGATTTCCGGGCGGCACCTATCAGCAAGTTTTTTATGTGGCCGATGTTGAAGCGGCCGGTCTTGCGGTTAATGGCGAACTGCACGTGGACCTCGACGAAGCGGACTTTCTTGCTGTATTTCCTTTAGCGGGCGAAGGACGAGCACGACTGATCGGCACCGTGCGCGATGACCGCGCCGAACATGCCGACACGCTGGTGTTTGAGGACGTGAGTGGCCGCGCGATTGAGCACCTCAAGGTTGAAATTCATCGGGTTAACTGGTTTTCGACTTATCGCGTACATCATCGGGTGGCGCAACATTTTCGCCAGGGGCGGGCTTTTTTGTTGGGCGATGCCGCGCATGTCCACAGCCCGGCGGGTGGCCAGGGCATGAACACCGGAATTGGCGATGCGATCAACCTCGCCTGGAAACTCGCCGCCGTACTGGAAGGCCGTGCGACCGACCGGTTGTTGGACAGTTATGAGCTTGAGCGCATCGGCTTTGCCCGGCAATTGGTGGCGACCACTGACCGGGTGTTCAGCTTTGCCACCGCAGAGGGGCGCATCGCCAAACTGGTTCGCACGCGGTTAGCACCGTTGCTTATTCCAAAAGTCATTGCGATTGATGTGGTGCGCGATTTTATCTTTCGCACGGTGTCACAAATTACGTTGAATTACCGGGGCATGGCGCTCAGCGCGGGCACAGCGGGGGAGGTTCACGGCGGCGAGCGATTGCCGTGGGTGCCCGGAAGCGAAAACTATGAATCGCTGTCACGTCTGTGTTGGCAGGTGCATGTTTACGGCGTCGCAAGTGAACAACTCAGCGCATGGTGCGCGGACCGAGCGGTACCGTTGCACGTTTTTCCATGGACGCCGGCTCTTGAAACCAGTGGATTAGCACGCAATGCCCTGTACCTGCTAAGACCAGACACCTATGTGGCGCTGGCGGAGGTATCAGGCCATCCCGAGGCGCTGGATCAATACTTCACAGAGCGCAGCATACAGCCACGAAAAGGTTGGCTGCATTGAATGCCGCAGGTTCCACGATCTGTAGCCAGCCTGTTGGGATATCAGCAGCAACTCGGCTTGTCTGATGCCCCGTGTCGCCTGTGTGATCGCCAACAGTTGACTCCTTACAAAGTGTGGCCCGCTAAAAAGGCTTGAAGCTGCAAAACATTCTCCATTGCCGCGCCGCTGGCGGTGTTGTCAAAAATGCACCAGACAGGCACGCCTTCGTCTAATTCAACCCGCAGTCGCTGTGCAAAGTCGTTAAGCCAAGGCGTCGGGTAGGCGCTGTAGTAGATTCTCGGCGAACCATGCAGGCGGTAATAGCGCACACCCTGCCATCCGCCCGGCCGCTCCCCGCCCTCTATCGGTGAAGGGTCCGCAGCCACCCGGCCAATCTGGTAATTGACCAACAGATCATTCGCATTCAGCCAGCTCAGGTGCCGAGGCTCTAACACCGCCAGACCTGTGTACTGCGTGCGCAGCAGGCTGAAAAACTCCTGCGCGATGACCGGGTCAAAAGCCAGCGACGGCGGCAATTGGATCAATAAACATCCCAGTGCCTCACCGAGTCCGGAACATTGGGCGAGAAACTCACCCAATGCCCCGGCGCAGTCCCGTAGCCTTAACCCGTGAGTGATGTGTTTCGGTAATTTCAGTGAAAAACGAAAACCGCCTGGCACGCTTTGCGCCCACCGTACATAGGTAGCAAGGCGGTGTGGCCGATAAAAGGATGAATTAATTTCGACGGCGGGCAGTTGCGCGGCATAACGTTGTAAATGTGTGCCGCTAATGGGAAACGCTGGCCAGTGCTCGCGAGACAAACTCCAGCCAGCGCAACCCAGATAGATAGGCTGCTGCATAAGGCGTTCAGCCCGGCGATCGGGAAGGGTCTGCACTGCGCGGATACGTTCGTTCTTCCTGTATCGTCCCGTCCTCATTATGTATTTTCAGGGAAGCAGTATGGGTTTTGAGAAACTCACTGGCGAGGATAACCAACTCTTCCTTGGTTCCCGCAGTCTTTGACGCATGGACCGCGCCCTGTTTTTTCAATGACCAGAAAGTGCCGGTTTTTTCGATGTGGTAGTTGTCCATATAATGCTCCATCTTAAAGACGCGGTAGTGTCCAGCGGCAAACGTATTGCCTGCCAAAGTAGATTGATTTCGAATACGCCCGAAGATTCAATCAGGGCGCCGCGCAACCTGTCACATGACATGAGGTAGGCCTTGAGGCAGATGATGAAAAAGCACCAACACGACGAATCCGAGCATGACCATGATCATGGCGTTGGCGGCCATCACCATCACCACCCAGCGCCACCCGCCGGATTTGACAGCGCCTTTGCCATTGGATCGACGATCAACGCAGCTTTTGTCGGCGCTGAAATAGTGTTCGGCCTGACCGCCCATTCGGTCGCGTTGTTGGCCGATGCCGCACATAACCTGGGCGACGTCTTGGGTTTGTTGCTGGCCTGGTGGGCGGTCTGGCTTGGACGCCGTATCCCGACACCCAGTCGTACTTATGGTTACGGTCGAAGCTCGATTTTGGCTTCGTTGACCAATGCCGTGGTGTTGTTGATCGGGGTGGGCGGTATTAGCGTCGAAGCGGTCCGACGCTTGATCGAGGGCGTACCGGCAGGCGACGTCGGTGGCAAAACGGTGATGATCGTGGCGGCCGTCGGCATCGTGGTTAACGGTGTCACCGCGTTGATGTTTGCCCGCGGCCGTAAAGGTGACCTTAACGTCAAGGGCGCGTTTTTGCATATGGCTGCGGATGCACTGGTTTCGGCCGGGGTCGTGGTGTCTGGGCTGGTTATCCTGTTGACCGGCTGGAGTTGGGTTGACCCGGTCGTCAGTCTATTGATCGCTGCGTTGATTTTGTATTCCACTTGGGGACTGCTGCGCGACAGCATCAACCTGGCGCTGGACAAAGTTCCGGAAACCGTCGACATCGAACAGGTGCGGGAATTTCTAGCCGGATTGCCAGGCGTGACCGAAGTGCATGACCTGCATGTCTGGGCCCTGAGCACCAGTGAAACTGCACTGACCGCGCACTTGATTCGCCCACAAGCGGTCCACGAAGACGCTTTTCTGCACGACGCATGTCACGAGCTTCACGCACGCTTCGGGATAGGTCACGCCACGCTGCAGATTGAAAGCGGCGACACCGCCCGCCCCTGCCAGTTGGCACCCGCTCATGTGGTTTAGGTTAATTCAATCTGTAGATACTCTGTTGCCGGTCAAGCTTTTACGAAGTGCTTTTCGCTAAAAAGCTTGGCCGTATCAAATTTTTCGCCGGCACGCATACACGCCCAAAGCCCGGTCAAATATTTACGCATCACGGCGCCTATCGCCTGCATTTTCTTCTTCCCGCGAGCTACCAACCCCTCGTAGAAAGCCTTCACGTAACGGTCACAGCGTATCGCGCTCAAC
>NZ_JAQGNX010000114.1 GCF_028293835.1 Pseudomonas sp.
CGCCCATCGAGGGCTACAGCCACACCTCGGCGGCGATCAATTACTTCACCGTCAACGGCAATGGCGGTCCGAACATCGGACCTTACGGCGGCGGTGGCAAGCAGAACTGCTGCGTGAGCATGCCGCGTAAATGGCACCCCGGCCTGACGGTGGTGGTGGAGTGGGAGAAGGATCCCAATACCGGTGATTCAGTTAATTGGCCGAAACCACGCTACTCAGACGCATGGATTGAAGCAGCGAAAGTGCATCAATCCAAATACACCCACCATCGCGCCGTCGTTGAGGTGGCGCCCTATGACGAGCTAGGGGTCATCGACGTCCATTTTCTACCCTGCGATCAAGTCGCTGTTTCGGCAGTGGCAGTCACTCCCGGTCAAGCCGGTTATCCCTTCAGTTACCCCTCCAAAATGGAAGTGCCTTCCGTATGTCCAGCACCT
Organism: Pseudomonas sp.; assembly: GCF_028293835.1. GTDB lineage: Bacteria > Pseudomonadota > Gammaproteobacteria > Pseudomonadales > Pseudomonadaceae > Aquipseudomonas. The sequence goes on from NZ_JAQGNX010000114.1 coordinate 438, forward strand.
TGAAATCAGGTTCACAACGCCCGACTCCGGCGTCTTTGACTCCGACGCCGCCCTTCAAAAAAGAAGGCTTGTTACCCCGTGACTCGGAAGACGTCGCTCGCCATTACCGCACGCAATTCAGGCCAAAACTGCTGGCGGGTTATGCGGCGGAAAAAGCCGCCAAAGCGTTGGGCCAGGTCTACGCGGGGCCGCCGTGCATCAATGTGCTGAACATCACCCTGTGTTTCGACGGCACCAACAACCATGAACCGTCAGACAGACTCGGCCAGCCACCCTCCACCACCAATGTGGCGAGGCTTTACCATGCCAGCGTCGGCGCCAATCAGGGCAACGGTCAGAGCCAAGCGAATAAAAACGGCTTTTACGCCTACTACATACAAGGGGTCGGCACTGAATTCAAAGAAATCGGAGAGTTCGAACCGCAAGTCACAGGGCTAATGAGCGCCGTGGGCGGTGAGAATCGAATTAACTGGGGGTTGACCCGCCTGCTGGATGCCTTGGGCCGAGCTTGCGGAGAACCACGCTTAAAACCTGAAGATGCCTACGAACTGGTTCAGCAGATGGGAACCTCGCTTACCGAAGACATGTTGGGCGCTGCGCTACTTACACGTGGAGACAGCCGTCGCCAGCAAGCGCTCCAAGGGCCTTTATTGGCGCTGCAAAAAAAGGTCGAATACGTGCATGCGCGCAAGACCATCCCGATCATCATTGGCATGCGTCTGTACGTGTATGGTTTTTCCCGCGGTGCCGCCGAGGCCCGAGCGTTTGCCACGTGGCTGGAAACCCTGACGAAAGTCGAGGTCGAGGGCGAAACCTGTTACCTGTTTGCAGGGTTACCGATCTGCATCGCATTCATGGGGCTTTTCGACACCGTAGCCTCATCCGGAGTGGCCTATGCGGCGCCCTTCGCCGACGGGCATATGGGATGGGCCGATGACACCATGCGCCTGCCAGATTCCGAGCAATTTCTTGAGCGCTGCGTGCATCTGGTGGCGGCGCATGAACAACGCAACTGCTTCCCGATGGACTCGATTCGGCGAAGAACCAACCCCGACGACCCGGATTGCCCGTCGACTTACCGCGCCGGAACCTTTGAATATATTTATCCCGGCGTGCACTCGGACGTGGGTGGAGGGTATCCATCAGGGGAGCAAGGTAAGGCATTGAAAGGCGGAAACCATGTGTTATCGCAGATACCGTTGCACCATATGTATGCCGAGGCCTATGCGGTCGGCGCGCCGTTACAGGCACCAAAGGATGCACTCGATATAGACCAGAAAGAGAAATGGCCTTGGTTGATTATGTCGGAAGAAACTGACATTGCCTTCGCAGTCTCCGAAACCCTCACCCACCGTTTCAACACCTGGCTCGACGCTCATGTAACCGGCCCACTGGAAGATGCCATGGAACACCAGGCCGCGTTGATCACCGCCTGGCGGATCAATCGGTATGCGTTCTTTTGCCTGAGAGATACCTCTGCTTATCAGCACGTGCAGGGCAAGGACATGACGCCGGCCGAAGCAAAGGCGCTTGGCTCGCTTCATGAACGACAGTTCGAAGAGAGCCTGGCGCAGCACAATGGAAAAGAACGACAGCCCCAATCAGAGGCGGCGCTGGCCGAACACAACAGCAATCTGGCGATCAAGCTGGCATACGAACAACGTGTGGGGGCGAAACACCCCATAGCCTTCAATACGCACAAAGGCTTTGAACCCACCCTCGACCAGAATCAACTGGAAATGGCGATGAGTGAGTTCCGCCGTGACTATATGACCAAGTGGGCATTTGCCGATTCCAACGAAAAAATGTCGGCCGGCACAGCTATCAATACGCTGCTGGGTGGGCTGGTCTATCTGATTAATGAACAGGACGAAGCGGAGGAATACGTCAAGTTGCGCTGGGCTGCCAACGCAGCCTTCCACCAGCTATACGCCCCCGGCAGTTTTGAACCCCTCAGTGATAAAGCCCGGACCCTTACCGAGTTTTTTGACGAGCAAGTCCACGACTCACGCGCCTGGTTCATGAATTCGCTGCTCAATGAGCGTGAAGTGTTCGGCGATTATTTCCGCTTCCGTGCGGTGTTTTTTGACGATCAGTCCAACAAGTCGTTGTCACTGCTGGCCAGGTCAGGGCAAGTGATTGGCGTCGGTATCGCCCTCGCCAGCGTCGGCTTGAGCATCAAGCGCAACGACCCTCGCTATTTGATCGGTTTGATAGTTCCGTCAGTGGGCATTCCAGCGTTTCGCGGCAAACTCAACCCCATGGACGGTCCGGAAATCCGAGCCTACGACCCCGTCACAAAAATCGACTTGCCAATGGAAGATAACGTTGGCGCCCTCAGAACGTTCACCAAAAACACCGGCGATGTGCTGAAGCTGCTCGATGCCCTGCCACTGCCGGTCGCTCTCAGCGAAGAAACCGCAAACACGCCGGGGCTGAAAACCCTCCTTAAAGCCCAAAAAGCGGCGAAGGTGGCAGAAATGGCCAAGGACCTGTTCGACAGTCTCCCCGCAGAGGCGAAATCCGGCTGGCTGGATCAGATCAAAGGCGTGGTGGGTGGTTGAACACCAGTCAACCAGAGCTGCCGAAGGCAGCCTATAGAGGTAGACCACACCGAAATTCTGTAGGACCGATTCATTCGGGAAGACGGCAATACGATCATCCGGATAAACCGTGCTGGCCCTTCCCGATGAATCGGTCCTACGGATTTGCAACCAAGCTCAGTGACTCAACGAGACGCCGCCCGAAACTCTTTGTCCGCCGCCGCAAAGCGCGTGAGCATGGCCGCCGACGGTGCCTTGCCCAGCAGACTAAAGATCACAATCGCCGCGCTGGCGAAGAGGAAGCCGGGAATAATTTCGTACAACCCCAACAGCGCAAAGTGCTTCCAGACAACTACGGTCAGGGTGCCGACCAGAACCCCGGCCAACGCACCGTCACGCGTCATCCCTTTCCACAGCACCGAGATCAGTACGACAGGGCCGAATGCAGCACCGAAGCCTGCCCACGCATAACTCACCAGACCCAGCACTCGGTTCTCGGGGTTCGATGCGATGGCAATGGCGATGATGGCAATCAACAGAACCATGCCGCGGCCAACCCACACCAACTCCGAGTCCGATGCGCGCTTGCGAAAGAAGGCTTTATAGAAATCCTCGGTCAGCGCACTGGAACACACCAGTAGCTGGCAGCTCAAGGTACTCATCACAGCGGCTAGAATCGCTGACAGCAGCACGCCAGCAATCCATGGATTGAACAGCAACTTCGCCAATTCGATGAATATACGCTCGTGGTTTTCGGTCACTGGCGCCGCAAATTCCGGGTGCGCCGAGAAGTAGGCGATACCGAAGAAACCCACCGCAACGGTGCCGCCCAGGCACAGAATCATCCAGGTCATGGAGATACGACGCGCCTTGGCAATCGATTTGACCGAATCCGCTGCCATGAAGCGTGCAAGGATGTGCGGTTGACCGAAGTAGCCCAACCCCCAGCCCATCAGCGAAATAATGCCGATAAACGAGGTGTTTTTGAGCATATCGAAGTGGGTGGGGTCCTTCGCTTCGATCGCCAGCAAGGTGGTATCGATGCCGCCAGTGGCCAGTAATACAATGATCGGCGTCAGGATCAGCGCAAAGATCATCAGCGTCGCTTGTACGGTATCGGTCCAGCTCACTGCGAGGAAACCACCGACGAAGGTGTAAGCAATCGTCGCAGCAGCACCCGCCCACAGCGCAGTTTCGTAGGACATGCCGAACGTGCTTTCAAACAGTCGGGCGCCGGCAACGATTCCCGATGCGCAGTAAATGGTGAAGAACACCAGAATTACCACGGCTGAAACAATTCTCAGCACCCCGCTTTTGTCTTCGAAGCGGCTGGTGAAGTAGTCCGGCAAGGTCAACGCATCGCCATTGTGTTCGGTTTGTACACGGAGGCGCCCGGCGACGAACAGCCAGTTCAGGTAGGCGCCCACGACCAGGCCGATGGCGATCCAGCTTTCGGATAGACCCGACATGTAGATAGCGCCCGGCAGGCCCATCAACAGCCAGCCACTCATGTCCGACGCACCGGCCGACAGGGCCGTGACGACTGAACCGAGGCTGCGACCGCCGAGAATATAATCTGAAAGGTTATTGGTTGAGCGGTAGGCCATGAGGCCGATAAGAACCATTGCTGCGATATAGATCACAAAGGTGATCAAGGTAGGATTGCTGACAGTCATAGAGGTGCGCCCTGGCATTATTATTTGCACGGCTATCAACCTTTGCGCAGCGATGGGGCTGCTCCGCGAAGATGAATAACCAGCCGTGCGCTTGACTGAAGTTTCCCCAGGAAAAACATCAGTTGATGACCCCAAAATGAACAGGCGTCACCTTGGGGCGAGAATCCTAGTCAACAACGCAAACGAGGTGCAACCTCTTTTTCCCTTGCAGTTGCACCTGCCCGCGTTTTTTCGTGACAGTATGTTTTTTGCTTCTTTTCGGAGCAAAGGCCCGGGTTTACTGATAAAAAAGCACCAGCGTTGCGCACCCTTAAGGTCGTTGCCCTACGGATAACGGGCTGAAAAAATATTTCCTTCAAATCGGGTTGCACTAGGTTGCACCCGTGGAATTTCGGGACTAATCTGAACGTCGGCCAAGCCACACCGGTGGCAACGACGAGGATGAGAAATGGCTACAACCACCCTGGGCGTCAAGCTTGACGATGCCACCCGTGAACGCTTGAAAATGGCCGCACACTCCATTGACCGCACGCCCCATTGGCTCATCAAACAGGCGATTTTCAACTATCTCGAGAAACTCGAGGGCGGCGCAACGCTGATGGAACTCAACGGCGTCGTTGGAAAAGAACCCGACGAACTGGTCGACCTGCAGGCCGACGTCGCGCACCAGTGCTTCCTTGAATTCGCCGAAAGCATTTTGCCGCAGTCGGTTTTGCGCGCCGCGATCACTTCGGCATATCGCCGCCCCGAGCCAGAAGTGGTTCCGATGCTGCTGGAGCAGGCACGGCTGCCTGCGAGCATGGCTGAAGCGACGCAAAAACTCGCCTCAAGCATCGCCGAAAAACTGCGCAACCAGAAAAGCGCAACCGGCCGTGCGGGTATCGTGCAGGGCTTGCTGCAAGAGTTTTCCTTGTCATCGCAAGAAGGCGTGGCGTTGATGTGCCTGGCCGAGGCGCTGCTGCGTATTCCGGACAAGGGCACCCGCGATGCGCTCATTCGCGACAAAATCAGCACCGGTAACTGGCACCCGCATTTGGGTAATAGCCCGTCGCTGTTCGTCAACGCTGCGACGTGGGGTCTGTTGCTGACCGGAAAACTGGTCGCCACCCATAATGAAGCCGGCCTGACTTCGTCCCTGAGCCGCATCATCGGCAAAAGCGGCGAACCCATGATCCGCAAAGGCGTGGACATGGCCATGCGCCTGATGGGCGAACAGTTCGTCACTGGCGAAACCATTGCCGAGGCCTTGGCCAACGCCAGTAAATTCGAAGCCAAGGGCTTTCGCTACTCGTATGACATGCTGGGTGAAGCGGCATTGACCGAGCACGACGCACAAAAGTACCTCGCCTCGTACGAGCAGGCGATTCACTCCATCGGCAAAGCATCCCATGGTCGTGGCATTTACGAAGGCCCGGGCATCTCCATCAAGCTTTCTGCATTGCACCCTCGTTATAGCCGCGCACAATACGAGCGCGTGATGGATGAGTTGTACCCCCGGCTGTTATCGCTGACCCTCCTGGCCAAGCAATACGACATCGGCCTGAACATCGACGCCGAAGAAGCTGATCGCCTGGAACTGTCGTTGGACCTGTTGGAACGCCTGTGCTTCGAGCCGCAACTGACAGGCTGGAACGGGATTGGCTTCGTGATTCAGGCGTATCAAAAGCGGTGCCCGTATGTCATCGACTACGTCATCGACCTTGCCCGTCGTAGCCGTCATCGCCTGATGATTCGCCTGGTCAAGGGCGCGTACTGGGACAGCGAAATCAAGCGCGCTCAAGTGGACGGCCTGGAAGGCTATCCGGTGTATACCCGCAAGGTTTACACCGACGTTTCCTACATTGCATGCGCAAGAAAACTGCTGTCGGTACCGGAAGTCATTTATCCGCAGTTCGCTACTCACAATGCCCACACACTGGCCGCCATTTATCATATCGCCGGCCAGAACTACTACCCCGGCCAGTATGAGTTCCAATGCCTGCACGGCATGGGCGAACCGCTGTATGAGCAGGTTGTAGGCTCCGTGGCCGACGGCAAGCTGAACCGACCGTGCCGCGTCTACGCTCCGGTCGGCACCCATGAAACGTTGCTGGCGTATCTGGTGCGTCGCTTGCTGGAAAACGGCGCCAACACTTCATTCGTCAATCGCATCGCCGACCAATCCATTTCCATACAGGAATTGGTGGCCGATCCAGTGAACAGCATCGAGCAAATGGCTACGCAGGAAGGCGGCTTCGGCTTGCCACACCCGCGCATCCCTCTGCCGCGCGACCTGTACGGGCCAGAGCGCGCCAACTCCAGCGGCATCGACCTGGCCAACGAACATCGTCTGGGCTCGCTGTCTTCAGCGTTACTGGCTACCGCCCACAACGATTGGAAAGCCGGACCAATGCTGGGCAGCACCGCCAGTATCGGTACGTTTGCGCCGGTGCTTAACCCATCGGACCTGCGGGACGTAGTGGGCCACGTGCAGGAAGCCACGCTGGAGGACGTCGACAATGCCATTCAGTGCGCCTTGAATGCCGCGCCGATCTGGCAAGCGACACCGCCTGCCGAGCGCGCAGCGATCCTTGAACGCGCTGCCGATTTGATGGAGGGCGACATTCAGCCACTGATGGGGTTGCTGGCCCGTGAGGCTGGCAAGACGTTCGCCAATGCCATCTCCGAAGTTCGTGAAGCCGTCGATTTCCTGCGCTATTACGCAGTGCAGGCCCGCAACGACTTTACCAACGACGCGCACCGCCCCCTGGGTCCGGTGGTGTGCATCAGTCCCTGGAACTTCCCATTGGCTATTTTCACCGGCCAGGTCGCCGCAGCGTTGGCCGCAGGCAACCCGGTGCTGGCCAAACCAGCCGAGCAAACACCACTCATAGCTGCGCAAGCTGTTCGTCTACTGCTTGAGGCAGGTATTCCAGAAGGTGTTGTACAGCTGCTTCCCGGGCGCGGCGAAACAGTCGGCGCACGCTTGGTAGGCGATGACCGAATCAAAGGCGTGATGTTCACGGGCTCGACGGAAGTGGCTCGCCTGCTGCAGCGCAATATCGCCGGCCGTCTGGATGCCCAAGGACGACCGATTCCGCTGATCGCTGAAACAGGTGGCCAGAACGCAATGATCGTCGACTCTTCGGCCCTCACCGAACAAGTCGTCACCGACGTTGTATCGTCGGCGTTTGACAGCGCCGGTCAACGTTGCTCGGCATTGCGCGTACTGTGCCTGCAGGAAGATTCGGCTGATCGTGTGATTGAAATGCTCAAAGGTGCCATGGCCGAATGCCGTCTCGGTAATCCCGAGCGCCTGTCCGTGGACATTGGCCCAGTCATCGACGCTGAGGCCAAGGCTGGCATCGAGAAACATATCCAGGCCATGCGCGACAAGGGCCGCAACGTTTATCAGATGGCAATTGCCGACGCTGATGAAGTAAAGCGCGGCACCTACGTCACGCCGACCCTGATCGAGCTGGAAAGCTTCGACGAATTGCAGCGCGAGATCTTTGGCCCGGTACTGCACGTGGTTCGCTACAAGCGCAAAGAACTGGACCTGCTGGTCGGTCAAATCAATGCTTGCGGCTATGGCTTAACCTTGGGCGTGCACACTCGAATCGACGAAACCATCGCGAAAGTGATTGATAACGTCAATGCGGGCAACGTTTACGTCAACCGCAACATTGTCGGCGCAGTGGTCGGCGTTCAACCTTTCGGCGGCGAAGGTTTGTCCGGCACCGGCCCGAAAGCCGGTGGTCCTTTGTACCTGTATCGCTTGCTGTCGACCCGGCCGGTGGATGCTATCGAGCAATCATTCGCCCGAGGCGACGCACTGCTGGCGCCGAACACCCAGATGCGCGACGCCATGAGCAAACCGCTCAAGGCCCTGCAAACCTGGGCAGCAGATCACCAGCACGATGCACTCGGCGCAGTGTGCGGTCAGTTCGCAGACCAATCGCAAAGCGGCATCACCCGCGTACTGGCCGGCCCTACAGGAGAACGCAACAGCTACAGCCTTCTGCCACGGGAGCACCTACTGTGCTTGGCCGAAAACGAAGCTGACCTGTTGACGCAATTGGCAGCCGTATTGGCCGTCGGTAGTACGGCGGTTTGGCCCGATAGCGAAATCGGCAAAACGCTGAGCGCTCGCTTACCTAAAGAAGTGCAGGCGCGCATTCAACACGTGGCGGATTGGCACAAGGACGAAGTGGTCATTGGTGCGGTTCTGCACCATGGCGATTCGGACCAGCTCCAGGCCATCTGCCAACAGATAGCCAAGCGTGAGGGTGCGATTGTAGGGGTCCACGGACTGTCCCATGGCGAAACCAATATCGCCCTGGAGCGCTTGGTCATTGAGCGAGCATTGAGCGTCAACACGGCGGCGGCCGGGGGGAATGCCAGCTTGATGACGATTGGCTAATCGGCAGAATGCCGCCGTTAAAAAGGGAGCTTAGGCTCCCTTTTTTCTTGGCTTTGTTCAGGGTACTGTCCCCTCCTGAACAAGGTTTACATCTTCTACCTCTCCATCACGCACATCAATCTTAGTGTTCAGCGGCTCACCTCCCCACCTAGACTTCGGCCATTCCAAAAAGGTATGCCGCCATGTCCGAGATGCTACTCAGTTCCCGTAACCTGGCCTTCGAATTATATGAAGTGCTGGACGCCGAAGCCCTGACCCAGCGCGAGCGTTTCGCTGAGCATAATCGCGAAACCTTTGATGCCGCGATCGGAACGGCTCGGACCATCGCCGAAAAGTTTTTTGCCCCGCATAACCGCAAGGGCGACGAAAACGAGCCGCGCTACGAAAACGGCGAAGCCGTATTGATTCCCGAAGTTAAACCGGCCGTTGACGCCTTTCTTCAAGCCGGTTTTCTGAACGCAGCGCGTAGTTTTGAAGCGGGCGGCATGCAGCTACCAACTCTGTTATCACAGGCCTGTTTTGCCCACTTTCAATCGGCAAACGCCGCATCAACGTCGTACCCATTCCTGACCATGGGCGCGGCCAACCTGATTGAAAGCTTCGGTGACGAGGAGCAGAAGCAACGCTATCTGCAACCGATGATCGATGGTCGTTTTTTCGGCACCATGGCCTTGACTGAACCGCACGCCGGCTCGTCCCTGTCAGACATTCGTACCCGGGCGGAACTGGCGGCAGACGGTACGTATCGCCTGCGCGGCAACAAGATTTTTATTTCGGGCGGTGACCATCCGCTGTCTGAAAATATCGTGCACATGGTCTTGGCAAAGCTGCCGGATGCGCCTTCTGGGGTGAAGGGTATTTCTCTATTCATCGTGCCTAAATTCCTGGTCAACGATGACGGCACCCTGGGCAAGCGCAACGACGTGTTGCTAGCGGGGCTGTTTCACAAGATGGGCTGGCGAGGGACAACATCAACGGCGCTAAACTTTGGCGACAACGGCGAGTGCATCGGCCACTTGGTGGGGAAACCGCATCAGGGCCTGACGTATATGTTCCAGATGATGAACGAGGCACGAATCGGCGTTGGCATGGGCGCTGTCATGCTCGGTTACGCCGGTTATCTGTATTCCCTGGAGTATGCCCGCGAACGCCCGCAAGGCCGTCTTCCGGACAGCAAAAACCCGGACACTGCGCCGGTTTCGATCATCCAGCATGCCGACGTCAAGCGCATGCTATTGACCCAAAAAGCGTATGTAGAAGGTGCGTTTGATCTTGGCCTCTACGCCGCACGCTTGTTTGATGACACCACGACTGGCGAAACCGAAGTGGTTCGAAAACAAGCCCATGAGCTGCTGGACTTACTGACCCCCATCGTAAAATCATGGCCGTCTGAGTTTTGCCTCAAGGCCAACGAACTAGCGATCCAGATTCTCGGCGGCCACGGTTATACCCGTGAATACCCAGTAGAGCAGTACTACCGCGACAACCGCTTGAATCCAATTCATGAAGGCACCCATGGTATTCAGTCATTGGACTTGCTGGGCCGCAAGCTCGCGCAAAACGGCGGCGCCGGGCTCAAACAACTGATCATGCTGATTGCTGATACAGCTGCTCGCGCCCAAGCTTATGAAGGCTTAACAGCCCTACGCCAGCCGCTGGAGCAATTGGTTGCGCGACTGCAAGCAGTAACAATCGGTTTGCTGACCGATCTGGGGCAAGGCAAGATCAACAGCAGCCTGGCCAACTCCGCGCTTTATTTGAAAGTCTTCGGTCACACAGTAATCGGCTGGCGTTGGCTGGAACAGGCGATCCGGGCCGAGGAAGGTTTAGCCAAGGGCAATCAGCCCGACGTCAATTTTTACAAGGGCAAGCTGCAAGCCGCCCGGTACTTCCTGACATGGGAAGTACCGGGCTGCCATCATGAACTAGCGATTCTGGAAGCACGGGACGACACCTGCCTGGCGATGCAAGACAGCTGGTTTTAGCCCGCCAAGGTGTAAAGAAAGCTCAAGCGTGGTGGCTATCTACCATTCATTGGCACTGCCCGCGACGATCGGCGCTTTGCGCTTGAACGGGAAGTAGAAATCCCGCGCCGCCTCCATCCGTTCGGTGTAGGCGGTGGCATTAATTACATCTGGCTTGAGGCTGCGCGCCAACAGATCAAAGTAATCGGGGCGCAGTTTCCTGATGACATCAGAGAATACGCTTGGCCCTGTCAATTCAAAAATCTTGATCATATAAGTGGCCATTACCGCCTTCGACGCCACGCGCAGCTGTTCTGTTGACGTGTCGATACGAGGACGCGGCGTTGTAAAAAACACGGGGTCTTCGTTCACGTAGCGCGCATGCATTTCCCGCAACAATTCTTTCAACACAGGGTTGCGGGGGTGACTGGCGAAATGGCTGGTGTTGGGGCCGACATAGTTAAACGACGGCGCGCTGACTTCATTCCCCATCAGCACGTCGCAGGGCCCAGCGTCCAAACTGACCTCTTTAAAAGAACCCAAGATGATGTCGTCACAGTCCATGTATATCCCCCCGTATTCATAGATCAGCCGATAGCGAAGCACATCGGAAGCCGCCGCAAGGTTTTGATAATCGCCATAGCGGAAGTAACTGAACAGGGGGGCGATTTCACTTTTCAAAAACCCTGAATAAAAAGCCTCATCTTTCAACCGTGAGATATGGACATTGGGGTGATTGACGAAACGCGACGACAGATCGTGAAACGCCAGTTCGTTATCTATATCAATATGGAGGGTAAACACCAGATCCGGACTTCGGGACGCATTCCTCGAAAGGTTCGTCAATAGTTGTTCACCGGGTATCCGATTTCCCATCCAGATGTAGTGAACTTCACGCGGAACAGGTGTGGCATTAGCAGGAAGCTCCGGCAACCGCGGAAACTTATATATCTGGTATTTCTTACTTTGAGGGATTTTGCTCGTGAGTTTTTTATAGGCTGCTGCGTCTGCACTTCGCCATTCGCCCGCCTCGCTCCTCCATACGTATTCGCCGCTACTGAGTGTCCAGCCCGGCAACTGCGGATCGGCGTCGTAGTAAACTCGAGTCCTTTTACCGTCCAGAGGGATGAAATACCTATTCTCTGCACTTTCAACCCCATCCATGGGGATTTCTATTTGAATCTTGGGAATGTCCGGTTGAATTACAACAGGCGCGTCCGGCAGTGGCTGGGGCGATGCAACACCGATATCAATGGGGGTTATTGATGAACCATCAAAACTCTCACCGCCGCGCAACCCCGGCTTCAAATCCAAGTCCCATCGTCCAAGCCCCAGCTCTTTGACGAACGGACCGGTGGGACCTTCGCCATAGGCTGGAATGATACGAAACTGGCTAGCTGCATCAACCCACTCGACCCGATACACCCTGGAGTGCAAGCGGATGAAATACTCGGTTGCGTTAGTCTGATAATTGAAACGCTGGTACGCCTCGTTAGCACCGTTAACGGATGACCATGCGCCTTCGTTCAGCGCCTCCGGGTATTCAAGTGCCTTAAGCCTGGTTCGCATGAGCGGACGCAACGAGCGCAGACCTTCAGGTTCAATACCGAAGCCCCGCTCAGTATCGTCAATTGCTTTATGCCTGGCCTGCTCGGCGAGTCGGGCCTGCTCTTCTTCTGCGGCCCGGCTTTCAGAGGTTGCCAGCGCATCAGCGTCGACGTCTATCTCATCCCCCCATCTGGAATCTTCAACGGCCTCCCTGGCAACTCGGCCAGCCTCGACAGCACCCACGACACCCTCTGCAATAATCGGCAAAGCGTTCAATACGCCAAACCGGATGTGCTCAAGCCCCTGCTCTTTTTGGGCCTTATCTCGCCCCTCTACCGTCTCGTCTACGCCTAAACCTACTAACGCAATCGACAGGGCAGCGAGCAAAGGTGTTACTTCAGGCGCCACCATTACCACGGCGCCTAAAACCAGAATCGCATCCGTCACGCCTTGGCCCGCTGCGGCTTTCCAATAATCACTTTGGCTATGTATCGCTTGCACGGCGTCGGAGTCCAAACGGTCCTTGAGATTTTGTCGGAAATGCGAAAAGGGCCACTCTTCGATAGCGGGACCAAACCTTATGGTGGAGCGTGGAGGCCAATAACCCGTCGCTTGATTCAGGAACTTCGGGTAAACAGCGATACCCGCCAGCGCTGCATGCAGGCCGCTTAAAAAAGGACCATCGCCGTCATCTTCCATCCTGAAGTGGCTTTCCAGCGCTTTCCTTCTTCTCGGGTCCCGGCACTGCTGGCCCAACCATTCGATAGCCAATTGCTCGGAATCAAAACCGTGCAAAGGAGACGAATTACCCGGGATGTAAATAACGATCCGGCCCGTCAGTTCGTTTTTGATAGCGATGATGTCGGTGGCGGTATAACGGTAAACAATCAGTTCTCGAAACGTTGTAAAACTTGAAAGCGGCGCATTTACGAAATGCTCCCACGTCAGGGTTTCCCATGGCTGGCCTGCATCCAATCCCAAAGCCCTCAATAAAAAGCCTTTGTCTTCAACCGTCAACGCCCCCGCTGCCGCCTGCGTATAAACGGCCTTTAATAACGAACCCTTGATAAGCAAGTGATAATGGGACCCATGCTCTGTCCAGAACTGCGCAAGGCGTTTTTTATAATGGGCCTGGAGATTGCAATCCCATACGTACTGTTTGAACTCATCGGCACGGATAGGGAGGTGCGTGGAAACGTCATACCGCTGCGGGGTAGTTTTGCGGTAAACAGCCTCGTAGGCCACGCTGTTCCACAGCGCAAGCGGATGCTGCACGAGATTGACCGCGTATCCGCCCGGACGATAGCCTTCAAGCCTGCCGAGGTGCTCAAACAAATCGCCGCTGCCGTTCTGCTGCCAGTTTCGTAGCATGGCTTCGGTGAGCGTCATGGCAAAAGCAACGCTGGCGTTAAACGGCGCCTGGCGACCTGCTGTTTCGATGTAAAGCGTGGCAATGACCATTTCGTCGGGATCGAGAAGAATGTCCCATTTTCGTTGCGTGTACGTACGGACTGTCTCCTTCGCGTACTCCTCTGGGGATTCATATTTGATGCACAAGCTTTTGAAAAACTCGTCAGCGAGGGGATCCGCTGCGTTTACTTCGTACATGGCTAGACGTCCTGTCGGCAATTGAGCCGCAACCGTACCGGAGGGTCTGCCCGGCCATGAGGTAAATAGTTATGCCTCATGATTCAGCACGCGAGCTGCCCCTTGCAGCGGCCGATACATAAAAGATAAACACACAAAGCTTTGACAGCCATCCAATTCAACAGGTTAGAATCCCTTGGCACGCGGACTGCATGGTCGGTTCGCGCCCGCTTTCTCAAATTGGATTTGGAGTAACGCCCTTGGATGCAACAACCATCAACAGCCTGTTCTTGATCGGCGCGTTGCTGGTGAGTGCAAGTATCCTGGTCAGCTCGCTCTCGTCGCGGCTTGGCATTCCTATCTTGGTGATCATCCTCGCCGTCGGTATGACGGCAGGCGTTGATGGCGCCGGTATCATTTTCGACAACTACCCCACGGCTTACCTGGTCGGCAACCTCGCCCTTGCGGTGATCCTGCTCGACGGTGGCTTACGCACCCGCGTTGCCAGTTTCCGAGTGGCGTTATGGCCCGCGCTGTCGCTAGCTACGGTGGGCGTACTGATCACCACCGGGCTGACCGGGATGGTCGCTGCATGGTTGTTCAATCTGAATTTGATTCAAGGTCTGCTGATTGGGGCGATTGTCGGTTCCACCGATGCCGCGGCGGTGTTCTCATTGCTGGGCGGCAAGGGTCTGAACGAACGAGTAACCGCCAGCCTGGAAATCGAATCCGGTAGCAACGACCCCATGGCGGTGTTTCTCACCGTGACCTTGATTGACATGCTGCACAGCGGCGAAACCGGTCTGCATTGGGGCCTGCTGGGGCATTTGATTCAAGAGTTCGGCACCGGCGCAATCATCGGTTTGGGTGGCGGCTGGGTCATGCTGCAATTGGTCAACCGAATCAATCTGGCGACCGGTCTGTACTCTATTTTGGTGGTTGCGGGCGGCCTGGCGGTTTTTGCATTTACCAACGCCATTCATGGCAGCGGATTTCTCGCGGTTTACCTGTGCGGCCTGGTGCTAGGCAATCGGCCCATTCGCAGTCGTCACGGAATTCTGCACATGCTTGACGGCATGGCATGGCTGGCACAAATCGGAATGTTTTTGGTGCTGGGTCTGTTGGTCACGCCCCACGATTTGCTGCCCATTGCGCTGCCTGCCCTAGGCCTGGCCCTGTGGATGATTCTGTTCGCCCGTCCGCTGTCGGTGTTCGTCGGCCTCCTGCCCTTCAAAGCGTTCCATGATCGAGAAAAAGCCTTTATCGCCTGGGTCGGTCTGCGCGGTGCGGTACCGATCATTCTTGCAGTGTTTCCGCTCATGGCCGGGTTGCCCCACGCCCAGCTGTATTTCAACCTGGCGTTCTTTATCGTGCTGGTATCGCTGCTGGTCCAGGGCACAAGCCTGCCCTGGATGGCCAAGCTGCTGAAAGTGACGGTACCGCCAGAGCCCGCGCCAATTTCCCGGTCCGCGCTGGAGGTGCATGTCACCAGTGAGTGGGAGTTGTTCGTTTACCGCCTGGGCGCTGAGAAATGGTGCATCGGTGCGGCGTTGCGCGAGCTGAAAATGCCTGAAGGCACCCGGATCGCGGCGCTGTTTCGTGGTCAGCAACTGCTCCATCCGTCGGGTAGTACGACCCTGGAGGTGGACGATTTGCTCTGCGTCATCGGCCATGAACACAACTTATCGGCCTTGGGCAAGTTGTTCAGCCAGGCGCCTCAACGGGGCCTTGATTTGCGTTTCTTCGGCGACTTTGTGCTGGAGGGAGACGCTCAGCTGGGGGCTATCGCGGCATTGTACGGTTTGAAACTTGACGGCCTGAATCCGAATATTCCCCTCAGCCAATTCATTATTCAGAAGAATCGCGGCGAACCGGTAGTCGGTGACCAGATCGAGTGGAATGGGACGATTTGGACTGTTGCTGTCATGGATGGCAACAAGATACTCAAAGTCGGTGTCAAATTTCCCGAAGGGAGCCGCCCAAGTCCCGGGTTGTTCCTTTAAACTTGCCTTTCTCTTTGTTCAGCTCGACCGGTATTTATGCTTACCTTGCGATCCTTTTTTGTTGCTGCCCTGCTTGGGCTCTGCCTATCCATCACCTCCATTCAGGCTGCCGAACCACCTACCAGCAGCGCCGTGCAGGAAAGCCTGGCAAAAATTGCCGAGCGCAAACTGCCGGACGCCGATCAAAAAGCCCTGCAGGCGGTTCTGCAACAAACCCTCGTGTTCATCACGAGCAAAGAGGACGGCGAAAAACGCCTGGCCGAGCTGAAACAGCAACTGGCCCAGGCTCCGCGTCAAACCGTTGATAACCAGCGCGAACTGGCGCGACTGAAAGCCACCAGGGTGATCCCGATTGCGCAGCGTTTCGCCAATCTCGACGTCGCCCAGCTGGAACAGGTGCTGACCGATCGCAGCACCCAGCTAAGCGACCTGCAGAAAGCGTTGAATGATGCCAACAGCCTGACCATCACGGCCCAGACCCGGCCGGAACGGGCTCAGGCGGAAATCAGCGCCAATCAAACCCGCACCCAGCAGATCAACAACCTGTTGAAAGCGGGCAAAGACAGCGGCAAAAACCTTAGTCCAGACCAGCGTGACCAACTCAATGCAGAACTGGCCGCCCTTAACACGATGACGCTGCTGCGCCGTCAAGAACTGGCAGGCAACAGCCAACTGCAGGATCTGGGCAACAGCCAGCACGACTTGCTGACTGAAAAAGTTGCTCGGCAGGAGCAGGATATCCAGGACCTGCAAACCCTGATCAATGATAAACGTCGCGCTCAATCGCAACAGACCGTTACGCAGCTGTCCCTTGAGGCCCAGAAAGCCGGCGGCAGTAGCCTGCTGGCCTCAGAAAGCGCGGCAAATCTCAAGCTGTCCGATTACCTGTTGCGCGGCACTGACCGGCTCAATGAACTGACCCAACAGAATCTCAAGACCAAGCAGCAGTTGGACAGCCTGACCCAAAGCGATCAGGCCCTTGACGAACAGATCAACGTCCTTCGCGGCAGCCTCTTATTGTCGAAAATTCTCTATAAGCAAAAGCAGGCGTTGCCGTTGCTGGAGCTCGACAGAGGGCTGGCCGACGAAATCGCTGACATTCGTTTGTATCAGTTCGAGGTCAATCAACAACGCGAAGCCATGAGTACGCCCGGCGCCTACGTTGATAAACTGCTTGCGACCCAACCGCCCGAAGACGTGACCCCGGCGCTACGCAAAACCCTGCTGGACCTGGCCGTTACCCGCACCGATCTGCTGGAACGCTTGAACCGTGAATTAAGTTCGCTGCTTAACGAATCCATCACCTTGCAGCTCAACCAGAAGCAATTGGTTGGCACTGCCATCGGCCTGCGTTCTACCCTTGATGAGCAGATGTTCTGGATCCCCAGCAATAAACCACTGGACCTGGAATGGATTGAAGGCATCCCGCCGCGCCTGAGCAAGCAAGTTTCCACGCTGCCTTGGTCTTCCAGCGTCAGCGAGTTGACCGATGGCCTGACCCAGCGTCCTCTCTTGTTTTTGCCACTGTTGCTGCTGATCGGTGCCTTGGTCTGGAAACGTAAGGCCCTGTACAACAAGCTTGGCGAGCTGCATGCGGACGTCGGCCATTTCAAGCGCGACAACCAATGGAACACCCCGCTGGCCATTTTGATCAACATTTTGTTGGCGGTGCCGGTGGCACTGGGCCTGGCGTTATGTGGTTATGCCTTACAGATTGACGCACGCGGCCAGAACACCAACCTCGGCTCCGCATTGCTGCAAATGGCACTGGCTTGGCTGATATTTTATACCGCCTACCGAGTCCTGGCGCCGAACGGCGTGGCACAACTGCATTTCCGCTGGGAAAAACCCCAGGTTGAATTCCTTCAGGGCTGGATTCGTCGCTTGGGTCTGGTGGTGCTGGCCTTGGTTACCGTGGTGGCGGTGGCCGAACACCAGCCCGCCGCACTGGCGGACGACGTGCTGGGTATCGCCGTGGTCTTGGCCTGTTATGCACTGATGACCTTGCTGTTGAGCCGCTTGCTGGTGCGCAGTCCCAATCATCAAAGTGCCTCACTGTTTCGCAAAGCCGTGGGCGCGCTGTTTACCGCCATGCCCATCGCACTGTTCCTTGCGGTGTGCTTCGGTTACTACTACACCGCGCTGAAACTCAGCGATCGATTGATCGACACCCTGTATCTGCTGATGTTTTGGCTGGTGATTGAAGCCGCCTTCGTTCGCGGGCTGAGCGTTGCCGCGCGGCGGCTGGCCTACCAGCGCGCCCAAGCCAAACGCCAGGCAGCCAAGGAAAACGGAGACAGCGAAACCATTGAAGAGCCAACGCTGGACATCGAACAGGTCAATGATCAGTCGTTACGACTGATTCGTCTGGCGTTGCTGGCCGGTTTTATCGCCGCGTTGTATTGGGTCTGGTCGGACCTGATCAGCGTGTTCTCCTACCTGGATAACATTACGCTCTATGAATACACCAGCGGCACGGGTGCCACCATGAGCATGGTGCCAATCAGCCTCGGCGACTTGATCGGGGCGGTGATCATCATCGGCACCACCGTGGTGTTGGCCGGCAACTTGCCGGGCCTGCTGGAAGTGTTGGTGCTGTCGCGATTGAACCTTGCCCAAGGCAGCGCTTACGCCACGACTACATTGCTGTCGTACACGATTGCGGGCGTGGGCTT
>NZ_JAQGNX010000132.1 GCF_028293835.1 Pseudomonas sp.
CGCCAGCAGCAGGCGGATCTGCAATCGGCGAAAGAGTCGGCCAGCTTTGATCAAAAGGAATTCGGCCGCAAGAAGGCGCTGGTTGCCAGCGAGTTCGTTTCGCAAGCCGCTTACGATCGTGCAGACACCGATCTCAAGGTCTCGCGGCAGCGTATTGCCTCGGTAGAGCAGCAGATTGCTAGCACGGTGGTAGCGTTGAACGGCCATCCTGATATCGAGGTCGACAGCCATCCGGCAGTGCGCGAAGCAAGGGCTCAGCTCGACGAAGCGCGGTTGTACCTTTCCTACGCGACGGTGTACGCGCCGGATGATGGCATCGTCGCCAAGGTCGATGATTTGCAGGTAGGCAATTTCGTCAACAACGGCGCGGCCACCTTTGCCTTACTTTCGGAAAAGCGGGCATGGGTCGAGGCCAATTTTCGTGAAACCGAAGTGACGCACATGCGTCCGGGCCAAGCCGCGACCATCAGGATCGACACCTATCCTGACCACGTATTCAAGGCCCACGTGATCAGCATGAGCCCCGGGGCGGGATCAGACTTCTCCCTGCTGCCTCCGGAAAACGCCACCGGTAACTGGGTCAAGGTGGTGCAGCGAGTACCGGTGCGGCTGGAGCTGGATAACGCGGATGCTGAGCTGCCGCTGTATTCCGGCACCAGCGCCACGGTCACGGTTGACACCGGTCATCGCACTCCTTGGTGGCAACCATTTAAAACGTTCATGAGCGCAGGTAACGAGCGATGAACAACAACGCACGTACCCTCAGGGCCGCCGTTCTGCTGACGACGTACATACAGTCAGCGAACGTCTCGATTCCCAACTCGGCACTGCGCTTTATCCAGGCAAGTGTGTCGATGGCAGACGATCAGGCCGGCTGGATATTCACCTCGTATCTCGCCGCAAGCGCAATCACCATGCCCGTCGCGCAGTGGCTCGCCGCGCGCTTTGGTTTGAAGGCGGTTTACCAGATTTCTCTCGCCGTCTTCGTCATCGGGCTACTGCTCGCCACCGTGGCAACGACCCCGCTGGAATTCATCGGTGCGCGGATTGTTCAAGGCGCGGCAAGCGGCATATTGGCACCGCTGTCGATGGGCATCACGATGGAAACCTTGCCATCTGCGCGACGCCCGAAATTCGGCGCGATATGGACGGCCATCACACTCGTTGGCATCACCAGCGGCCCGGCTCTCGGCGCCTTGGCCAGCGAATATTACGGGTGGCGTTCGATGTTTTACCTCAGCCTTCCGCTCGCAGCGTTCATCTTCGTGCTGGTGGCATTTGTACTCGAGGAAAAAAAGGCCGCGACACCTCCTGCACTGGATTTCTTTGGTATCGCCACTTTCACGTTGGGCATGATCGGCCTGCAGATGCTGCTCGACCGCGGCGAGCGCCTGGAGTGGTTCGACTCGCCGGAGATCTGCCTGGAAGCCATGGCGGGTGGGCTGGGGCTGTACTTGTTCGTGGTCCACGTGTTGACCGCCAACGTGCATTTCCTCAACAAACGCCTGTTTCGGGACCGCAACTTCGTGCTGTCGACGATCATCTTTTTCGTGCTCGGTTTTGTCCTGTTGCCGACCATGGCGCTGACGTCGCCAATGCTCGATGAGCTGCTTGGCTATCCACCCGTCACCACAGGTTTTATGACTATCCCGCGCGGTGTGGGGCTGGTTGGCGCGTTCTTGCTGATGGCGCGTGTTCCCGCGCATATCGATCACCGGCCCATGGTCATCGTCTGCATAGCTGTGGTGATTTACGCAAACTGGCTGATGGTCGGCTACTCGCCGTTAATGGACTGGTGGCCGGTGGCGTTTGCCGGGGCCATCCAAGGTATCGGCCTTGGTGCCTTGATGCCGGCGATCAGCAAAGTGGCGTTCAGCACCCTCGATCCCAGGTTTCGCCCGGAAGGCACCGGACTGTTCAATTTGGCACGGGTCTATGGCAGCGCCATCGGCGTGGCCGTGGTGCAAACCTTCTTCTTCAGCAACACGCAAGCCATGCACCAGTCGATGGCCAGCCATCTGACGCCCTATGCCGCCGCTGGGCGCGCCGTGACGACATCGACGCCACTGCAAGCGATTGCAGGCCTCAACGAAATGATCACCGGACAAGCAGCGTTCATCGCGGTCGTTGATCAGTTCAAGATTTTAATGCTGGCAATGGTGGTGCTGATCCCGCTGGCGGTGTTTCTCCGCAAGCCAGCTGCGGCCAACAGTTTCGTGGAGTCTGCCAAATGAAATCTTACGCTCGCGCCACCATGCAGCATCAGTTGCCCATGACCTTCGCAGCCGCGCTGGTCATGACGTTGCTTTCCGCATGCACCGTTGGTCCTGACTTTGAAATGCCGTCGGCCAGTCAGTCACAGCACTACGATCAACAGGCCGAGCAACGGCTTGGGGATGCCGGTAACACGGCCGGTGAACAGCACATCGCCCTTGGCCAGAAAGTCAGCGGCGAATGGTGGACCACGTTCCGTTCGCCAAAACTCGACCAGGTGATACATCGCGCCATCGATGGCAACCTTCAACTGGTGGCCGCAGACGCGACGATCCGCCAGGCCGCCTCTTCGGTTGCCGCTGCGGAAGGCGCGCTGTATCCACACGTTGACCTTGGCGTTCAGGCCGGCCGGCAAAAGACCCATAACGCACCCGAAGCCTCCGTTTCGAATTTCTATGGGGTGGGCCCGCAGGTCGGCTTTGACCTCGATGCGTTCGGCGGCAACAAGCGACTGATCGAGCAACAGCAGGCATTTACCCAACTGCAACAACATCGCTATGAAGCGGCGTACCTGACCCTGACGGGCGACGTCGCCAGCCAGGCGCTATTGATCGCCTCGGCGAACGCGCAAATAGCGGCGGTTGAAAAACTGCTGGCCAATGACGCGAAAAACCTCGAACTGGTGCGCATGGCCCATCTCCATGGCAGCACCACCCTGATCGATGTATCGCTGGCGCAGACGCGGCTTGCACAGGACCGAACTCTGTTACCGCCTTTGGCCCAGCAACGTGACGCGGCTAAACACGCGCTGTCGATTCTGACCGGTAACGGCCCGGGTGACTGGATCGCGCCGGACTTCGACTTCGCTGAGTTTGTCTTGCCGCCGAGCGTACCCGTCAGCCTGCCTTCGGAAATGGCTCACAGTCGTCCGGACGTTCTGCAAGCCGAAGCCGAACTGCACATGGCCAGCGCTGCCGTTGGCGTCGCTACCGCCAACCTCTATCCGCACGTCGAGCTGTCTGCCTCCCTGGCCCAGGCCGCTTCAGGCAATGGCGGCGCCGCGCTGTGGGGCTTTGCCGCCGGGCTGACCGCGCCGATTTTCAGCGGCGGCACGCTGCAAGCAGAACGCCAGGCAGCAACCGAGGGCTACAAGGCGTCCCTTGCCGACTATCAGCAGACGGTCATTCAATCGTTCGGTCAGGTGGCAGACACGCTGCAAGCCATCAACCACGACGCCGAGCAAAAGGTGGCGCAGGATGATGCCCTGCGCGCCGCTGAAACCAGTTTGCGCCTGAACCAGCAAGCCTACGCGCAGGGGGAAAACAGCATCCTCCAGGTGCTGGAAACCCAGCGTGCCTACGAGCAGGCGTTGCTGGGACAAATCCGCGTGAAGACTGCGCAGTACCTCGACACGATACGGTTGTTCGTGGCCCTCGGTGGTAATTCGGTCGGTGTGTTCGAGAACAGGGCTGCCGCTCAGTGACCGAGCATAAATCCCCCAGGCGGTGACCTGATTCCGGCAGCGCCGACCGCGTTGCATGACATTCATAAGTTCAATCAAGGCATGCGGCCGCCCCTGCGGCCGTCGTCATTCAAGAGTGGAGTTAAAGACATGACTGCTTACGATGCACTTCGCGATACCAGGTTTCCTTTGATACACGGATCGACTCAGATGCCAGCGGTTGGTTTCGGCACGCTGTTCAAGGACCTGTCGGTTACCACGCGCGCCGTGACGGACGCGCTGGAAACGGGATTTCGCCATTTTGATTGCGCAGAGCGATACCGCAACGAAGAGGGGGTGGGCATTGCGATCAATGACTTCATCAAGGCAGGCAAGGCACGGCGCGAAGACCTGTTCATCACCACCAAGCTGTGGAACACCAACCACCGTCCCGAGCGCGTCGAGCCTGCGTTCCAAGCCAGCTGCCGCAGGCTTGGGGTCGACTATATCGACTGCTACCTGATCCACACGCCGTTTGCTTTTCAAGCCGGCGACAATCAGGACCCGCGGGATGTTCAGGGCCACGTCATCTACGACGCCGGCGTGACCTTGCTGGAAACCTGGCGGGCGCTTGAAAGCCTGGTCGATAAGGGCCACGCCAAATCTATTGGTCTGTCGGATATCTCCCTGCCAGCACTGAAAGAGGTTGTGGCCAACGGGCGGATAAAACCTGCGGTGGTGCAGGTCGAGTCCCATCCTTACCTGCCTGAATGGGAACTGCTGGATTTTTGCCGTGAGCACGGAATCATCGTGCTGGCATTTGCCCCGCTTGGCCACGGCATGGAACCCAATGTACTGGAAGACCCAGTGATCACCCTGATTGCCCAGCGCCAACAGAAGACCCCGGCGCAGGTGGCTTTGGCTTGGTCGGTACAGCGCGGCGCCGCCTTTTTGACCACCTCTGCTTCGCTGGGGCATATCCAGGAAAATTTCGATATCTCGACCCTGCCTGCCGATGCCCTGGACGAGATCCGCGACAACATCACTACCCGGATACGCTTCAATTCGGTAGTCGAAACCGGTGTGCCCGGCTTTATTCCACGCAAAAAGTAATGCCTGACAGAGGCGGCCTTTTACCGGGCTGCCTCCCATTACTAGGGCGGCAAGTGTTGTGTTTTGGACCGCGATTGAATGCGATTTCGCTCAGCAGTTACGCGCAATGACCAACCAAAAAATGCCCGCTTCGAGGAAGCAGGCATGGGGGGTCACCAGGGACTGAATCGACTTCAGAGTTGCCTTGTCCTGATTACTCTTCACTGCCGTTTTTTTGCTCCTTCCTGATGGTGGTCATGGTCTTGCCCTGCCAACCCCAGTTGTCAGTTTCCACCTCGTCGATCACCACGAATGTCGAGATAGGAGGCTTGCCCAGCACCTGAAACAAAAGCTCCGTCGCGCCTTCGATCAGTGCCAGTTTTTGCTCAGCGGTGACGCCTTCCTTTGTGACTCGAATGTTGACGTATGGCATGGTCGTGTTCTCCAGTGAGAGGGGTTGAGTTACCAGGTACCTGCCGTCGAACCGCCGTCCACTACCACCACGGGGGCCGCTGGTGAAGGAGGAGTCGGTCAGATAAAGCTCAGCGTCAACGACGTCTTTCGGGTTGCCAATCGTACCACTTGGCGACAGGGCCTTGAGGAAGGTCTGTGTGCCTTCGTCCTGGTTGTGCAGCGGTGTGTTGAAGATGCCCGGCGCGACAGCGTTGACTTTAACGTTGTACGGCGCGAGTTCCAAAACGAGGCCGCGGGTCGCATGGTTCAAACCGCCTTTGATTCGGAAAAGCACGCTAGGGCCTCAAGGGCATTCTGAGCTTGCCGCGCTGGGCCGGGTGGGTAGGGATTGGACGATAGCCTTGTGTATAAATTGAAATGTACGGCGTTGCTCGACAGAATCGCACCCCATCCGGCCAACGTTGCCGGGCGCTCGTGGTGAAAAGGGGCTTCAGTTGAACGAACAGACATTGTCCATGCGCCTGGAGCGCGTGGCGGCGCATGTGCCGGCAGGTGCGCGCCTGGCCGATATTGGCTCGGATCACGGCTTCCTGCCGGTGGCGTTGCTGCGCCGTGGCGCCATCGCGGCAGCGGTAGCCGGTGAGGTGGCATTGACGCCGTTCCGCTCGGCCGAACGCACCGTGCGTGAGAGCGGCCTGGACCAGCAGATCAGCGTGCGCCTGGCCAAAGGCCTGGCGGCGATCGAGCCGGGAGACGGAATCACGGCGATCAGCATATGCGGCATGGGCGGCGAGACGATCCGCGACATTCTTGACAGCGGCAAAGCGAGCCTGAGCGGCGAGGAGCGCCTGATTCTGCAGCCCAACGGCGGCGAGCAGCCGCTGCGCCAATGGCTAATGGGAAATGGCTACAAAATACTCTACGAGGAAGTGCTGCGGGAAAACCGCTTCGACTACGAAATCATCGTGGCCGAGCGCGCCGGACACGTGAAGTATACCGCCGAGGAACTGTACTTCGGCCCGTTGCAGATGCAGACCCGCAGCCCGGCGTTCCTGGTCAAGTGGCAACGCATGCTGCGTCACAAGCAGCAGACCTTGGCCAGCTTCGCCCAAGCGCGGCAGGCCGTGCCCGATGAGAAAGCGCAGGACATTGCCCGGCAGGTACGGTGGATCACCGAGCTGCTGGCTTGAACCGAAGACGACGCGGTAAGGGACGTTGAAGTGCATCGGCAGGCCGCGCCATCGGAATACCGGGCCCAACCAATTGTGTAACTTCCTATGGTGTGTCCGGTGGTGCTTAAAAAAAATAGATCAGCCGTCAGAGGAAACGATTAAGTCCTGATTGGCTTCGGCCGCTAGTTTCAATCGGTCAGCTTTACTAATGTAATTAGACTTGTTTGGCGGTGCCAATTTGGCACTAGCTTTTTTGGCGTGAGCCTTTAATAACTGCTTTATTTTTTTCTGACGGTTCATATATTCTGCTCAGCTTGTAAATTCTTCAATGATATCAGCTTGAAAATAATGTGATTCAAAGCAACTGCGCACGGGCAGGCTGGAACAAGTTTGCTGGGCACCGGTGCTCCTTAATCATAGGCACGGTGTGCGCCTCGAACCACTTTAAGCAAGACTGCGGAGAGCTGTTCTATCGAATAGGGTTTCCTTAATAGCTCGAATCCGAAGCTTCCCTGCTGCGCAAGGACTTCGCTATAGCCAGAGGTCAGCACCACAGGCAATAGCGGATGTGATTTGCGGATATTTTTACCTAGATCGATACCATTCATGCCGGGCATGACCACGTCCGTTAGCACTACATCAAACGTCTCTGTTCCATTGGCCAACCGCGCTAGTGCCCCTTCTGCACTTGATGCGAGCGTTGGCTTGAAGCCGAGTTCGATCAATGAATTGACGCACACGGCACCCACATCGGGATTGTCCTCGACCACCAAAATACGGGTGCCGTGGGACGGCTCCAAATGTATTAGCGGTTGTGGATTTTCCCGTTGGCGGTCTTTCGGCGTGGCCACGCGTGGCAAATACAATCTGAATGTGGTGCCAGCACCCACATGACTGTCCACCAAAATTTCCCCACCCGACTGTTTAGCGAAACCGAACACCTGTGACAGGCCTAAACCGGTACCTTTCCCAAGCTCTTTGGTCGTAAAGAAGGGCTCAAAGATTGATTCCAGTCGGTCTGATGGAATCCCGGTGCCGGTATCAGAAATCGATACGACGACGTATGCGCCCGCGACGTCGGCGTGCAATCCTACTGCCGGAATTGCATCCGCCGGTTCGACGCAAATACGTATCTGACCCTCGCCATTCATGGAGTCACGGGCATTGAGCGCCATGTTGACAAGCGCCGTATCAAACTGACTGGAGTCTGCAAAGATGAAGCAGGACTTTTCAGGAAGGTCGGTAAGGATTGTTACCTTGCTGCCGGACAGCGTTTCAAGCATATCTTTCAGGGCTCTTACGCTGTCGCAAGCGGCGAATACTTCAGGCTTCAACGTCTGCCGTCTGGCAAAGGCCAGTAGCTGCCCTGTAAGCCTTGAGGCACGATCAACCGTATTGGAAATAGCGGTGGCATATTGCATGCGCCGCTCTTGCGAGAGGTCCGGACGCTTGAGCAGGTCACTTGAAGATCTTATGACCGTGAGCAAATTGTTGAAGTCATGGGCTACGCCCCCCGTTAGCTGGCCAACGGCTTCCAGTTTTTGCGCTTGTCGTAATGCAGATTGAGCCGCCTCAAGTTCCATTTGAGATTTAATCTGACGGGTAATGTCGTGCGCAAAATAAAACGCGCCAATCACCCGGCCTGAAGATTCCCTAAGTGGCGTATATGCAAATTCATAGCTGCGCCTGACCAGCGCGGGATCGCCAATCTCTGCCGCAACGCGGAAAGTTTCTCCATTCAAGGCCCGCGCCATGTGCGCGCGCAGGCTGGCTGCCTGGTCCGGCGGTATCAGGTCAGGCAAGACTTCGTCGCCCTTAAGGTGCAATCCGTACAGATGCTGGAACGCTTCATAGTGTGCCGAGTTAAACGCAACCTGCCGAAAGTCGTTGTCGAAGACGCATGTGGGTACCGCGTTGGCCTCAATGACATCTCGGAATAGTTGCAGCTTCCCGGTTCGCTCCGTAACCAGTTCTTCCAGCTTTGCGTTAAGGGTGCGCAACTGTGCTTCGCTATCGCGTAAGGCAGCTTCCGCACATTTACGGTCGGAAATATCCGAGGCCGCGCC
Source organism: Pseudomonas sp. (assembly GCF_028293835.1). Lineage (GTDB taxonomy): Bacteria > Pseudomonadota > Gammaproteobacteria > Pseudomonadales > Pseudomonadaceae > Aquipseudomonas. Next base: position 8,400 of record NZ_JAQGNX010000132.1, read on the forward strand.
TAACCAGCCAGTGATTACGTCGTTGGCGTCAATGAGTGGAACCGCGCGTACATGTGCCCATCCAACAGTACCGTCCACACGGTTTACCGGGTGCTCAATATGGTAAGTGGTTCTGGTTCGGATCGCCCGTTCAAATTCGGCGCGTACGGCTTCACGGGCGCCAGCGGGGATATATTCCTCCAGCCAGCCTGAGTTATCCGTTTGGGTATCAGGAATGAAGTTCCCACCAGCCAGTTGATGGAGTTGACTCCAATCGGCGCTGATCTGAAACCGCACTTCGGAAGAGGATCTAATCAACGCGTCCAGCCTCTGCTCACTGTCCATAAGTGCCAGGGTTGCTTTAACGTTGCCGGTCGTCTCTTGGGTAATGCAAAGGACACCCGCAATGTCTCCCCCATCGTCTCGAACGGGGGAGAACGAATAGGTCCACCAGGTTTCTTCTTTAATATCACAACGGATTATGGTGCTGGGTACGTCTTTGAAGTGGCTGGGTCGGCCGATCAAGGCCTCGTCGATGGCGCCTTGAACAGACTTCCAATCCTCTCCCAATAGGGTCGGCAGGGATTGACCCAGCGCGTCATTCAAGCGAGGTCCGAGAATGGGCCTATAGGCGTCGTTGTAGAAAAAAGTCAGCTCGGGTCCCCATACGAGGTACATGCACTCCAGGGAGTTAAGCATTAGATCAAGAGCGTTATGAAGCGCCACGGGCCACTGTCGAGGAAGACCAATTGGCGCAGTTATCCAGTCGTGATGACGTATAAGCGCTCCAGTCTCACCGCCGTCAATCGGAATCTGCTTTCCAGCTGATAGCTTCACCCTGACTGGCTCCTCAGACGGTTGATTGGTCGACTGATGATTCTAGCTTTACCGGAGAGACTTAATCCAAGGGTTAGATCACTAAGCTTGAATGTCAATTTCAGTGGGGCGCACATCCAACGTGTGCTTTCAAGGTAAAAGCCAGCAGCCGGCTTACCAGGGCCCCGGTGAAATCGCTGGAAAATCAGTGCTTGTTGGCCCTCCACAATCCCTTGTAGAAAGTTCGCCTAGCCGTATTCAGATGAGAAATGCGCAATAGTATTGGAACGTATTCTTTTAAATCGTGCCGCCCGACATTAGCGAGACACCGTTGCATAACGCCGCAACGCATCCCCCAGGCGCTCCACTGTGTGCGCAATATCACGATTGCCGGACGACACCCGCTCGATCTGTTGTACCGATGCCTCGGAAGCCTGACGGATTGCCACCAAGTCGGTGTGCATCGAGCCGCAGGTACTGGCTTGATCGGCGCTGGCGGTGGCAATGGAGTGATTGAGCTCGGAGAGCCTTGCCACTTCGTCGGCGATAAGCCCCATGTGTTCTTGAACACGATCGGCGTGCCCGGTCATTTCCGCAGTGGTTTCCACGGCCTCACCGACGCGGCTTAGCATGGCTTCTGAAGTGGACTGTAACTCGTCGAGCATGGTGCGGATATCTTCAGTGGTTTTGCCGGTGCGAATCGACAGCTGCCGCACTTCGTCGGCCACTACCGCGAAGCCACGTCCCGCGTCGCCTGCCCTGGCGGCCTCGATGGCGGCGTTGAGGGCCAAGAGGTTTGTCTGTTCAGAAATGCTGCGAATCGCCCCGAGCATGTTGGCCATCGAACCCGACGTTTCACGCAGCGCGTGGCCGGTGCGCGAGGATTCTGTCATGCGCACATTGAGCTCACCCACTTGTTGGCGCAGTTGATGGATCATTGCAGTCAGATCTCGGGCTCGCTCGCTGGTGAGACCTGTAGTGCGTAAGGCCTCGTCGGCACTTCGCGCGATATTTTGCGTCAGTTGCACCACCGACTGCATCCCCTCTGAACAGCCAGCAATCAACCGATGCTGGTGGCCAAGCGTAACGCTGGTGCTGGAGCTTTCCCGCTCGATACTGCTACTTTCAGTTTGCAGCCTGGTGCTTGTGTGGGTAACAAGGCCGATCAATTGAGTCAGCCCGTCGAGGGTGCTGTCGATGGCCGAGCCTATTTTGCCGAACTCGTCGCTGCCGGAAAATCCCACGCGCTGGCTGACGTCACCGTCAGCGATGATCGACATGACCCGCTCAATGTGGCCCAGCAATGGGATTAGGTTTTTGCTGACGGCCAACGCTACCCATACAATCACCAGCCAACCACCGATCATTAGCGCCATGCATTGCCTGGGGCTGAGTTCAGGTTCGGTTCCAGTGCCGAGCAGGTATACAGCGGTTACCAAGAGTCCGCTGAGGTAGGCCGGTAGCAGTAATTTTTGCCTAAGCGATACGTTCATCAGCAAGCGATCAGTCCAGCTGATTTTTACATCGATAGCCATGAAAAGACTTCCAGATAGAGCAGAGGAGGGGCCGACCGAGTCGCCGTAGAAGAATCGGAGGTCAGGTTGTAGAACGTAAGCATTATCTGCGCCAACGGTCGCAGCTCCCGTTTTGGGGGGGCGTTGGCATGGCGATGTCAGCTTGGGATAAAAGCTGGCGCACGTGCTCTCGGGCGGTTCCGCCCATGAAAGCGAGGGGCGAGGCGTGGCTGCACCGCTGATAAGTAGCCACGAATCCTGACCGAATGCACCACTTTTGTCGGGTGCGCTCCATCTCGGCGCACTGACGCCTCGGACTCTACTCAGTACCCGGGTGCCTGGTGCGATGCGATCCAGATGGATACCTCGCCGTCCAGGTTAATAAATACCCTTGTGAATACTGTTGTCGATTGTGGGGCTGATTGTGCGGGCGCAGTATTGACATGACTGTCGAAGCCCCCTTTATGATGAGTAACTTCGCACCACAACTCATTCTTCACGCGTTAAGGGACCTGGATGAATAAATTTTTTTCGCTCAGGAGCTCAGTAATATTGAGCCTGCTTGGTTCATTGATCGGCATCGGCTTTTTGGTGACTACCTTAGCCAGTTTTTACACCTCGCGAGCCTCCCTTCGCCAAGCCATTATCACCACCGAACTACCTCTGATTTCCAATGCGGTTTATTCAGACATCCGTAATGACCTTATAAGGCCGGTGCAAATTTCCCGAGCCATGGCAAGCGATGTCTTTCTTCATGAGTGGATAGATCATGGCGAACAGGACGTGAAGATCATCGCTCGCTTTCTCACTGGCATTCGCTCTCAATATGGAACCACTAGCGCTTTTTTTGTATCAGACCGCACCCACATTTACTACGATCAAGGCGGCATCTTTGAACATTTGGACCCAGGCCGCGAATCATCGGCATGGTTCTACCGTTTTCGAGACGGGCAACAGCCATGGGAAGTTATTATCGACCGCGGTCGCTCAAGCCTATTCATCAATTTCAGGGTTTTAGATGCTCAGGGAAACTTTCAAGGTGTCGCGGGAGTAGGGATCACCTTGGCGGTAGTTCTGAAGATGATTGACAGCTACCAGCGCCGGTACGATCGGGCTGTCTACTTCATTGATAACCAGCGAAATCTCGTACTGGCAGGAGAAGACGTTTACAAGAATCTAATACGCGCCACGCCAATCGACGAGGTAAGTTCCCTGAAGGGTTTGAGCCATCTGCTGTCTCCCATCAAGGACGGTACGTACGATTACAACAGGGATGGAGGGCAGCACTTCGTCAATGTCCGTCACATTGATGAGCTCAACTGGTTTTTGTTAGTAGACAAACATGACTCTGGCGTCATGGTGCCCGTATGGAGAACCTTGTGGATCAACCTGCTGGTGTGCTTGTGCGTGACCGTTATTGTGCTCGGTATTATTGGCTGGATGGTACGCCGCTACTTACAACGGATTGAAGACTTGGTGATCCTTGACCCACTAACCAATCTGCTTAATCGTCGTGGATTCTCGGTTGTTGCCGAGCAAGCCTTGCTGGAATGCCGCCGCAATAACAGCCCGTTGTGCATACTGTTTCTAGACCTCGACCACTTCAAGTTAGTCAATGACAAATATGGGCACCTAGGAGGCGATTGGGTGCTAAAGACATTCGCCGGGCAATTGAAGCGCCTGCTACGTGCTTCGGACATCGTATCGCGCTGGGGAGGGGAAGAGTTTGTGGTCGTCCTGCAAGGCACGCCACTCGACGCAGCTCAGGCGTTAGCGGAAAAAATTCGCGTGCAGACACAAGCCTCGGTTATTGAGTACGAAGGGGCTCAATTGCGCATCAGCGTAAGCATTGGCATAGCCTGTTTGCACCTGGGTGAGTCCCTCGAAGGGCTGCTCGGTCGAGCTGACCAGGCGCTCTACGACGCTAAGCACGGCGGCCGCAACCAGATATGCATCAGCGAGGGCAGCTTGGTGGCCATCACCAAACAGGTTTGAGATACGGTCTATCAGCGCCTGGCAGTTCGATCGGTTTTTCAAGCACGACGTCACGATGGAACTTCAGACCCGCGCCAGGGGTGACGTCATGTCCTGCTGTATCGCCGAAAACTGACCGGTGGGGCCTCCTCCTATTCGTCGGGCTGCCGATAGACCTGTTACTAGCCTCACAAACCTGGCCAATCTTTTGTGCACGGCTTGCAGCGATCTTTGTATACAATCGCCACGATTGATGCGGTATCCGCGACAACACTTTTGGGAGCACACCAATGCAGTTCTGGCGACGCAGTATCCAATGGCAGATGATTCTGAGCATGGGCGCCGCACTGGTGCTCTGCATCTTGATCGTAGTGGGAATCTATACGGTGGTGGTCAACCGCCTGACCCAAAGCTATCTACTGGACACGGCCCTGCCGGCCAGCATCGAGGCTACGCGCAATGACATTGAGCGGATTCTGGTCCAGCCGCTGACCGCGGCCAAGGACATTGCCAGCAACACCATGATTCAACAGTGGCTGGCGGAGGGAGAAAACAGTGCGCTGGTCCCACAGTTTGTGACTTACCTAAGCGCAGTCCAGCGAGACCAGAAAGCGTTCAGCGCGCTGATCGGGTCCTCGGGCAGCAACAACTATTACACCCAGAAAGGCCTTGAGCGGACGTTGCAACCTAACGACCCCAAGGACGATTGGTTCTACTCGTTCCTGAAAAGTGGCAAAGCGCAGATCCTGTCGATCGACAACGACACGACTACGGGCGACTTGACGCTGTTTATCGACATCCGTATAGAGCAGGGCGGCAAGGTAATGGGCATCGCCGGGCTGGGGCTGGGCATGAAAGAGCTGTCGCAATTGATCCACAACTACAGCTTTGGCGCCCGGGGCAAGGTCTACCTGGTGCGCAACGACGGCCTGATCCAGGTTTCCCAGGACCCGGCGCTGAGCGGCAAGCAACAACTGGCGGATCAAGTGGGCAACACAGCGGCCCAGGCCATCCTGGGCCAGAACAAGTTGGCCACGGCGCGTTTCCAGCGCCAAGGCGAGAACTTCCTGGCGCTGAGCCTGCCGCTGCATGACCTGGGTTGGACTCTGGTGGCCGAAGTGCCCGAATCGCAGATCTACGCCGAAGCCAACAAGGCCATGTGGATTTCCAGCCTGATCGGACTGGGGGTCGCGCTGGTGTCGTTGCTCTTCGTCGTGCTGCTGGCCCGTGGTTTGGTCCGGCCGATCCGCCAAGTGACCACGGCGCTGGTGGCCATCGGCAGCGGCGGCGGCGATCTGACCCACCGCCTGAATGATGCGCGAGCCGACGAACTGGGTGACTTGGCCCGTGGCTTTAACCGCTTTCTGGGCAGCCAGCGCGACATGATCTCCGAAGTGTTGAGCACCAGCGAACGCCTGCGCATTTCGGTGGGGCAGGTGTCCAAGGTGGTGGACAATACCGCGGACCGCGCTGTGCGCCAGCAAGAAATGACCGACATGGTCGCCACGGCAGTGCATGAGATGGGCCTGACTGTGCAGGAGATAGCGCAAAACGCTGGCAACGCTGCCGACGCCTCGCAATCGGCCAAGGATGAAGCTGTCGAGGCGCGCAAAGTGGTCACTCAGTCGATCGCCCATATCGAAGGCATGTCTACCGAGATCGGCAACGCCGCCGTCGCAGTCGGCCAGTTGGCAGCGCAAGTGGGTTCCATCGACCAGGTGCTGGCGGTAATCCGCAGTATCTCCGAGCAAACCAACCTGCTGGCGCTCAACGCTGCCATCGAAGCGGCCCGGGCCGGCGAAATGGGCCGCGGCTTCGCTGTGGTCGCCGACGAAGTGCGCACCCTGGCACGCCGCACGCAAACCTCCACTGACGAGATCCAGGCGATGATCCTGAGCCTCAAGTCCGGTGCGCAAAACGCTGTGTCGTCCATGCACTCCGGGCAGGCGGCCACCGGCACTGGCGTGCAGGCCAGCGAGCGCACCGGCGCTTCACTGGCTGCCATTACCGAGCAGGTGGAACGCATCAGCGATATGAACCACCAGGTAGCCACCGCCACCGAAGAGCAGTCAGCGGTTACCGAAGAGATCAATCGCAACGTTCAGGGCATTTCCGATCTGGCCCACGCCACCTCGGCGGAAACGCGCACGTGCCGCGAAGATTGCCGAACCCTGAGCGGCCTGGCAGATGACCTGGCTCGGCAGATGGGGGGGTTCAAACTTTAGCGGATCGGCTGCGTCCTGATTCCTGGTCGTGCCCCCGTCCCGTATTGCCAACTCGTCTGCTAGCGATGCCAGACCCGCGCCAGCCATGGGCTGGACGGGTATGTACCCTGTACCGACGGTAAGGTAGTTGACAACCGTGGCGTTTTATTTTGGAACCCAGCATCTACTCTATAGTCCAGTCAGTAGGACTTATGAGAGAGAACGCCAATGAGTACTTTATCCAAAGGGTCAGGACTGAGACTTTTCACTGCCATAATTGCAGCGGTTTTCGCGCTGTACCTGCTAATAGGAGGGGTATGGCTGACGGCCTTGGGCGGCTCGTTTTACTATGCAATTAGCGGTGTCGTGCTATTGGTTTGCGCCGTGCTTCTGGGGCGACGATCCAACGCTGCGATCTGGCTTTATGCATTACTGATGCTGGCTACCGTTATATGGGGACTGTGGGAATCCGGCACTGATTTCTGGGCCTTGGTGCCACGTTTAGATATTCTGGGTGTGTTGGGGATTTGGTTGCTGATCCCTGCCGTAACGCGTGGTATTGAGACAGACCTTAAAACCGGCAAAATCTTTTTATCGGCAACATTAGTCTTTGCAATTGCAGTGATGGTGTACTCGATCTTCAACGATCCGCAGGAAATCAACGGCAGCCTGGCCACAGCGCAACCAGCTCAAGCCCAGCCAGTTGAAGGGATTGATCCCGCTGATTGGCCTGCATATGGCCGAAGCCAGGCTGGCACCCGTTATTCGCCCCTGAGCCAGATTAACGAGAGCAACGTTAAAGACCTTCAGGTGGCGTGGACTTTCCGTAGCGGTGAATCAAAAACCGACAATGACTCAGGTGAAACCACCAATGAGTTAACGCCAATTAAAATTGGCGCCAACATGTATATCTGCACCACTCACCAGACACTCGTGGCGTTGGACCCGGCAACCGGTAAGGAAAAGTGGAGGTTTGACCCTCAGCTTAAGTCGGATTCTTCATTCCAACATTTGACCTGTCGTGGTGTGGCTTATTTTGATCAGGCCAACAGCACCGGATTTGCTACGAGCCTGGCAGCTGCGCCGTCGGCACAGACCAGTTGCCCACGTAAAGTCTTCCTGCCGGTTAACGATGGGCGTTTATTCGCCATCAATGCTGACAATGGTCAACGCTGTGCGGAGTTTGCCGATAACGGCGAGCTGGATCTTAAGCACATGCAACCTTACCCGTATCCGGGTGGTTTAGAGCCAACGTCCCCGCCCGTAGTGACTGGAACAACTGTCATCATTGGTGGTTCAGTTACTGACAACCTTTCTATACACGAGCCTTCTGGCGCTGTCCGTGGTTACGACGTTAATACCGGTAAGCTGAGATGGATATTTGATACGGGTGCGGAGGATCCGAACGCGGTTCCCGGAGAAGGTCAAACCTTGGTTAACAACTCGCCAAACGCTTGGGCTCCGCTGGCCTATGACGCCAAGACCGATGTGGTTTACATTCCAACCGGTAACCCGACCCCTGATATTTGGGGAGGAAACCGCACCAAGGTTATGGAGCGCTATGCTAGCTCGATCCTGGCGTTAAACGCTTCAACCGGTAAGTTGATTTGGAGCTTCCAGACCACTCACCACGACCTCTGGGATATGGACGTGCCTGCCCAGCCAACGTTGGCTGATGTGAAGACCGACTCCGGGAGTACTGTCCCGGCCGTTTATGTGCCCACCAAGGCGGGTAACCTGTTCGTTATGGATCGCCGTGACGGCAAGCCCATTGTGCCGGTTACCGAAGTACAGGTTCCAACCAGTGGCGTTGCCCAAGGTGACAGGGTCAGCCCTACTCAGCCACGCTCGGCTCTCAACTTGACCTCCATTCAAACATTGGCTGACAAGAACATGTGGGGCGCCACTATGTTTGACCAGCTGATGTGTCGAGTCATATTTAAGCGCCTGGCCTATACAGGTCAATACACGCCACCTTCAGAGCAAGGCACGCTGGTATTTCCGGGCAACCTCGGCGTATTTGAATGGGGCGGCGTTTCTGTAAACCCTGATCGGCAAGTGGCGTTAATGAACCCGATGGCACTGCCGTTCGTGTCCAAACTGATCCCTCGTGGGCCAAACAACCCGTTGTGGCCAAAAGAAGGACTTACGGGCGCGGGCACCGGTACCGAAATGGGCATACAACCTCAGTACGGAGTCCCGTTTGGCGTAGAGATCAATGCCTTCCTGTCACCCTTGGGCCTTCCTTGCAAAGAGCCGGCCTGGGGTTACGTTGCAGGTGTAGATATGAAAACCCACGATGTGGTGTGGCGTAAACGTATCGGCACCGTGCGTGACAGCCTGAAGGGAATTCAATTACCCCCGCTGAAAATTGGTGTTCCTATGCTAGGCGGACCCATTTCGACGGCAGGCAATCTAATGTTCATTGCCGGTACGCAGGATGATTACCTTCGTGCTTACAACGTCACAAATGGGGATTTGCTATGGCAAGCTCGTCTGCCTGCAGGCGGGCAAGCAACACCGATGACCTATGAAACCGATGGCAAACAATATGTCGTTCTCATGGCCGGTGGTCATGGTTCGTTTGGCACGAAGATGGGCGATTACTTAATCGCTTACGCCTTGCCCGCTACAGAGCACAAGTAACCGGTTAGTTGGAATGTTCGGCCTTAAGGGAGCCTAGAGGTAAATCTAGGCTCCCTTTATTTTTGTCTTTGTTCGCAGTAAACCCTCTGGCATGCACCCTCTGAAACCGTAGCTAGTTCATCGCCGTCATGATCATGACGGTATTCCTCCACGGTTCTGGTCCATTTTTGCCATCGCTGACTACTAGCAATCCATTCGAGTTGCAGGGTTTAGACCTGGAAACCATCGGCTGGGACGTCGACCTATGCGCCTACTGATTCAAAACCTGTCTCAATGCATCCTCAGTGTGGATTAGACCTACCGGTTTCTGAGTGTTCCAATTCGTTCCGACAACGTGCCTGGCCAGCTCCATCGACGAAACAAAAACAAAAAATAACAAGGTGAATTAATGAGCCACTCCAAACTCCTCGATACAGCATTGGCTGTACCTGCGTCGGACATCCGCAGGACCCGTCGGCGCTGGCTGATGCTGTTTCTTTTGTTCATCGCGACCGTCATTAATTACGTTGATCGCTCTAACCTTTCTGTCGCTGCGCCAGGAATCAGCCATGAGCTGGGGCTGGATCCTGTGCAAATGGGCCTTTTGTTCTCGGCGTTCGGCTGGACCTACGCCATTTTCAACCTGCCTGGCGGCTATGTAGTAGACCGCCTGGGCTCGCGTCTGGCGCTGGGCGGCTCAATGCTGCTTTGGTCCGGTGCTACGCTGTTGCAGTGTTTTTCTTCGACATTCGGCGGACTGTTTGGCCTTCGTCTGACCGTGGGGGCCACCGAGACTCCGGCACCGCTTGCCAGCAACCGCATCGTTACGACCTGGTTTCCGAAAAGCGAACGCGGTTTTGCCACCAGCGGTTTCGTTGTTGGCCAGTACCTGGGCCCGGCACTGGTGACGCCCATTCTGTTTTGGGTGGCTGCTTCGTTTGGCTGGCGTGAGGTGTTTCTGGTCACCGGCGGAGCGGGCATCCTCTTCGGCCTGATCTATCTGGCGGTATATCGCGATCCGCTCAAGGACAAGAAAATCAACGCTGCGGAACGCCAGTTCATCGAAAACGGCGGTGCGCTGACTGAAGCCAAAACCACCAGCAAGCTTAACTTGCGTGATCTAGCGTCGCTGTTGCGCTTCAGACAGATATGGGCGTTGTGCATCGGCAAGTTCGCAGTGATGTCCACCCAGTATTTCTTCCTGACCTGGTTTCCCACCTACTTGGTCAAGGAGCGAGGAATGTCGCTGTTACAAGCCGGTTTCATGACGTCGCTGCCTTACCTTGCAGCATCAGTCGGCGTGCTGCTGAGCGGTCTTTGGTCTGACCGTCTGCTGCGTCGAACTTCAAGCCTGGACAAGGCCCGCAAGATACCGATCATTACCGGTTTCGTTCTGGTATCGACCATTGTGCTGGCGAACTTCACCGAATCCAACGTACTGGCGATGGCCATTCTGACCTTCGCTTATTTCGCTCAAGGCATGTCATCCACGTCATGGGCTATCGTCGCCGAGACGGCGCCCGCCGAGATGATCGGCGTCACCAGCGGCCTGATCAATTTTGTCGGCAACCTCTCCGGCATTGTCACCCCGATTGTCATCGGCTTCATTGTGGCCAGTACGGGTTCGTTCGTATGGGCGCTAGGCTTTATCGGCATCTGCGCCCTGATCGGGGCCCTGTCCTATACCTTCCTTCTGGGGCCGATCCATCGTCTGCAGCTCAACACGCAACAGCCATCAGTTGCCTGAACCGTGGTGGTGTGGTCGCTGTGCTAGTCGGCTGCATTCAGATCAAGGACGAATGAGCGAAGGGTGCTCACCACTGGCTTGTTGGAATCCCGGTGCCAGGCCAGATGCAGCTCGGCAGCCGTTCCAGACAGGTCAATGGTTCTGAACTCGACATGCTCCAACCGTAACTGGCGTGCGGAGCTGGGCACCAGCGCGAGGCCCATGCCCGCGCTGACCAGGGACAGAATCGTGTGGGTCTGAAACAGGTACTGGACGTAACGCGGTTCTACCCCGGCAGCGCGGAACATGCCGGCCAGCAACTCGTAGGAATAACGGCCCTCGGCGGGGGAATACATGATGAACGGCTGGCCGTCCAAGTCGCTCAGCGTCACCTCGGGCCGCTGCGCCAAAGGATGCGCCTGGGGAAGCGCCAATATAAACGGGTCGCGCAGCACGCAGATGGTCTGGATGGCGGGACGAGCCCTCAGGGGGCGTATCAGGCCCAGGTCAATACGACCTGAGGCCAGTGCTTCCTGCTGCTCGGGAGTGGTCATCTCCTTGAGCACCAGGTCGATGTTTTCCAGCGAACGATGAGCCGCCGAGACCACGCTTGGCAGGAAGTGATAGCTGGCGGCAGGGATGAAACCGAGGCTGACTGAACCCGCTTCGCCGCGAATTGCGCGTCGCGCGGTCAGGGCTGCGGCTTCGCTGCGCACCAGAACGTCTTCCGCCTCCGGCAAAAAAGCCAGGCCCGCTGGAGTCAGTCGAACAGTACGTCGGGTTCGCTCCAGTAGTTGGACGCCCAGTTCATGCTCGAGCAGCTGGATCTGTCGACTCAGCGGTGGCTGGGTCATGTTTAGGCGTTGCGCTGCTCGGCCGAAGTGCAACTCGGTCGCCACCGCAACGAAGCAACGCAGCTGAAATAGCTGAAACATGATTCAAATCCTGAATGGGTAGCGATCGATTATAGGGTGCAATTGAATCAAAGAAGCGCTCGGCGCTGTAAAAGGCGCCGCCACCACAAGCGGAATTTCGTCAACAGTATTGGATTTGGAGCAATCATGAGTGACCAACAATCTCAACGGGGATCTCTACGAAGCGCCCTGAATGGTATTTCAGGCATCCTCGTTACGCCGTTCGACGATAAAGACTGTATTGCGCCTGAGCGTCTGGCTCCCATCATCAATCGGGCCGTCAATGCTGGGGTGCATGCGCTGGTTGCCAATGGCAACACCGGCGAGTTCTATGGGTTAACCCTGACCGAGGCGCAGGCCATGGTCCATGCCGCCAGCGAACATATTGCCGGGCGAGTGCCGCTGATCGGTGGCGTAGGGCGCAGCGTGCATGACGCTTGTGCACTGGCCAGAGTATCGCTCGATGCAGGGGCCGCCGCGTTGATGGTGCATCAGCCACCCGATCCGTTTTCCGCTCCCCGTGCGCTGATCGATTACCTGAAGCGGATAGGCGATGCGGCCGACGGCTTGCCCTTGATCCTCTACTTACGCAATGAGTCCATCGGCCTGCCGACCATCGAGGCCCTGTGCCGATTGCCTTCGGTCATCGGCGTCAAATGGGCTTCCCCTACACCCATGGTGTTGGCCGAGGCCATTCGCCGGACGGCGGACCTGGACATTGCCTGGGTCGGTGGTCTGGCCGAGAGCTGGGCGCCGCCATTCTATGCCGTGGGTGCCCGAGGCTTCACGTCCGGGTTGATCAACGTGTTGCCAGAGCAGTCGGTGGCCATCCATACCGCCCTGGAGGCGGCTCGTTACCCACAGGCAATGCAACTGATAAACGAGATGCTGCCGTTCGAGGAATTGCGCGCCGAAGAGAGCAACGGAGCCAATGTCACGGTAGTCAAGGCAGCCTTGCAACTGATGGGCGACGACTGTGGCGCGACCCGTCCGCCATCGGCCTGGCCATTGGCGGCACCGGCGCTGACCCGTCTTGAAGGATTGCTTCATGACTGGAATCTGCTGCGTCCCTGAAGCTAATCCCGTGCGAAACGAACTATCCCCGGCATCGACCGGCTTTGTGAACGAAGGTGTTGGAATGAGTGAACGCGATCTCAGTCTCGGTACGGCCACGTCGCAGCGATCTGCAGCAACCCCCAAGGTCGACCCCACCGCTACATTGGGTCGGCCAAAGACCGGAACGCGGCTGTCTCGACGTTTGAATGCGCTGTTGTGCCTTCAGGACTTCGAGGCGGCAGCCCGCCGTCATCTACCGCGTCCGATTTTCGGCTACATCTTCGGCGCGGCTGAAGATAACGTTTCGGTCAGCGAAAACCGTCGCGTATTTGACCGCTATCGCTTCGTGCCACGTGTCTTGGTGGACGTCTCGAAACGTTCACAGCAGACCCGCTTGTTTGGTAAGACTTATGACGCTCCGTTTGGCATCGCGCCGATGGGCATCAGCGCACTGTCGGCTTACCGTGGCGACCTGGTGCTAGCGCAGGCGGCCGCCCAGTCCAATATCCCCATGATTATGAGCGGATCGTCATTGATTCGGCTGGAAGAGGTTGCGCAGCTAAGCGCCGACGCATGGTTCCAGGCGTATCTTCCCGGTGATGAGGCCGACATCGTCGCCCTGATCAAGCGGGTGGAGCAGGCCGGATTTGAGAATCTGGTGATCACTGTCGATACGCCGGTGCCGGGTAACCGGGAAAACAACGTGCGCGCCGGCTTTTCAACCCCGTTGCGGCCAAACTTGCGTCTGGCGCTGGATGGGATAACTCACCCTCGGTGGATGTTCGGCACGTTCCTGCGGACCCTGCTGCGCCATGGTGTGCCGCACTTCGAAAATAACTATGCACGTCGCGGCGCGCCAATCATCTCGCCTACCGTTGAACGTGACTTTGCCAGCCGGGGACACCTGAACTGGCAGCATTTGGCGCTGATTCGGCGAATCTGGCCGGGACGCTTGATAGTCAAGGGCATTCTGGACAAGGACGACGCACGGCTTGCCTGCGAGATCGGGGTGGACGGGCTGATTGTTTCTAACCATGGCGGGCGGCAGTTGGACGGTGCAGTGACGCCGCTGGATGTGCTGCCTGGCATCGTTGAAGCCTGCGGCAGCATTCCGGTCATGGTCGATAGCGGCTTCCGACGCGGCACCGATGTGCTCAAGGCATTGGCGCTCGGCGCACGCTTCGTCTTCATCGGGCGACCCTTTGGTTACGCCGCCGCGGTTGGCGGGGCAGAGGGCGTCAACCATGCGATCAATTTGCTCAAGGAAGAAGTGTCCCGGGACATGGGGATGCTGGGTATTTGCAGCGTCGATGAAATGACTGCCCAACGCATGCAGTGCTTGCCCCGTTGCGATTGAGGGCGGCGCTCAATCATTTGGCTATTTCGAAATAACATTTTTCCGTCGCGACGGCCGGCTGCGTCCCGATGGTTCTACGAGTGGAGAACACCTATGCAATTATCTGGACAGAACTACATCGGCGGTGGACGCAGCGCGGCGGGGAATGTGCTGATCCAAAGCATTGATGCAAGCACTGGGGAGAAGCTGCCCTACAACTTTTACCAGGCAACGCCGGTCGAGGTAGCGGCTGCCGCAACGGCGGCGCAGGTCGCTTACCCTTTGTACCGAAGCCTGTCCGCGTCCAGACGTGCTGAGTTTCTCGACGCGATTGCCGATGAGCTAGATGCCCTGGGTGACGATTTCATTGCGCACGTGTGCCTTGAAACGGCATTGCCAACTGGACGAATCCAGGGGGAACGCGCGCGCACCAGCGGGCAGATGCGGTTGTTTGCCAGCGTCCTGCGCCGAGGCGACTTCTACGCTGCCCGCATCGACCACGCGCAAGACCAGCGCAAACCGCTGCCGCGCCCGGACATCCGCCAATACCGCATAGGCCTGGGGCCGGTGGCGGTGTTTGGCGCGAGTAATTTCCCTCTGGCGTTTTCTACTGCGGGCGGCGACACCGCATCGGCGTTGGCCGCTGGCTGCCCGGTGGTGTTCAAGGCACACAGCGGGCATATGGTCACGTCGGAGCATGTGGCTGATGCAATCATCCGCGCTGCAGACAGCACCGCTATGCCAGCAGGTGTCTTCAATATGATTTACGGAAGCGGCGTCGGCGAGGCGCTGATCAAGCATCCGGCGATCCAGGCTGTTGGCTTTACCGGCTCGCTAACGGGCGGGCGGGCGCTATATGACATGGCGGCAGCTCGGCCCCAGCCAATTCCGGTGTTCGCCGAGATGTCTAGCATCAACCCGATGTTGCTATTGCCTGAGGCGATCAAAATTCGAGGTGCCCAAATCGCCACTGAACTCACGGCCTCGGTGGTGCTCGGAGCAGGACAGTTCTGCACCAGTCCTGGCATGGTGATTGGCATACGATCGCCGGAATTCAGCGCATTCGTGCAGCGTTTCTCGGAATTAATGGCCGACCAGCCCGCACAGACCATGCTCAACCCTTCAGGTCTGAACAGTTATTGCCGTGGAGTGGAGAGCCTTCTCGCGAACTCAGGCATTAGCCATTTGGCCGGTGGCGTACAGACGGGCAACCAAGCGTTACCCCAACTGTTTAAGGCCGACGCCACGCTGCTCATCGACGGCGATCCGCTGTTGCAGGAGGAGGTATTCGGGCCAGCCACTCTGGTTATTGAGGTGGCCGACAAAGCCCAGCTGATTGAAGCCTTGCAGGGCTTGCAAGGGCAATTGACGGCGACCTTGATCGCCGAGCCGACCGATCTCGATGCCTACGCTGATTTGTTGCCGTTGCTGGAGCAAAAGGCCGGCCGAGTGATTCTCAACGGCTATCCAACCGGGGTAGAAGTCTGTGACGCCATGGTGCATGGCGGGCCTTGGCCTGCGACTTCCGATGCGCGCGGGACGTCTGTCGGGACACTGGCTATCGATCGCTTCCTCCGTCCGGTGTGTTACCAAAATTACCCTGACACCCTGCTACCAGACGCGCTGAAAGAGAACAACCCGCTAGGGCTCATGCGGTTAGTGGATGGTGTATCGACTCGATAATCACCTCGGGCTAGACTTTCTTGCACCTCGGCCTCGACAATCGCAGGCCTGCGAGAAGGAGATCAGTGTGAACACTTGCCCGGTTTTACTGCTCCGCTGCGCGCCATGATCAGCGCTCAGGTGCTGTCCCCCGAAACCATGACATTGGGATGGGGGCTGTATGTGCCTGTGTTGCTGTGGGCGGTATGGCGTGCGCCGTGGGTCGAGCTGTTCACCGATGCCCGACGCCAGCATCTGTTATTCGGAACCGTGTTCGCGCTGTTTCTGCTATGGCTGGTTCGGCGAGATTTCGATACTGGCGTCTCGTACCATTTCATCGGCATGACCGCCGTTACCTTGCTGCTGGATTGGCCGCTGGCAATTGTCGGTGGGCTGGTGGCGCAACTTGGTTTGTTGCTGCTCGGTCGACAAGACCTTGCGGCGCTGGGCGTAAACGGCCTGCTGCTGATTGTGCTGCCAGTGTTGGTGACTGAAGCCTGCGCCATGCTGGTCGAGCGGGGCCGGCCGAAAAATCCCTTTGTGTATATTTACTGCTCCGGATTCCTGGCGGCGGCGTTATCAGCGTTGCTGTGCTTGCTGCTGGGGTTGGTCGTGCTCTGGTTCGACGGATTGTTTGCGATGCCGGAATGGCTGGAAGATTTTGTCGGCTACTTGTGGCTGATCATTTTTCCGGAAGCCTTCATCAACGGCATGGTGGTCAGTGCGCTGGTGGTGTTTTGTCCCGAATGGCTCGAAACGTTCAACCGTACCCGTTACCTGTCCGCGCCCTGGAACGAGGGCGGGCCGTCTAAGGGTGGCCGCTGATCATTGCAATCAGCAGCCGCGTGGGATCAGTGTTCCCGTGACGGGAAATCGCCAGAGAACGACTCATCCTCGGCGTCCGGGCTCACCGGAATCGCGTGCTCTTCAGAAGCCCAGGCACCCAGGTCAATCAGTTTGCAGCGATCAGAACAGAATGGCCGGAACAGGCTGGCAGCGCTCCATTCCACGGGGGCGCCACACGTAGGGCATTCGACGGTCAAGGGCTGGCTCATGGTTGGCCTCCATGTAAGGTTAAATAAAAGTGGTGCAGACGCTCGACTTCGCTTTTCAGCCAAGCAGGGTCTCGATCATTGACCAGTACGTCATCAGCATGGCTCAAGCGCAGTTCGCGATGGGCCTGAACGTTGAGAATGGCCTTCACCTGCTCCTCGCCGGTGCTGTCGCGAAGCATGGTGCGCTGGATTTGCAGATGCTCCGGAGCATCAATCACCAAAACCCGCTGAGTCATCTTGTACTGACCAGACTCCACCAACAACGGCGAAACCAGAATCGCATATGGCGATTCTGCCCGAGCCAGGTAACTCATGATTTCCTGGCCGATCAGCGGATGCAGCAAGGCTTCAAGCCAGCGTCGCTGTTCCGGGTCCTGAAAAATCAGGCCACGTAACGCGCTTCGGTCCAGCTGGCCGTCGGCTTGCAGCACATTCGCGCCAAAATGCTCGGCGATCTGCGTTAGCGCCGGCCGGCCAGGCTCCACCACCCAGCGGGCAGCGTGGTCGGCATCCACCAAGTGAACGCCCAAGTCGATAAAGTGCTGAGCGGCTGCACTTTTACCGCTGCCAATGCCACCGGTAAGGCCGAGAATCCAGGGTTTGAAAACAGGGTTGGTCATTTGAAACCGGCAAACTGCATGTAGGTGTCGGTTATTTGACCACCCCAGAGCAAAGCGATCCAGCCCGCAATGGCCAAATAAGGACCGAAGGGGATCGGCGTGGCAGTGCTGGCATTGCGCAAACGCAACATAATCAGGCCCAACACCGCGCCCACCAGCGACGACAGCAGAATTGTCAGCGGAAGTATCTGCCAGCCACCCCACGCCCCCAGCATCGCCAGCAACTTGAAGTCGCCATAGCCCATGCCTTCTTTGCCAGTGACCAACTTGAACAGCCAGAACACCAGCCACAAACTCATATAACCCGCCACCGCACCCCACAACGCATCGTGTAAGTTGGTGAACAGACCAAAGGTATTAACAATCAAACCCAGCCACAACAGCGGCAACACCAACGCGTCCGGCAACAGTTGATGATCTGCATCGATCAGACTCATCGTCAACAAACCCCACGCCAACACCAACATTGCCGCCGCCTGCCAACCAAACCCGAAATGCCAGGCGATAAACGCCGAAATCAGTCCACACGCGAGCTCAACGATGGGGTAACGCTTGCTGATCGGTGCCTTGCAGCTGGAACACTTGCCGCCCAGAAGCAAATAACTAACGACCGGCAAATTTTCCCATGGGCGGATTTTATGGGCGCAGTGCGGGCAGCGGGAATGGGGGAGCATCAGGTTGAAGGTGATTGTGTCTGGTTCGGCTGGGAGGGCGAGCATCTCGCGAGATTGAGCCTTCCAGTCGCGGTTTAGCATAATAGGCAGACGGTAGATGACCACGTTTAGGAAACTGCCGACTAGAAGGCCTAAGACGAGAGTGCAAACGATAAAGGCCAGCGGAGAGCTGGCCAGTAGGTTAATAAGGGGCATGGTTAGACTACGTTACCGAGCTGGAAGATGGGGAGGTACATGGCTATTACCAGGCCGCCGACGACTATGCCGAGGACGGCCATGATGAAAGGCTCCATGAGGGCGGTCATATTTTCGACCATAGCGTCGACTTCGTCCTCGTAGTAGGTGGCGACCTTATCGAGCATTCCGTCGAGTGAGCCAGATTCTTCGCCAATGGCTGTCATCTGGATGGCTAAAGTGGGAAATACACCGGTACTGCGCATCGAGAAGTTGAGTTGCATGCCGGTTGAGACATCCAATTTTATCCGGTTGACTGCATTTTTGAACACCACGTTGCCAGTAGCCCCAGCAACAGAGTCAAGAGCTTCAACCAGAGGTACCCCTGCAGCAAACGTCGTGGATAAGGTCCGGGCATAGCGTGCGACCGAAGACTTGTAAATCAGTGGGCCGACAACTGGAAGCTTCAATAAGCCTCGATCCAGTGAGTCACGAAATTTTTGAGATGTCTTATATGCGCGTTTAAATAGGAAGATCGTGAGTGCCATTCCCGCAATAACGATATACCACCATTGTTGTAAACCTTCGGAAAGTCCGATGACCATCAGGGTGAATGCAGGTAGCTTCGCCCCGAAGCTTGAGAAAACCGACTGGAATTGCGGGACGACTTTTATCAGCAAAATTGCTGAAACAATCATTGCCACGATCACTACTGCAATGGGGTAGGTCATAGCCTTTTTTATTTTTGCTCTTAGGGCCTCGGTTTTTTCCTTATAAGTTGCGACTCTTTCCAGTAATACTTCAAGCGCGCCGGCTTGCTCGCCCGCATCAACTAAACTGCAATACAAGTCGTCGAAATACTGTGGTTTTTTCTTTAATGCGAAAGCGAAGCTGTTACCTGCCGCGACCTCCTGCTTGATGTCATTTACTAGAGTACGCATTCTAGGGTTGTCAGAGCTTTCCCCTATAATGTCAAAGGACTGCAGTAGCGGAACCCCGGCTTTCATCATGGTCGCCATCTGTCGCGTGAAAAATGCGATATCCATTGGCTTTATCTTTTTACCTTCCCCGAAAATCGAGATAGATTTTTTTCGAACCTTAATGGGCGTGATGCCTTGCTTGCGCAATTGGGCCTTGATCAATGGCTGGTTATGCCCGCTCAGTTCGCCAGTAACTTTCATGCCTTTTCTGTCCGTGCCTTCCCACGAATAAACACTGACTTTTACTGCTTTGGTAGCCATGCTTAATCCTTGGTCACACGGTTGATTTCTTCAAGACTGGTCACGCCTTGCATCGCTTTCATCAGCCCGGACGTGCGCAGATCATTAAAACCGTCTTTGCGCATCTGAACGGCGATATCCATAGAGTTGCCTTCTTCCATGATGAGTCGTTGCAATTCTGGAGTGTTTTTTACCACCTCATAAATTCCGACACGGCCCTTGTAGCCACCATTGCAATTATCACACCCGACTGGGGCGTAGAGCTTGAATGTGCCAATCTTATCGTCGGGAAAACCTTCTTTGATCAGCGTTTCATGAGGTATATCGCTTTCTTTCTTGCACAACGGGCAGAGTTTACGTGCGAGTCGCTGGGCAATGATCAGGTTAATGGCCGTTGCAATATTGAAAGATGCCACACCCATGTGCTGCAGACGGGTCAAAGTTTCCGCTGCGCTGTTGGTGTGCAGGGTGGATAATACCATGTGCCCTGTTTGCGATGCCTTGATGGCAATCTCGGCAGTTTCCAGGTCACGGATTTCGCCCACCATAATCACGTCTGGATCTTGGCGCAGAAAGGCACGCAGCGCCTGAGAGAAGTCCATGCCTTGGCGCGGATTGACGTTGACCTGGTTGATGCCTTCCAGATTGATCTCCACTGGGTCTTCCGCCGTGGAGATGTTGATGTCCACAGTGTTCAGAATGTTCAAGCCCGTATAAAGCGACACGGTTTTACCTGAGCCGGTGGGACCTGTGACCAGGATCATGCCTTGCGGCTGTCTCAATGCGTTCAGGTACAGCTCTTTTTGTTCGGGTTCATAGCCGAGTGCGTCGATGCCCATCTGCGCAGAGGATGGGTCGAGAATTCGCATCACTATCTTTTCGCCCCAAAGAGTGGGCAGGGTGTTGACTCGAAAATCGATAGCCTTAGTTTTGGAGATCCGCAGCTTAATCCGGCCATCTTGTGGGCGGCGGCGCTCAGAAATATCCAGGCTGGCCATAACCTTTAAGCGTGCCGCGATTCTGCCGGCCAGGTGGATGGGCGGCTTGGCGACTTCGTGAAGGATACCGTCGGTTCGAAGACGCACGCGATAAGTCTTCTCATACGGCTCAAAGTGCAAGTCGGACGAGCCCAGCTTGATGGCATCCAGCAGCATCTTATTGACGAAGCGTACAACGGGGGCATCGTCTGCATCTTGCCCTGCGATGGCGTCCTGTTTTTTATCGTCCAGGTTTTCAATGTCGAGATTTTCCAGGTCGACATCCGCCATGTCGCCCAACCCTGCATTGGCGCTTTCAAAATATTTTTCAATGGCGTCAGTTAGCTTGTCGTCTTCGACCAAAATCGCTTCGGTATTAAGCCCAGTACTGAACTGGACATCTGTAATAGCCTGATGATTGGTGGGATCAGAAATGCCAACAAATAATTTGTTGCCACGCCGCCACAGGGGCAGCACGTGGTGTTGGCGAACCAATTTTTCGCTGACCAACCCTTTAGGTTGCCCTTCTTTATCAAGGGTACTCAGATCCAGGAAGGGCACCCCGAATTGCTCCGAGGCAATTTCAGCCAACACAATGCTTTTAAGCAGCTTGTTCTGTACCAGATAGCTGACCAGCGATATTTTGCTGCGCTGAGCTTTCTGATATGCGTCTTGAGCGACCTTTTCATGGAGCAGTTCGGCTACCACCAACTGCTTAGCCAAACCTGTAAGAGCGACGTCAGTCATAAAACCACCAAACACAGACAATGCAGGGTTTATAGCTCAGTCGGGCGGTGCTGCCAATATACGGCAGTAAGATGTGACGAAAATTGTCAGTTTGTGTCAGATCGAAGGATCAGAATAACGGACATCAAGTCCGTTTAGCCTCGGTTTCGTGCGGATTTTCGCATATTGGCACGGCCCATGCTTTGTATAGGTCAGACCACATCAAATTGACGCGTTGGAGAATTTATGAAATTGCAAAAAGGCTTTACGCTGATCGAGCTTATGATCGTAGTAGCGATTATCGGCATCTTGGCTGCAGTTGCACTGCCCGCCTATCAGAACTACACAATGCGCGCTCGTTACACTGAATTAACTTCTGTCGCAGACGGTTATAAGACTGCCGTTGCCATGTGCATATCTTCGCTAGGTGCTGCAACTGACTGTGCAAGCGGTACAAATGATATTCCAGCAACAACTGCGACTACCTACGTTGCCAGTGTGGCAGTTGCAGCTGGGGTTATCCTTGTAACTCCTACCGGTACTGGTTCCATTCCCGTCGGTGCAACGTATCAGTTAACGCCTGTTGTGAACGATGGCTCGACTACTTGGACGGTTGGTGGTGGCTGTATAAACTCGACGCCTGTACTTTGTAAGGTATCGGGTACTTAAAAAAACT
>NZ_JAQGNX010000141.1 GCF_028293835.1 Pseudomonas sp.
CAACCAGCAGTACTTCTTTGCTCATCGTACGCCTCGCCTTTCGCAAGCCATTGGATCCGCGGGATCCGCGTCTCAGTCAAAACTGGGAATAATGTTGGCTTTGTCGATCAAGTCGATCGGCAACAAGTATTCATGGTCTTCTACCTGCACCACGATATCTTGCTCCTCCACCCCGCGGAGAAGGCCCTGAAAGTTGCGACGACCATCGAAGGGCGAACGCAACTTAATTTTCACTTGGTCGCCGGCGTGCAAGGCAAACTGTTCAAGTGTGAACAGTGGGCGTTCCATGCCAGGAGAAGAAACTTCAAGGGTATATTCAACAGCGATCGGATCTTCAACGTCCAGAACACCGCTGATCTGACGGCTGACTAAGGCACAGTCATCCACCAAAACACCGCCTTCTTTATCGATATAAATACGCAAAAGCGAATGGCGACCCTGAGCTGAAAACTCAATACCCCAGCATTCATAGCCAAGGGCCACGACCACCGGGGCCAACAAGGCCTGCAACTGTTCTAGCTTGCTCGACACCTGAACCCCCTCGTGCATGCTATGCAAATAAAAAATGGGCGAAGCGCCCATCCCTGAAACGCCGTTGAATATCGGCGTTATAAACTGTCCAGCTAACAAAAAGCCCCTAAAAAGGGGCTCCGCTAAAACTGGTTGCGGGGGCTGGATTTGAACCAACGACCTTCGGGTTATGAGCCCGACGAGCTACCAGACTGCTCCACCCCGCGACAAAGCTGGGGCGGAAGTATACGACCGATCCTTTGCAGGGTCAATCAAACCTCCACCGACAAGAAAGCCCGCTACTGCGGGCTGTCCTGATAATTGGTACCGAGAAGGGGACTCGAACCCCTACACCCTATGGGCACAACCACCTCAAGGTTGCGTGTCTACCAATTCCACCACCTCGGCAATACAACTTTTTGGCGGCCCTACATCAACCGCCTGTTCCCGCTTACTTCTGCTGTGGCGCTTGAGGGACGTCAGCAGGATTAGCTGCTGGCTTTTGCGCTTCGAGCACCGGCACATCACTGGCTGCCGGTTGTTGCTTTGGTGCTTCCAAAACTGCTGGATTAGGCAAACCTACTTGAGTCAGCTGGTGAGCTTTCTCTTTAGCAAAATAACCTAACCCCAAGCTGGTTATGAAAAAACCAGCGGCGAGTATAGCAGTAAATTTACTGAGAAAGGTAGAGGAACCTTGGCTTCCGAATACAGTATTTGAAGCCCCTGCACCGAAAGACGCACCAGCGTCCGCACCTTTGCCTTGCTGAAGCAATACCAGAGCGACAACACCCAGGGCGCCCAACAGATGAAAAACGACTACGACTGTTTCCAGCATTTTTTCAGTTTCCCGCGGCGCGACATATCGCACCGAACTCATCTGCATTCAGGGACGCTCCACCAATGAGCCCCCCATCGATATCCGGCATGCCGAACAGTTCAGCCGCATTGGCCGCCTTCACGCTGCCGCCATAAAGAAGTCGCACGCCTTGCGCGACCTCAGCATTCTCTGCCGCCAACTGCGCACGAATGGCTGCGTGCACTTCTTGCGCCTGTTGGGGCGATGCAGTCAATCCGGTGCCGATGGCCCAGACTGGCTCGTAAGCGATGACTGCATTTACAAAAGCACCGACGCCAAGCGCCTCGATGATGCTACCCAGCTGACGCCCAACAACCTCAAGCGTCTTGCCCGCGTCGCGCTGCTCCAGGGTTTCCCCTACGCACAACACTGGCGTCAAACCACACGCCTGAGCCGCTGCAAACTTGCGATTAAGCAATTCGTCATGCTCGCCCAATATCTGGCGGCGCTCGGAGTGCCCGATCAAAACCAGGGTACAGCCCGCATCAGCCAGCTGACTCGGCGCGATTTCACCGGTCAACGCACCTTGCGATGACTCTGCCGCAGAATTCTGTGCACCCACTGCGATCGACTTGCCATTTAGGCCGTCAATCACTTGGTTGATGTACAAAAATGGCGGAAAAACCGCTACATCAACACCGCTCGGCAAGACCAGATTACGGAGGCCTTTGGTCAGCTCAGCGACGCTGGCGCGGGTACCGTGCATTTTCCAGTTACCAGCTACCATTATGCGACGCATGCTATACCCCGTCGGTCAAAGTGGGCGCAGATGTTACCCAACCGCAACAGCACTGGCAAGCCGAAATCAGGCGCAAACTTCAGTAACCAGTTTTGCCAGCTCATCGGCGTAACCGCGAACCATGACCTCGTCATCACCTTCCACCATGACGCGAACCAGCGGTTCAGTGCCGGACTTACGTAATAGCACACGGCCACGACCGCCCATGGCGACTGTCACACGCTTGCACGCCTCTTTCACCGCCGGGTGTTCAACCGGGTCGATATCGCCGGCATAACGCACGTTAACCAGCACTTGAGGGCATTTAAGCAATGATTGGCGCGCCAATGCCAGGCTCTCGTCACGGCGACGTAACGCCAGGATGACTTGTAGCGCAGCGATGATCGCATCACCCGTGGTGGTGTGCTGGAAGCAAACGATGTGTCCGGAATTTTCACCCCCCAGCTGCCAGTTACGCTCCAGCAGCTCGGCGGTCACGTAACGGTCCCCCACACTGGCCCGCACAAAAGGGATATTGAGCTCGGCAAACGCCAGTTCAACCCCCAGGTTGGTCATCAAGGTCCCGACAACGCCGCCTTGCAACTTGCCGCGCTCTTGCAGATCACGGGCAATGATAAACAACAGATCGTCGCCCTCGACCAGGGCTCCCGTGTGATCGACCATCAACACTCGGTCACCGTCACCGTCGAAGCCAATGCCCAGGTCGGCTTGCTCGGCCAGCACAGCCGCCTGCAGATTACCCATATGGGTCGAACCGCAGTCGTCGTTGATATTCAGGCCGTTAGGCGCAGCGGACAGCACAGTGACCTGGGCGCCCAACTCGCGAAAGACGTTGGGAGCGACTTTGTAGGTCGCGCCATGCGCGCAATCAATCACCACCTTCAGGCCAGCAAAGTCAGTACTGGTAGGGACGCTGCTTTTACAAAATTCGATATAACGACCGGCGGCATCGTTAATACGCGACACCTTGCCGAGCTTGTCCGATTCCACCACCGTCATCGGCGTGTCGAGCAGCTCTTCGATCATCATCTCGACTTCGTCCGGGAGCTTGGTGCCCAGGCCGGAAAAAAACTTGATCCCGTTATCATGATGCGGGTTGTGCGAAGCACTGATTACGATGCCTGCTTCAGCATGGAACGTCCGCGTCAGGTAGGCGATTGCCGGCGTAGGCATGGGCCCCAACAGCATGACGTCAGCGCCAGCGGCAGAGAGGCCAGCCTCCAGGGCAGACTCGAACATATAACCAGAGATCCGCGTGTCTTTACCCACCAGAACCCTGCAAGCACCCAGTCGGCGAAATGCAATCCCTGCCGCCCAGCCAAGCTTAAGCATGAAATCCGGAGTGATCGGAAATTGGCCTACCCGACCACGAATACCGTCGGTGCCAAAATATTTTCTAGTCATAGATGCTCCATCATTCTTATTTAGCCGACTCGACAGCAGCGATCATTCGCACCACGTCGATGGTTTCGGCAACATCGTGCACGCGCAAGATGCGCGCTCCCTTAGTCATTGCCAGCGCTGCCAGTGCCAGGCCGCCAGAAAGCCGCTCTGCGACCGGTCGCCCAAGCGTCTGCCCGATCATGCTCTTGCGCGAGACTCCGACCAACAGTGGCCTGCCAAGGGCATGCAGCTCTTCCATATGCTTGAACAGGCTCAGGTTATGCTCAAGGTTCTTGGCAAAGCCGAATCCCGGATCAAGAATAATTCGCTCCCTGGGAATTCCCACCGCCACGCATTGCTGCATCCGCTCAAGCAAGAACTCACTCACCTCAGCCATCAGATCCTGATAGTGCGGGTTATCCTGCATATCGCCAGGCTCGCCCCGCATGTGCATCAGGCACACTGGCAAACCTGTCGCAGCAGCAGCGTCCAGGGCGCCGTCGCGACGAAGTGAACGCACATCGTTGATCAAACCTGCGCCAAGCCGTGCCGTCTCGCGGATGACCGCTGGCGTGGACGTATCAACCGAAATGATGACGTCCAGCTCACGGTTGATCAGCTCGACAACGGGAGCAATGCGCTCCAGCTCTTCGATTGGCGAAACCACTCGCGCACCTGGGCGAGTGGACTCGCCACCGACATCAATCAACGTCGCGCCTGCCATGACCATTGCTTGCGCATGACGCAGGGCAGCATCGCGCTGACTGAAACGACCGCCGTCGGAGAAAGAGTCTGGGGTGACGTTCAGGATGCCCATAACGTGCGTATGGGCTAAATCAAGAACCCGATTGCCGCAAGGCAACCGGGTTGGGTACAGCGCAGAAGTCATGTCAGGCCTTAGATTTCAGCAGCTGGGCCGCCGATAGGCGCTTCTGGACGCGGGTCCAGTGGAGCTACCGGAGTACCCGAACCGCCTTGCCCCCAATCGCGAGGTTCGCGAGGAGAGCGGCCAGCCATGATGTCGTCGATCTGCTCAGCATCAATGGTTTCGTACTTCATCAATGCGTCAGCCATGGCGTCCAGCTTGTCACGGTGGTCGGTCAAAATCTGCTTGGCCGAGCCGTAGCATTGATCAATGATGCTGCGTACTTCCGAATCGATCAGTCGCGCTGTCTCGGCAGAAACGCTGGAGCTTTGACCACCACCGCCGCGACCCAGGTACATATCGTTCTCGTCTTCGGCATACATCAGCGGACCCAGTTTCTCGGACAGACCCCATTTGGTGACCATGTTCCGGGCAATCTGGCTGGCACGCATGATGTCGTTGGATGCGCCGGTGGTGACACCGTCAAAACCCAAGGTCATCTCTTCAGCTATACGACCGCCGTACAACGAGCAGATCTGGCTGATCAACGCACGCTTGGACAGGCTGTAGCGATCTTCCTCAGGCAGGAACATCGTGACACCCAATGCCCGACCACGAGGGATGATCGACACTTTGTAGACCGGGTCATGCTCTGGCACAACGCGACCGACAATGGCGTGACCGGCTTCGTGATACGCCGTGTTGCGCTTTTCTTTCTCGGACATGACCATGGATTTGCGCTCTGCACCCATCATGATCTTGTCTTTGGCCAGCTCGAACTCTTTCATTTCAACGATGCGCTTGCCGGTACGAGCAGCAAACAGCGACGCTTCGTTGACCAGGTTGGCCAAATCAGCACCGGAGAAGCCTGGCGTGCCACGGGCAATTACACCCGGATTGACGTCTTCGCCCATGGGCACTTTGCGCATGTGTACTTTGAGAATCTGCTCACGACCGCGGATGTCTGGCAGGCCAACCACCACCTGACGGTCGAAACGACCCGGCCGCAGCAGCGCCGGGTCGAGTACGTCTGGTCGGTTGGTGGCAGCAATGACGATGATGCCGTCATTCATTTCAAAGCCGTCCATCTCTACCAGCAACTGGTTGAGAGTCTGCTCACGTTCGTCGTGACCACCGCCCATGCCTGCTCCACGATGGCGACCGACTGCGTCGATTTCGTCGATGAAGATGATGCATGGAGCGTGCTTTTTGGCTTGTTCGAACATGTCACGGACACGGCTTGCACCGACACCCACGAACATTTCAACGAAGTCAGAACCGGATATGGTGAAGAACGGGACCTTGGCTTCGCCGGCAATCGCCTTGGCCAGCAAGGTTTTACCGGTACCTGGAGGACCGACCATCAGCACGCCACGAGGAATTCGCCCGCCCAGACGCTGGAACTTGCCGGGGTCGCGGAGGAACTCGACCAGTTCGCCGACTTCCTCTTTGGCTTCATCGCAACCTGCAACGTCACCCAGGGTAGTCTTGACCTGATCTTCGGAGAGCAGTCGCGCCTTGCTTTTGCCAAAGCTCATCGGCCCGCCTTTACCGCCGGCACCCCCCTGCATCTGTCGCATGAAAAACATGAAGACGGCGATGATCACCAGGATAGGGAAGCTTGCGACCAATAGCTGAGTCCAGATGCTCTGCTGTTCTGGCTGCTTGCCTTCGATAACCACGTTGTTATCAACCAGGTCACCAATAAGGCCGTTGTCCTGAATCGCCGGACGAATGGTCTTGAAGGTGTCGCCATCAGCGCGTTTACCGGTGATGACATAGCCGTCAACGGCAACCTTCTCGACCTTGCCATCCTTAACTTGCTGGATAAACTCGGAATAATTGAGGGTTTGCGGCTCGTTTGGACTTGAGAAGTTGTTCATCACTGTCACCAGGACAGCGGCGATGATCAACCACAGGATCAGATTCTTTGCCATATCGTTCAATTAGCTACCCTCTGAAGCAAGCCCCACGCTGGAGCGCGCCTCGTATGATTTCACCGGCCTAACTTACTACATTACCTGCGGGTGTTGCAGGCGCCGTCTGTAACCCTTTGTGAAACTTTGACTACAGCATGTTCGTTTATGCTTCGTTGACAAGGCTATTTAATAAAAGCTATCGCCTCTACATCAAAGCCGCTCATCGCTTTCAGCCCCTTTAATGCCGCGAAATCCGCGGCCCAGCAAATACTGCTCGCGGGACCGGTCACGAGAAGCCGCAGGCTTACGCATCTGGACCTTTTCGAACACCTTGCGAACCGACTTGTGGAACTCGTCGAAACCATCGCCCTGGAAAACCTTGACCAGGAAATCACCACCTGGGCGCAATACCCGACCGGCCAGATCAAGCGACAGCTCGCAAAGAAACATAGCGCGCGGCATGTCAACAGCAGCCAGTCCACTCATATTGGGGGCCATATCGGAAATCACAAGGTCTACTTGTGTATTACCCACCGCTTCGAGGATTTGTGCGAGCACGGCGTCCTCGGTGAAATCCCCTTGAATAAAGGTCACATCCGGGATGCTGTCCATCTCAAGGATGTCTGAAGCGATCAAACGCCCCTGGCCGCCAATCAGACGACTGGTGACCTGCGACCAGCCGCCAGGCGCGGCGCCCAGGTCGATTACGGTCATACCGGGACGGATCAGCCGGTCCTTTTCCTGTATCTCCAACAGCTTGTAGCTGGCACGCGAGCGATACCCATCTTTTTGCGCCATTTTGACGTAATGGTCATCGAAATGTTCTTTCAACCAGTTATGGCTTGTTTTGGAACGGGCCACGGGGCACCTCAAAAATAAACGAGTCGTGATTAACTGGGCGGTCCCGGACTCGCTCGGGTAAACTGGCCGCCGCTTTTTACAAGATCAGACGCAGGGGTCAGATTATGCCGCTCACTCAAGAGCAGAAGAAACAGTACAAATCCATTGGCCACCATCTGAAACCGGTATTGACCGTGGCTGACAATGGTTTGACTGAAGGTGTTGCAGCCGAACTTGAACGCGCATTGAGCGATCACGAGCTGATTAAAATCAAGCTCAACATCCTCGACCGCGAAAGCCGCCTGGCGCTCATTGCAGAATTATGCAAAGTCGGCAAAGCGGATCTAGTGCAGGTCATCGGTAAAATGGCGTTGATTTATCGCAAGAATGCCAAGGTAAACAAGCTACTGTCCAACGTGCATCGGGCTGTGTAGCCCGTATACGCATAGAAAAGGTCAAGGGCGTGCTTCGCGCGCCCCTGCACTTTCACCAGGCACCGGCTGAATGACCAGCAACAGGCCGGACAACGCCAACACCAGATAACTCAACAACTGCCAACGCAGCGCGTCCGGCAACCATCGATACAGCGCATAGTGGCTTGCTGCAGCCAATGCCGCGATTACCAGCAACTGACCGCGAACATCCAGCCAAAGGCTCGATAAACGCTCGGCCTGCACCAATACCATCATCTGCAAGCTTGCACAGAACGCTGCAAATCCAACCAGCAACGCCCCCGACAGACTCGCAACCTCATCGATCAGCAACGGAGCAAGACCCGTTTGGTCGAGCACCGTCAACATCGCCAGATGCAACAAGACAAGGCCGCCCACCCACAGTGTTTGAGCGACTTGCCAGATGATCGCACCCACACGAAACGGGCGACCCTTATTAAAGGTGACTGACTTCAACAATCTCGTACTCGATCACGCCACCCGGCGTCTTGACGATGACCACGTCACCCTCCTCCTTGGCAATCAAGGCGCGAGCGATAGGTGAACCAACCGACAGCTTGCCTTGTTTGATATCAGCTTCGTCTTCACCGACGATCTGATAGCGCACACGCTCGTCAGTTTCTACGTTTGCAATCTCGACGGTCGTACCGAAAATCACTTTGCCGGTGTGAGCAATGGTTTTCACATCGATGACGACTGCGTTCTGCAGGCGCCCTTCGATGTCACGAACACGAGCTTCGACCATGCCTTGCTGCTCACGAGCGGCATGGTACTCCGCGTTTTCCTTGAGGTCGCCCAACTCCCGTGCGGTGCCGATGTCCTGGCTGAGCTTGGGACGAATCACTTTGGTCAGATGGTGCAGTTCTTCTTCAAGGGCGCGTGCGCCCTCGACTGTCATTGGATATTTAGTCATACGTTCAATCCTGCATGTAGATCCTGCAAGCGACGCACGGTCTTCTCTGGACCGAACTTAAGCGCTTCGCAGATAGCCTCGCCGGCAGCGATGGTCGTCGTGCAGTAAATCTTATGCTGCAGGGCGTTTCGGCGAATGGAGTAAGAATCAGCGATCGACTGACGACCTTCAGTGGTGTTGATGATCAGCGTGACTTCATCATTTTTAATCATGTCGACAACGTGCGGGCGACCTTCTGTCACCTTGTTCACACGGCGAACTTCCAAGCCTGCCGCTTCGATGACTTTAGCCGTGCCTGCGGTGGCGACGATCTTGAAGCCAAGATTGATCAGGTCGCGGGCAACGCCGGCTACCAACGGCTTGTCGTCGTCACGGACGCTAATGAACGCAGTGCCGCCCACCGGCAATACTTCGCTCGCACCCATTTGGGCTTTGGCGAACGCTTCACCGAAGGTGTCACCCACGCCCATCACTTCGCCGGTGGATTTCATCTCTGGGCCGAGGATCGGGTCAACGCCAGGGAATTTGGCGAACGGGAAGACCGCCTCTTTCACGCTGTAGAAGTTCGGAATGATTTCTTTTGTGAAACCAATTTCCTTCAGTGTTTTACCGGCCATGACCCGTGCAGCGATCATTGCCAGGGAGACACCGATGCACTTGGACACAAACGGCACGGTACGCGAGGCACGGGGGTTAACTTCGATGACGTAGATGTCTTCGCCTTGCAGCGCCAACTGAACGTTCATCAAGCCGACTACGCCCAGTTCAAGGGCCATTTTCTTGACCTGCTCACGCATCTCGTCCTGGATGTGCGCAGGCAGCGAATACGGTGGCAGTGAGCACGCGGAGTCACCGGAGTGAACACCTGCCTGTTCGATATGCTGCATGATCGCGCCGATCACGACGTCAGTACCGTCGCAGACCGCATCAACGTCCATTTCGATTGCACAATTGAGGAAGTGGTCAAGCAGCACCGGGCTGTCGTTGGACACACTCACCGCATCGCGCAGGTAACGCTTCAATTCGTCTTCTTCGTAGACGATTTCCATCGCCCGGCCGCCCAACACGTAGGACGGGCGCACCACCAACGGATATCCAATCTTGCCAGCGGCACGAATGGCTTCGTCTTCGCTGCGCACAGTCGCGTTTGGCGGCTGACGCAGGTTGAGGCGCTCGACCATTTGTTGGAAACGCTCGCGGTCCTCTGCACGGTCGATAGCGTCAGGGCTGGTGCCGATGATCGGCACGCCCGCTTCTTCCAAGGCACGGGCCAGTTTCAACGGGGTCTGGCCGCCGTATTGGACGATGACGCCTTTAGGCTTCTCGACGCGAACGATTTCCAGCACGTCTTCCAGGGTTACCGGTTCGAAGTACAGACGATCCGAGGTGTCGAAGTCGGTGGACACGGTTTCCGGGTTGCAGTTGACCATGATGGTCTCGTACCCGTCTTCGCGCAGCGCCAGTGCCGCGTGTACGCAGCAGTAGTCGAATTCGATACCTTGGCCGATACGGTTAGGACCGCCGCCCAGAATCATGATCTTGTCGCGAGTCGAAGGATTGGCTTCGCACTCTTCCTCGTAGGTCGAGTACAGGTACGCCGTGTCCGTCGCAAATTCCGCCGCGCAAGTATCAACGCGCTTGTAGACCGGGAAGATCTCAAGCTTGTGACGATGACGGCGCAGGTTTTTTTCGGTAACGCCCAGCAGCTTGGCCAGACGACCGTCGGAGAAACCTTTGCGTTTGAGGCGGAACATCAGGTCGCGATCAATGGTCGCCAGACCCAGGGTCTTGATCTTTTCTTCTTCCTTGATCAGGTCTTCGATCTGAACCAGGAACCAGTGATCGATCATGTTCATGCTGTAGATCTGATCTACCGTCATGCCGGCACGGAAGGCGTCTGCCACGTACCAGATGCGCTCAGCACCCGGCACCGTCAGTTCGCGCTTGAGCACGGCCATGCTTTCCGGGTTGGTCAGGTCTAGCTTGGGGTCGAGACCGCAAACGCCCACTTCCAGACCGCGCAGGGCTTTCTGCAGGGAGTCCTGGAAGGTCCGGCCGATGGCCATGACTTCGCCAACTGACTTCATCTGAGTGGTCAGGCGTGCATCGGCCTTGGGAAATTTTTCAAAGGCGAAGCGCGGCAGTTTGGTGACCACGTAATCGATAGACGGCTCGAAGGAAGCCGGGGTCTTGCCGCCGGTGATTTCGTTCTGCAATTCGTCGAGGGTGTAACCGATGGCCAGTTTGGCTGCTACCCGAGCGATCGGGAAGCCGGTGGCTTTGGATGCCAGCGCAGACGAACGAGAAACCCGTGGGTTCATCTCGATCACAACCATCCGGCCGGTGTCCGGGCAGATGCCGAACTGGACGTTGGAGCCGCCGGTTTCGACGCCGATCTCACGCAGTACCGCCAACGAGGCGTTACGCATGATCTGGTATTCCTTGTCGGTCAGCGTTTGCGCTGGCGCAACCGTGATCGAGTCGCCAGTGTGCACGCCCATCGGGTCAAAGTTTTCGATGGAGCAGACGATGATGCAGTTGTCCTTTTTGTCGCGGACCACTTCCATCTCGTACTCTTTCCAACCGATCAGCGACTCATCGATCAACAGCTCTTTGGTCGGCGACAGGTCAAGGCCGCGAGTACAGATTTCTTCGAACTCTTCGCGGTTGTAAGCAATACCGCCACCGGTGCCGCCCATGGTAAAGGACGGACGGATGATGCACGGGAAGCCGAGCTTCTCCAGCACCACGTACGCTTCTTCCAAGGTGTGGGCGATACCCGAACGCGGACAGTCGAGGCCGATGGATTTCATCGCCTTGTCGAAGCGCGAGCGGTCTTCAGCCTTGTCGATGGTGTCGGCATTGGCGCCGATCATCTCTACGCCGAACTTCTCCAGAACGCCTTCGCGCTCCAGGTCCAGGGCGCAGTTCAGGGCAGTTTGGCCACCCATGGTTGGCAGCAGGGCGTCCGGGCGCTCTTTTTCGATGATCTTGGCAACTGTCTGCCACTTGATCGGCTCGATGTAGGTTGCGTCCGCCATCGACGGGTCAGTCATGATGGTCGCCGGGTTGGAGTTCACCAGAACGACGCGGTAACCCTCTTCGCGCAGGGCTTTGCAAGCCTGGGCGCCGGAGTAGTCGAACTCACAGGCCTGGCCGATCACGATGGGACCGGCGCCGAGAATCAGGATGGTTTTTATATCTGTACGTTTTGGCATGGGGTTGTCACTCAAATCCTTGGGTCAGTCGGCAAGCCGTCTTGAACATTTGTCTCAGGGCGTTGGGCGGATCAGCCAGACACTGTCGTCTGGGCTCAGCCCAACCCTCTGCGTGCTAAATCTCAAGGCAGCCGGTTAGCGCCGCTTGGCCATAGCGTCGATGAAGCGATCAAACAGTGGCGAAACGTCGGTAGGACCCGGGCTCGCTTCGGGGTGTCCCTGGAAGCTGAACGCGGACTTGTCGGTACGCTCGATGCCTTGCAAGGTGCCGTCGAACAGCGACTTGTGGGTCGCCCGAAGGTTGCTCGGCAAGGTGCTTTCGTCGACGGTGAAACCGTGGTTCTGGCTGGTGATCATGACCACACCGGTGTCCAGGTCCTGAACCGGGTGGTTCGCGCCGTGGTGGCCGTGATCCATTTTCAGGGTCTTGGCGCCGGAAGCGAGTGCCAGCAACTGGTGACCGAGGCAGATGCCGAAGAGCGGCGTCTCGGTTTCCAGCAACGCCTGGATTGCCTTGATCGCGTAATCGCACGGCTCAGGATCGCCAGGGCCGTTGGACAGGAAGATGCCATCCGGGCTGAGTGCCAACACGTCGGCGGCGGACGTTTGCGCCGGGACCACGGTCACACGACAGCCACGGTCAACCAACATGCGCAGGATGTTCAGCTTGATGCCGTAGTCGAATGCTACTACGTGGTACGGCAGATCGGCAGCTGCGATCTCCGGATGGCTGTCGGTCTCCAGATTCCATCCGCCCGAACGCCATTCGTAGCTGTCTTTGACGCTGACGACTTTCGCCAGGTCCATGCCTTTCAGGCCTGGGAAGCCGCGAGCCGCTTCAATTGCCGCTTCTTCAGAAATAGTGTCACCGGCCATGATGCAGCCGTTTTGTGCGCCTTTCTCACGCAGAATGCGGGTCAGGCGACGGGTGTCGATACCAGCGATCGCTACCACGTTGTTAGTTTTCAGATAGTCCGCAAGGGCCATCTTGTTCCGCCAGTTGCTCGCTACCAGCGGCAAATCACGGATAACCAGCCCGGCCGACCAGACGCGGTCAGATTCGGCATCTTCCGGTGTAGTACCGGTGTTGCCGATGTGCGGATAGGTCAGGGTAACGATTTGTTGGGCATAGGAAGGATCGGTAAGGATTTCCTGATAACCGGTCATTGCGGTGTTAAACACCACCTCACCAACGGTTTGACCGTCGGCTCCAATGGCTTCGCCGCGAAAAATGCTGCCATCAGCAAGGGCGAGTATGGCTGGCTTAGTCAAGAAGACCTCCCGGTAAATAAAGCCTGAAAGGGCATTCGCAGGTTGCAAAAAAGCGGAATGACGTAGACACGTCACCCCGCTTGCTTGTCGAATAAGTCGAATTATCTGCGCGCTTTTAGTGGACACACTAAAGCTGTAGGTTACAGAAAAGAGGTGTTTGGGTCTACCGCCAATGAGTCTGAAAGACACTGGAATGCGACGGAACATCGCCAGGCGGGGTAAAGCGGAGACAAAACCCATGAAAAACATGGGCGAAATTAAATCTATAGGAGCCAAGTTGTTGGCGAGGCGGTGTATCAGGCCTGACCATGTCAAGCTTTTCGCCAACAAGTTGACTCCTACAGGGAGCAAGCATCGCAGGGATCGATCAACGCAGGTCGAGCACGTCTTGCATGTCGTAAAGACCTGGAGGCTGACCTTGAAGCCACAGTGCAGCCCGGACGGCACCCTTGGCAAAGGTCATGCGACTCGACGCCTTGTGGGTTATTTCAACCCGCTCACCGTCTGCCGCGAACAATACCGTGTGATCACCCACAATGTCGCCGGCACGAATGGTCGCAAAGCCGATGCTTTGACGATCACGTGCGCCGGTTTGACCCTCGCGACCGTAAACCGCAACCTTTTCCAGATCCCGGCCCAGCGCTTCAGCGATCACTTCGCCCATACGCAAAGCGGTGCCCGAAGGTGCATCGACTTTATGCCGGTGATGAGCCTCGGTAATTTCGATATCGACTTCGTCCCCCAGCACCCGCGCCGCTGTGTCCAACAGTTTCAGGCACAAATTCACGCCGACACTGAAGTTGGCAGCAAACACGATGGGGATTTCTTTCCCCGCCTCGGCCAGCCGCTGTTTCTCTTCAACGGAGAACCCGGTGGTGCCGATGACCATGGCTTTGCCAGCCTTGCGACAGAACGCCAGATTCTTCAGGGTCACTGACGGGTGGGTGAAGTCGATCAGTACGTCGAACTCATCGGCCACCCTGGCCAAGTCACCCGACAACGGAACGCCGATTCGACCCAGCGCAGCCAGTTCGCCAGCGTCTGCGCCGACCAACGAACTGTCCGGGCGATCCACCGCAGCCGTCAACCCTGCACCAGGTGCTTGCTGGACTGCCTCGATCAGGGTTTTGCCCATGCGCCCAGCGGCGCCCATAACTGCAATACGTCGCATGCCTAGCTCCCGCTAATAGCCTTACAAGTCGCCGAAGAAACGCTTAACACCTTCAAACCAACCGCTGGCTTTAGGTGAATGGGAACTGTCGCCTTCGAGCGTAGCGCGGAACTCTTCAAGCAATTCGCGTTGACGGCGCCCCAGGTTGACCGGGGTTTCCACGGCAACACGGCACATCAAGTCGCCTGCACCGCCGCCGCGTACCGGAGCAACGCCTTTACCTTTCAAACGGAACTGTTTGCCAGTCTGCGTGCCTTCCGGGATTTTAAGCTTGACCCGACCGTCCAGCGTCGGCACTTCCAGTTCGCCGCCCAATGCTGCATCGGCGAAACTGATGGGCACTTCGCAGAACAGATGTTTGCCGTCGCGCTGGAAAATCGCGTGTTCACGAACATTGATCACCACATACAGGTCGCCGGTCGGGCCACCCTGGGTGCCCGCTTCGCCTTCGCCAGAAAGACGAATACGATCACCGGTATCAACGCCAGGCGGCACTTTCACCGACAGGGTTTTGTATTCTTCGACGCGCCCTTCGCCTTTGCACGAATCGCACGGGTCGGAGATGATCTTGCCGTGGCCATGGCAACGCGGGCAGGTTTGCTGCACAGAGAAGAAACCCTGTTGCATGCGCACTTGGCCAATACCGCCGCATGTCGGACAGGTAATCGGTGCCGAGCCTTTTTTCGCGCCCGAACCATCGCACGGTTTGCAATTGACCAAGGTCGGCACACGAATGCTGACCGTGGTGCCGCGCACCGCTTCTTCAAGGTTCAGCTCAAGGGTGTAGCGCAAGTCGCTGCCACGCTGGGCACCGCCACGCGCGCCGCCACGACCGCCACCAAAAAAGTCGCTGAACACATCACCGAAAATATCGGAAAAGTTACCACCGCCAGCGCCGAAACCAGCACCACCGCCGCCCATGCTTGAGTCGACACCGGCGTGACCATACTGATCGTAAGCCGCGCGCTTGCTGGTGTCGGAAAGCACTTCATAGGCCTCGTTGGCCTCTTTGAACATGTCTTCGGACGCTTTGTCGTCGGGGTTGCGGTCTGGGTGGTGTTTCATCGCGAGACGGCGATAAGCCTTTTTCAGGTCCGCTTCACTGGAGCCGCGCTCCACACCCAATATCTCGTAATAGTCACGCTTTGCCATAATTCTTCCGCACTCTTGATACTTTGCCGCATAGCTTTCGGGGCAAACCCGCCAGCCTGAAAAAATCGTGTATTCCAGACACGCCAACGCGGGAGCAAGCTCCCGCGCGGCGACATCCTACCAGTGACCGCCTGACTGCGGTCAACTGGCTTTCAAGTAAGCCTGCGCTTACTTGTGGTCTTTCACTTCTTCGAACTCTGCATCGACAACGTCGTCGGCTTTTGCAGGCTCTTCAGCGTGAGCGTCACCCGCGCCTTGCGGCTTAGCGGCTTCTTCGGCGTACATTTTCTGGGCAACCGGAGCAGTCAACTTGGACAGCTCTTCAACCTTGGCTTCGATAGCGGCCTTGTCGTCGCCTTTAACGGCGGCTTCCAGAGCAGTCAGCGCAGCTTCGATGGCGGTTTTTTCTTCCGCGGTTACTTTTTCGCCAGCGTCGACGATCATTTTGCGAGTCGAGTGCACAAGCGCGTCACCCTGGTTGCGGGCAGCAGCCAGTTCGACAAACTTGTTGTCTTCTTCAGCATGAGCTTCTGCGTCACGCACCATCTGTTGAATTTCTTCTTCAGACAGACCGGAGTTGGCCTTGATGATGATCGACTGAGTCTTGCCCGTTGCCTTGTCTTTCGCGCCGACGTGCAGAATGCCGTTGGCGTCGATGTCGAAGGTCACTTCGATCTGAGGCACGCCGCGTGGAGCTGGCGGGATATCAGCCAGGTCGAACTTGCCCAAGGACTTGTTCTGCGCCGCTTGCTTACGCTCGCCTTGCAGAACGTGAATGGTCACAGCGCCCTGGTTGTCATCGGCAGTCGAGAACACTTGGGATTTCTTGGTAGGAATCGTGGTGTTTTTCTCGATCAGCGCAGTCAGCACGCCGCCCATGGTTTCGATACCCAGGGTCAGTGGGCTAACGTCCAACAGCAATACGTCTTTAACGTCGCCAGACAATACCGCGCCCTGGATAGCAGCACCCATTGCAACCGCTTCGTCCGGGTTAACGTCTTTGCGAGCTTCTTTACTGAAGAACTCAGTAACCAGCTTTTGCACCAACGGCATGCGGGTTTGGCCGCCGACCAGGATCACATCATCGATCTTGCCAGCGTCGATGCCCGAATCTTTAAGGGCAATGCGGCAAGGCTCGATAGTGCGCTTGACCAGGTCTTCAACCAGCGCTTCCAGTTTGGCGCGGGAGATTTTCACGTTCAAGTGCTTGGGACCGGTTGCGTCTGCAGTGATGTACGGCAGGTTAACGTCGGTCTGCAGGCTCGAAGACAATTCGATCTTGGCTTTCTCAGCGGCTTCTTTCAGGCGCTGCATGGCCAGCGGGTCACCCTTGAGGTTCATGCCGCTTTCTTTCTTGAATTCGTCAACCAGGTAGTCGATCAAACGAATGTCGAAGTCTTCACCACCGAGGAATGTGTCGCCGTTGGTAGCCAACACTTCAAACTGGTGCTCGCCATCGACTTCGGCGATTTCGATAACCGAAACGTCGAAAGTACCGCCGCCCAAGTCATAAACGATGACGGTGTGATCGCCTTTCGCTTTGTCCATACCGTAAGCCAGAGCAGCTGCGGTTGGTTCGTTGATGATGCGTTTGACGTCCAGACCCGCGATACGGCCGGCATCTTTAGTCGCTTGACGCTGGCTATCATTGAAGTAGGCAGGAACGGTGATCACCGCTTCTGTTACTGCTTCGCCAAGGTAGTCTTCAGCGGTTTTTTTCATCTTCTTCAGAATTTCGGCGGAAATCTGAGGAGGCGACATTTTCTGACCGTTGACTTCGACCCATGCATCGCCGTTGTCAGCTTTGACGATCTTGTAAGGGACCATCTGAATATCTTTTTGCACGACTTCTTCGTCGAAACGGCGACCGATCAAACGCTTTACTGCATACAACGTGTTGTGCGGATTGGTCACTGCCTGACGCTTGGCAGACTGGCCAACCAGAATTTCGCCATCATTTGCGTAAGCGACGATGGACGGCGTGGTGCGCGCGCCTTCGGCGTTTTCAATAACTTTAACGTTGCCGTTTTCGAGGATGGAAACACACGAGTTGGTGGTCCCCAGGTCGATACCGATAATTCTGCCCATGTTAACTTTCTCCTGAAACTTGGATTTGGTTGCCGCAACTGCGTTTACAAATTGCGGTAGCACTTAAACGCATGACATCTAAATGGGGGCCTGATGGCTGATTTCAAGCCTGCTCATCAATCGATGGTCTGATTGGCGCAACGGCCTTGCTGACCACAACCATTGCCGGGCGCAACAAGCGACCGTTGAGCTGGTAACCCTTCTGAAACACCTTGAGCACGCTATTAGGCTCGACGTCCGCGCTTTCCTGCATGGCCATCGCCTGGTGCTGCGACGCGTTGAACGGCTCGCCGTGTGGGTCAATGGCTTCCAACTGATAACGCTTCAGGGTGTCCTGGAACATTTTCAGTGTCAGCTCGATACCTTCGCGCATTGGACGGATGCTTTCATCGTCCGGGCTGGACAAGTCCAGGCCGCGCTCCAGGCTGTCGATGATCGGCAACAGATCCGCTGCGAATTTTTCCAACGCAAATTTGTGCGCTTTTTCTACATCCTGCTCGGCACGGCGGCGGACATTCTGCAAATCCGCAGCCACTCGCAGGGATTGGTCCTGCGCGGTCGCCAATTGCTCTTCAAGCCCTTGCACGCGCGCCAACATATCATCACCTGAAACCGCTTCTGCGGCCTGATCCTGAGTCTGCGTATCTGGATTCTGTTCGTCTGCCATAAAGTTTCTCCTTTCAATGACGTCCGTGAGCTCAACTCACGCTTCTGTCCGGCTATATGGGGTCGTAATTTTCAGCTTCAAGGGCAGCATGGCCCACGGCGGCGCTGAGTCGGGTCATTCCATACCCTGTGTTTTTGCGCCGGCATGTTCGTTATAAATCGCTCAAAGAACTAAAAACCCCGACAAATCATCCAAATCGAGCTAAGCCAAGGCATTGTCAGCGACAAACAAAACACTGTATAAATAACCAGACAAATTGTTTGGGAGCCGCCTCTATGCTGGTGCACCTGTCCGTACATAACTATGCCATCGTTGAACATCTCGACCTTGAGTTGGACCGAGGCATGAGTGTAATTACTGGCGAAACCGGTGCGGGTAAGTCGATCATGCTCGACGCACTCGGCCTGACACTGGGTGACCGCGCCGACAGTGGCGTGGTTCGTCCCGGAGCTGACAAGGCCGATATTCTCGCTACCTTCGACATTGCCGATATCCCCGAAGCGCGAGCCTGGCTGCAAGAGCGTGACCTCGACAACGACGGACCGTGCATCTTGCGTCGGGTCATCACCGCCGAAGGCCGTTCGCGCGCCTATATCAATGGCACACCCTGTCCGCAGGGCGACTTAAAGGCGTTGGGCGAATACCTGATTGATATCCATAGCCAGCATGAACATCAATCCCTGCTCAAAACAGACACTCATCGTCGTTTGCTAGACGAATATGCAGGCGCCAACGACCTCGCTCGCCAAGTGTATCTGGCAGCACAACGGTGGCGCCAAGCCAGGCAAGAGCTGGAACGCCTGTCCAATTCCGGTGACGAACAGCGCTCGCGCCATCAACTGCTCAGCTATCAACTCGAAGAACTTGAAAGCTTGAGCCTCGGCGAGAATGAACTGGAGCAACTGGAGCAGGAACACAAAACCCTGACCAACGCTGAAAGCTTGCTGAGCATTTGTCGGCAAGTCGTCGAGCAATGCAGCGAAAACGATTCAGGCAATGTGTTGAACGCCCTGACCGCCAGTCTCAATCGCCTAAGCGCCGCCACCAGTTCGCCCACGGCAATGAGCGAAGCGGCCAGCTTGTTGTCCAGTGCGCAGATCCAGGTAGAAGAAGCCGTGGGCGAGTTGAATCGCTTTCTCGATCACTTTGACGCCGACCCGGCACGCCTGCAGCAACTCGAAGAACGCCTGGATATCATCTATACCCTGGCGCGCAAACATCGCATACAGCCGACAGAAGTTGCCGCCCTCCAGCAACGACTGCTGGACGAAATTGACTCACTCAATGCCAATGACGAGTCTATCGAGCGTCTTGAGAATGAATTGGCATCCTATGCCCGTCATTATCAGGAAAAAGCCCGGGAGCTAAGTGACTTGCGTCAACAAGCTGCGCCTGATCTGGCGTCGGCGGTCGAGCAGGAAATTCAGCGGCTCGGCATGCCGGGTGGTCGCTTCAGCATTGAGCTGCGTCCCAACAGCAGTAAAGAGTTGCTGCCCAACGGGCTGGAACAGGTGGAGCTGCTGGTCAGCGCCAACCCTGGGCAGCCGCTTAAAGCGCTTGCCAAAGTCGCCTCGGGCGGCGAGCTGTCACGAATCAGCCTGGCCATCCAGGTCATCACCGCGCAAACCTCCCGCGTGCCCACGCTGGTATTCGATGAGGTCGATGTGGGGATTGGCGGACCTACCGCAGAAATCGTCGGACAGCTGCTGCGCCGTCTGGGCGAGCGCGGGCAAGTCATGACCGTTACCCACTTGCCTCAGGTCGCGGCGCAAGGGCATCAGCATTTATTTGTGCATAAAGTCCGCGACAGCGACGTGACCCGTACGGCGGTGTCGAAGCTGAGCAAGACTGAACGCATAGAAGAGGTTGCGCGCATGCTTGGCGGCATTGATCTAACCAAAGAATCCTTGGCTCATGCAAGGAAAATGGTAGTTACTGCCAAGGTCTGATGGAACAAACCGCGAACATCAGAAAGCACAAAGGCGACCCTAGGGTCGCCTTTGTCGTGGCTGTCAGAAGGCTTAGGCCTTCTTTTTGCGCACGTAGAGTACCAAGTTGTGATCCACCAACTCGTAACCGTGTTTTTCGACAATCCCCTTTTGAAGCTTCTCGATTTCCTCTTCGAAGAATTCGATCACTTCGCCAGATTCCACATTGACCATATGGTCGTGGTGACCGCCGTCAGCCAGTTCAAATACAGCATGACCGCCATCGAAATTGTGGCGAACCACTAGTCCGGCTGCTTCGAACTGAGTCAGTACACGGTAAACCGTGGCCAGGCCGACATCCTCGTTAGCTTCCATGAGTGCCTTGTAAACATCCTCGGCACTCATGTGGCGTTGCTCGGCGGAATCGAGCATCTGTAGAATTTTAACCCGTGGCAGGGTCACTTTTAGTCCGGCTTTACGTAGTTCGCTATTTTCAACCATGGTCAGCTTTCTCGCGGATGCTGCTTCGCAGCTTCTCTTAATGCGGGTATGATCGGGGCTTTGTTTCCCCAGCCAAGATAGTGGAAGTCGCCCACCGATGCAAAACACCAAGCTCCTGCTAGCCAGTTTCACCTTCGTGGGACTGATCGCACTCGCCGGTTGTTCAATCCCCGGGGTTTACAAGATCGACATCCAGCAGGGCAATGTCGTCACGCAAGACATGATAGACCAGTTACGCCCCGGAATGACCCGACGGCAGGTACGGTTTATTATGGGCAATC
Organism: Pseudomonas sp.; assembly: GCF_028293835.1. GTDB lineage: Bacteria > Pseudomonadota > Gammaproteobacteria > Pseudomonadales > Pseudomonadaceae > Aquipseudomonas. Next base: position 20,756 of record NZ_JAQGNX010000141.1, read on the forward strand.
CCTTGCTGACCGACACGTTCCATACGGATCGTTGGGATTATCTGTATAGCCTGCAGCCTGGAGGCGGAGAACGCCAACAGGAACGCATGACGCTAATATTTAATGCCAACGACCAACTGGCCAGTCTTTCCGGTGATTTCAAGCCGGGCGTGAGCCGTGACGAAGCCATTCTCGGCAAGCACAGCGACACAACGGAAGAGCCCGCCAAGGGCGAAACGCCAAAAGCTGACGAACCGCCGAAACCGGGTTCGCTGCTTGAACAGATTCAAAACGATGTGGATAAAGTCAAGAGCGAACCGGTTCCGACCCAAGAGCCGTTGCAAACGTCGCCACAATAACGTTCCTGCACGACTCTCAGCGTCAACGGAAAGCCCGGCATGCCGGGCTTTTCTACGTTTTGCTTTTACCCAGCGCAGCCTTGGCCGCGCGCAAACGACGAACTTCTTTCGGGTCAGCCAGCAGCGGTCGATATATTTCGATCCGATCACCGGTTACCAAAAGGCGGGTTTCGGCATCGCCCACGGCCTTGCCAAATATGCCCACCGGACAATTTGCCAAGTCCAACTCGGGAAAATGCTCGCCAATACCAGACGCAACCAGCCCATCGCGCACTGTCGTCCCAGCGACCAGATGGACGCTGAGCAGGATTTGTCGATCGACAGCGGCGTAGACCACTTCGATTTCAATCCGCGCCTCAGTCGTACAATCAGCCATGCAATTGCTTCGCTCGCTGGCAAAAAGCGTCGACCAGGGTATTGGCCGCCTGATTGAACAGCGGACCCAAGGTCGCGCGAATAATCGGCCCTGCGTAATCAAAGGACAGGTCCAGGCTGATCTTGCAGGCCTTTTCACCCAGCGCCTTAAATGTCCAGACACCGTGTAGCTGGCTGAACGGACCTTCTTCCAGATTCATTTCAATGGATTGTCCGGGCACCAGGGTATTGCGGGTGACAAAATGCTGGCTAAGACCGCCTTTCGCGATTTCTACCCGGGCGCGCATGTGCACATCGCTCGCGTCCAGCACCACGCCTGAAGAACACCACGGCAGAAATTCCGAGTAGTGAGTGACATCGTTTACCAAGTCATAAAGCGCCTGGGCCGGGTAAGGCAACAGGGCTGAACGTTGAATATGGGTAGTCATGTCAGCGTCATTTCCAAATGAATTGCATCAGCATCGTTCATAAAAAACTTGCCTGATGCCAGAGCGCGATGCCCAAACCAACGAAGCAATGGGTGAATGTAGAGCGCCCATTGTCCGGGATTCAATCAAGCTGCTCAAGCACGTAGGTTGACCGTAGCCGACAGCGCGTTGACTCCCTATAATGCGTCCCCTATGGCTAAGCTCAAGAAACACCCCACAGGGACCATCGCGCAAAATAAAAAGGCGCGTCACGATTACTTCATCGAACACAAGTTCGAGGCCGGTCTGGTCCTGGCTGGCTGGGAAGTAAAAAGTCTGCGTGCTAGCAAGGTGCAGTTGGTCGACAGTTATGTGCTGCTCAAAAATGGCGAGGCCTGGCTGATGGGTAGCCATATCTCGCCGCTGACGACTGCGAGCACACACGTCATCGCTGACCCGACACGTACCCGAAAACTTTTGCTCAACCAACGCGAGCTCGAAAAGCTCAATACGGCGGTTCAGCAGAAAGGCTATGCCTGCGTGGCCCTTTCCATTTATTGGAAAGCGCATTTGATCAAATGCGAAATTGCGCTGGGCAAAGGCAAGAAGGAATACGACAAGCGCCACACCGAGCGTGAGCGCGACTCTGATCGCGAACTGCAACGCGCGGTTCGCAGCAAGGGTAAAGATGATTAGCTGCAAAAGCCTTCGCCAACACGTTGGCTCCTACAGATGCCGTTACCTGTAGGAGCCAACGTGTTGGCGAGCTTTTCCAAACAACCTCAAACCCCGTTCCGCCGCTCGGCCCTCGCCGTCCGCTGCACCTGTTGCCGCACCTCTTCCAATACCTCTTGCACGTACAACAAATGGTGGGTGGAAACCTGGCGTGCGTCGTCAGCGCGACCTTCGATGATCGCCATGTACAACTCACGGTGCTGATTAATCAGCATGTCGCGGGTCTCAGTGCGCTGTTTATACATCCCGCCAATGTTGGTCACGACGTTGCGCTTGAGCAAATCAAACAAGCCCCTGATCGTATGCAGCAGTACCGCGTTGTGGCTGGCTTCGGCGATGGCCAAGTGAAAGCTGGCGTCCGCCTCCCCCTCCTCGGCCCGACTGACCTCGCCCACTCGCGAATAACAGTTCTGCAATAAATCAAATGCAGTCCGCAGCCGCTCGCGATCAAGATCGGTGGCGCGCTGGGCGGCGTAGTACGCGCACGAAGCTTCGAGTGTCTGGCGAAATTCAAGCAGATCACGCTGGGCATCCGCGTTACTTTCCAGCAGATGCAACAACGGGTCGCTAAACGTTGAGCCTAGATTCTCAACCACGTAATTGCCGCCACCCTGGCGGCTGACCAACAGTCCTTTGGCCGTGAGCTTTTGGATCGCTTCACGCAATGACGGACGAGACACGCCAAATTTCTCAGCCAAGGCGCGCTCCGCAGGGAGGCGCTCGCCAGACTGCAATGTACCTTCCAGAATCATCCCTTCGAGTTGCTCGACAATATCGTCAGACAAACGACGCTGACGCACTTGATCAAACCCCATAACGCTCTCCGAACCCCGGTCACTTACCGGGATCGCCTATTCTCGCCGATTGCCGCAGCGCCGGCACTGGTCAGATTCAAAGGAAAACCGCCCATCAGCGCATTTTTTTCAATAAATCGACGAAAGTATTAGATGGGCAAATTGACACGCCTGTAGCAAGGCTTCTAACCTAGCGTCCAGACATTGTAAATTGGTCTTACCAATTATCCAATGCCGATGATCGATGGAGACTCTCCAAGACATCGCAAGACCTTTCGCCATGACGAAAGGCTTGACTGGTGAACTGCGCGACGCGTTCGTCAGCATCAGTTCGGCAGCTATGCTCAGCGCTAGCCCCGGACCAACATGCGACGCACGCGCGACACGGAACGCCGGGCCTGACCAACAATAATTAGGGGCCACCTCACTATGCAAACTTGGCAACAGTTCTATACCCCACTCGGCAGCCTTGGCTTTTCCGCCATCGCGGCCGTTGCTCCCATCGCGTTTTTCTTCCTGGCGCTAGCCGTATTTCGGCTTAAAGGCCATGTTGCGGGCACGATCACCATGCTGTTGTCAGTGGTCATTGCGATTTTCGCTTTCCACATGCCAGCGGACATGGCCATTTCCTCGGCCATTTATGGCTTTGGTTACGGCCTGTGGCCCATTGCCTGGATCATTGTGGCGGCAGTGTTCCTCTACAAGCTGACGGTCAAGAGCGGCCAGTTCGAGATAATTCGAAGCTCGGTACTGACCATCACCGACGACCAACGCTTGCAAGTGTTGCTGATCGCCTTCTGTTTTGGCGCCTTCCTTGAAGGTGCGGCAGGTTTCGGCGCTCCAGTAGCCATTACCGCAGCGCTGTTGGTTGGCCTGGGGTTCAACCCGCTGTATGCCGCAGGTTTGTGCCTGATTGCCAACACCGCGCCGGTAGCGTTCGGGGCGTTGGGTATTCCAATCATCGTTGCCGGGCAGGTTTCCGGGATCGACGCATTCAAGATCGGCGCCATGGCGGGTCGTCAATTGCCGCTGCTCTCGCTGTTCGTACCGTTCTGGCTGATGTTCATCATGGACGGCATGCGCGGCGTTAAAGAGACTTGGCCAGCAGCGCTGGTTGCCGGTGGTAGCTTCGCGGTGTGCCAATTCTTTACGTCGAACTTCATCGGCCCAGAGCTGCCGGACATTGTGTCGGCATTGGTCAGCCTGGTTTCCCTGACCTTCTTCCTGAAAGTCTGGCAGCCAAAACGCAGTGCGGGTGCAACCATGGCCGGAGCCTCCTTGTCCGCTGCGATCGTTGCCAGTCCAGGCGGTTTCGGCCAGCCACGCACCTCGATCGCGTCGGAATATAACGGCGGCCAGATCTTCAAAGCGTGGTCACCGTTCCTGATCCTGACCGTCGTGGTGACCATTTGGACGCTTAAGCCATTCAAGGCATTGTTCGCCGCCGGTGCTGCGCTGCAAGCCTGGACCATCAGCATCCCGATGCCGCACCTTGATCAGTTGGTTTACAAAGTCGCGCCGGTAGTCGCCAACCCGACAGTAATACCTGCCGTGTTCAAGCTGGACATCCTCGCCGCTTCCGGTACCGCGATTCTGATCTCGGCACTGATCTCGATGATCGTCCTGCGGATCAAGCCAGGCGTAGGCCTGAGCACCTTTAAAGAAACCCTGATGGAGCTTCGCTGGGCCATTGTCTCTATCGGCATGGTGCTGTCTTTTGCCTTTGTGATGAACTACTCCGGCATGTCCACCACGCTGGCATTGGTATTGGCATCCACCGGCGCCGCGTTCCCGTTCTTCTCGCCGTTCCTTGGCTGGCTGGGCGTCTTCTTGACCGGCTCCGATACCTCGTCCAACGCACTGTTCGGATCGTTGCAGGCCACAACGGCTCACCAATTGGGCGTCAGCGACGTTCTGATGGTGGCGGCGAACTCCTCGGGCGGCGTGACCGGCAAAATGATTTCGCCACAATCGATCGCCGTGGCGTGCGCGGCTACTGGTCTGGTAGGTCAGGAAGCCGACCTGTTCCGGTTTACCCTTAAACACAGCCTGTTTTTCGCGGTCATCGTTGGCTGCATCACTTTGGCCCAAGCCTACTGGCTCACCGGCATGCTGGTGATCTGAATAGCTTGACCACAGCATCAATGCAACATGTGTAACTGCACACCGCAACGAAATTGGCGCCGGACTAACCACCCGGCGCCAACCATTCATAACCCGGTCTGCAACGCGGCAGAAAGTTTCAGCGATCCATCTTTCAGTCGCTGCGCTGGACGGATAACCGGGCCCACCCGGAGAAACGCCTGATGAGCGAGCTTTATTACAATGCCGTGCCGAATGCGACCCGTGTCGCACCGCCACGCGCCGCGCCACGCCAATACCCTGACGTGAAGCCTGAGCGGGTTTACCTGTTCGGTACCTGTGTGGTCGATCTGTTTTACCCGGAAGCCGGCATGGATGCGATTCACTTACTGGAACGCGAAGGCATTCGGGTGGAGTTTCCTCAAGGGCAGAGCTGTTGCGGGCAACCGGCGTACACCTCGGGTTATACCGATCAAGCCCGCGAGGTCGCCCGCGCACAACTGGCGTTATTTGCTGGCGATTACCCGGTCATTGTGCCGTCCGGTTCGTGCGCCGGCATGTTGCGCGAACATTATCCGGACTTGTTCAAAGACGAGCCGGACACCCTGAAACAAGTTCATGCATTGGCCGCTCGCACCTATGAGCTGGCAGAATTCCTGCTGTTCGTGTGCAAGGTTCAACTGAACGATAACGGCGCGCCGATCAAAGTCGCGCTGCACACCTCTTGCTCCGCACGCCGAGAAATGAACACCCATCTGCACGTCCGCACGTTGCTGTCGCAGATGAGCAACGTGGAACGGGTCGAACACGGTCACGAAAGCGAATGCTGTGGTTTTGGCGGCACGTTCAGTGTGCGCATGCCGGATATTTCCGGGGCAATGGTCGCCGACAAAACACGTTCCCTGAAAGATTCCGGGGCGCATCAGGTGGTGACGGCTGACTGTGGCTGCTTGATGAATATCAACGGCTCGCTGGAAAAACAACGGGAGTCGCTGCGCGGTCAACACCTGGCCAGTTTCCTCTGGCAACGCACTGGAGGTGGTCAATGAACACCCATACGCGAATCCCGGCACTGGAAATCGAAGGGTCTGGAGACGACTTCCGCGCACGCGCGCACAAAGCGCTGGGCGATAAACAGCTGCGCACTAACTTCCGCACCGCCATGGACTCGCTGATGACCAAGCGCGCCGTGGCGTTCAGTGATGCCGATGAGCGCGAACGCCTGCGCGAGCTGGGTAACGCAATCAAAGCCCGGGCCTTATCGAAACTGCCTGACCTGCTTGAACTGCTTGAAACAAACCTGACCCGCAACGGTGTGAATGTGCACTGGGCGGAAACGGTGGAGGAAGCGAATGCCATCGTTCTTTCAATCGTCGAAGCCCATGCCGCCAAGCAGGTGATCAAGGGTAAATCGATGGTCAGCGAAGAAATGGAGATGAACGACTTCCTTGAAGCTCGCGGCGTGGAATGCCTGGAAGCCGACATGGGCGAATACATCGTCCAGCTCGACCACGAAAAACCATCGCACATCATCATGCCTGCCATCCACAAAAACGCTAAGCAAGTGGGCCATCTGTTCCAGGAAAAGCTAGGCGTGGAATACACCAACGACGTCGATCAACTGATTCAGATTGGCCGTAAAGTGTTGCGACAGAAGTTCTTTGAAGCAGACATCGGCGTCTCCGGTGTCAACTTCGCCGTGGCCGAAACCGGCACTCTGCTGCTGGTGGAAAACGAAGGCAACGGTCGGATGTGCACCTCGGTGCCGCCCGTACATATCGCGGTGACCGGGATCGAAAAGGTCGTCGAAAATCTGCGTGATACCGTGCCGCTGCTGTCGCTGCTGACCCGCTCGGCCCTGGGCATTCCCATCACCACCTACGTCAATATGATCTCCGGACCGCGCAAGGCGCATGAACTGGACGGCCCGCAGGAAGTGCATTTGGTCCTGCTGGATAACGGTCGCAGCCAGGCCTTCGCCGACAGCGAACTGCGCCAAACCCTGAATTGCATCCGCTGTGGCGCGTGCATGAACCATTGCCCGGTTTATACCCGCATCGGCGGCCACGCCTACAGCGAGGTGTACCCCGGCCCGATTGGCAAAATCATCACGCCGCACATGGTCGGCCTGAAAAAAGTCCCGGATCACCCCAGCGCATCGTCGTTGTGTGGCGCTTGCGGCGAAGTCTGCCCGGTGAAAATCCCGATTCCGGCCTTGTTGCGTCGCCTGCGAGAAGAGAACGTCAAATCCCCTGATGCCCCGCACAAAGTCATGCGCGGCCAAGGCAGTAAATATTCCCCCACCGAACGCTTCATCTGGAATGCCTGGTCGCAGCTCAACCGCTCGCCAACGCTGTACCGCGTGTTTGGCTTTTTCGCCACCCGCCTGCGCAACCTGACACCCAGCAAGATCGGGCCGTGGACGCAAAATCATAGCGCGCCGAAACCGGCTGCACGCTCGCTGCACGAACTGGCCCGCGAGCACTTGGCCAAACAGGGCGGAGACAAATAAATGAGCGCCAGAGAAAATATTCTTAACAAATTGCGCAACAGCCTGACCGGCGCCACGCCGATTGCCGATACCTTCGACGAAGACTTGGTGACGACCCCGTGGAGCTACGCGCCCGAATTACGAATTGCACAACTGCGCAGGCTGATGGAGGCGGTACACACTGAAATCCACCTCAGCACTCAAAATGCGTGGCCGGAACTGTTGGGGAAGTTGGTCAGCGATCGGCAACTGCCGAGTTTATTGATCGCTCCCGGCACACCCCATGGCCGACGTGTCAGTGAACACTGGTCGATTCACCCTGAGTTACCGCTGCTCAAGGCGTACGACCGGCCAATCGAAGAGTGGAAAACCGAGCTGTTTGATGACACTCCCGCCAGCTTCACCACCACCTTGGGCGCGATCGCCGCGACGGGCAGCCTGATCCTTTGGCCAACCCGCGAAGAGCCGCGCTTGATGAGCCTGGTGCCGCCGGTGCATTTCGCTCTGCTCAAGGCCAGCGAGATCTACGAAAACTTTTATCAGGTTCAGCAAAAACAACAGTGGGCGGTGGACATGCCGACCAACGCGCTGCTGGTGTCCGGGCCGTCTAAAACCGCAGACATCGAGCAAATTCTGGCCTACGGCGCCCATGGTCCGAAAGACCTGGTGGTACTGATTCTGGAGGACGCATGAGTCTTCCCTCTGCTTTCTTGCGCGAAGCCCAACGGCTAATCCCGCAGAACCGGCGCTTCGATGATCCGCTGTCGACCTTGGCGTTTGGCACGGACGCCAGTTTTTATCGGCTGATACCCAAGTTGGTGATTCGCGTCGAATCCGAAGAAGAAGTCATCGCGCTGCTTAAGTTGGCGCAGGCGGAAAAGGTCCCGGTGACCTTTCGTGCCGCTGGCACCAGCTTGTCAGGGCAGGCCATCAGCGATTCGGTGCTGCTGGTGTTGGGTGACAACTGGAACGCACGGGAAATACGCGGCCAAGGCACTCAAATTCGTCTGCAACCGGGCGTTATCGGTTCACAAGCCAATGCCTGGCTGGCGCCGTTCGGGCGCAAGATCGGCCCAGATCCAGCCTCGATAAACGCCTGCAAAATCGGCGGTATCGTTGCTAACAATTCAAGCGGCATGTGCTGCGGCACGGCGCAAAACAGCTATTACACGCTGGCGGGCATTCGTCTGGTGCTGGCTGATGGCAGTAGCGTGGACACCGAAGACGCGGGCAGCGTGGCCGCGTTTCGCGACAGCCATTCAGACCTATTGGAAAACCTTGCTCGCCTCGGTCGTGAGACTCGCGCCAACTCAGCGTTAGCCGCCAAGATTCGCCACAAATACCGTCTGAAAAATACTACTGGCCTGTCGCTTAATGCACTGGTGGATTTCGACCAACCGCTGGATATCCTCAGCCACTTGCTAGTGGGTTCCGAAGGCACGCTGGGGTTTATCAGTGCGGTGACCTACGACACGGTGGTGGACCATCCTTTCAAAGCGTCGGCGCTGATTGTGTTTCCGGATGTCGAGACTTGCTGCAATGCGGTCACCGTGCTGAAAACCCAGCCGGTCGCCGCGGTGGAATTATTGGATCGTCGCAGCATGCGCTCGGTGCAGAACAAACCGGGCATGCCGGCCTTCGTACGTGAGCTGTCGGAAAACGCCTGCGCGTTGCTGATCGAATCCCGCGCCGCGTCTCAGGGGTTGCTGCATGAACAGCTTACGCAAATCATGGGTTCTCTGGCGTCATTCCCAGTAGATAAGCAAGTCGATTTCACCGAAGACCCAGTGGAAAACGCGCGGCTGTGGGCCATTCGTAAAGACACCTTCCCGGCCGTCGGCGCGGTGCGTAAAACCGGCACCACGGTGATCATCGAAGACGTGACCTTCCCGGTGGAGCAACTGGCAATTGGTGTTCGGCGCTTGATCGCACTGTTTGAGAAGCACCATTACGACGAAGCGATTCTGTTTGGCCATGCGCTGGAAGGCAATTTGCACTTTGTCTTCACCCAAAGCTTCGAGAACCCGGTGGAGGTAGCGCGCTATCAGGCATTCATGGAAGACGTCACGCAACTGGTGGCCGTGGAGTTCGGTGGCTCGTTGAAAGCTGAACATGGCACCGGGCGTAACATGGCTCCGTTCGTTGAGCTGGAATGGGGCACCGATGCTTATCAACTGATGTGGCAAGTCAAACGTCTGCTCGACCCCAACGGCATTCTCAACCCGGACGTGGTGTTGAGTAACGATCCGCAGATTCACCTGAAGCATTTGAAACCAATGCCTGCCGCCGATGAAATCGTCGACAAGTGCATTGAATGCGGCTTCTGCGAACCGGTTTGTCCGTCCAAAGACCTGACATTAAGCCCGCGGCAACGCATCGTCATTTGGCGTGATATTCAGGCGAAAAAACGCGCAGGCGTCGATACCAGCGATCTGGAACGTGATTACCATTACCAGGGCATCGACACCTGTGCCGCCACGGGTCTATGCGCACAACGTTGCCCGGTGGGGATCAACACCGGCGAGCTGGTCAAGAAGCTGCGCAGTCGAGAAGCGACTCACGGTAAAGCGGCGAACTGGCTGGCCGAGCATTTCAAGACCACTTTACAGGGCGCGCGCTTCACCCTGCATGTGGCCAACGGCGCGCGAATGTTCCTCGGCGCGCCACGCCTGGCGAAAATTTCCGCCGCATTAACCAAGGTATCGGACGGCCGCGTGCCGTTGTGGACCTCCGCGATGCCGCAGCCCGAGCGGGCAATTCGCTTCAGTCCGCCGGTGACCGACCAGCGCCCGCGCGTGGTCTATCTGGCCGCCTGCGTCTCACGTGTCATGGGCCCTGCCGCCAGTGATCGGGAGCAAACGTCGCTGCTGGAAAAAACTCAAGGCCTGCTGGAAAAAGCCGGCTACCAAGTGGTGTTTCCGGACAATCAGGACAATTTGTGCTGCGGCCAGCCATTCGCGTCCAAAGGCTACAACGAGCAGGCCGAGACTAAACGCCAGGAATTGCTCGCCGCCCTGCTCACTGCCAGCCGTGGCGGTATTGACCCGATCTACTGCGATACCAGCCCCTGCACCTTGCGCCTGGTCCAGGACTTAAAAGATACACGCTTGGACCTGTACGACCCTGTGCGCTTCATCCGCACCCATCTGCTGGATAAGTTGCACTTCACGCCGCAGCAAGAATCCATTGCCGTGCACGTGACCTGCAGCACCCAGCACTTGGGCGAGAGCCAGGCGTTGATCGAACTGGCGCGGCTGTGCAGCGTGAACGTAGTCATTCCCGAAGGCATCCATTGTTGCGGGTTTGCCGGCGATAAGGGCTTCACCACCCCGGAACTGAACGCTCACTCGCTGCGCACGCTTAAGGATGCGGTGCAGTTCTGCAACGAAGGCATTTCCACCAGCCGTACCTGTGAAATCGGCCTGTCGCAGCACGGCGGTATTGATTACCACGGGCTGGTTTATTTGGTCGATCGAGTGACTCGACCCCGGTAGTGCAAGGTGAAATGGCGGGGCGAAAAATGCCCCGTCATGGTGCCAGAACGCCCTGGGATGGCTATTTCACATGTGAACAAAGAAATAATAGAACCCCTGTGAAGCTCGACAGTCAATCTCTTTAAGCCCCCAGACGGATGGGCTTTCACAGACCTCGGAAGGGCCTTATAGACCGCTATTCCGAGTCCACAGGCTTAGGAGATACACATGAAGCGTACAGCACTCACAGGGTTGTTCCTCACTGCCGCACTGTTGGCTTCCCCGGTATTCGCCGCGGAAGATCTGTGTGGGGCGAATCTGCAGATCATCAAAGACAGCCTTGTCTCCAGCTCTAACCTGGGCGAAGACGAGAAGATGAATCTTGAGGAAACCCAGAAGTCTGCCATGGCCGCCCATGCTGCCGGTGATGAAAAAAAATGTATCGAACTCACCAGCAAGGCAATCACTGAAAACAACAAAACTGATTCGGGTAGCGGCGGCGAAGGCGGTTCGAAATAACGGGCGGTTTGAAAAATCGCGGCGAACAAGGCCAGCCGCCAGCTGGCCTGTTTTTCAGCACAGCCGCAGACAGGAGGTCGACGTCGTCCGATCATTCGGGTAAACTCTGTCACCTGACTGCTCACGCGGTTGCTATCGGGGCCGATTAGGATTCGACGCTGGTTGCGAAACTTTAGGTGCATGCCGAGTTGGTAACAGAACTCGTAAATCCACTGTTGCAACTTTTATAGTTGCCAATGACGAAAACTACGGCCAGGAATTCGCACTCGCCGCTTAATTGCGACGACTAGAGCCTGAGCCTCTGGTTACTTCGGTACCAGCAATCACTAGAGGATGCCTGTAAACTCGAAGTGATTGTCATGCAGAACAGGATCGCCGTGCAGTACGTTGTGGACGAAGCGGCTAAAACTTACACAACTCACCCAATGCACCCTGCCAGTCGGGTCGCTGAGGGTTAAATTAATAGACACGGCTACGCATGTAGTACCGACAGCGGAGTACTGGCGGACGGGGGTTCAAATCCCCCCGGCTCCACCACTTCATCATCTAAAGACGTCCACGGACGTCTTTTTTGGTGCCTGAGATCCAGTAAATTCAGGGGCTTCACCGCTTATGGGAGCTTTGGAGAGTTCGGAGTTCCAGCCTCTTTGGTATCCCAGGTGGTATCCCGGACCGCCAAATGCTATTTTCAGGATACCAAAACGGTGCTGGAGGTAGCCCCCCATGCCTACTAACGCAACCCGTCTCTCCGATCGCCAGCTCAAGGCAGTCAAGGCAACTGGTAAAGACTTCGTCCTCAGCGACGGCGACGGCCTTCAGCTTCGAGTACGCGCCAGCGGCTCGATGATGTGGAATTTCAATTATCGCGAGCCGTTGACCAGAAGCCGTCTTAATACGGCGCTCGGCCCATACCCCGACCTCTCATTAGCGAATGCTCGGAAGAAAGCAGTCGAGGCGCGAGAGCTACTTGCTCAAGGCATTGATCCCAAAGCCCAGCGCGATGAGCAAAGGCAAGCCAGACTGGCTGAGACCGAACACACCTTCGAGAAGATAGCCACAGCCTGGTTCGAACTGAAGAAAGATTCAGTGACGCCAGCGTATGCCGAGGACATTTGGCGTTCACTCATGCTGCATGTTTTTCCGAGCATGAAATCGACGCCGCTTTCTGAAGTCAGTGCTCCTATGGTGATCAAGCTCCTTCGCCCGATTGAGGCCAAAGGCAGCCTCGAAACAGTGAAGCGGCTGAGCCAACGACTCAACGAGATCATGACCTACGGGGTCAATTCAGGACTGATCTTTGCGAACCCCCTCAGTGGCATTCGGGCGGTGTTCAAGAAACCCAGGAAAGAGAACATGGCCGCGCTACGACCTGACGAGCTTCCGGAGCTCATGATGGAAATCGCGAATGCCAGCATCAAGCGAGTCACGCGCTGTCTGATCGAATGGCAGTTGCACACGATGACCCGCCCTGTCGAGGCAGCCACCACTCGGTGGGCAGACATCGATTTCGACAAACGCATTTGGACCATCCCACCGGAGCGCATGAAAAAGCGTCGCCCGCATACCATCCCGCTGACTGAACAGGCACTCGCGTTACTGGAGACACTCAAAGCCCATAGCGGCCACAGAGAATACGTGTTTCCGGCAGATAGAAACCCGCGTACCCACGCTAATAGCCAGACCGCCAACATGGCGTTGAAACGCATGGGCTTCCAGGACCGCTTGGTCAGCCACGGCATGCGCTCCATGGCCAGCACCATCCTGAACGAGCACGGGTGGGATCCGGAGCTGATCGAAGTCGCGCTGGCGCATGTCGACAAGGACGAAGTCCGAAGCGCTTACAACCGAGCGGACTACATCGAGCGCCGGCGCCCGATGATGGCTTGGTGGAGTGAGCACATCCAGAAAGCGGCCACTGGCAACCTGTCGGCATCTGCGATCAATCAAACTAGGGACCACAACGTCGTGCCGATACGGTAAGCGCTCACCGGACGCCGCCAGTAACCGAGAATGACTCCCCGCTTGATTTGGCGACAGCGGCGACACCGGCGACACCCGCGTAATACCTGGCCTGCTGCATGGCGACAGAAGTGGCGACTGTCGCCGTTGCAAGCCTTACTCTTGGGGCTTTCTCGGCCAAGCCCATACGAGTGGGAAGGCTCCGCATTCCCACTCGCATGGGCTCTGCGTAATTGCATCTCACTTGACCACCTAATTGCATTGCCACTGACCAGTCATTTACATTCGCGCTGACCAGCCGTTTGCAGTTGATGGGGGTCAGCGGGTGCCACTCAGCGCGAGTGTGTCAGCCAAGCACTGAAGGACTGCAACCGACCGATTCTGTCGAAAAAGTCGGTTCGCCCAAACAGCCTGGTCATTGACTGGTTAAAACGCCTTTTTTGCACACTGCTACGTGAAATCTGAGCCCCGAAGCCTCTGCCGAAAGTAAAGATTTCAATCTCGGACGCATACTTTTCTGCTGCGGAAACCATCGTCGACTTTTTCAACAGAATCGACCCAAAGCTGCCTGTGGCGACAGGCCGAAAGCAGTCACTCGCGGAGTGAGTACCCTTGTACCACCACAGCCATAGACACGTTGCAAAAGACTTCGTAACCTCCAATCTACGATTGTCGCCTTTTCCCTCAACCCCATGTCGAGTATTGAGTCATCGACTCAATACTCGACATGGGGTTACAGGCGAACTAGGGACGTTATGCGACAAAAGTGGGTAAATATTATCCAATATGCGTCGTCTACTTATAGTCATCCAAAATAAGGAATCATCAATGGCATTAAATTGGCGAAAAATATGGAACGATCCAGTATGGAGTAAAGTTATTTCTGCTGCGATTTTGGTGGTTCTTGGATTGTTGGCTACAGCGTTGATTTCTGACTGGGAAGCAAAGTTTATATCTTTAGTTAAATATGAAGTGAGGCTTTCCGTCTGGATAATAGCATTAGCCATAACTGCGATAATAATTATACCGATTTTACTTGTCCGCAAGAGTGGCAGCCCGGGATTAGCAGATTTAACGAGCAAACAATGGTTTTCTGAAATAGACCAGCAAATAAAAGATTGTAATTTTGCGCGTATCTATCTACGAGATTTTGCCCATCCCGACCAGTTTAAATCTGAACATCGTGAGTCTTTACTATCGTTTATGAGGTCGTTAGCTGAGAGGCTTGAGGCTGGTGCAGATATACGAATCATTGCATACCACACTTCATTATCAGACAAGTCAGGGCTTGACTGGTTAAGTTCAGAAATAACAGTAAATAAAAAAGCATTAGATAAAATAAAACTTATTAAAAACCAGCCCACATCAAACGCATCATCAATGTATTTATTTGATAGCGGAGCTGTCCTCTACAATCGCAGACTTCAAGGTGGCCACTCATATCATATCGAGAGCTTGCAGGGCTCAATTGTTCACTTCTTAATCGAGCGTGGATTTAATACATCCCAAGGCGAACTATCATGAATTCCGTATTGATTAACTTTTCCGGTCACTCACTCAACCAAGAAGTCATAGACGAATTAAAGTCTATTTATGGCGAGCTGATTGATGCTAGGCCAATTGAAATAACCTTCAATGATGATGTCGAGAAACAAATTAAAGGCTTAGTAGAAAGTCTCTCGGTCAAGATTGACGGGGCGTTTTCGATAACAATTATTCCGCCAGGACAGGCCACGTTCGCGATTTTGCTGGTTAGTTATCTCCATGGGCTAATTGGACATTTTCCAAATCTTTGCTATTTAGAAAGAACGAATAGCGGTATATATATCCCAAAAACCGAATATCAAGTTCAGCCACAGGAAATTAGATCTGCAGGGCGGAAATTCAGATATTCGCAGTATGTAGTATGATAAACGGTTCGAGTCCGTTCGCCTGCTCTCTTGGGGGCGAGCTAAAACCTGCCACTTAACCTGAAAGTTATGCATTCTGAGAAAAG
>NZ_JAQGNX010000159.1 GCF_028293835.1 Pseudomonas sp.
GGCATGTCTACCCTCAAACGTTACTAAGTCAAGCTTTTCAAAGAAATCATCTTTAGACACAATCTTGTTTACTGCCAAAGTTTCCCTCAGACGTTCACGTTCTACAGCAAGTGTAGTTCTCTCACTTTCTGCATCTTGTAATAACTTGGCCACCGCCGTAGATGGCGTCTCATTAAATATTTCTGTCATGTCATGGAGCCGCTTGGTTACAGTTTCAAGCTTTCCAGTGGCTGTTGTAATTTCCTTAAGTATTGCTCCCTCGCTACTTTGCACCAAGCTCAGGCTATCCACCTTTGATAGTAATTCACGTATGACTAACTCGACACGTTCTAGTCTAATATAGCCGTTGGTGCAAACTCCCTTGCGTGCTGAGTGACACTGTACGTAACATGCACCTTTAGGCGGTCTGCCTTTATTAACTAGGTGCATAGCATCACCACAAAATTGACACTTTAAAACTCCTTGGCAAATATTAAATCGCTTCGATTGATTCCCTGTCTTCGATACCCTTCTTTCTGTGCGTACAGCTTGAGCTTGGTAGAATGTTGCTTCGTCGATAACAACAGGAAAGAATCCTCTGACTACTTCACCGTCATTGCCACGGATACGATTAACAATTTTGGTTGGCTGGTATTCACCAAGTAATGCCCTGTTATTCAATATCTTATTAACGCTGCTGTTTCCCCACGCACCGGATTTATTTCTAGCATGTTCTCCATTCACAGTGCCGAATACAGGCAGTTTAAGTTCATTCAGCATCTTTGCAATAGTGCCTTGTCCATGCCCACCAATTGATAATTTGAATATTAGTTCAACAGTTTCCACTCTGGCTTTGATGGGTTGATACTTGCCGTCCTTCAATTCCAACCAATACGGGCATGCTTTACCTAATGGCTTAAGTTCTGTGCGTGCAAGTTTCTTTTTCTGCTCCCACGCTTTTCCTAATCGGATCGATTTAATGTCACTTTCACTATGGGCACGGCCCATGTGCATGATTGAGAGCATTAAATCCATCGCAGTGGCATCTTTTGTATAAAGATAACCATCAGAGAGCGTGACAACATTAATTTCTGACTTTAATAACGCCAGTAATCCGGCTAGTGCGACATTTACGGCCTGTCTTGATAGTCGATCAAGGTTTTCTACAAGTAGGTAACTACCTTTAGCAATCGATCCATCATCAACACGATCAAGGAATCGCTTTAACTGTCCACCATCGTCAAGGTGTTCACCTTTTTGGGCACTCTTGCCTTTATCAAAGAATGTGTACTCCTTGGCTGTAGCAAGCTCTAGGTCGTGGCTGGCACAGTAATCCACTGCCATCTGCCTTTGACGACGGTAGCTATCGCCCTTGGCCTGTTCCGGGCTTGAGAACCTAATATAGCTGTAGGCTTTGCTGGTCATAGCTGCTGGTCTGCTAGGGCGTAGAATGTTTTGTAACGTACCACAATGTTAAAAGGTTATGGGCGCCGGCCGCTGCCACCAACAGCGCACGCTTGGCTGCGGTTTGACCCTGTACTTCGCTCAGGTCCGGATAGGGTTTGCTTACGTGCAGCAGGCCGCTGGACACATAGGGAGCGATTGGCGCCTGACCATTGAAATGAGCCACCAACTGACGCAGGTCAGTGACCGCTATGACCCTCAATCCCGACGCCAGACACGCCTCCTCGGCATTCGCCGCCGGCACAATCAACGTATGCCCTTGTGCGCGGGCTGCCAACGCTGCGGGCAATACTCCTTGGATCGGACGAACTCCACCAGACAGCGCCAACTCACCCAGGCACTCCACCTCTTGCAAAGCCAACGCCGGTAATTGCGCGCTGGCGGCCAAAAGGCCCAGCGCGATGGCAAGGTCAAACCGACCGCCGTCCTTGGGCAAGTCCGCAGGAGCAAGGTTAAGCGTGATCCGCCGCGCCGGAAATTGAAAACCGGAATTCAGAATTGCGCTGCGTACACGATCCTTACTTTCCCGCACCGCACCCTCTGGCAACCCCACCAGCGTCAACGCAGGCAGGCCGTTGGCCAAGTGACATTCGACAGTAACGGCAGGTGCTTCCACGCCCACTTGAGCGCGGCTGAGAACAATGGCCAGAGACATGATCATTCCTTGATGTCTGAATAACCGCATCCTGCGGGAATTAACGGCGAAGCCGGGAGGGGAATCGCTACAAGGTGTGAATCAGCCGAACGTTTTTTGTAGGAGCTGCCGAAGGCTGCGATAAGGTTCGAAGGACCTTCGCTAACCCGTTGGTCTACAGCGATGTACCGAACGCATCACTCAACAGGTGGTGCCAGGCGCGCTTCCATTTCGGCGACTTTTGCTTCCAGCGCTTCAAGGCGTGCGCGGGTTCGGGCGAGTACGGTCATCTGGCTGTCGAACTCTTCGCGGCTGACCAGATCCAGTTTGCTGAAGCCGCTTTGCAACAGCGTTTTGAACTGGCTTTCGAATTCAGTGCGAGGAATCGGTGTTTCGCCGTTGAACAAGCGGGAGGCGTGGCCGCTCAGGGCGTCGAGAAAGGCTTTGGGCGCGAGCATGATCAAGTTTCCGTAAGCAGATAGCGCGGCAGTGTATCACGCAGTGTCTATAGTCAAATCGGGCGGGCGCAGCTGCACGGTTTTCGCGCATGACGGCGGGCACAGTCGCACTGTTGTTGTGCGTCCCGGCGCAGATAGGCGTTTGGATGGCACCTAATTACTGAATAAACAGCCGTAATCAGTGGTTTTTCACGAGATGGCAAGCTTTCTGCTTAGTGGCATATGACCCATGCACTGATGCAGTCGATGTGACGAACGCAGTGCGCGAGGCGAAGCAGGGAAGTGTTTCGTCACAAGCAGTTTTTTGGGGTTAGTCGGGCCGATATAAGACGACCGACGGGTTACAAAGCCAAGCACTGCGCTTAGACTTGAGTCGGGTTTGTTTTCCTGGGGCAAGTCCACCAATTCGGGAGAAAGTTTCATGAAACTAGTCACTGCAATCATTAAGCCGTTCAAATTGGACGATGTGCGCGAGTCGCTGTCCGAAATCGGCGTGCAGGGCATCACCGTCACTGAAGTCAAAGGCTTCGGCCGGCAGAAGGGTCACACCGAGCTGTATCGCGGTGCGGAATATGTAGTCGACTTCCTGCCTAAAGTGAAAATCGATGTTGCGATTGACGACAAGGATCTGGATCGGGTTATAGAGGCAATAACCAAAGCGGCCAATACCGGCAAAATTGGTGACGGCAAGATTTTCGTGGTTAATCTGGAACAGGCCATTCGCATCCGTACCGGCGAAACCGATACCGACGCAATCTAAGCCGCCAACCCCCATCGCCCCAGGAGTAAAACAATATGACTCTGCGTCAATTCGCAGGGCTAGGAGCCCTGCTGTCCCTTTTAATACCTGGTCTGGCCCTGGCGGCTGACCCGGTACCCGTCGTCGCTCCAGTGCTCAACTCCGGCGATACGTCCTGGATGCTGACCTCGACGGCGCTGGTGCTGTTCATGACCATCCCCGGTCTGGCGCTGTTCTACGGCGGTATGGTCCGCTCGAAAAACGTTCTCGCAATAATGATGCAGTGCTTTGCCATTACCGGTTTGATCACCATCCTGTGGTTCGCTTACGGCTACAGCGTTGCGTTCGACACTACCGGTATGGAAGCAGGCGTCGTTAACTACTACTCCTTCTTCGGCAGCTTCGCCAAAGCGTTCCTCGCGGGTATCACGCCAGCCAGCATCACTGGCCCTACCGCGCTGTTCCCTGAGGCGGTGTTCGTCACCTACCAGATGACCTTCGCCATCATCACCCCGGCGCTGATCGTCGGTGCGTTTGCTGATCGCATGAAGTTCTCTTCGATGCTGGTCTTCATGGCCCTCTGGTTCACCATTGTCTATGCGCCGATTGCGCACATGGTCTGGAGCGGTCCTGGCGCATTGTTGGGCGACTGGGGTGTTCTCGACTTCGCCGGCGGCACCGTGGTTCACATCAACGCGGGTGTTGCCGGTCTGGTTGCCTGCCTGGTACTGGGCAAGCGTAAAGGCTTCCCAGCGACCCCGATGGCCCCGCATAACCTTGGTTACACCTTGATGGGTGCTGCCATGTTGTGGGTTGGCTGGTTCGGCTTCAACGCCGGTTCCGCTGCTGCGGCCAACGGCACTGCCGGTATGGCGATGCTCGTTACCCAAATCGCTACTGCTGCTGCTGCGCTGGGCTGGATGTTCGCTGAGTGGATCACTCACGGTAAGCCAAGTGCCCTGGGCATCGCTTCGGGTGTGGTTGCCGGTCTGGTTGCCATCACCCCTGCTGCTGGCACTGTGGGTCCTATGGGCGCACTGATTATCGGTTTGGCTGCTGGCGTGGTCTGCTTCTTCTGCGCTACCACCCTGAAACGCAAACTGGGCTACGACGATTCCCTGGACGCATTCGGCGTACACGGTATCGGCGGTATCCTCGGCGCGATCCTGACCGGTGTGTTCGCAGCACCTGCCATGGGCGGCTTCGGCACTGTGACCGACATTGCTGCTCAGGTTTGGATTCAGTGCAAAGGCGTGGGCTTCACGATCATCTACACGGCGATCGCGACCTTCATCATCCTGAAAGTGGTCGACGCGGTCATGGGCCTGCGTGTCACTGAAGAAGAAGAAGCTGTCGGTCTCGACCTTGCGCTGCACAACGAACGTGGCTACAACTTGTAAGGCATCAAAATAAAATGCCCGGGTGACCGGGCATTTTTTTGTCTGGGTTTTGTCGATGTAGGTAAGGTCGCCGCCGTTGTTTGGACATCGACCATGGCTTACATAACGCGTGGCGTATAACGCGCTTTGTTTTTTTCGCCAGCGCGTTAGAATGCGCGCCGAAGCGTGGAGAACTGTATGTGGCAACAGAAGTTGATTACTTTGCGAGCAAGGCCTCGCGGGTTTCATCTAGTGACCGACGAAATACTCGCAGGTTTACCTGAACTGCAAACCTGTCGCGTCGGTCTGTTGCATTTGTTATTGCAACATACCTCGGCCTCGTTGACCGTCAACGAGAATGCCGATCCGGCTGTACGTCGTGACTTCGAACGTTTTTTCAGCCGTCTGGTGCCTCAGGGAATGGACGGATACGAACATGACGACGAAGGCCCCGATGACCTGCCTGCGCATTTCAAGGCCAGTTTGCTTGGCTGCCAGTTGAGTTTGCCGATTACGGCAGGACGGTTGGCGCTGGGCACTTGGCAGGGTGTTTATTTGGGTGAGCATCGTGATGTTGGCGGCGCTCGCAGAGTCCTCGCCACGCTGCATGGTGATGAGGATGGTCGCTGATCATCAGCGGCTGTTGAATTTTTTCTGGCAGCCATCGACAGTTGGCGAAGCTGGGCTATAACTAATCTGCTTTCGAAAGTCATGAGGTAGAACATGAGCGACGACGACAACGACGGTTTGGTAGACGATCTGGAAGACGACGAGGGTGGTGAGGAACTTGTCGCCGCTGGCGGCGAAGATGACGGTCCCGAAATCGACGACAGCCCCGACGCGCCCGCTGCGCCTAAAGGCAAAGCCAAGGCTGCGGTTTCGGTAGATGAGCTGCCTAGTGTAGAGGCCAAGAACAAAGAGCGTGATGCGTTGGCTCGCGCGATGGAAGAGTTCTTGGCCAAAGGCGGCAAGGTGCAGGAAGTGGAGGCCAACGTGGTCGCCGATCCGCCGAAGAAACCTGATAACAAATACGGTAGCCGACCTATTTAGGCGCGAGCTCGCGTTGTTATCAAGAAAAGCCCGCTGTTGCAGCGGGCTTTTTCGGGTCTACGCTTTAATTTCAATGCCGTAACCGCTAGTTCCAGCCTTTCAGCAACCCGGGCAATTCAGTCAGGCTCTGGATTTGCGCATCGGGACGCTTATCGGCTTCCCATGGTTTGCCCGTCGGGTTGAACCAGATGGCGCGAAAACCTGCTTGCTGGGCGCCTGCAATGTCGTCGCCGGGATGATCCCCGACGTGCACGGCTGAACCCGCATCGACGTTGACGCGCTTCAGCGCTTCAACAAATGGAGCAGGGTCGGGTTTGCCGATACCGACGTCCTCGGCGCTCAAAGCGAAGGCAAAATAATCTGCCAGCCCTAATCGACGGACATCGGCGTTACCGTTGGTTAAAACACCCAGCGTGTAAGTTTTGGCGAGGATTTCCAGGGTCGGCTGAACGTCAGGGTATATTTCGATCTGATGCCGCGCGTGGAGAAAAACCTCGAAGCTTTTTTCCGCCAAGTCGTTCGCCTGATCGTGGGCATAGCCGGCATCTTGCAGGGCATGAAATAACACGTGGCGGCGTAATGCACTAATTCGGTGCTTGAACGATGGGTCGGCTTCGACCAGCCGCGTACGAATCGCCCATAACTGTTCGACCGGCACCGGGCCCAGGTTTGGTGCATGTTCCGCCAGCCATTCGCGCAATACCGCTTCGGCGGTGATGATGACGGGGGCGGTGTCCCATAACGTGTCGTCGAGGTCGAAGGTAACCAGCTTAATCATGATCAGTGCCCTTTACGCGTTTGGCCCGAGGGTGGGCGCTGTCGTACACCGTGGCTAAATGCTGGAAGTCCAGATGCGTATAAATCTGTGTGGTGGCAATGTCGGCGTGGCCGAGCAATTCCTGCACCGCACGTAAATCCTGGGAAGATTCGAGCAAGTGGCTGGCGAACGAGTGGCGAAGCATGTGCGGGTGCAGGTTCTGCCCCAACTCTCGTACGCCAGCCGCTTTGACGCGTAGCTGGATGGCACGGGGGCCTAGACGTCGTCCTTGCTGGCTGATGAATACCGCGTCGTCTTGCGGGTTTGCCAGAGCCCGCAGCGGCAACCAGGTTTCCATGGCTTCCCGGGCCTTTTTTCCTACTGGCAGCACACGGGTTTTGCTGCCTTTGCCAAGGACTTGGATCAGCCCATCACTCAGGTCAAGCTGTTCGAGATTGAGGCCGGTAAGCTCTGAAAGACGCAGCCCTGAGGAGTAGAACAGCTCAAGAATCGCCTGATCGCGGTGGGCGAGGAAATCATCCTCTACGGCCCCGTCGAGCAATTGCAAGGCACGGTCCGCATCAAGGGTTTTCGGCAACCGGCGCTCGCCTTTGGGCGGCGATAAGCCATTGGCCGGGTCGTGATTGCATAGGCCTTCGCGATTCAGGTAGTGATAAAGCCCGCGCACCGCTGACAGTAGGCGCGCCAGGCTGCGGGAGGACTGCCCTTGATGGTGCAAACGGGCGATCAGACTGCGCAGCTGCTGGATGTCCAGTGCCGACCAACTGCTGAGGTTTTGCTTCTCGCAAAAGGCCAGTACTTTGTTCAAGTCCCGGCGGTAGGCTTCCAGGGTGTGCGGCGACACCTGACGCTCGCTGCGCAGGTGTGTGCAGTAAGCGTCAAGTTGTCGTTCCATGGTCAGTAGACCGAGCGTGACGACTGAGTAAAGCGCGGCAATACGCGGCCCAGTACTTCAGCGATATAGCTGAGGAACAGTGTGCCAACCGAACTTTTGTAGTACTGCGGATCGCGGCTGCCGATCGCCAGTACGCCGTGCAATCCTTGATGGGTCAGGGCCACGACGGCGCTGGAGCCGACCTGCTCGCCTTGTTCTGCGCCATACAAAAACGCCAGCTCATGCTCACGCAAAACACCGCATACAATCTTCTCGTCCGAAATCAGGCCGCCGATGGTTTTTTGCGCCTCTTCAGTGCTGACCCAGCGTCCAACTGGCAGCGGTTTCTCGCTGAACAAAATCAGACTGACAAAGGGCACCTGAAACTCCTGGCGCAGGCTGTCTTCAACGGCGATGACCACGTCTTCCAGGCTGCTGGCGTCAATCAGTGCCAGCATCAGCCGACGGGTCTTGTCGAACAATCGGTCATTGTCCCGGGCGACGTCCATCAGTTGCGAAAGACGGTGGCGCATTTCAATGTTGCGGTCGCGTAGCAGCTTGAGCTGACGCTCGACCAGCGACACGGTATCGCCGCGCTGATGTGGAATGCGCAGAGTGGTCAGCAGTTCTTCGTGCTCGACGAAGAACTCAGGATGTTTAAGCAAGTACGCGGCGATCGCCTCTGCTTCAGGGGTTGGCGCTGCGTGACCGGCGGATGCTTCGCTGGGCTGTTCGGCTGATACCTGAGGCTTGTCGGTCATCGTATTTGCTCACTCATAAACGAACTTGTCCTTCATATACCCGAACGGCCGGGCCGGTCATTTTCACGGAATGGCCAGGGCCTTCCCACTCAATGGACAGGCGCCCGCCGGGCAGATCAATCAACAGGGGTGAGTCCATCCAGCCCTGACTGATGGCCGCCACCGCCGCTGCGCAAGCGCCGGTTCCGCAGGCCTGGGTTTCCCCGGCACCGCGTTCCCAGACACGCAACTGCGCGCGTTGCCGATCAACCACATGTAAGAAGCCGACATTGACCCGCGCCGGAAAGCGCGGGTGGTGTTCGAGCTTCGGCCCGAGGACATGCACGGGTGCGTTGTTGATGTCTTCGACACGCAACACTGCGTGAGGATTTCCCATCGATACTGCGGCAAGGTCGATGATTTGACCATCAACTTCAACCGCATAGCTCAGTGCCGGCTCGGTTGCGTCGAACGGGATCTGCTCCGGGACTAGCCGTGGAGGCCCCATATCAACGCTGATTTGACCGTCGCTGCGGATATCCAGCTCAATAATGCCGCTTTTGGTCTCGACGCGAATCTGCCGTTTGGCAGTCAGGCGTTTATCCAGCACGAAGCGGGCAAAGCAGCGCGCGCCGTTGCCGCACTGTTCGACTTCAGACCCGTCGGAATTAAAGATTCGGTAGCGAAAGTCCACCTCGGGGTTACTCGGTGCTTCGACCAGCAATAGCTGATCGAAGCCGATCCCCG
Source organism: Pseudomonas sp. (assembly GCF_028293835.1). Classification (GTDB taxonomy): domain Bacteria; phylum Pseudomonadota; class Gammaproteobacteria; order Pseudomonadales; family Pseudomonadaceae; genus Aquipseudomonas. The sequence continues at coordinate 8,843 of NZ_JAQGNX010000159.1, forward strand.
TATGGCGGTCACCCCACTGTTTGGCGTGCTTGGGCAGAATATGCGCGTGCTGACTGACAAGGTCTAAAACCATGAAGTCGTTGCCCAGGCCATGCATCTTGGTAAAGCGCAGCAGCATGGGGTTACTCCGGCAGCAGGCTTTCGCCAGCAAACAGCTCTGCCACGGTTTCGCGACGACGCACTTCAAACGCTTCGTTGCCATCGACCAATACTTCAGCGGTACGGCCACGGGTGTTGTAGTTCGAGCTCATGACAAAACCGTACGCGCCTGCCGAATGCACAGCAAGCAAGTCGCCTTCGGCCAATGCCAATTCCCGGCCCTTGGCCAAAAAGTCACCGGTTTCGCAGATAGGTCCAACGATGTCGTAGGTCCGCGGCTGCGAATCACGTGGGCGAACCGCCGTTACGTTCATCCAGGCTTGATACAGCGCCGGGCGGATCAGATCGTTCATCGCCGCATCGACAATGGCGAAATCCTTATGCTCGGTGTGCTTGAGGTATTCGACTTGAGTCAGCAGCACGCCGGCGTTGGCAACGATGAAGCGGCCAGGTTCAAACACCAAAGCCAGGTCACGGCCATCCATGCGCTCGCGCACGGCAGCAATGTATTCGCTGGCCAATGGCGGCTCTTCGTCGCGATATCGAACACCCAGACCGCCGCCCAGATCAACGTGGTGCAAATGAATGCCACAGTCGCCGAGACGGTCAATGAGCGCTAGCAAACGGTCCAGGGCATCGATGAAAGGTGGCAGGCTGGTCAGTTGCGAGCCGATATGGCAATCGACGCCGATCACTTCAAGGTTTGGCAGTTGCGCGGCACGGATGTAAACGTCTTCGGCATCCGCAATAGCGATGCCGAACTTGTTTTCCTTGAGGCCGGTAGAAATGTACGGGTGGGTGCCCGCATCGACGTCCGGATTGACCCGCAACGAGATCGGAGCGCGCACGCCCAGCTCTGCGGCGACGACTTGCAGGCGTTCGAGTTCGTCAGTGGATTCGACGTTGAAGCAATGCACGCCGACTTCCAGTGCGCGACGCATGTCCTGGCGTGTCTTGCCGACGCCAGAAAACACGATTTTGTCCGGGCTGCCACCTGCGGCCAGCACGCGCTCCAATTCGCCGATGGAAACAATGTCAAAACCAGCGCCAAGGCGCGCCAGGACATTGAGTACACCCAGGTTAGAGTTGGCTTTTACTGCGAAGCACACCAAGTGAGGCATGCCGCTTAAGGCGTCGGTGTACGCGGTGTATTGCGCTTCGATGTGCGCGCGGGAGTAAACGTAGGTCGGCGTGCCGAAGCGCTCGGCAATGGCAGACAACGCTACACCCTCCGCGAACAGCTCACCGTCGCGGTAGTTGAAGGCGTCCATGGGTGTTCCCTAGTTAGTAGAGTGCTTGTGCGAACTCGATTGCGACGATTTGGCTTGATCATCGGGGTTTTGGCTGTCATCAGGCATATACAGCGGCCCTTTTTGACCACAAGCAGAGACGAGGCAGGCAACCGCAAGGAGCGCAGCAAGGGAAGAGATCAGGCGCTTCATGGCGAAATCCTTTGTAAAAGCATTAATTGCGCCCGAGTATACCGACCACCCAGCGCCTTGCCTATGTAGCGTACGACCCGTCCGACGGGGCTTCGAACAAGGTCATGGAGATTGGGCTGACTTGGCCGCGCTTATGGACATTGCGGCCTGCTATTGGGCGGGTATGCTTTGCATTTGTCTTATAGCGACCGTATCTTGCGTCGCTGCGCCGTTGGTACACATTTTTTGAGGTTCCCGTAATGAGTTTGACTGAAGCCCGCTTTCACGATCTGGTCGATGCCACCCAGCAAGCGCTGGAAGATATTTTTGATGAGAGCGATTCGGATCTAGACCTGGAAAACTCTGCCGGTGTGCTGACCGTGAAGTTTGAAAACGGTACTCAGCTCATCTTCAGCCGCCAGGAACCACTGCGTCAGTTATGGTTGGCCGCGAAGTCAGGTGGTTTCCATTTTGACTACGATGAAGAAGAGAAGCGTTGGGCCTGCGACACTAGCGATGAGTTGCTCAGCGAAATGCTCCAGCGCCTTTGTCTGGAACAAGGCGGCATTGAGCTGGATTTCGACGAGATTTGATCGTGACCGATTCCGTTGTTGCCACGAACAGCCCCACGCCGGTCAAGCCGGTCAAGCCGCTGTTCAGCAATGTCAGCCGTGCCGTGCCGTCGCCGTGCATCAGTGTCTGCCGTCTTGATGAAAACAAAGTCTGCACCGGTTGCTGGCGGCATGTGGAAGACATTCGTGAATGGCGCGCAGCCGACGATGAACGCCGCCGGCAGATCTGCGCCACCGCTGAACAGCGTAAAGCGCTGAATAACCTCAACCTGTAGGAGCCAACTTGTTGGCGAAATGAACCCTGCGGTGTATCAGTTACACCGCCTCGCCAACCAGTTGGCTCCTACAGAGAGTTTGTTCCGGTATCAGGCCGCATCCATTGCGTTGTTGAGGGACTTTTCCAGGTCAGCCTTGTAGCGCAGAAACAGAATGCTTTGTCCGCGCGCGTCGCCCAGCAGGCCGGAAAGGTCGAGGTCAGTGATGTAGCAGCGATAGCGCTGGCCTTCCCTGCGTTGTTGCACTATCTGCTGTGCGACAACGGTATATAGCTGGTCCCCGTGTTCCAGCTCGGAAAATTCGCGCTGGTTGCAATACAGGGTAACGCTGACCTGACCCGGCGCCGCTTCTTCGATGATGGCTTGCACATCATAAAAAGGTTTGTCCACCGGCGTGGCGGGTGCTGAACGCGGTTCGATGCGCCGGGCGCGGCTCTGTCCGGAGGGCAATATCTGGTAATACAACGTCTCCAGTGCTAGAGGTTTCAGCGGATTATCCAGCGGCAGCAGGGCGCCGCGTCGGTACACCAGCGACTGAAAGAAGCGCTTCAGAGGCAGCAACAAACTGGGTTCGTCAAAGTACGGCAAGTGTTGGTGCCACAACGCATTGTGTTCATCCAGCACATACAGATCAGCATAGGGCTCGCTGATGCGGTAAAACACCTGGATACACTCTGGCTGGCCGTGGGGCAGGATCATTGCCAAGTCATGATCGTTAAGCGCGTAGGGATCGAGATGCAGCGGGCTGTAATGGGGCAGCTCCTCGCTCAAGTAATCCAGCAGCGCAGGAAGGCTGGGCAATGGGACATGGTTGATCTGGCCGGGGATCATTTCCAGCACGTGGTATTGCTGCTGAACCTGGATCAGGTAACGATGGTTCAAGCGCCGCGCCAGCAATAATTGCGCGGTCTTCACCAGTTCCTCGACACGCTGGGCAATGGCAGGCGCACGGTTATGGCAGAAGCAACGTACGCGTACGCGAGGCTGCTCTGCCCCGTCGGGCAAATTGCTGAGGAAATGGCTCAAGCAGTCGAGCAGCGCGTTGGGGCCGTCATACCGGCTTACCAGAATTTCATTCCAGCTGTTGAGCGTGATTTGGTCTAGGGTCAGCACCAGATTTTCGCGCACTCCTGCGTAACTCAGCGAGTCCGTTCGTTCGGTGGTCATCAGAATATTCAGGTCCCGATGATGCTTGAGCGGATCGACACCGACGTTGACCAACAACAACACTTCCCTCGGAACACTGGGGCGCAACAAGTGTTCTTCGCTGACCGCACCAAGCGGCAGGGGAATGGCCTGCTGCAGGCTGCCCATCAGATTGAACAGCTCAAACTCGGTCAAGTCGCTGCTGCCGGGATGCAGCGCCAGGCGCGTGGTGTGATCGATCACATTATTCCGGTGACACCACGCCAGCAATTCGAGCAACTCCCGGCTGCGCTTGATCGGCGAAAAATGCTCCCATTCCTGCGCACCGAGACTGCCGTTGTACAGCCCCCATTGGGATTTTCCCGGCTCTCGTTTGTTAGGTGACTGCACCAGCGTCAGCGTGTCCTCGGCCAAATCCGGAGCGATTCCCGGATTGATGAATTCGACCTTGCCGGCCTTGCGCTCGAACGCGGCGTACAGGCGTCGGCCCAATACGTTCAAGTCACGCTTGGTGATCAAACCGACGGCTTTTTGCGTACGGGCGAATTCGGTAAGAAAGCGATAGCTGTAGTTCAGCTCGTTAACCAAGGCCCGGCGTTCAGTGGCCACCTGGCGGACTTTCCACTGGCTACGGCTGTCGAGCAACGCCAACTGCCGGTCGTCCCAATTCCATTCTTTGGCAAGACGCTCCAACAGCAGACGCTGCCAACTGGTGGTGCGTTGGCGTGGCGACCCGGTGAGCTTTTTGTTGACCTTCAGGTACAGGCTGCGTCGTACCAATTCCAGGCGTTCGGGTTCGCCTCGGGCCTTAAGGTATTCCTCGATGCGCCGGTAAACCATCATGTAAGGGTCGAGTTCATCAAGGTCAAGCGCGTTGGCAAACACCGCTTGCTTGAAGCGCAGGCTCAGGCATTGCACGCGCGGTTGTTCGCTGGCATAGACCTCGGTTAGCAGCAACTTCAGCACCGACTTGTAAGGTGACTCGATGCCCTTGAACAGCTGCCAAAGCCCCGCGCCGATGAATTCGCCGGGGGGAATGTGCGCCAGATGGCCGAGGTCAAGAATTTCGTCGGCACGGATAAAGCGCTTGGATATCAGCGTGTGGGTGTATTCGGCGTAGCGCTGTTCTTCGTAAACCGGCACCAGCCACCACAGTGGCGTACGGCCTGCCAACCAGACAGCGGTGCGGTAAAACTCGTCCAGCAACAAATAATGCTGGGTGGTACCGCAATCTTCCGAGCTCAGTTTTGTATCGCGCTCACCCAGCACAAAACGCTTAGCGTCGATCAAGAAGAAGTGTGCTTCGGCGCCTTGGCTCAGCGCCCAGGTTTCTAGCGCCTGGCATTTTTTGCGCAGCTCGGCGATGGCCGCCGGGCTTAGCTCAGCATCATGGCAGACCCACACGTCCATATCGCTTTGCTCGGCCTGAGCCAAGGTCCCGAGACTGCCCATCAGGAATAAGCCATGGATCGGCTGCGGTGGATTGCCGTGACGCTGTTTGTAGGAAAAAGATCGGGTCAGCCGCTGCGCTTCGGCCAATGCCTGAGCGTCTGGATCATAGCCCGACACCCCGGCCGGGGTACTGCCGGAAACGTAGCCCGGTAACAGTGGATGGTTGACGTGAAAGAACAACGGCAACAGCGTCAGCACCGCTTGTTGCCGTGTCGACAGGCCTTCCATGGCGCGGCCCAGCCGCCCATCGTTGAGGGCCAGAAAGCGGTTTCGCAACTGGCTGAGAACCTTGCGGTCGATGCCCTCATCCAGGTCGGGGCGAATTTCAAAGGTACGCGTCATCGCAGCTAACCGGGGAGGCTCGAAATTAAATTTAGGTCGGCGGGCAACGTACTGCTAAATCAGACGCTTCCAAGCGGATTTTCTGTTGACACCAAAGTGAGTGTATCGGCTGCGTTTGCGAATAATAAAGGTCTGAAGAATGGCTCGCGGGACCTTTCGAAGGTGGATTCCCGCGAGCCCGAAAAGATTTCAGGCAGCTTCGGTGACGTTAAGAATGGTCAACAGTGATTGGGCATGCTCGGCCGCCTCCAGACCCAGGCTGGTCAGGTAGCCACCATCAAACTGGGTGATTAGCCCTTTATCGAACAAGCGCTGTGCGGCCGAAATCGCTTTGGGAGCTGCAATGTGATGAACTTTGAGTCCTTCCAGGGTATTACCCAGATTGAACAGTGCAAGGATTTCCAGTTCGGCAACCAACTCAGGGGTATACGACATAGGCACTCCAGACTTTTCCAGTAATACGCTTCGCTGGTGGTGTGGGTCTGTCTGAGTCAAGGCACAGGAACGAGCTGTTCTGCGCTTATTGAGTTCTTGAGGACCCATAAAGCCGGCTTGGCGTGACAGCCCCGAGGTGTTACGGCAGCGGGGCTTTTGCAGTGTAGTCAGGTGCTGGAGTTTTTGCAGAAGATCTTTAGCCGGTCGTCATTTGGTTTCTGGCGGCAACGTTGGAAGCGCTCGCAGGGCCTGCTCGTACCACTCGCTATTGAACGGACGGTCATCTTCCAGCAACGCATCGATTTCGACGGCGAGCACATGTGCCATCAGTTGCAGGATTTCTTCACGCTCGTATCCCACCAGGGTGAGCTTGTTGAAGGTCGCTTTGGCCGCCGGTGGCGTGTCACTTTCAATTTGGTTTTCGATGGCTTGGATCAGCGTCGATTCGGCGAACTCTTCTTCTTCGTCGTCAATGATGTCAATTTTGTCGGTCATGCTGATTTCCTGAAAATAAGTAGCTACGTGCAAAGCAATCATCCTACAGGTCTGGGGTTAGCGGGCGGCCAGCAAGGCTTCGCCGCGGGCGACTGCCGCTTTGACCTGCGCCGGCGCAGTGCCGCCAATGTGGTTGCGCGCGTTAACCGAGCCTTCCAGGGTCAGCACTGCGAACACGTCCTGATCAATGTGATCGCTGAATTTTCGCAGCTCTTCCAGGCTCATCTCCGCCAGGTCTTTGCCGCTTTCCACGCCGTACTTCACAGCATGGCCAACGATTTCGTGGCAATCGCGGAAAGGCAGGCCACGACGCACCAGGTAATCGGCCAGGTCAGTGGCGGTGGAAAAACCACGTAACGCCGCTTCACGCATGATCGCGTGCTTGGGTTTGATCGCCGGAATCATGTCGGCAAATGCCCGCAGTGAGTCGCGCAAAGTATCCGCAGCGTCGAACAGCGGCTCTTTATCTTCCTGATTGTCCTTGTTATAGGCCAGAGGCTGGCCCTTCATCAACGTCAACAGGCCCATCAACGCGCCGAATACGCGGCCACTTTTACCGCGTACCAGTTCCGGCACGTCAGGGTTTTTCTTTTGCGGCATGATCGAACTGCCGGTGCAGAAGCGATCTGGCAGGTCGATAAATTGGAACTGCGCACTGGTCCACAGCACCAGCTCTTCGGAGAACCGTGACAAGTGCATCATTGCCACGCTAGCGGCTGAGCAGAATTCAATGGCGAAGTCGCGGTCCGAAACGCTGTCCAGCGAGTTACCGCCCACTGCGTCGAAACCCAACAGCTCGCACACCAGTTCACGGTCAATCGGGTACGTCGTGCCGGCCAATGCGGCGCTGCCCAGTGGCAAGCGATTGAGGCGCTTGCGGCAGTCAACCAAACGTTCGTAATCGCGGCTGAGCATTTCGAACCACGCCAGCATGTGGTGACCGAACGTCACCGGCTGGGCAGTTTGCAAATGCGTGAAGCCAGGCATGATGGTCTCGGCTTCGCGTTCTGCCTGGCCCAGCAAACCGTGTTGCAGGCGAGAGATCTCAGCCAGAATCAGGTCAATTTCATCACGCAGCCACAGGCGAATATCGGTCGCGACCTGGTCGTTACGGCTGCGGCCGGTGTGCAGCTTTTTGCCGGTAACGCCGATGCGATCAGTCAGCCGCGCTTCGATGTTCATGTGCACATCTTCCAGATCGATGCGCCAGTCAAAGTTGCCAGCCTCGATTTCAGCCTGGATGGCGTTCAAGCCTTCAATGATAGCGTCGCGTTCTGCGTCGGTCAGAACCCCGACGTGGGCCAGCATCGTTGCGTGGGCGATGGACCCCATGATGTCGTGGCGATACAGGCGTTGGTCGAAAGTGACGGAGGCGGTGAAACGGGCGACGAAGGCGTCGACGGGTTCACTGAAGCGGCCGCCCCAGGACTGATTGGTCTTGTCGGTGCTCATGGGTTCGCTCGTTAGTCTGCAGTCTGGTATTAAAAAATGGGAAATGGCCGAGGTTGAGACGGCGACCGCGATAATAACAGGTTGCTGTTTTTTTATTCTTGGGCAGCTTGCTGCTAACGCCAGTGGCGCAGAGACTGACGTCATGCGAAACGACTGGTTGAAAACGGGTGCCGCGTCAGCGCCCGTCAAAGAATTCTTCCTGCCCGAACTGTGCGTGCCCCAGGCATTGTTAGTGTTGGTGGTTCTGGCTGAGCTGCTGGTCATGGTTCTGGTGCTGGTCGAGCCCATGGTTGCGGGCTTTAATTGGGTGCGCCTCGCCCTGATTTCGCTGTTTGTGCAATGGATCGTCTTGCTCTCGGCCGCACTGTTATGCGGACTGCGTCCCTGGTTGGCACGCTTGCCGGCAGGGGTTGCAGGCATTTTGTGTTGCCTGATGGTGGTGGGATTGACCGTGTTGTGCACGGCGGTAACAGACTACTGCGAACTGGCGCGCCCGGCGACGGTCGGAGTAAGGGTAGAACGGTATTTTCGCTATTCGCTGATTGCGTTGATCATGTCGGCCTTGATGTTGCGTTATTTTTATCTGCAGAGTCAGTGGCGAAAACAGCAGCAGGCGGAGTTGCGTGCCAGGATCGAATCGCTGCAAGCGCGGATCCGGCCACACTTCCTCTTCAACACGCTGAACAGTATTGCCAGTCTGGTCGCTAGCGACCCGGTCAAAGCAGAACAAGCAGTGCTCGATCTTTCCGATTTGTTTCGCGCAAGCCTCGCCACGCCCGGGAATCTTGTGACATGGCGTGACGAACTCGAATTGGCAAAACGATATTTATCGATTGAGCAATATCGTCTTGGCGAGCGTCTACAGTTGGACTGGGTGGTGAGCGCGATTCCGGACGATCTGCCCATTCCACAGCTAACCTTGCAACCATTACTTGAAAACGCCTTGCTCTACGGCATTGCACCGAGGGTTGAAGGCGGTGTAGTTCGGGTTGAAGCAACCTATAAAGAGGGGGAGTTCGTATTGTGTGTCAGCAATCCCTATGACGAAGTTGCCAAAAGGCAGACTTCCAACGGCACTCATCAGGCGCTGGTGAACATTGGTGCGCGAATCGCGGCACTTTTTGGTCCACGTGCGAGTCTGAGCGTGGAGCGCCGTGACGGTCGTCACTTCACCTGTCTACGCTATCCTTGTGCGAGACTCACGCAGGAAGCCAAAGCAATATGAATGTCCTGATCGTTGATGACGAACCTCTGGCCCGTGAGCGACTAAGTCGCTTGGTCAGTGAACTTGAGGGCTACAGAGTCCTTGAGCCCAGCGCTACCAATGGCGAAGAAGCCTTGGCGCTGATCGATAGCCTTAAACCTGATGTGGTGTTGCTCGATATTCGTATGCCGGGTCTGGATGGTCTGCAGGTAGCCGCCAAACTGTGTGAACGCGAGACGCCCCCCGCAGTGGTTTTTTGCACTGCCCACGATGAGTTCGCGTTGGAAGCGTTCCAGGTCAGCGCGGTGGGTTATCTGGTTAAACCGGTACGTGCCGAGCATTTGCTCGAAGCGTTGAAAAAAGCCGAACGCCCGAACCGGGTTCAACTGGCGGCCATGACTCGGCCTGCGGCGGAAACCGGCAGTGGCCCGCGAAGCCATATCAGTGCGCGGACCCGTAAGGGTATTGAGCTGATACCGCTGAACCAGGTGATTTTTTTCATCGCCGACCATAAGTACGTGACCTTGCGCCATGAGGGCGGCGAAGTGCTGCTGGACGAGCCGCTCAAGGCGCTTGAAGATGAATTCGGGGATCGATTTGTGCGCATTCATCGCAACGCACTGGTCGCGCGCGACCGCATTGAACGCCTGCAACGCACACCGCTGGGCCATTTTCAGCTGTTCTTGCGGGGGCTCAATGGCGATGCATTGATCGTCAGCCGTCGTCATGTTGCAGGCGTGCGGAAAATGATGCAGCAGTTGTAGATATCGATGGCTCCCGGACATCTGTACAAGGAGTCAGCTTGTTGGCGAGGCGCTTAAAGCGGTGTGTCAGATCTGCCGCCTCGCCAACGCGTTGGCCCCCGCAGGATGAATCCACCGCTTCAAGCTGACGCAGGCAAGATCGCGCCGACAACTGTTATTATCCGTCGCATCTATTCAAGTACGGATTGATCCATGTTCACTCGCGAAGTTCGCATTGCTACCCGCAGAAGTGCGTTGGCCTTATGGCAGGCCGAATACGTCAAAGCTCGCCTGGAAGAGTTTCATCCAGGCCTGGTGGTGACGCTGGTGCCCATGGTCAGTCGCGGTGACAAGCTGCTGGACTCACCCTTGTCAAAAATCGGTGGCAAGGGACTGTTCGTCAAAGAGCTTGAAACAGCCATGCTCGAAGACGTCGCCGACATCGCCGTGCATTCAATGAAAGACGTGCCAATGGACTTCCCCCAGGGGCTCGGTCTGTATTGCATTTGCGAGCGCGAAGACGCCCGTGACGCTTTCGTCTCGAACGCCTTCGCCAGCCTGGATTTATTACCAGCGGGCAGCGTGGTGGGTACATCGAGCTTAAGACGCCAGGCCCAGTTGTTGGCGCGGCGCCCCGATCTGCAGATTCGATTCTTGCGCGGCAACGTCAACACCCGTTTGGCGAAACTGGATGCGGGTGAATACGACGCGATCATTCTTGCGGCTGCTGGCTTGATCCGGCTGGGCTTTGAAGGGCGCATCACGTGTGCAATCAGCATCGAAGACGGTTTGCCTTCAGGCGGCCAAGGTGCGGTGGCGATCGAATGCCGTACCGCCGACGCGGAAATTCAAGCATTGCTCGAGCCGCTGAATCATGCCGATACCTCGGTAAGAGTGACTGCCGAGCGCGCGTTGAACAAGCATCTCAATGGCGGCTGCCAAGTGCCCATCGCCTGTTACGCCGTGCTTGAAGGCGAGCAAATCTGGCTGCGCGGAATGGTCGGCGATCCAGACGGCGGCGTTTTGCTTAACGCCGATGCCCGTGGTCCCCGCAGCAATCCAGAGGCGCTGGGTATACAGGTTGCCGATGCGCTGCTAGCCCAAGGCGCGCAGGCGATTTTGCAAAAAGTCTATGGCGAGGCGGGCGAAGAGTGACGGCCTGGCGGCTGCTGTTGACGCGTCCCGCGCAAGAGTCGGCGGCGCTGGCGACCGTGTTGAAAAACGTTGGCGTTTATAGCAGCAGCTTGCCCTTGCTGAAGATCGAGCCGTTGACGATCACTGGCGCCCAACGCTCGATGATTTTCGATCTGGACCTCTATGCGGTGGTGATCGTCGTCAGTAAGCCAGCAGCCCGTATGGGCTTGGCTTTGATTGATGAGATATGGCCGCAACCGCCCGTACAACAGTGGTTCAGCGTCGGTGCTGCAACGGCTCAAATCCTCGAAGACTATGGCCTGAGCGTTGCCTATCCGGTGGACGCTGATGACAGCGAAGCGTTGCTCGAATTATTACCATTGCGCGATGCCCTGGCGCGGCCTGGAACCCGGGTCCTGATTTTGCGGGGCGAAGGCGGCCGCGAACTGCTGGCCGAGCGGTTGCGCGCGCTCGGTGCCAATGTGGATTATTTACCCCTCTACCGGCGCACCCTGCCGCATTATCCAGCATTGGAACTGCCGCACAGGATCGAAGCGGAACGCTTGAACGGTGTGGTGGTCAGCAGTGGGCAGGGTTTTGAGCACCTGTTCGAACTGGCAGGCGCTGCCTGGCCGGAGGTGGCACGGTTACCGTTATTTGTACCCAGCCCCCGAGTCGCCGAATTGGCGACAGCAGCAGGGGCACAGACAGTTGTGGATTGTCGTGGCGCTAATGCCGCGGCTTTGCTGGCGGCGTTACGGGCACACCCCGAACCCGCCCTCTAGGCGTAAGACGATGAATGTGTTTTAACCGAGTCGTCGTTGGATGTGATACGCGCCCTAATGCATAGGATGGATACGTGAGCGAAACAGTCTTGCCCAAAGAACAAGTTGATCCGGTGATCGAAGCGTCTTCACCGACCCCAGGCACCTCATCGAAGAACCGTGGCAGCGGCCTGGTGATTGTTGCATTGCTGTTGGGTGCTGCGGGCGTTGCAGTTGGCGGATGGGGAGTGTGGCAAGTACGCGGCCTCCAAGCCAGCCATCAGCAGCAATCGGGGCAGTTGCAGGATATCGGCGCACAAACCCAGGTGCTCAAACAAAGCGAGCAGCAGTTAGCTGCGCGGCTGGCACAGTTACCTCAAGCGTCTGAGCTGGAAGACCGTCGACGTCTGGTGGCTCAGCTTCAAGGCGATCAGCAGCGCTTGAGCGAGCGTCTGGAAACCGTGCTGGGTGCCAGCCGTCAGGACTGGCGTTTGGCCGAGGCCGAGCATTTGCTGCGCCTGGCCAGCCTGCGCTTGTCAGCCTTGCAGGACATCAACAGTGCATTGGCACTGGTGCAAGGCGCCGATCAGATTTTGCAGGAACAGGACGATCCCGGTTCTTTTGCCGCCCGGGAGCAATTGGCCAAAAGCCTGGCCGCATTGCGCAGCGTCGAGCAACCGGACCGTACCGGATTGTTCCTGCAACTGGCGGCGTTGCGTGATCTGGCGATTCAACTCAATACGCTGGCGCCGGAATACCAGGACAAAGGTGAATCACTGCTCGGCCTGACCGCTCCCGGTGATGCCAGTGACAGTCGTTGGGCGCAATGGTGGGATGAGCTATCGCGCTATATCCGCATCGACTTCAGCGCCGACAAGAATATTCGTCCGTTACTGGCTGGGCAAAGTTTGACTCAGGTTCGGCTGGCCTTGAGTCTGGCTCTGGAGCAAGCGCAATGGGCGGCCCTTAATGGCGAACCCAAGGTCTACACCCAGGCGTTGGCCGAAGCGCGCAACGTTCTGCAAAACAACTTCAATAAAGACAATCCGCAAAGCAAAGTATTGGACGAGCGTCTGCAAGCGCTGACTGCTCAGCCTGTATCGGTGGTAACGCCGGACCTGGCGCAAAGTTTGAGTGCGGTGCAGGCCTACCTTGAGCGTCGGCACATGGCAGCAGATAAACCTGCCGCACAAGCCAGGCAGGAGACCAGCCCATGAAACGCGTGTACCTGATCCTGTTTGCGGTAATCGTCGTCGCGGCGCTGATCGGCGTGGCCATTTCCGAGCACTCGGGCTACGTGCTGATCGCCTACCAGAATTTCCGCTACGAATCGAGTTTGTGGGCGACCCTAGGACTACTGGCGGTGATCTGGCTGGTGATATTTGTCGTGCGGGTCTTGTTGGGCCTGGTGACCACATCGGGTGGCGTGGTTAACCCGTGGTCGCGACGTAATCGCAGCCGTCGCGTGCAGCAAGCTATCGAACAAGGTCAGCTGGACCTCGCCGAGGGCCGGTGGGCCAATGCTCAGCGTCATCTGCAGCGTGCGGCCGAGGCCGAGCGTCAACCCTTGCTGTACTACCTGGGTGCAGCGCGTGCCGCCAATGAACTGGGTCGTTACGAGGACAGCGACAGCTTGCTCGAACGCGCTCTGGAGCGTCAGCCGCACGCCGAATTGGCCATTGCGCTGAGTCATGCACAGTTACAGCTCGATCGTGGGGATCGCGACGGTGCGTTGACGACGCTGGAAGCCATGCACGGGCGCCACCCGCATAACCCGCAAGTGTTGCGTCAGTTGCAGCGTTTGTATCAGCAGCAGGGCGATTGGGCGGCGCTGATTCGTCTGATGCCTGAATTGCGCAAGGACAAGGTATTGCCTGCGACAGAGCTGGCCGAGCTGGAGCGCCGTGCCTGGGGTGAGAATCTGACGCTTGCGGCACACAGCGAACAAGAAGGTGAAGCGGGTCTGCAATCACTCAACAAGGCCTGGCAGCAACTTTCCTCCGCGCAACGGCAGGAGGCGCCCCTGGTACTTGCCTATGCCGAGCAACTGCGCCAAATGGGCGCCGATGCTGAGGCAGAAGAAGTATTGCGAGGCGCCCTCAAGCGCGATTACAACAGTCATTTGGCGCGTTTCTATGGATTGCTGCGGGGCAGCGATCCCGCGAGACAATTGCAAACCGCCGAGGGCTGGCTCAAGCAGCACCCTGCCGATCCGAGCCTGTTGTTGACCCTGGGCCGTCTATGCCTGCAAAGCAGTTTGTGGGGTAAGGCGCGGGATTACCTGGAAGACAGCTTACGCTTGCAGCGCAACCCCGAAGCCTGCGCAGAACTTGCGCGATTGTTGGCGCAAATGGGTGAAACCGAGCGCAGTAATCAGTTATTCCAAGAGGGCCTGAGCCTGCTTGATGAGCGTTTGCTGGCGCGACCGCTGCCGGTATTAGCCAGGGCTTAACAGTGGGGCGGGGTGCCCTGAATGCAGCCCGCCGTTACTCTTTTGAGTTTAATTTGTAGGACTGTTCGGGTCGCCCTGTAGCTGGAAAACCCGGCCTTCACCCATTTGAAATATAGTCCTACAAGGCGCGTCATTAGAGGGCTGCTTCATTACTGAAATATCTGCCCGTTGTCGTCTTGAAACCGTCAAGTGCTTTCCTCTACCGTAACGGTTCTCGCATTCTGTAACGGATCTGCCATGCACCTGGCCGCCTCGCGCCCCCTGTTTTTTCTGGCGTTTATTGCCTCTACGCTCGTTGTAGGTGCGTCGCTGTATTTAGAGTACGGAGTAGGACTTGTACCTTGCTCGCTGTGCCTCGTGCAGCGCACGTTACTCATCATCTTAGGGGCGGTCTCGCTGATTGCATTTTTCCACGCGCCTACCAACGCCACTTGGCGTGCCTACTCCATAGCGATGCTGCTGTGTGCCATGGCCGGTGCGTTAAGTGCAGGGCGCCAAGTCTGGATGCAGACCCATTCGATAGAGCGCCTGCTGCCGTGCCGAAGCCCCTCGCAATGCCTGACTGAATCCACCTCGATTGCTCACTTACTCGCTCGGCTGTTTGATCGTACCGCGGAGTGCGCCGAGGTGAGCTGGTCTTTGTTTGGCATGAGCGCCGCGGAATGGAGCCTTCTGGCTTTTGTTGGTTTGGTCCTGATTGCCACTTACCAGGTGTTCCAGCGTGCGCCCGTCAGTCTGGACGTCGAAAAAGAGAACGTGAAAGCCAGCCAAGATTAAACACTTGTATGAACTTTATCTCCTGCGTCCCTTGATGGGGTTGGTGTGCGGGCAGAATCTGGTCGGCACGCGGTATCGGAAATATGCCGTTTTTGTAGCTTCATCGGAC